>DASXYY010000014.1:0-120683 GCA_036502225.1 Opitutaceae bacterium
TCGCCGCCCTCTGTGAGGAACTCAACCGTGATCCCGTCGCCTTCCCCGGCTCACACCTGCGCCTTCACTTCGCTGTCGCCAACCCGCCGGATTGACGAAAAAGCGGACATCTTAACCGAGGCCTATGTCAGGAGGTCTGAAGTTTGAGGCGCAGTACGCGGAGATTTCGGCCGGGTTAAAGGTGCGATTTCGACTGGAGGTCGATGAGTCGATCGAGGCCGTCAAGTCCGGCCCGTCCGCGGCGGGTCATTTCGTCAATACCGGATCAGTCATCGTGACCGAGTTCCGTCGGCGCAATCTGCGGTCCTTCCTGTTCTTCGTGCTCTACGGCTGGAACCCGGAGGTTCTGGCGTTCGGCTGTATCGTCCCGACCAGGTCCGATCCACTGAGTTGGCTGGCTCGGTTCGGCGCCCACTGAGCCAACGGCTCGTCCTCCAAAGCTATCGGTCGTCATGCTGGTCGCCCTGGCGCGACCGAATTCCGCCGCCGCCAAGTGAGAGGTCCCGCTGGCGAGGGTTCACCGCGGGACGAGCCAAATCTGCCCGCAAAGACTAGTGGAATGGTCAATTGGATCGTGACGGGCTCCGGGCGATCACTCCGGAACACGAATTCCTGCCAGCTGCCGCAAGAGCACGGTTCCCCTTCGAGCCGGGGTTGGCTCCCGGTCCGAAATTCCTGTCCGATTCCTGGCATCTTTGGTGCCGCTTGTTGCAACGTCCTGCCGCGAAACGACGACGTTGGCGCACAACATTTCCCGGCTCGTTTCTGCCCTGCCAGACGATTCTCCCTCTGAAAACTGGCCCAATCTTCGAGCGGCGACCGACCGATTTCAACTCCCGCCACCTCCACCATTTATAATCAATTACTTACGAATAAAATTCGAGCACATTGGCCATTTACGGCGGCTTTTGGAGCCACTGGAAGACCACCGCATTGCGCATCGAATTGGTGCCGGTGGCCGTTCCTAAAGCTTCTCCGGTTGAGCGGCTGGCTCCAGCAGATGGAGATGGCGTCGAACGAGATTGGAAGATCGCGTGGGCTGTCGTTTGTGGATCCGCTTTGCGAAGGCGAATCTTGTTTTGTTCACTCCGCTCCAATTCCGGCTTGGCGAGAAAGTTCACGGAATCGACACCGGTTCGCAAGGGACGGTGTCTGCTGAAAATTCCGTAGGCGATTGGTCGTCGCCATCGTGGTCGGGATGATGAAACCGATCCGTGTTGCTGAGCGTGGGTGGCGTCGTTCTCTTCAGAATCCACTCTATTGTGGTGGCGAGATCGATTAGCCGCTTGCGCGGATTGAAGAGGAGCGCAGCAATCTCCGATCGCGTACGGAAGATGAAGCCCGCAAATGTCGACGATGGAATGTCCCAACCCGCTTTGACTGATTCAAGCCCTCGAATTGAGGCGGAAACCCTCCGTTAGCTGCCGCCGGATGTCGCTCGAAACCAGCCTTTCCCCCGCGGGCCGACTTTCCGTCGCGCCTTCATCGGAGTCCGAGCCGAAGCTGGTGGCAGCGACGGTGGCGCAATTGAGCGGCTCCTTTGCTTCGTCGAGCGCGCAGGGACTCGAGTGCCTGGCCACCGATTGTCTTGAGGGGCCTCTCCCGGCCGACTTGGCCTACTGGCGCGAATTTGCGCGCCGGTACTTCACCGCCCTATGCCATCGCCCGGCTTCGGGCGAATCGGCCGATGCGCCACTGGCCCCGGTTCCGCCGCCGGACGAAGCTATTCTTGCCGAACTGACAGGGAGCTCGCCGCCCCTGCGCGGCCTCGAATACGTCAATCCGGCCGTCCTCGGCCGTCTGTGGGAGGAACTGGACGTTCGGGTGCGCACCGAGGTGGACGAATATCACGGCGGTCGCCTGCAATCCTATCTCCAAGCCAAAAACCCGGCCTGGAACGCAGTTGGTCGCGTCACGTTTCATTTGGCGGAGAACAAGCGGGATCCCGACCATCCCTTTGCCTTCCTTGCGACATACACCCATGGGCTATCGGACCAAGGCCGGGTTCAGCACCTGCCGATGGGACGGGCCTTGCAGGAGTACGCGGGCGCGAAGAACCGGGCGGCGCTCGCCTCTCTTCTGTCGCCCGTCCAGCGTGCGGCCGAAAAGGGCGGCCTGGCGCGCGAACTTCTCGAGTCTCGCGCCATCTTCCAGCCACAGGTTTGGACTTCGGCCGCCGCTTTTCGCTTCCTCAAGGACATACCGCGGCTGGAAGAAAGCGGGATCAGCGTACGCATTCCCGATTGGTGGAAATCGGGGCGCCCTCCGCGGCCCCAGGTCAGCGTGAAAATTGGGGAGGAGGCGAAAAACCGTCTTGGCCAGGGCAGCCTGTTGGATTTCAAGATCGAACTGGCGCTCGACGGGCAACCGCTGACCGCCAAGGAGCGGGAAACGATCCTGAATTCGAGCCACGGGCTCGTTTTGCTCAAGGGCAAGTGGGTCGAAGTCGATCCCGAACGACTGAAGGAGGTCTTGGACCATTGGAAGCGGGTGCAGGCGGATGCGGGCTCCGACGGCGTATCCCTCATCGAAGGAATGCGGCTTCTTTCGGGATTCACTCCTGCCGATGGGGCGCAGAATACCGATGCGAGCGAAAGCCGCCCCGATTGGACGCGGGTCTCGGCCGGCGAATGGTTCAAGCGGGCGCTCGCGGAGATGCAGAAGCCGGCTGTTTCGGCCGAGTCTGATCCCGGGCCGGAGCTCCTGGCGAAACTGCGGCCCTACCAGCGAGAGGGTGTTCATTGGCTTTGGACCATGAACCAGCTGGGCCTCGGCGCCTGCTTGGCCGACGACATGGGCCTCGGCAAGACACTCCAAGTCATAGCGCTCCTGCTGGCCCGCCGCCGCCGGTCCTCGAAGGTCCGCCCATCCCTCCTGGTTGTTCCCGCCTCGCTGATCGCCAACTGGCGTGCTGAAATTCGCCGGTTTGCGCCGGCCCTCTCCGTTTTCTTCGCGCATCCTTCCGAGGCGGACACGGAACTTCTTGCCGAAGTCGCCGCGAATCCCGAAAAAGGCCTGGGGGGCCGGGACCTGGTGGTCACGAGCTACGGCCTTCTCCTGCGCCTGCCTTGGCTTACGCGCATGGAATGGGACATTGTGGTTCTCGACGAGGCGCAGGCCATCAAGAACCCCGGCGCTCGCCAGAGCCGAAGCGTCAAGGAACTGCGTGCCCGGCATCGGATCGCCCTTACCGGGACCCCGATCGAGAACCGCCTGTCGGACCTCTGGTCCCTATTCGATTTTCTGTGCCCCGGCCTTCTTGGCACCACGAAGGAGTTCTCCGCCTTTGCGAAAAGCCGGATCCGCGGCGACGGGTCATCCTTCTCCCCGCTTCGGCAGCTGGTGCGTCCATATATCCTTCGGCGCATGAAGACGGATAAGCGCGTCATCGCCGACTTGCCTGAAAAGACCGAGATCGACGCCTTCTGCGGCCTTTCCCGCACGCAGGCCGCACTGTACGGCCAGGCGGTGCAAGATCTCGAAACCCGGCTTGCCGGCGAGGGCGATGACGGGATCGGGAGGCGGGGTCTCATCTTCGCGTTTCTCACTCGATTCAAGCAGATCTGCAATCACCCGTCCCAGTGGCTCGGCGATGGTGCCTATCGCCCGTCGGACAGCGGCAAATTCCAGCGCCTGCGCGAGCTTGCCGAGGAGATTGCCGCCCGGCAGGAAAAGCTGCTCGTCTTCACGCAGTACCGAGAAATCACCGCCGCTCTTGCCGGATTTCTTGCAGAAGTGTTCGGCCGGCCGGGGCTCGTGCTTCACGGCGAAACCGCCGTCGGCAAACGCCAGGATCTGGTGGACGATTTCCAGCGCGATGGCGGCCCGCCTTTCTTTGTCCTGTCCCTCAAAGCCGGCGGCACCGGCTTGAATCTCACGGCGGCGTCCCACGTCATCCATTTCGATCGCTGGTGGAACCCCGCCGTCGAAAACCAGGCCACCGATCGCGCCTTCCGGATCGGCCAGAGGCGCAACGTGGTCGTCCATAAATTCACCTGCCGCGGGACGCTCGAGGAAAAGATCCATTCGCTGATCGCGGACAAAATGGCCCTGGCGGAGGATATCCTCGGCGGGGGCGCGGAACGGCTTCTGACGGAGATGAAAAACGACGAGCTTCTCAGATTCGTCGCCCTTGACATCAAATCGGCGTCTGGGGAGTAAAGGCACATGACGACGAACATGGGATGGGAATTTGGCTGGCGGCCCTACACGCCGATGGCGGTGCGCCGGGCAAACGCGGCCCGCGAAGCGTCCAAGCTGTCGAAGACGGGGCGCAAGCTTTCACCCGTCGCGGTCGGAACCGGCCGCCAGATCGCCAGAACCTTTTGGGGCAAAGCCTGGTGCGATCACCTGGAATCTCACAGCGACTTTGCCAACCGACTGCCCCGCGGCCGAACCTACGTTCGCAACGGCAGCGTCATTGACCTGCGGATCAAGCCGGGCCGGATCTGCGCCCTCGTCAGCGGCTCGCAGATCTACAAGATCGAAATCAAGATCAAGACCCTCCCGGCGGCCCATTGGGGCCGGATCAAGCGGGAATGCGCCGGCAAGATCACCTCCGTGATGGATCTTCTCCAGGGCCGCCTCTCGGGCGGCACGATGGAAATCGTCACGCACCGTCAAACCGGGCTTTTCCCAAAGCCCGCAGAAATTTCGCTCGACTGCTCATGTCCGGACTGGGCCGATATGTGCAAGCATGTCGCCGCGGCCCTCTACGGGATCGGTGCGCGCCTGGACGAGGACCCTGCGCTGCTTTTTCGCCTTCGCGGCGTCGATCACTCGGAGCTGATCGCCACGGCTGCGGAGGTCGTGCGACAACCGCTGGCCGGGGAATCGAAGCCCGGCCTGGCCGATGGCGAGCTCGCCGAAGTGTTCGGCATAGAGATGGCTGCCGTCCCGCCGGCCCCATCGGCTGGCAAGGCAGACCGAGCGGCCAAAGCCGCGAAGCCCCCGCGAAAAAAAACAGCCGCAAAGCAAATACGCTCCCCAAAACCGCGATCACGCCGGGCGCCGTAGCGCGCACGATCACGCCGATGACTTGTGCGCTCGCACCGGGCCGCCGCCGCTGGGCGCGTTTCCCCGATGGAAGCATGATTCTGCAGAGCCATTCAACATGACGTCACGGGCCTTCCTCAAAGCGACGTGGATTTGCGTTATCACCATGGCGACTTTGGCTCAGCCGACGTCGGCCGAAAACTTGGCAACTCCAGAGCGCCTGCCCCGAATCGGGATCCTCTATTCAGGATCCAGGGGGACACCCTCGATCGAAGGGGTCGTTCAAGGGCTGCAGCAGCTGGGTTACCGCGACGGCAAGAACGTGATTTTCGATTTCGCCCTGGCGCGCGGCAAGCCGGAGGACTTGCCGAAGCTGGCGAAGAGCCTGGTGGACCGCAAGGTCCGGGTGATCGTCGCGATTTCGGGTGAGACATTGTTGGCCGCGCGTCACGCCACGGACGAAATTCCGATTGTCAGTGCTTCCGCCGGCGGAGATTTCATCGCCCCAGGTCTGATTCGAAGCTGGGACCATCCGGGGTTGAACGTGACCGGTATGAATCTTTCGATTCGCCCCGCAATCCGCAAGCGCCTGGAAGTGTTGCGCCAAATTATGCCGTCGCTTTCCAAACTTGCGGTGCTGGTCTATGAGCCGAACCCGGAAAGTCCGGCCCTCCTGGAGACGCTGAAGGCTTCGGCGGCCGCTCACGGTGTCCACCTGACGGTCTTCCCCATTGAAACTCCCGCCGATCTCGCGCCGGCGATCGTTGAAGGCAAAAAAGCCGGTGCGAATGCAGTCATGACCCTCCAGGGGCCCTTCTTCTTCGCGCAGCGTCAGTACATTGGTGGTCTCGCCCAAGCGCAGCATATTCCGCTAGTGATGGGGGAGCCCAGATCCGCGGAAGCGGGGGCCCTGCTGCAGGTCAATCCTGATGTCCCCGGTTGCGCCGCCCGCTCGGTTCGATTTGTAGACCTGATCATGAGAGGCGCCCAGCCGCGGGACCTAAAAATCGAAACCTACGACCGAATGGAGATCGTCGTTAACCTTAAAGCGGCCCGCGACCTGCAGCTTCCCGTCGACGCCTCGGGCATCAAAAACGCTCGCATCGTTGATGGCGCGGTCGAACCGAACCGCTGAGCGGACCTGGCAAGATGGCGGCTTGTCGCTGCGCCCTTTCGAAACCTCCGACTATACCGCCGACAACACGGGCCCCGAATCCGGTGGAAGCACGCGATTGCCACCGCGCCCCCTTCCCGGCGCTGCGCCAGCTTCTCGCCCCACCAGCGCCGGAGCACGACCGCAAGATTGGCTTCCATCCGGGCAACCGCTGAGCTACACCTTCGGCGACCTAACCCCGAGCGCCGCGTGTGGCTTCAAGCCCGCGCGGCGTCTTCTTTGCAGCCGTGAACCGACAGACCAAGCTTATGCAGCCACCTGCCGTACGGAAATAGCCTGGCTGCTTGTGAAGGGCGACGCGACGTACTCTCACGAGCCAAGTCTGAACGATCAGGAGAGCGAGCCAGCCGGTGAACCGGACGCGATGCCCCTGGAGCAACAAGGCAAGGGGTGCGACGGTTAGACCGGTTTGAGGAAATAGGTCGACCCAAATCCCACCAAAGCGACGATCAAAAAAGCGATCGTACCGCAAAGCCTTTCCTCGCAATGCCCCAAACTTTGGAGCCCATTCAAGACGTGCCCGGGGAGACTTGACAAACCAGGCAGCCGGGTAATACGTAAGTAATACGATGCCCACCATCACGGTCAAATTGGACAAGGACCGAGCGAGCCTGCTGAAAACGTGGGCTCGCCGCCGTAAAGTCAGCAAATCTGAGCTCGTACGCGAGTTAATCGATCGGGCTGAAAAGATTCAGACCGGCGACGATCTCACAAGCTGGGTTGAGGCTAACGAAGGTCGCAGTTTTGGCATCAGATAGCGATCGTGGCCTCCACCATCCTGGTCGACGCGTCTTTCCTCATTGCTTTAGAGCGGGAGACAGCTTCGCGGACGGTGGGTCCGGCGCGGAATTTTCTCCCTAAGCTAAGGGGACACCTCCTCGTGGTAAGCGTCGTAACGATTGAAGAAGTACTTGAGGGAGCGAAAGACCACGATCAGGCGATGGAATACCTGGGGCGGTTTGTCGTTCAGCCTATCCACATCGCCCATGCTCGGCGATGTGCGCTGACTCAGCAGCGCAGCGGAAAGCGAATGGGCGAGAATGACGCTTGGCTGGTAGCGACCGCCGAGGTGCTTGACGCGGCCATCGTGGCCAAGGACCGAGGCGCATTCGAGCGTCTGGGCAAACGCTATCTCAGATTTGATGCAGCATAGCCGGCCGCTCGTTCTTTCGCATCGGCTGCGCCATCATAAGTTCCCTTTGGTTGCCCGTTTCGGCAGTGACTTCTCGGAGGTGGATTCAGCAGCCAGCACCTGCAATACGTCGATGGCCGGTTTCCAAGGGGAGGTCGGATCCTGAACAAACCTCAGCACAGGCTGCCAAGCCGGCCCCCAGGCGCGCGTCAGAAGAGCGGAAACCGCCTCCTCCGGCTTGGACGGCTCGGCCAAGCGGTGCTCGATCGCGAGAGCGCGGGCCAAGGCCAAGGCCCCGTCCAGACCGGGCGCGCGGACTTCGTCGTCCATTCCGGCTTCCCCCAGGAGGCTCGCCATGCGGAGCTTTCGCGCTGCGGTCGCACGAAGTGCGGTACGGCGGGATTCTTCCTCGGCGGTGAGCGCGCGAGGAGCCTCGACCGGTGCGCCTGGAAACAGCAATCGGCTGCCCCGTTGAGTCTGCGAAAGCAGGCCGGCTTCCACCAGGCGCGACAAGGCCTCATGGGAGGCGCGGTCCATCACTTCGAGTCGGACTGGCGCAAGCGGATCGGAGTGCCCCGGCCCAAAGAATTCCCGATGCAGTTCTTCGAGCGTGGGCCGCCACTTGGACGCCTCGCCTTCCAGCACAACGTATAGTACGCTGTGCGTTCCTTCCGTGGGATAGCGCTCCTCGCAATGAATCAGGGCGCCGTTGATTCGTTCCCGCACCGCCTGGGCGAAACCCAGAGGCCGGTCGGTCGTGAGCGGTGGGAGCGCGGCGGCCGGGCGCGCCGGTGCTGCGGACATCAACTGCTCCAGGCGGGCCATGAACGCCTGGCCACCGCTCTTCAGCTTGATCTCGGCCAGATTTCCCAGCCGATCCAGGAGACCATCCGCCAGGGCCCGCTTGTGCGCCAGCGTTTCCAGCATGCGGTGTTCGATCGTGCCTTCGCTGACGAGGTTGACCACCGTGACGGCGCGGGTCTGGTACTTGCGCCATGCCCGGGCGATCCGCTGCTCCAGCTTGGCCGGGTTCCAGGGCAGGTCGCAATTGACGACCACGCTGGCGGCTTGGAGATTTAATCCGGTGGCCCCCGCGTCGGTGCTCAGGAAAACACGGCACGAGGGCTCACTCTTGAAGGCGTTGATTTCCGCCCGTCGGCGCTGCTGGGGAACGCTTCCGGTGTGCCAGGCATACCCCAGCTTCAAGCGCTTGCACGCATCCCGCACCAACTCGAGCATCCGTTCCCATTCGGAGAACACGATCACCTTGGCGTCGTTCTCACGGCAATCGTCCAGGATCTTCTGTACTTCCTCGAGTTTGGGGCAGGTCCGATCGTCCGGATGGAGAATGAAGGTCGTGTCGCAGACCATCCGCATCATGGCCAATTCGCGCATGAGCTTTTCTTGTTCCTGCTGGGTGAGCGGCCGACGCTTCGAGATGGCGGAAAGCCGGGCGACCTGGGCTTCATGCCCGGCGTATTCATCCCGCTGGACAGGACTCAACGGGACGAACCGGATTTTGTCCGTGCGGTCCGGCAATTCGCTCTCCACGTCCGCCTTGCGGCGCCGGAGCAGGCGGGGACGGATCCGCTCCTGCAGCGCCGCGAGGTTGCGGTAGGCGGCCGGCCGCCCCTTCACGTCCAATTCGTAGTACTCGCGATTGAACCGGAACAAGGGACCGAGGATCAGCGGGTCGACAAAGTCCATCAGCGAGTAGAGTTCGTCGATCCGGTTCTCGATCGGCGTACCGGTAAGGACGAACGCGTAGCGGCTGCGCAGGCGCTTGATCGCCTGCGTGGTCTTCGCGCTCCAGTTCTTGATCCGCTGCGCTTCGTCGAGGACGACAACGTCCGGTTGGAGGCGGGAGTTCACATCCAGGCTGTCCGCGCGCATCTGCTCGTAGTTGACGACCGTGAAAAAGGCGGCGCTTTCGCGCGCCCACGCACGCAGCCGCTCACGGCGTGGGCCGAAGACGAGGCACGGCGGGTTCGGCACGGTCGGAGCTCCTCTTAGGCATGCCGGCATCATTAAAAACGGCACCGGCCCGTCAATCTGCCATCCGGTCAAGCGGAGGGCCCAGGCTCGGCCCGGCTCCCACGGAATCGCGTCAGCTCGGACGAGCCGGGGAGTTGAAGGTCGCTGGCCCGTCCACCTCGGCAATCGGAATCTCAAGGTCCAGCCGTTCCGCATTGCGGGCAAAGATATCGAAATCGCGCCAGCTTTTCTCGCTGTGAAAACTTCCACCTCGGCTGAAACCGAGCTTCAGGCACGTCCGGCGGGCACGTTCATTGAATCGTGCAACCGTGACTCGGTAGCGGGTTGGCCGAAAGCGCCCCAAGCCGAAGTTCATCGCGGCAGCGATGATATGCCGACCGATGCCTTTCCCGGCAAGATCCGGGCGCACTCCGCCACCGATGCCCAATGCATCCTCGGCATAGTCTCCGCCCGGCACCCGGGCGTCGCTTCCATAGCAACGAAACGCGACCAGTTCGCCTCGTTCGCCAAAAACAGAAAATAGTTCAGGCCGGGCAGCAAAAAGTTTTCCACCGCCGCAGACTGCCGGTCGCCTGCATGATTGTAGACGTCGTAGGGAGGCGGGTACTTCCACGAAACCAGCTCTAGCGCGTGCTTTCGATCGATCGGACCGAATCGCAGTTCCTTCGGACGCAGAGGCTCTGGCTTGTGCTTTGGCATTATTTGTTCGTCCGGTTCGTTAAAAGCGCCGCGCTGGTTCGATGGAGCGGTTCGAGATATCCGCCTCGCTCACACGCCTGTAACCCCTTGGGCGGCCGAGCGAATCGCCTTGCGTTCGTCCAGTTTTGATTGAAGGTCGCCTGACGTAGATTACGTTTAGAGCCAGTAGCTGGTGGGTCTTCAGGTGAGCTTCAAGTTCAGGTGATGATTCCGAAACCCGACTCTCGGGAACACGCTGATCACCGAACGAAGCATACGAAACTATCACCAATGAACTCGAAACTCTATGTTGGGAATCTGTCATTCCAGACCAGCGAAGCGGAACTCCGCGACGCGTTCGGCCAGTTTGGCTCGATCACCGACGTCCATATCCCCAGTGACCGCGAAACGGGCCGCCCGCGCGGCTTTGCTTTCATCACCTTCAGCACGGAAGAGGAAAGCAAACTCGCCACTGAAAAGATGAATGGCACTGATCTCGGCGGCCGCCCGCTGACGGTCAACGAGGCCAAGCCGAAGGAAGCCATGGGCGGATCCCGCTCCTTCAGCAGCCCCGATCGTCGCGCCGGCGCGTTCCACGCCCGCGGCAATCGCCACTAATCAGGCCGCGGCCCTCCGCCGCTCCAGCTCCCGAAATACCACGCCGATTCAGGAATTCTGGATCGGCGTTTGACTGGATACACGCCGCGCCGGCTGGTTCTGCTTTCGACGTCGCACGTGCCGGGGTCAGCGCCCCCGGCTACAGTCCCGGATCGTCGAAAGATCGTTCGAACTGGTTGGCCCGGCAACGAATCGTCCCAGGCCGACGAGATCCCCGGGTCCGTCCAAGCGATAAACGTCGCTATTACGCTGGGCGGGAAATAGAATGACCCCTTCGCTGAGAACCTCGGCGATCAACTCAACCACATGCGAGACGACTACCTGCAGAATGCCCTCCGCGTTATCGACGATCCGAATATTTTGATCGACGTCGTCTCGGCCCGGGTGAAACAGCTCAAACGGGGTCATCGCCCTTTGGTCGAGTCCCTGGAGAAGCTCTCGCACGAGAACATCGCGCTGCGCGAAATCGCGGAAAATCGGATCACCTACGAGTTGGCCTCCCGGGAGGAACTGGCGGCGCTGGAACGCGTCACCCATATGCCGCTGCGGAATTCGGTCCCGCGCGCCGTTTCTCACACCGGCTGAGCCGGCAGATCTCAAGCGACCGAATACGGCGTTTCGGTTTGCACCACAGTCCGGTTGTCGAGCCGGCTGGACAAATCCAGGGGGTCACCGACGCCGACCGTACCCCGCTTAACCTGATAGGCCCAAACTTGGAAGTAACTGAGGGTGGCGCCTCCGTAGATGGTCGAAAACGCGCCGTCGACCGCATCGAGCCCGCACGAAATCTTGATGCGCCCGATGCGGGGCACATGGAAGCGCGCGTCGGTCGTGAACCAATGGCCGCCAAGGTAGACTTCGGCATAAGCGTGAAAGTCCATATGGTTGGTCGGATCGGGAAATCCGATGTCGGGAAGATGGCCGGTCACATAGCGCGCGGGGAGGTTGAAGGTGCGATTCAGCGCCACCGTCAAATGGGCAAAATCCCGGCAGACACCGTAGCCGCGCTGCAACACGTCCCAAGCGGATAGGTCCGGCTGACCGGAACCGTGGCGATATTCGATGTGATCGTGCAGCCACTGGCTGATCGCGGTCACGCGCGGCAGCCCATGCTCGACCGTCCCGAATTTTTCCCAGGCGAACTGTTTCAGCTTGTCCGAATCACAATAGCGGCTGGGCAGGGTGTAGCGCAGCAGACCCGCCGGGAGTTCGTCGGGCGGAGCCGGCGACGCGGCCGGCAGGCCGTCGTTGTCCGCTCGCGACGTGGTCGCGACGATCGCGTCATGGCGGAAGTAGTTGGGCCCAGGTGCCAGCTTCACCCGCCATACCGGGTTGCCGTGGGCATCCACAAACGACTCTGCCGGAAGGTTGTTTCCAAGCGTCAGCGCCTCGAATACCACGGCGTGCGTCCGGTCGGGCTTGGGTTGCAAGTTCAAGAGCAGAGACGCGCTGCCAGTGACCTCATAGGCGAGACTGCATCCCACCCGAACGGTGATATCGAACAGTGGGGAGTCGCCGATGGTCACGAACGAAGCGAGCGGCACGCCCGCAATCGGAGGGTCTGAACCAAAAATCGACGGGTTCGGAAAGGCGGATCGGCCAGGTTGGTGGGCCGGCCTGGGGCCGGCACGGCCCGAATGACCGCGCTGATGAACGAACGATCCGCGGTCTTGGCATCCATGCCCTGGATCTTCCCTGAGTTCGGCCTAAACGCGACCGCCATTCTCCCGTTTCTGGAATTCGGCGCGAACCCAAGCCGCCGCACCGGGTTACAAACGTTATCCCGCATTTTGCGGCCGGCACAGCGTCACAAAACATTCCCTCAGCGGTGCGAACGGGCGAATCGCTTTGCCATGGAGGATTCCGGCGTTATAGATAGGGCCTTGACCGCAAATTCATCTCCAAAATCGGAGTCCACGGCGAACAGCGAGACGGCCGTCGAAATCGAAGGCAAAGTTGTCGTGGTGCTTCCGGGCACCATGTTCCGAGTGCAGTTGTCCAACGGCCACATCGTGTTGGCGCATATTTCCGGCAAGTTGCGGAAGCGATTCATCAAAATCGCGGCGGGTGACACGGTGAAGATGGAAATGAGCCCCTACGATTTGGAGAAGGCGCGCATCACCTATCGCGTCAAGGACGCGTCCTCGACCTATCGGCCTCCGCAGCGCCGCCGGCATTGATCGGGATTTCGCAGGGCAGCGCGAGCGCGTTTACTCCGGCCGGTTCAGAAATCCGTGTCCGGCTTGGATGAGTTCGATTCGGTTTTCAAAGCAGTCGGCGGTGTAGAACCGCCGCATGCCTGGGACCGCGGTGTCCCATTCCACCTTGTACCCGTGTTGGGTGAGCAGACTTGAGACTGCATCGATGTCGCTAACGCAGAATGCCGGGTGGGCTTTCTGGGCGGGACGAAATTCCTTTTCGACTCCCAGATGCAGGACGGCCGTTCCGGCGCGAAACCAACACCCGCCGCGACTCGCCAGCACCGGCGGCTTGGGGGCTTCTGTCATCCGAAGAAGTTCTCCGTAGAACCTGCGGGCGGCGGCCTCCTCGCCCTCGGGCATCGCCAGTTGCACATGGTCGAGATTGAGCACGGCGATTTTGTCCATTGGGCTATTGTTGTTTTCAGGTCCTGGTGAATCAAACCAACGGTTTGACCCGGCGGGTGGGGTCGGCGACCCTTGACCGTCATGCCGAACCGCCCTGCCCGTAACCCTCTCCATGGGGTCACCCTGGAAGCGATAGTCAACTTTCTGGTCGAACGCTGCGGTTGGGAAGAGATGGGCCGTGAGGTCAATATTCGGTGCTTCACCTCGGAGCCCAGCCTTGGTTCCAGCCTTCATTTCCTTCGGCGGACTCCCTGGGCCCGCACGAAGGTGGAACAACTCTATCTGCGGGTGAAGGCCAAGGAAATGCCGGCGGATTCAGCTTCAGCGGCATCCGCATCGCCGGCCGCCGCCTCACGATTCATGGGGGCGGGCGGCCAAGACCGGTCCGCGGTGCGTGCGCATGCGTTGAATCGCTCGCACGCGCATATCCGTTCGGACAACCAGGCTAAGGTTTAAGTACGCAGTGGGGACGTTGGGATTGATTTCGTTTGGCGGCCATGCCGTTTGAGAGCCGAGAAGTCCGTCCCTGGCGCACGCCCCGCCACGTGCTCAATGAATTCGGGGTCATTGAACCGGTCCCGGCGAATTGGGATTTGCTGCCGCCCGGGGATGCTGCGCTCAGCCGACGCGTCAAGCAGGACGGACCGTCGATGACGGTGATCGAACTCAAGGGACGGAAGCGGTTTTCGCGAGGAATCTGGGCGCCGGCTGACCGGATCGCGGCGTTGCGGGAGGAATTGCGCGTGGAACGCCAGGATCCCGCGTATGGCAAAAGGCTTGAGAGCGGCCGCAGGAGGCGCGCGAAGGAGCAGGTGGTTTATGCCGAAGACTTCCGTGAGTCGGTCGTTCGCTATCTCCATTTTCATCCCGTCTTTGCCGCGGTCGGCGAGAAAATGGCCGAATTGATCGCGGCGCACGCGGTGCCGGTCGGCAGCGGCACGGTGGCGCGCACCGAGCGGATCCCGATCGAGGAGCGGGCGGCCGCGGCGACCATTGCGTGGATGCGCCACCAGACCACCGCGTACGACACGATGGCGATTCCGCGGATCAAGGGAAAGCGGCGCGAGGTGCGTCGCATGCTGGCCCAGCGATCGGCCGCGCTGCTCGCGCGCTACCGGTCGGGCAAAGCGGTGGACCCGGGGACCTGTCCGTTGCAGGCGGCATTGCGGGGGCAAATCTGACGTGCGGACGGACGCGGTTCTCCTGGACCTCGATGGCACGTTGGTCGACTCGTTTCCGGGCATTCGCGCAAGCTGCCTCGCTGAGGAGCTTCGAGCAATCGCGTCGAAGCGTTCGAGCTGAATCTCGGTTCGCCGAGGTTCAGAGTGACAATCTTTCGCGCAGGCGCTGGGATTGCCGGCGCGACATTTCGATTTTCAGGCCGCCCTTCAGCGACGCGATCAGGTTGTCCGCCACCCCCGCTTCGACCTGTTCGATCCATTTGAGGTTAACGATGTGCTGGCGGCTGGCCCGGAAGAATTGCGCGGGATCGAGACGATCCTCCAGCGCGGGGAGCGATCGGGGGATCAGCGGCTTTTCCTTTCCGAAATGCAGCCGCGTGCAGTTGTCTTCGGATTCCAGCAGGACGATCTCCGCCACGGCCACGAGCCAGCAGCGTTCACCGTCTTGGACGAAAACCCGCTCCAAGGGAGCCGCCGCCGCCGGACCGGCTCGGATGATTTCGCGATTTTCGAATGGAGCTTGCGGAGGGCCGCGGCCGATCGATCCGGTGCAACGGGCTTGAGGAGATAGTCCAGCGCGTTCGCCTCAAACGCGCGCACCGCGTGCTGGTCGAACGCGGTGGTGAAGATCACTTCGGGCGGCGAAGACAACTTTTCCAACGGATCAAATCCACTCAGGTCCGGCATCTGGACGTCCAGAAACACCACGTCGGGGCGCCCCCTTCGATGGCAATCAGCGCGTCCTCTCCATTTCGCGCTTCGCCGAGAAGCTCCACCTCGGGATGGGCGGCAAGCAACCGCCGCAACTCGGCCCGGGCGATTCGTTCATCGTCGACGTTCAATGCCTTCATGCCCGGAGAGCCGGGCGGATGGACCCGGGATCCAATCCCCCCAGCACGAGTGTCGGGACTCGGATCGCCGCAACGGACACCCGCAAATCGGTGGTGTAGAGTTCCCACATGGCCTTCGCCACCGTGGCCGGATTGGAGGCCAGCCCCCAGCCGACGATGCGGTCGAGGTCGGACTCCGCACGCACCATGGTGCTTCCGTTGGTATACGAAAGATTGAAAAGGTGGAGCGCATGGTCCCCATGCGCTTCGGTGCCCGACGCTGGGCGCGGGCGAAGGTTTAAGCGCGTCGGGACGACGCGCTCCACCCGCTTTGGCGCGTTTCATCCAACGTGCGCGCCGCTACCAATCTTTTTTCCCAAATTCTGCAATTCTCGGGCGGAATTCCTTAGAGTTCAGGTGGGGCCGCATCGCGGTTGATCGGCGGCGTTTTCTACACACTCAACTCAAACTCAGGACTATGAAGATGATTCGATTTGCGAAGCTGCTCATTCTCACCGGCTTGCTTGCGGTCGGCGTCCGTTCGGCATCGGCCCAAACGGGACAATTTGTCGGCGAAATCCGGACCGTGGGCTTCAATTTTGCCCCGATTGGCTGGCAGCTCTGTCAGGGGCAACTATTGTCCATCCAGGAGAATACCGCGCTGTTTTCCCTCCTCGGCACGCAATATGGCGGTGACGGGATCCACAACTTCGCGCTGCCGAATCTGCAGGGACGCTTCCCGTTGGGAATGGGCGGCATTCATCCGATCGGGCAGGCCGGGGGGGCAGAAACTTATTCTCTGTCGGTGGCGCAATTGCCCGCCCACTCTCATCCCTTGATGGCCAGCATGACGGAGGCGAACGTCGCGTCGCCGGAAGGCAACGTGCTCAGCACCAAGGCCCGGGTGCCGCTGTATGTGAGCGGAACACCCAACGCGGTGATGAGCACCGAATCGATCGGTGCGACCGGAGGCAATCAGCCGTATGCGGTCATGCCGCCGTACACGACCATCAACTACATCATTGCGCTCGAGGGTATCTATCCTTCGCG
This sequence comes from Opitutaceae bacterium, assembly GCA_036502225.1. Taxonomy (GTDB): domain Bacteria; phylum Verrucomicrobiota; class Verrucomicrobiia; order Opitutales; family Opitutaceae; genus Palsa-1447. Next base: position 16,260 of record DASXYY010000014.1, read on the forward strand.
CCCATGAAATCGCATCTCGGTTTGGCGGCCGGAATTGTGGCCGGTCTTCTTGCTCTGGGACTGACCGGGGCCTCGGCCCAGGTGGCGACCTATGCGAATGTCTCCGACTACGCCGCCGCGGCTTCGTTGGGCGGATATTCCACGCAGGACCGCACGTTTGATTCGGATCTGTCCGGCACCGTCATCCCTTCCGGAGGCTCGGCGGACGGCATTGTCTTCACGTATCCGCCGGGCGACTTTGGGGGATTCAGCCTGCAGGTGGACTCGGGCTTCGACACGACCTCCGGCGTGAACTATCTCGGCACGACGGGCGACGGTTCGTTTCTGTCGGGCGATTCGTTTACGATGACATTTTCGCATCCGGTCGAAGGCGTCGGCCTGTTTGTCATCAGCGGAGGGAATAACATCGACGGCGACTATTCGCTCGGCGTCGCGCAGGGCACGGCGCTGAGTTCGGGGATGACCGACTCGACGTTTGGCACGCTGCCGGACGGCGGAAACGTGTACTTCGTGGGGTTGATCGAGTCCAATCCGGCCGATTCGTTCACGACTGCGACGTTCTCCAGCGTCGACGGGGGATTTGGAATCCCGTTCAACGTGGATGACATCAGCATGCTGCAGCCCGCAGGAGCGAGAGGGGTTCCGGATCAGGCCTCGTCGGTCGCCCTGTTGGCAGCGGTTTTGATTCTTTTGATGGCGGTGCGCACGCCGTGTTTTTATCGAGGTTAAGGAAAGCGGCGGGACGCCGCTTCCACGTAATTTGGGCGATCGCGCTCGTGCTGGTGGCTCGGACGATGGGGGCCGAGCCACCTAACGGCGAATCGGGTCGATTGGCGGCGAATCTTGCGACCGCGCAATGGATGGCGGATTACGACCGGGTGGCCTGGGAGTCCACCGATCTTTTGACGAAGGAGGACAAGGACGCGCTCCGCAAAGTCAGCACCGTTTGGTTTTGCGCAAAGGCGAAGGGCACCTGGTACGCGTTCTACGGGGAGGACACCGATCACGGCTACCAAACCGCGTTTTGCTATGCCGAGGATTCCGGTCGCGTGTGTCATCGCGTGCCGCCGCCGCTTCTGCCCGACCGGGATCGATTTGCACAGGCGATCACACGGACATTGGCTCCCGTCCAGGAGCTGACCCGGCAAACGACGGTGCGATTCAACTATTACGTCCGAAGCGAAGGGGACCGCGTCGCGGTCTACTACACGCCGGGCCTTCAGCCCGACGGCAAGCTCGCCTATGGGATTGAGCGCACGGAGTGGGTCGATGGCGCGAGTGGGAAAGTGGTTTCCGAATGGGTGCATGGGCAAGTCCTCCGGGGGATCGTTCCCGGCCGGGATCGGAAGCTGGTCCTCGACTTGGGCGACTGCGCCGTGCCGAGCCCGCAGGCGATTTTCACGATGCTTGCCAATCGCGAGACTTTCGGCGCGATCGTTGCCCGCTGCCAAGGGGGAGATTTCGGGTTGAAAACGCTGGACGGGAAAATCGCGTGTGTGCCGGTGCCGGCGCCGAGCGCGCTGTAGAGACGGGCTTGGCTTTCGGCGCGCCCTCCAGCGGCGAGGACGAGCTTCCACTTGCCGGGCGGCGGGCGTTGAGGAAGGCTGGCCCCATGACGGAAGCCTCGTCCCGCGTCACAATCCACATGGTGGCAAGCTTGGATGGCTTTGTCGCCCGGAAAGACGGAAGCGTCGATTGGCTGGAGACGGCGGATGAATATGCGGCGGGAGAAACCGTTTCACCCGAGGCGATCCAGGATTTTCAAAAAGCGATCGACTGCTATGTGATGGGCGCGCGGACCTACGAGGTGGCGCTCGGCTTCGAGGAGAAGGGATTTGGCTGGGCGTATGGCGACAAGCCCACGCTTGTGCTCACGCATCGGGAACTGAGACGGACGCATGACTGCGTCGCGTTTCATTCCGGCGACCTGGCAGCGTTCGTGAACGAGATCCTTCGTCCGAGGTTTCGCTCGATCTGGGTCGTCGGAGGAGGGGCGGTCTGCGGCGAGTTTCTGCGGCGGGGGCTCGTCGACGAAATTCGCTATTCGATTGTGCCAGTCGCCATCGGCGAAGGGATTTCGTTCTTCGGCGGCTTGAACCGCGATATCCCGCTTCATCTGCGGGAGACGAAGGCCTATCGCAACGGCATGGTGGAGCTATGCTATGAAGTGATCAAGGCGCGGACTTGACGGGCGCGAATGCGCATTATCTTAAGGTGGAGCGCATGGTCCCCATGCGCTTGGATCGTTTTCCGCTTTTGGTGTCGAAAGCGGGATTGCCGGGGTCAGCGCACCCGGCTACAGCGGACCGGCTTCCCCGATATTGCGGAGTCCTCGTGAAATGTTCAGGCTAGGGGTTCCAGCATGAAAAAGCTTTTCCAGCCGGTGATCTGGCTGGCCGTCGTTCCGTTTGTCGCGACCGTCTGCACCGTCGGGTTTTGGGATCGGTCGACGCCCACGGTGTTGGGGCTGCCATTCAATGCGTTTTGGGTGAGCCTTTGGGCGGCGCTCGTGACTGTGTTTCTCTGGGTGATTGAGCTCTTGCGGAAAAGGCAATAACCGATGATGCCGCTCGCCATCATCGCCTCGATTGTCGTTTTGGCCACGCTGGTGGGATGCCTGGCGGGCCGGCATCGGGCGGTGAATCTGGAAGAGTGGGCCATCGGCGGCCGCGGGTTCGGAAACCTGATGGTGTGGTTCCTGATGGCCGGGGAGATTTTCACGACCTATTCGCTGCTTGGCTTGAGCGGATGGGCTTACACGCGCGGCGCGCCGGTGTTGTATGCGATGCTCTATCTGCCGTTGGCCCAGATACCGCTCTATTTTTTGGGACCGCGCCAATGGGAGCTGGGCCGGCGGCATGGCATGGTGACGTTGCCGGATTTTTTCCAATGGCGGTTCGGCGGCGAATGGCTGCCGGCCTTCGTTGCGCTGGTCAGCGCCGTGACGCTGCTCGTCTATTTGCAGCTTCAGCTGGTGGGCCTCGGACTCATTGTGGAATTCGCGAGCGACGGGGCCATTCCGCGCGCTTCCGCGATCGTCGTCGCGTCGGTGCTGATCGCATTGTTCGTGTTCGTGAGCGGTGTTCGCGGCGCCGCCTGGGTCAGCATCATCAAGGACGGTTTGATGACCTTCGCGGCCGTTTTTGCCGGCATCGCCATTCCCGCCATCCATTTTGGCGGGGTCGGGCCGATGTTCGCGCGACTGCTGCACGACCATCCACAGCATTTCGTGTTGCCCGGAAGTATGGCGATCTATGGGAAGCGGTGGTTTGTGACCAGCGTCCTGGTGAGCATCGCGGGCGCGTGCACCTGGCCTCACACTTTCAGCAGTCGCTTCACGGCGCGCAGCGCCGATGTGGTCCGGCGCAACTGCATCGCCATGCCCGTCTATGTGCTGTGCCTGCTTTTCATCACGTTCGTGGGTTTCGGCGCGATGGTCGTCGTTCCCGGCCTCAAGAACGGAGATTTGGCGTTCCTTGCCGTCGTCAAGGCGACCTTCCCGGTGTGGTTCCTCGGATTGATCGGGGGCGCCGGCGCGCTCACGGCCATGGTGCCGGCGGCGGTCATGCTGGTTACGGCCGCGACCCTGGTGGGCAAGAATCTTTGGCCGGTCGTCATCGGCCGTGAGCCCTCCGCGGCGGCCGCGGCTCGCCTGTCCCGGTGGGTGGTGATTGGATTCAGCGTCGTCGGGGGCGTATTGGCGCTGAGCAATTCCAAGACGATCGCAGCGCTGCTTCTGCTGGCTTATAGCGGCGTCGCCCAGTTTTCCCCGGCTTTCATCCTGGGCCTCGTTTGGGATCGGGCCACGCGGGCAGGCATCGCGGCGGGCTTGGTCGCCGGCTTGGTGATCGCAGGGGGCTTGACCCTCAAAGGCTTGGACCCTTGGCACGGCTTCAATGCCGGATTGGTGGGTCTCGTGGTGAATTTCGCGGTGGTTTTCGCGGTCAGCCGGGCCCGGGCTCCCCAGGCCGTGGCTCTCGGGCGTATCGCGGCAGCGGGTACGGCGAAGTAACGGCGACGCCATCGTTCCCCGGCGGCACGGCCCAGGGTTCTAACTTCAATCCCAGGGCCCGACGCGGGTGCTCCCACGCTTTGACCTTACGGAATAATGGGACGAGAGTTGGCCCCATGAAGCAGCAGGATGGCGGCTTGGCCGGGTATCGATATGGCGAAGGGTGCAAGGGGCCGGGCTTGTGGCTTGGCGTGACTCGGTACACGCCTCGGGGCGTGCGAAAGGGAGACTATGTGCGGGACGGATATTTTCAGCAGCGGCTCCCGCTGCTCTCCCCCAGCCCGGAATTGGTCCGCGCTTATCTTCAAAGGGGGATGCCGTTCTCGAGTTTCGCCCGGAAGTATCGCTCGGAGATGGCCGCGCCCGAGGCCCGACAGATGATCGATTTGCTCGCCGTGGCGGCGCGCCAAGTGCCCGTTCAGGTCGGATGTTTCTGTGAGGATGAGTCACGCTGCCATCGCAGCGTCTTGCTCGATCTGATCGAGGCCGCGGCGGCGGAGCAGGGGGGCGGGCGTCCGCTAACTCCGCTCGGGAAGTTCGCGAGCCCGGCTTGTTCGATGGCGGAAATCGAAGACTAGCCGAAATTTTATGAAAGTTCCGGCTTAACGGGTGGAGCGCATCGTCCCGATGCGCTGAGCGATGGTGCAAGCTCGACGCGCCGAAGCGCCTGGGGACCAGGCGCTCCACCTATAGGGTTTGCGCTGCGGCGCAAGGTCAGCGTCACGATGGCGAACCCGAGCAGGGCGCCATAGGCGATGACCGCCGGCATGCCGAGGTGCCAGACGAAGAAGAGCCGGCTTCCGGCCCCGTAGAAACTGACGAGCAGGTACGCGCAGGCGACGATCAGGCCGGCCAAGCGCGGCAAGAGTCCAACCGCGCGGTAGAGGACGTAGGCGTACGCCACGGCATAGAGGGCGAATGATTCCCAGCCGTGCAGGAGGAAAAAACGGGAAACGGCGTTTCCTTCCGGGGTCGTTTCCGGGTGCGACCAAAAGGAGGCCGGCTGGCCCAGGAGCGTAAGGGCCATGTCGATCAACAGCGCCGCGGCCGTGACGAGCGCCATGCGGCGGGCGACGGTGGCGGGGTCGGGCGTTCTCGTCAGAATGAACGCAAGCGGAAGTCCCACGCCCACGGCGTAAACGGCGGAGGCCATTCCGCCAAAATGCCAGCGAAGCGAAAGCCAGTTGGTTCCCGTGAAGGCGTGGCTGAGCAGCGCCGCGAACATGAATACCAGCGCCAGGTTGCGCGGAAGCACGGAAACGAGAATGAATGCGGTGACGATGTAGGCGGCGACGCAGGCAATGAAGGGGGCGGGGCCGCGCGCCAGGAAGAAGTCAAAGGTGTGATTGATGGTCTGGTGCACGCTCAGCCCGTCGTGGCGAACGGCCAGGTCGTGATGCTGCCAGAACGCGGCCGGCTGCCCGGTCAACGCCAGGACGCTGCCGGCAAGCATGACGGCAACCATGATCCATCTCAGCACGCCGACGACCGGGTCGTCGCGAAAGCGAGGGACAACCATCGAAACAGGGGGGGAGGGGAAGAGGGACCTAAACCTAACGGGGTGTCGGCACCGTGGATTGCCGACAAGCAAATGACAAGCCTTAAGCCGTAAGGTGGAGTGCATGGTCCCCCTGCGCTGTGACGTCTGCCCGCGTTTGACGCCGAAGCGCAGGGGGACCATGCGCTCCACCCGTGATGCGGAGTTACTGCCGCTTCAGCACGACCAAATAGACGTCGTTCGTCCGCATCGCGAACGTCCGGGTGAAATCGCCGTTCGATCCGATTGTCGCGGAGGACGTCTCCGTGGGCTTGAGCGATTCCGCCGGCTGGAGTTCCTGTACTTGGGCTCGGCTCAGTTCGCGCGGTGCGCCCATGGCGAGGTAGTGGTCGAAAGGATCGTGAAAGCCGTAGCCGATTCGGTCGACTTCGAGCCGGCACGGTCCGGGTGGCAGATGGTGCAAGGCGAGGGTGACAGCCGGCAGATCGGCCGGGCGGTGGACTTCTTGGAAGAAGGTCTGGTCGTTGAGCCGGCCGGGCGGAACGAGAGGGGTGTAGTTCCAGAACAGCACGGCGAGGCTTCCGTCGTCCGCGCGGGTGATCCAGCTGTGTTCGTCGGCGGTCTTGAGATCCCGGCCGCGAAGCTGGGCGAGATCGCGATATGCGAAAAAGGCCGGTTTGCGGATTCCTTGGAGATTGATCAGGCCGAAGCCGCCGTGAAACGGCGTCTTGGGCGGGCCGTTCTCCTCGAAGATGTCGGTGAACGTCCAATACGACATCGAATTGACGGCACTCGAAGCCGAACGGACCTGCTCCAGTATGAACGGCGCCTGGATGTACTGATCATGGACGGGGTCCGTCGCGGTGTAGGCGGAGCTCCATTCCGTGAAGTGCAATTCGACTCCGGCGATGGCCGATTGGGAAAGCAGTTCGCGCGAGTGCCGCATGCGGTCGCTGACCGCGTGCGGGTTGGCGCTCAACCGGGTGCCGGTGTCGCCATGGGCGTCGAGAAAGCCCTGCTCAACCCCGTAGCAATGGGACGAGACAAAATCCACGGGGACATGGTTCTTGCCGCAATAGGCTTCGAATGCCTGTTCGTAGGCATAGGGCGAAGCCGAAGCGGGGCCGCCGACGCGCAGGCGCGGATCCTCGGCTTTGATCGCCTCGGCGGTGTCGCGGTAAAATTGCAGGTACTGGTCGAGCGTGCCCGTGTAAAATCCGTGGAGGTCCGGCTCATTCCATACCTCGTAGTACCACTGTTCGATCTCCGCCGGGCCGTAGCGATCCTTCCAATGGGCTACCAGGGCATGGATCAGATCGGTCCACTTCTTTTCGTCCTTGGGTGGAGTGACGTGCCCGCGCCACCAAAAAATCGTTTCCGGGCCGCTGGCGAGCGCTCCCGGCATGAAGCCGAGTTCGACAAAGGGGCGGATGTGATGCGCCAGCAGGGCATCGTAGAGGATGTCGACGTATTGGAAATTGTAGACGGGCTTTCCGTCCCGGGATTCGGTGTACACGCCCATGTCGTCGTGGAGCAGTCCGTGCATGCGCAAGTAGCGGAAACCGATCTCGGTTTGGACCACGGAGAGCTGCTCCTGCCAGTCGGCCCGCAGCCCTTCATTGGCGCGGCCGGCGCCGACGCACATCAGGGGAACGCCGGTGTGCGGACCGGCCAGGTTGTCAAAATCGGCGCTGATCGTGCGCGCTTGAGCGGCGGCGGTGCCAAGGAGTCCGAGGGCCAGCGCGAAAACGGAATTTGAGAGCGTCATGTGCGGACAACAAAAAACCTTCCCGTCGGTCGGACGGGAAGGTTGAAATGAAGCGAGGAACTGGCGGGAAGATCAAACCGTCGCGCGCTGGCGGCGGGAAGCCGCCACGATGCCGGCCAGGCCCAGCAGGCCGAGCGTCCACGTGGACGCGGTATCGGGAGCGGACGCCGTACCGACCACGATGTTGCCACCGAACCAGGCGCCGCCCTCGGCTTGGGTGATGCCGCTGGAAGCCGTGGGGAATTGCAGACTGCCGCTGGAGATATACTCGTCCTGGATGTAAGTAATGCCGGGGGCCGAGATCAGATTGACGGTGTCGTAGGCGTAATTCTGACCGTTGTTTTGGGCGGCCACGATATACGTGCCCGGGCCTAGCACGACTGGGGTGATCGCGACCGCAGCGAAGAAGGGATCGACAATGTCAGGCGTGCCCGCCGCCACGGTCCCGGAGGCAATGAGGCTGCCACCCTGGGTCCAGAGACCCACGTCGTCAGAGACCGTGATGGGGCCGCTATCGAAATTGGCGTTGTACACGGCGAGGCCGGTCACCGTGAGCGGGGCGGAAACGGAAAATTCATAGCCCAGGCTCCAATCGCCGTTCTGGAAAGTCGTACCGGGCGACGAGAACTGAACGCCGAGTTGGTCCGCGTTGGCGGCAGCGAAAGGGGCCGCGAGGGCGGCGACGAGAAGGAGGGACTGAATGGATTTCATGGGATTGCGTGCGGTTTAGCCGATTGGATGCCAAGGCGGGACAATTTCCCGACGCGTAACACAAAAGCATGATATTTAACCGGTAAAGCCCAGTGGGTAGTATTACGTGCGATGACTTGTGACGCATTTGTTTACATCAAAATGTAAATAAATCCGACAATTCTTCTCAAATCAGAGGAGCCCACTACCGGGTTGCGTGCTCGCGGCGCCGTCCCACGCTGTTGGGGCGTGAACGGTCCAATGCTCGAAGCTGCGCGATTGAGCGAGGCGGGCAATGCACATTTGACGGCGGGACGCGTGGAAGACGCGATCGCCGCCCAGCTTCAAGCCGCCAAGCTATGGCCGCAGTCGGGCGCGATTCAGTGCAATCTGGGAAATGCCCTGCAGGCGGCGCGGAGAACGGATGCCGCCGCCGCCGCGTTTTTGCGCGCGGCGGAGCTGCAGCCGGAAATTCCGGAAAGCCACAATAATCTTGGGGCAATTTGGGTGGAGCAGGGCAACGCGGCTGAAGCGCTGGCTTCGCTGGATCGGGCCTTGAAGCTGAGGCCGGCCTACGGCGATGCCTGGTATAATCGCGGCAACGCGCTGGTGGCGCTCGCGCGAGACGAGGAGGCGGAAGCCGCGTATCGGCGCGCGCTGCAGGCACTGCCGAAGCATGTGGGCGCCCGTCGAAACTTGGCGGCGCAGATGAATCGGCGGGGAAATGCGCTCGTGGCGGCGAATCGGCCCGGCGAGGCGCTGCCCGCGTACCGGGAGGCGCTCGCGGCCGAACCAGAGAATCCGGACCTTGAATACAACGAGGCGCTCGCGCAGCTGGTCCGGGGCGATCTGGCCGAAGGGTGGGACGGGTATGAGCGCCGGTTTGAATGCCAGGGCAAGAAAGGCCCGAGGTCATTTGGCTTCCCGCGCTGGGACGGAAAACAGTCGCTTTCAGGAAAGTCGATTTTTGTTTTCGCCGAGCAGGGGTTGGGCGACACGCTGCAGTTCGCGCGCTATCTGCCGATGCTGGCGGAGCGGGGGGCGCGCGTGGAGCTCGAGGCTCAGCCTGCGCTGCATTCACTCTTGCGGGCGTCGTTTCCCGAATTGGCTTCCCTGAGTGGGAAAGGTGACCCGGTGCCGGTGGCGGATTTCCATTTGCCGTTGCTGAGTCTGCCCGCGGCGTTCGGCACAACGCTGGAAACCGTGCCGGCGCCCATGAGCTATTTGCAGGCGCCCCCGGACGGGCTGGATCGGTGGCAGGGGCGGCTGGGCCCCGACGGGGCGCTGCGGGTCGGGTTAGTTTGGTCAGGGGCCGCGGGGCATCAGAACGATCACAATCGGTCGATCTCGCTGGGGAAATTGGCTGAAGCGCTTTTCGAGGTCCCAGGCGCCGGGGTCAGCGCCCCCGGCTACAGGAGCCACGTTCGTTGGTTTTGCGTGCAAAAGGATGTCAGGGAAGCGGACCAGGCGGAGTTGGCCGCGAGGAGCGAAATCCGCTGGCTGGGGCCCGAGCTGGGTGATTTCGGCGATACGGCCGCGGCGATCGCGCAGATGGATCTGGTGATATCGGTCGACACGTCGGTCGCCCATCTGAGCGCGGCCCTCGGGAAGTCCACCTGGATCCTATTGCCGTTTTCGCCGGACTGGCGCTGGCTGCTCGAACGGGAAGACAGTCCGTGGTATCCGACCGTGCGGCTCTTTCGGCAGCCGGCGCCAGGGGATTGGGCGAGCGCGCTTGGACGCGTCCGCGTCGCGCTCGGCGAGTGGAAGCGGCGGCCCGCCGCTTCTTCGGCGTGAGAAAAGCGGCGAGACGCCGCTTCCACACCCGTCTCTATTGCAGCACTTGCGCGGCGAAGCCGGCGGTATGCAGCGCCGCCACCACGTCCTTGGCGTTGAAGTTGCCTTGGATCTCGAAGGAGTCGGCATCCTTCTCGGCGGTTGTGCCGGTCACACCCTTCACTTTGCCCACCGTCTTGTTCAGGTCGGAGACGCAGTGATTGCAGCAGAGATGAACGCCGCTGACCTTGAGGCCGTTGACGGTCTTGTCCGCGCCGGTGATGCTCGGAACCTTGATGGCCGGATCGCTCGATTCGCCGTAGAATCCGCCGTCGACCAGCGCGTTCACCGCCTTTTGCGCCGCCGCTTGGGACGACGCCGAAATCTTGATGGTGCGCGTGTCCTTGTCGGGCGTCACGACCGTGTCCGCGACGGTGCCGCCGGCTTCCTTGGCGTCGCGAATGCACCCCTTGCAGCACAGGTGGACGTTTGAGAGGGTAACTTGATAATCGGCGCGGGCGACGGTCGCCGCAGCCAGCATCGCGACGCAGGCAATCCAACGGAAAGGGGGCATGTGCAAAGCGATGACAGTTTGGCTTGCCAATGCCAAGCTTGATGGTTCGGCGACGGTAGATTGGTCAACGGAGATTGGCATAGAACGTGGTCGGACGGCACTTCGCAGTCGCTTTGGTCCTCAATCGCCTCGAAAACAAGGCCGCTTCATGACGCCGTTCGCTTCGCTCCGCTTCGACATCTTTTATACCGTGCTCACGGCCGCGGTGTTTTCGCTGGCGGACCACTACCTCGTTTTTCGGGAATTTTGGCGCCTGCACAAGGATGGACCGGAGCAGGCGCGGCGCTGGTTCTGGCGCCTGACGATGTTTCTGCTCTGGTTGCTGGCGGCGGGCGGATTTTTTCTCTGGCGCGCACAAGGGCGCCGATGGGACGCCCTGGGTCTTGTGGTGCCGAAAGGGACGGCCTTGTATTCGTCGGCGGGTGTCCTCATTGGGATCGTCGCGTATTATCTGTGGGTTCTGTTCAAGGCCCGGGGCAGTCCCCAGCTCAGGGCGGGTCTGCGGAAGCAGATCGCCCAATACCACACGAATCTGCTCGGGATCCTGCCCCGCGCGCCGCGGGATCTGATGTGGTGGACGGCCGTGTCGTTCACCGCCGGGATCACGGAGGAATTCCTTTTTCGGGGCATCTGCCTTTCCGCGACGACGCTCTGTTTTGGCGTGCCGGCGGGGGTGGCCGTGAACGTGGCCCTGTTTGCGTCGGGCCACGCCTACCAGGGCTGGCGGGGCGTCGTAAACAGCGCGGTGATCGGGGGGGTGCTGACGGCGGCGACGCTGCTGACGCACTCGCTCCTTCCCGCGATGGCAATCCATGCAGTCGTCGATTTGGGCGGGGGGCTGTGCGCGGTCCTGGCCGAAGAACCGCCGATAGTGAGCTGAGCAACGGTCTTGCGCTTGCTCAAGCGACGCCCCCGGCTACAGGCCGAGCGGCACAGTCAATGAGTCGAAGCGGTCTCGGCGGCTTGGGCGGCCTGGGCCACGTTGTAGAGCGCGCTCTGGAAGCGTCCTCCCGAGGGCAATGGCGGTTCAGCGGTCAGGACGAAGCGCAGTTGGGCGGGGGACAGATAGCCCTGGGCCGCCTGGGCGACGGCATTCCAATCGACCTCAGTGGGGTCGATATAACCGCCCTGTTGATACGACGCGCTCGCCTGTTCGATGGTCTGCAGGAGCGCGCCCCCCTGTTGGGCGGTGATCGGTTCACCCAGTTCCACCGCGGAGCCGCCGGCCCATTGCGAGACCAGATAACGGGCTTGCTGGGAACGGTCATAGTCATTCAAGGCGGCGAAATCGGCCTGACCCAGGAGATCCCTTTCGGCTTGGGCGCTCTGTGCGCCGACTTGGCTGAGCGCCTCCCTTGCAATGGGATCGGATTGCGTCAGGTTTTCGCTGCGCAGGGCCGCGGTGATATCCGAATATTCGTCGCTTTGACGCACCTGGATCGCGATCAATGCCTGCCGTTTTTCCAAGGAAAGGTTTCGGAGGCGAAAAAAGGCACCGTAGTTGCGCTGAGCGATGGCCCGAGAAAGCGACTCCCAATTCGAGCGCTCGGCGTTCTCCACTTTCAGGCGCTCGGAGGGAAGGGTGATTTTCAAGGAAGCGCGCAGCCGATCGATTTGCGCTTTCAGCCCAGCCGACTGCGACGACGCGGTGAGGCACAACTGGCGGGCGGCGTCGGCCGCGTTCGTGGAAAACCGCGCCTGTTCGAGCACGGCCTGCAAACGCGAACAATTCGCTCGAGACCATTGCGCAGTCTCGCGCCACGCGCCGATCGAAATCGCGAGGCACGCGAGCAAGGTCGTCAGTCGGACAACGCTCCCCTTAATGATAGACATAACTGTGTTCTTCCTTCGCCCACTGGAGGGCCGTCATTTGATCCGGGGAGAGGAACGAGGCGGGTGAGGCCGCCGATGTGGGGTTTTGAAGCGATTGCACCAGCTTGGCTGCCTGTTCGGCCGAGAGTGGCGTTGCAGAATCCCAGACCGCGCTCGCCATGTCGTCGGCCACCAAACTGGCATTGGCGGCATTCCACCGCGCTAGAAAGACGGACGACTGCTCGGGAGTCAGGATTTGACCGACTGCCTGATTTATTTGCGCGGGCGTCGTTGCGCCATCCGCTCCCATGAACATCATTTGCTTGCCGGCGAAATAGGCGGAACCTGCCGCCGTGGTGCCCATTCCCCGTCCGCGATCGGTCAGATCGAGCAGCGCCGCCTCCTGGTGGGGCGTGAGATGAAGCAAGTCGAGTATGGACCCATATTCCCAGGCGAAACGGCCCGAATAGTACGCATCGAGCGCTGCCCGGACTTCCGGGTGACGCTGCATGAATTTTTTTCCTTCTGCCTGGGGATCCCAATTCGCAAATTCCCGAGCCGCCCGCTCTTCCCGGGTGCGCTCGAGCCGGCGTTGCTTATCGATGTCCTGCAGTCGGGACAGTCCGGCCTTTAGGTCGTTGGCGATCTTCGCGGAATCGGCGAGTGCAAGTTGTGAATTTCGAGTCCGAGCATCCGCTTCTTCCACCGAGTGCTGCGCGAGAACGATGCGCTGCTCCGAGTCATGCGCCTGCTTCCAGGACCAGGCGGCGCCGCCCAAGGTCAGGATCAGGGCGGCGGATATGACGGCGGTGGCGACGGGAAGGGCAGCGGTGAGACCGGAAGCTCCGGCGGCGGCGGGCTTCACGGCCGCCTGCGCGAGCGCGCGGCCCACCAGCCACGAGGGGAAAACCGCCGGGGCGGGCTGCAGGGCATGGGCCGCCAGCGTTTGCTCAAGCGCCGCCGAGAGGGATCCGACACCGAGCTTGAGTAAGTGGCCCCGCAATTTTTCGAGCGCCCGATCCACCCGCATGCGAGCGGCGTCGTCGGAGAGGTGAAGGGCCGCCGCGATGGCGCCATGCGATTGGCCTTCGAAATACCGAAGCAGCACCGCAGTTCGGTCGGCCTCGTTGAGCCGCCGCAAGGCGGAATCGATGAAGGGACTGAGCTGGTTCCAGGCGGCCGGCGTGGGACCATCAATTTCGTTCAATTGGGCGGCCTCCTTTTCTTGCCGTTGGCGATTGCTTTCGGACCGGGCGATTTTTCCGGCGGCAAAGCGAGCGGCCGTATGCAGCCAGCCGGCGATCGCGGGATGGGCCCGCAGTCGATTTGCCTTGTGGGCGACGTCGGCAAAAACGCTGGCCGTTGCGTCCTCGGCGCGGTGCCGGTCTCCGTTCAGACTGCGCAACGCGACGTGATAGACCAAACCGGAGTGTCGCTGGACGAATTCAGCGAACGCGGGCTGGTCGTGCCGCGAAACGAAATCCTCGAGAAGCTGCGAATCGGTGCGCATGTTTCCCCTTAACACCGCGGCCGGCGCCGAACCGAACAGCCGATCGCTACTCGACTCCGACACAGCCGCGCGTCGAGTTTATCAGGGTCCGCGAGTCGTAGCCGACGCCGTCCTTGAAGACCGTCTCGATCTTCCGGATATCGCCGATCGATTTCAGGGGGTTGCCGTTGATCAGGATGGCGTCCGCGGCCTTGCCGGTTTCGAGCGTGCCGACTTCATGGTCGACGCCCAGAAGCTTGGCGCCATTGCGGGTGGCGATGGTGAGGGCTTGCGCGGGCGTGAAGCCGGCCTCCACCAGCAGTTCGACCGCACGCAGGCTGCCAAATCCGGCGACCACATTGCCTCCGCCGGTGGGATCGGTGCCGACGACCACCAGGCCGCCGGCGTCGGCGAAACCTTTCTCCATGGCCATTTCCTTGTGGAACCAAGGAGTAAGATCGGACTTCAGCGAATTGATGTGCGCCCGGTAGGTCTCGTAGTTGACGCGGGCCGGTTCGCTCATGGTCGCGAGCACGGGCGGCGACAGTTCGGGCCGGCCGCCCACGAAGCCTTCGAAGACCGCCAGCGTCGAGGTGATGGCGACATGCTTTTCGATCAGGTGCTGGTAGAGGGCCTTCAGTTCGGGGGCATCGAGCTTCAACTGGTCAATGCTGGCCTGGGAGACTGCGGGGAGGGGAAGTTCATTCTCCTTTTTTCCGCGCACGAAATCGTTCGCGACGAAAAAACCGTGCTCGAGATTGTCGATGCCCAGGTCGGCCGCTTCCCGGTACGTCATTGCGCCGATGTGCCCGGTCACCTGCATCCCAAGCCGGTGGGCCTCCGCGATGGCGGGCCCGGCGACCGCCGGGGTAAGGTGCACGTAGAGCTTGACCGACGTGAATCCCTGCGTGGCCCAATAATCGATGAGGCGGATGGCGTCTTCGGGCCCGCTGACGGCGTGGAGCTGGGTGATCGACGAGGGAGGCCCTTCGACGTAGGGAGCGGTCAGGTGAATTTTCGGTCCGGGCATTTCCCCGGCGTCGATCCGCCGTTTGACTTCCATATCGGCATAGGGTTCGACCGACCCACCCGTGCGGATGGTGGTCAGACCACAAGCCAGATAGAGCCGCGGAAACGAATACTCCATTTCGTTCACGTGGAAACCGAGGTTCCGGACCCGCACGGCATAGTACAGGTGCTCGTGCACCATCACCAATCCGGGGATGACCGTTTTGCCCGTGGCGTCGATGGTAGTGGCGCCAGCCGGCACGGAAATGTCGGCCGCCGATCCCACCTGGGCGATCCGGCCGTGATCGAACACGAGCGTTTGATTTTCGCGGGCTTCGGCGGAGGTCGCGTCAAACACGCGCACGTGAGTGAGCGCGATGATCGGAGCGCGCACGGATACCAGGGGACGTTCGGGGTCCGCGGCGCGCAGGGTCGCCACGAGGCCGGTGGCGGCCAGGAGGCCGATCGCCAGCCGCGCAGAAGGAGTGTTCATGTGGGAAATTTGATCCGCTTGAGAGCGGCATCGAGATCCGGCAGCCGGACGGGCTTGGAAACGACGTCGTTCATGCCGGCCTCAAAGCATTTCTCGTGGTCTTCACGCAGCGCGTAGGCGGTCAGGCCGACGATGGGGATGCGTGTGTCGAGGCCCGGAACCGTGCCGGAACGAATCCGCCGCGTGGTATCGAAACCGTCGAGCTCAGGCATCTGGCAATCCATCAGCACGGCGTCGTAGCGTTTGGCCGCGAGGCGGGAGAGCGCGGCGAAGCCGTTATGGGCCATGTCGACTTCGTGGCCAAGCTTGCCGAGAAAGCCGACCGCCACCTCGCGATTGGGAGCATTGTCCTCGACCAGAAGCAGGCGGAGGGGCTTGTCGGCCAACGGCACCGGCGCCGGCCGATTCAAGTCAACGGGCGTCGCCGGCGTATCGGTGCAACGCAGCAGATTCAGTTCGAACCAGAACAGGGAGCCCGCGCCCGGCTCCGATTCGAATCCGATTTTACCGCCCATCAGATCGACCAGTTGGCGGCAGATCGCCAGGCCGAGCCCGGTGCCGCCGAAGTCGCGGGTCGTGGATTTTTCCCCTTGGGAGAACGCCTGGAAAAGTTCGCTTTTGGCTTCGCGCGAGACGCCCACGCCCGTGTCCCGCACCGCCACCCGAAACGCGATATGATCGGCGGTCGCCTGGGGCAGCGTGAGGGTCATGTCCACGCTGCCCGCGCGGGTGAACTTGACGCCGTTGCCGATCAGATTGGTCACGATCTGCCGGACCCGCCCAGGATCACCCATCACCCAGAGCGGACCATCGGTCGACTGGTGGAAACGCAGATCGAGCCGCTTTTTGATGGCGCGCGGTTCGAGGAATGCGACGGTCTCGCGCAGCAGGCCGCACAGCTCAAAGCCGACGAGATCCAGTCGGAATTTGCCGGACTCGATTTTGGAGAAATCGAGGATGTCGTTGACGATCGCCAGCAGGCTTTCGGCGCCGTTCTGAATGGAACTCACCATGCGGCGCTGATCGGCGTCCAGGGCGGTGTCCGTGAGGAGGTCGGTCATCCCCACCACCGCGTTCATCGGTGTGCGGATTTCGTGGCTCATATTGGCCAGAAATTCTGATTTCATGCGGGAGGCCGCCAGCGCGTCGTCGCGGGCCTTGGCCAGGTTCGCCTCCAATTCCTTGCGCCCGGTGATATCCTCGATGTGCGAAACGAAGTGCAGGGGGCGCCCCTGCCCATCGCGCACGAGCGAGGCCGTCAATCGGATCCAGACCACGTGGCCATCGCGGTGGCGGTAACGCTTTTCGATCTGGTAGAATCGCCGCCGGCCGGCAAGCAATTCGCCGATCATCGCCAAATCCGTGGAAAGATCGTCGGGATGCGTGATATCCTGGAAGGTTCGGGCGAGCATCTCTTCTTCGGTGTAACCGACGGTATCGAGAATGGCCTTGTTGACGCGCAGCCAGTGCCCTTCGAGGCCCACCAGGGCCATGCCGATGCCCGCGAATTCGAACGCGTGGCGGAAGCGCGATTCGCTGAGCGCCATGGCGTCCATCGCCTGTTTCAAATCGGTTTCGGCCTTGATCCGCTTCATCCGCGCGGCATGGGCGAGGAATCCGGCAAATCCCAGCAGCAGCAGCGCGGTGAGACTGCCGAAGAGCTGCACCGTGTGGGCATGGCTTTCGGCCGCGCGGCGCCGGCGCTGCTGCTTCTGCAGCAGGATGTTTTCCTGCGCCTGTGCGTCATCCGCGATCCGCACAAGCAGGCTCGTGCGGGCGATGGGAAGGTTGGCCAGCACGGCGGCCGCGGCGGCCTGGCCGTGGTCGCGCCGCGCATTGATGAGCTGTTCGCACTCGTCGAACTTTTCCTGGGCAAGTCCCATCATCTGGCGGGCACGTTCGGTCTGCCCCGGGTCGTCCTTTACGAGATCACGCACCTGGGCGAGCTTGGCGAGGACCTCGCGGCGATGGTCGCCGTAGCGGGCCGCGAAATTGGTCTGGCCGGTGAGCGCGTACGCCCGGACGGTCGATTCCATGCGCGCCACCTGGGAAATCATGCGGTCGATGGCGCCGCGCACCTCGTAGGTTTGGCTGACGACCAGCGCCGCTTCGTTGGCATCCGCGTTGGCCTGAACCGCCTGCATGTCGATCGAGAGCAGGATGCCCAGAGCCGCGGCCACGAGGAGGATCGAGAGCGTTTCGCCGGCGCGAGCGCGGCGCGGCGGACCGGCGACGGCGATCGCGAGAAACAGGAGGCACGCGGTCGTGGGCAGCGCCGTTCCATAGTAAATGCCGGTTTCCGCGGTGACGTGGCGGATCGACAGGTAGTCGATGAGCGGCACCAAGGCGAATGCCGCGAGCGCGCCGGCCGCCAAGCCCATCCATCCGGGGCGGTTGCGCGTGGTGCTGCGGAGAATCACCGCCAGGCCCACGATCAGCAGCGCCGCTCCGGAGTTGGGCGCCATGTGGCCCGCCGGGCTGGGCGGCGACAGGAACTGGTGATTCCAAAACATCTGGTCGATGCCGATCGTCCGTCCCAGGAAAAATTGCAGCAGGACAAGGGTGTTCAGCAGGGCCAGCGCGCCGCCGCTGACCAGCGCGAGCAGGCGCTTGCCGAAGGCCAGGGAGAATATCCCGATTGAACCGAGCAGCGTGCCGACGGCCGCGTTCATGACCATGGGCGATCCGCCGGGCAGCAACGTCACGAGTGTCAGCGAATTACCCAGCCAGCCGACGATCACCAGGAGCGCGAGCAAGGCGGCTCCCGCTCCCCACAGGCACATCCACCGCCGTTCGGACTCGCTGAATTCAGGTTTCGTCATGAACCGGGGCGCTGACGCGTCGTTAGATGCCAGCAACCGCACGTGGGACACAAGTAAGCCTTGCGCTGGCGTTCCAGCCCTAAAACCGCGACCGCGTCCAAGGCATCGCCTTGGGTTCGATAGCGCCGCTTGCCGGAACAGCCCTGGGGCTGGGTGCGCTGGGGCTCCCTTTTCACGATCGGTCATTGTAGCAGGATGGGCGTGAACGCGCACCCTCTTTTAATGGGGCGGGGTGGAGCGCGTGGTCCTGGCTTCCCATTGGGAAGCCAGCCCGCCGTAGCCAGCGGCGAAGGAGGGCCGAAAACGTGCGAGTCATCGCCGAAGCGGTTCGACGTCGAAGCGGGACTGCCGGGGTCAACGCCCCCGGCTACAGCGCAAGCGTGAGGCTGGCGCCGCGAGGATATCTTCCCGATTGAAGCCGTCGCGGAACGCACAATACTTCGGGCGTGCCATTGCCCACCGATCCTTGTCCCTGCGGAAGCGGGAAGACTTATGGCGAGTGCTGCGGGCCGCTCCTGAGCGGCGCCCGACGCGCCGCGACTGCGGAAGAGCTTATGCGCGCGCGGTTTACTGCGCATGCCACTCAGAACTACGAGTTCGTGCATCGCACCTATCGGGGCACGGCGAAGTTTCCGTATCAGGCGCTGGAGGACACGCCGCCGACGCAGTGGACCCGCCTGGTGGTGCACAGTCACTCTCCGGCGGTGACCGCCGACATCGCGCACGTCGATTTTTCAGCCTACGGAATGGAGCAGGGCCAGGAGATGGTGCTTCACGAAAAGGCGGAGTTTGCCCGCGAGGGCGATACCTGGATCTACACCCGGCCGCTGCGCGAAGGGCCGGCGCCGGTTCGGTCAGCGACGCCGAAGGTGGGAAGAAACGATCCCTGCCCGTGCGGAAGCGGGAAGAAGTTTAAGCACTGCTGCGGGCGCTGATGCGGCACCTCGGGATAGCCTCCGGCTACAGCGCAACCCGGGCGACTTACAGTTTTTTATTGGCCCGAATCAACGCCAGCCGCTGATCGATCGCCACGCGGGTCGTGGGCGCTTCGGGCGGCGTGTGCTGGCACCAATCCACCAGCTGGTCGACGGTCGAGCGGGCGACATAGCAGCGGGTGTCGGAGCCGCCGTAATAGATGAGGACCGTCTTCGCCTTGTCCGGCAATTGAACCCAGCCGTTGGTGAAGGTCACGTTCGAGACGTCGCCCACGCCTTCATCTCCGAAGGGCGCCAGAAAATGGCCGCCGGGGCGGGCCGTCACCTTCGACGGATCTTCGAGCGAGGACATGAACATATAGAGGACGTAGCGCAGACCGGCGGCGCAGCCGCGCACGCCGTGGGCGAGGTGCAGCCAGCCCTGCGGCGTCTTGATGGGCGCGGGTCCCTGGCCGTTCTTCACTTCCTTGATCGTGTGGTAGGCGCGCGCGTCGATGATCTTCTCCGGTCCCGTGACGCCGGTCGCAATGTCCTTGCACAGGGTCCAGCCGATGCCGCCGCCGGAGCCGACATCGATGAAGCCATCCATCGGCCGCGTGTAGAATGCGTACTGATTGTCCACGAATTCCGGATGGAGCACGACGTTGCGCTGCTGCGACGCCGGCGTCTTCAGATTCGGCAGGCGATCCCATTTGCGAAAATCGCGCGTGCGGACAACGCCGGCGGTGGCGACCGCGCTGGACAGATCCGCCGGAGCGGCCTTGGGGTCCTTGGCTTCGGAACAGAACACGCCGTAAATCCAGCCATCCTCGTGAAACGTGATGCGCATGTCGTACACGTTTACCTCGGGCTTGATCTCCGGCAGGTCGACCGGCTCGTCCCAGAAGCGCCAGTTGTCGATGCCGTTCGGGCTCTCGGCGATGGCGAAGAAGCTTTTGCGATCATAGCCCTCGACGCGCACGACCATATGGACCTTCTTGTTCCAATAGAACGCGCCGGGATTGTAGGTGCCGTTGACGCCCAGTCGCTCCATCAGGCGCGGATTCGTGGCCGGATTCAGGTCGTAGCGCCACTCGATCGGGGCGTGCTGCGCGGTCAAAACCGGATGGGCGAAACGATCGAAGACGCCGTTGTTCCAGTCGCGGTTGACCGGATTCGGGCGTGCGAGAAATTTCTTGTGGGCGGCGCGGACAGCCTTGAGGCGGGCGTTCCAGGCGGCGTGGCGGGAGGAGGATTTCTTGGCCATGGCGGGTGAGATCAGGGTTTGAAGGGCGCTTACGGCTGGGCGGCGAGCGCGCGCAGACGGCGAACGGTTTCGAGGCCGCCGCGGACGTTGTGATACGGGCATTTCCAGAAACTCACCTTGAGTTCCTGGTCCAGCACCTGACCGTCCCGAGTGACGCCGCGAAACCACTCGCCGTGCTGGCGATCGATCAGACGCCGATCGATGAAATCCCAGGTGAGGAGCGCGGCGCGGGCGAATCGTTCGTCGCGCTTCAGCTGGTAGGCATTCAGGAAACCGATGACGGCTTCGGATTGGGGCCACCATTCCTTGTTGGTGTTGGTGAGCCCCTGCGGATCGCCTTCGTTGAAGAGGCCGCCGTCGGCATCCACGCCTTCGGCCAGCGTGACTTCGGCGATCCGCACCGCCAGGGCGTGGATGCGCTCGGTGAGATCGGGCAGGTTCAGGCGCGCCGCGGCGTCGGTGAACAGCCACGCTGCCTCGATATCGTGACCGTAGGAAATCCGGTCCGATTTGAGCGTCCAATCGAGCGCGAAAAACAATCCGAGGTGCGCGGTCCGGCGATCGACGATGCGCGCCAGCATGATTTCCACGAGATCGCGCAGCGATTCCTTGAGGGCGGCGTTGGGCCAGCAGCTGAGCAGGAGAGAATAGGCCTCCATCACGTGAAGATGCGTGTTCTGCGACTTGGGCTCGTTCAGATCGACCGCGCTCAGGCGCTGATCCTCGATGGGGGACCATTCGCGGCTCAATGCCTCGATGTAACCCCCGTGCGTATTCTCCCGGGCATGCTTTTCGATCAGTCTGTACACGGCGATGGCCTGAGCCAGCGGTTCCGGCCGGCCCGTCGCCAAATGGTATTCGGCCAGCGAATAGATCGCGAAGGCCTGGCCATACACCTGCTTGCGGTCCTTCAGGACCGCGCCGTCGGGCCGCAGCGACCAATAGAAGCCGCCGTGGACGTCGTCGCGAAAACGGCCGGTCAGGTCGGCGTAGGCGCGCTCGGCCATGCGCAGAAATTCGGGCCGCCCGTACTGGCGGTAGGCGGCGGAAAAGGCCCAGAGGATGCGCGAGGTGAGGAGCGCTCCCCGTTCGACGCTGTCCGTGGCGGTGAGGTCGTTGGAGACCGCGCCGACGAAACCAGTGCCATGGGGCTCGATCGCGCGCGCGATCCAGAAGGGCAGCACGTTTTCGAGCGTATCGGTTTCGATCCGCCGAATGTATTCGAGCGAGACCGCGGGATTATCGGCGAAGAAATTCATGCAGGCCGGGACGGGGGAGGAGCCAGTCTATCAAAACCCTCCCGGGCGGGAGATGAGATTTCTGGGCGGACAGTTGAGATATTTTGCTGGCTTCAGTCGGCCGCCGGGAATTGCAGCCAGAAGCGGCTGCCCCGGCCGAGCTCGGATTCGACGCCGTAGGTGCCGCCCATTTGCTTGGTCGCGCGCGCCACGATCGCCAAACCGATGCCGGTGCCCTCGACGGGGATGGCTCCGGGCACGCGTTCGAAAATGTCGAAGATCTTGTGATGGACGGCCGGATCGATGCCGATGCCGTTGTCCTCCACCCAGATTCGTCGCTGTGACCCCGCCATTTCCGAGCGGACCGTGATGTGGGGGGCAGAGTGCGGCGAGGCGAACTTGAGGGCGTTGTCGAAGAGATTCGAAAGGGCCTGCTGGATCAGCGTGCGCTGGGCGGTCACCGCGCCAAGCGGCGCCGCGACCATCAGGGTTCCGCCCTGCAGAACCGGCGTCACCATGACGATATCGCGCACCACCTCGTCGACCGGGACCCGCTCCAGGTCCAGGCTCTTTCCGCCCAAGCGGCTGTACGAAAGGAGGTCGCGGGTCAGGGCATCGAGTCGGTGGCTCGCCCGCTGCAGCCGGCCGAGGATGTCCTGGGCGCTCGGGGGAAGGTTCGCTCCATAGTCCGTCACGAGGATCTCGCTGAAGTTGCTGAGCGAGCGAATCGGAGCCCTCAGATCGTGCGCCACCGTATAGGAATAGCTTTCGAGCTGGGCGATGGTTTCGTTGAGACTCGCGGTCCGCTCGGCCACGCGGCTTTCCAGACTCTGCTCCCGCTGGGTCCGGTCGAGGGCGAGGGCGACGTACAGGCTGATCTTGGACAGGAATTCGACTTCATCCGGCGTCATCGAGTCGCGCAGATAGCTTCCGAACGAAATCGTGCCCAGCAGCTTGTCGCCGATCATCAGCGGAAAACCGGCGTAGGACCGCAGGCCCAGCTGCTTGGCCAGCCGCATGATGGGCGCCGCCTTGTCCATGACGCGCGATTCGATGACCGGCGAACGCCACTCCGCCACTTGGGCGCAAAGATTGTCGCCGTAGCGCACGACGGAGATCGCCTTGCGCACCTCGGGCGTGATGCCCGCCGCCGTGTGCAAAATCAGATCCTCGGTCTCGGGCCGGAAAACAAATTCGATAAAGACGTCGAGCTTGAGCGAAGCCGCCAACCGGGGAAACAGGGCGGCCATCGCATCCAACGGCGATTCGGCTTTGAGCAGGGTCTCCGACGCGATCGAGAGCATGCGGTCGTGCTCCTGCTGGCGCAGGAGGATCTGGACCTGGCATTCGCGCTGGGTGACGTCCTCGATGATCGTTACGGTGCCCGTCCCGGTTTCGCCAATGGACAGCGGGGCGATGCGCGCCGACTGCAGCATGTACGGAACCGGGTAGTCGTCGTCGACGACGGGAAAGGCCAGCAGATACTGGTGCAGCGCGGTCGAAAGAATGCTGATTTCGCCGCGGAGCGCCCGATGGTACCGCTCCTCGACGTTCCGGCTCAGCAGTTCGGGGAACACTTCGAAAAGCGGCTTTCCGACGACGGAGTCAGCGGTGCGCCCGCTGTGGGTTTCGAGCCATTGGTTCCACGAGCGGATGATCAGATCCGCATCGGTCGTAAAGATGCCGAACGGAGCCACCTCCTGCACCCAGCCGGCCATGGTCTCGGCAGCGGAAGGCATTGGGGAGAGAGGCTCGTTTCTCACGGAGCGGTCTGGCGGGTTTCCCAGTTGTCGAGTTCCCGCAGCAGCCGGTCCAGGGAGGTGATGCCAAGGAGGATAACAAGAAAGCCGGTCACGTTGCTGGTGCGCACTTGAAAGCGCGTGTGGATCATCAGGCCGTACTGTAGTTCCTCGCTATCGACCGTCACCGTTTCGATCACCCGGCCGGCTTCGCTGACCTGCAGCTTGGGCATGGCGAACGTCACCTGCACCTGAAGCAGATTGCCGAACACGCCGAGACAGGCGTTGAGCAAAATGTTGCCGACCTCGCTGATGATTTCCCGGCCGTTGGCGTCGAAACCCAGTGGGTTTGAATTGGCGTCGCTCAGCAGGCCGCTCAGCACCATCGCGGTTTTTTCGTCGAGCATGAGCATCGCGGTGCCGGCCAGCGGCCCGGAAAACACCTGGGTCACCGTGGCAACATCGCCTCGAACCAAGCGGGACAGCAGCGGGGGGATTTCCGAAATCGGATGCATGCCGATGCGCGGGACTTCCAGGTTCACCCGGTATCCGGTCAATTCCGACAGGGCGCCGGCGGCGCGTCCGTAGCCGATATTGATCAGCTCGGTCAAAGCATCCGTTTGCGGGGAGGTCAGTTCCATGCGGCCTCTCCGGCCAGCAGTTTGGCCACAGTCTGCGACAGCGCTTGCCGATTGATGGGCTTGTTCAGGAAAGCCGATGCGCCGGCGGCGCGGGCCTGGTCGAGCGTGGAGGTCTGGATGTCGGCGGTGGCAATGATGACTCGCGCCTCCGGATTGAGCTCCCGGATTTTGCCCAGCACTTCGAGGCCGTACATCCCGTTCATGACCATGTCCAGTATCACGAGGTCGGGCCGGCTGAGGAAGTAGCGTTCGAGCGCCTGCGCCCCATCCGACGCTTCCTCGACCGTATGGCCGAGCGCCTCCAACGCCTGGCGCACCGTTCGGCGCGCGAGACTGGAGTCGTCGACGACGAGAATCTTCGATTTCATAATTGGTTAAAGATGGCCTCGGCCATTTTCGGCAATGGGATGGCCGCGTCGCTCAGGCCGGCTTCGGCGACCGCCCTGGGCATGCCATAGATCACGCAGCTTTCTTCCGCCTCGGTCAATACTGTGCCCCCTTGGGCTTTGATCCAGGCCGCGCCTTGTTTCCCGTCGTCTCCCATCCCGGTCATGACCACTCCTAGGATTCGATTGTGATAGGTATCGGCGGCGGATTGAAACAACACGTCGACGGATGGACGATGAATCTTTTCGATCGGATGCAGCGACAGTTGCGCTGCAACCCGGTTATCGGGCATTCGGCGGAGTTGCAAATGGCGGCCCGCGGGGGCCAGCAGCGCGCGGCCGGGCATCATCAAGTCATTGTCCTTGGCTTCGATGACCTCCAATTTGCACAATTCGTTCAGCTTGCTCGCGAACAAAGCCGTGTAGCCCACGGGCATATGCAGCACCAGAGCGATCGGCACCGGAAAGTCGGCGGGGAAAAGCGGCATCAGGTGCCGCAGGGCCTGCGGTCCGCCGGTTGAAATTCCGATCACGACTGCATCCACGCGTCCGGCCCCCGATTTCGGGCGCGGGATCGGGGCGCTCGATTCCGACCGGAGCAGGTTTTGGTGACTGGCACGGGCCGCCGCCTTGACCTTTTCGAGGAGCTCCTCGCGAATCGAAAGCAATTCGTCCGTGGCCAAAGCGGTCGGCTTGCGCACGAAATCCACGGCGCCCGCGCCCAATGCTTCCAGAACGCGCTCGGCGTCGGCGGGCGAGGCCGTGAGGATCAGAATGGGCACCGGCCGCCGCGCCATTTGCCGGCGGACGAATCCGACCCCGTCGAGACCCGGCATGGCGAGATCGCACGTGACGACGTCGGGCCTCAAATCCTCCACCATCTGCAGCGCCTCCAAGCCGTCGCGGGCGGCCCCCACCACGTCAATCAGCGGATTGCGCGCCAGCATCTCGCGCACGACCTTGCGAACAAAGGCCGAATCGTCGACCACCACGGCGCGAATGCGCTGCGGCAGCTTGATCGGCGGAAGAACCATCGGCGATTCGCTCATGAGCGGGGCTTGCGCCGGTAGACGAAGGCATCGGCGATTTCGCTTAATTCGAAATCGTTCGTGAGTTTGACCAGGGATTCGGGCGACCCGACGAACAGATGGCCGCCAGCCGGCATCCGTTCGGCGAACGTGGCGACCGTGCGCCGGATTGAATCCGGGGAAAAATAGATGAACACGTTGCGACAGAAAACGACCGGCGCTGTGGCCAGGAGCCCGATCTCGGCCGGTTCGATGAGATTCGCGCGTTGGTAGGCAATCGGCAGGAGCAGATTGCGCCGCACCCGCCAGCCGCGTTCGACTGGTTCGAAATAACGCTCGCGGAGCGATTCCGGCAGGCTGCGGAACGATCGGTCGCGATAGATGCCGGCGCGGGCCTTGTCCAGCGCCGCCTCGCTGGCGTCGCTGGCGACGATCGTGATCGGGTGATCGCCCCAGCCGGCTTCACGCAGGGCGATTGCCAGGCTGATGGGCTCCTCTCCACTCGCGCAGGCGGCGCTCCAGATGAGCAGCGGCGCGCGGGTGTCCGCGAACCAGCGCGGAACGAGGTGGGTGGTCAGCGCGCCGATTTGCGCGTATTCCCGCCAGAAATACGTCTCCTGCACCGAGAAGGCGTCCATGACCCTCAGCCACTCGCTCCGATCGGGATCCTCGTACTTCAGCAGGTAGTAGTAGTCGAGGTAGGAATGGCAGCCTCGCACGCGCGCCCGGTCGACCAGCTTGTCGAGCATCGTGTCGAACCGGTCGGATTCGAAGAAAATGCCGGCACGCTCATGCACCAGGTCGCGGATGAGCAGCGGCACGCCCGCGGGCGCCGCCGGGGACGGAAACGAATCGGCGGGCTTGGGCATCAACGCCGCTTCCGCGCCACGGAGCGCCGCCCGGAGCCATTGCTCGCGCGATTCAGGGCGGACTGGCGTACATTTCCGGCGGACATCCTTTGGATTTGATCGGCGACGTTTTCCGAAGCCTTGGTCAGGTCCCGAATGCCGATGGTCTGCTCGCGCAGGGCGCGGGCGGCCTGCTCCGATTGCTGACGCAGCTGGTCCGCGGACTCCGCGATCTCGGTCGTTCCCGCCGCCTGTTCGGACATTGCCCGAGCGACGGAGGAGGCCAGACGCGACACCCGGTCCGATTGCTTGGCGATCTCCTCGGCCGCGGTGGCATGTTCGGCCAGCGCCCGCGAGGTCGAGGCCGCGCCCCGGCGCATCGAATCCACCGCCGAGATGATCTGGCCCGCGCCGGCCGCCTGCTCGGCCGTGGCCTTGCGCACCTGCGAGGCGACCGAATTGGTGCTTTGGGCGGACTTGACGACTTCGCGCGCGGCGCGGCCATGCTCACCCATGGCCTGGGAAACCTCCTTGGCGACCTTGCGCATTTGTCCGGCGGCCGTTACGATGGTCGAGACGCCCTTGGCCTGCTCCGCGCTGCCGGTTGCCACCTGGCGCGATTGGGCCGCGGTTAGCGAGACGGATTCATTCACCGACTTGGCGGAGGTCACCTGCTCGTCCGTCGCCCGGCTGATTTCCGCGACCACGTTGGCCGCGTCGTTGATGCCGGAAAGGATCTTGCGCAGACCTTCGAGGCCGGCTTCCGATTGCCGCGTGCTTTCGGCGGCCACTCGGGCGCCTTCGGCCGCGGATTCGGTCGCTTCCCGGGTGCCGTTCACGACCGCACGTACGATCGAGGCGATGTCCGCGGTCGCCTTGGCGCACCGGTCCGCCAGATTCCGGATTTCCTCAGCGACGACGGCGAACCCACGCCCGGCCTCGCCGGCCCGGGCCGCCTCGATCGAGGCGTTGAGGGAAAGCAGATTCGTGCGCTCCGCGATCAAGCTGATGGTGTCGACGATCCCGGAGATCTCGCTGGTCTGGCGATTGAGATTGCGCATGACCTCGTTCGACTGGCTCATCGCGGTCGAAACCCGGCTCAGACCGTCGATCGACCGCTTGATGATTTCACCGCCCTCGTGGGCGTCGGTGGCTGCCCGGCGCGTGAGATCTTGCGAGCGGCGCACCATGTCGGCCACGCTGCGGCTGGACCGGTCCATCTGCGCCGCGGTGGCGGCCGCGTTGGTCGCGGCTTCGGTGATGCGTTCGCTGTTTTGGGCCACGCCCTGAATCGAGCGGGCCATCTGTTCAATGGAGGTGGACGTTTCCTCGACCGAGGTGGCCAGACCTTCGGACATCGCCGCCACCTCTTCGATCGACGCCGCCATCTCGTTCATCGACGAAAGCGTTTCTTCGGCGGAGGAGCCCAATTCGTCGCAGTGTTTCGCGACGCCTTGGATGGAACGCGACATTTCCTCGATGGCGGTGCCCGTTTCGGTGATCGAGACCGTCAGGTCGGAGGAGTCGCGGTTCATCTGCTTAATGGACCCCGATACCTGGGCGAGGCCGGTCGTGAGTTCGCTGCCGGCGGTGGCGAGGTCTTGGGCCGCGGCGGTGGCCGATTGGGCGGAAGCGGCGATCTGCTTGATCGCCGTGGCGGTCTGCGAGGAGGCCACGGCCACCTGCGCGGTGTTGGCCGTCACCTGTTCGATGGAGGCGGCCATCTCGTTGATCGACGACGTCATGCTGACGGCGGATTCCGCAAGAGACTGGGCCTGGACCGCCGATTCCGCCAGGGAGCGCGACATGTCCGACTGGGACGACGGCTCGGCATCCGTGCGGGAAAGGTGAATGCGGGGACTGGGCTTGGCGGGGGCGACGCCGTTGCCGTTGCGGGCATGGACGCCATTGGAGGACGATTTAGCCATGTTCAGGAGGTGCGAGCGGTTTCCAAGGGATGGGTGGGAAAGGCGTCGAGCGCGAGGACGGCGGCAAGGTCGAGAATCAGAATCAGGCGGTCGCCGTGGGAGAAGACGCCCTTCAAGTAGTTGCCCCGCACGCCGTGGAGCGTTTCGTCAATGGGACGAATCGCTTCCGAAGGAAAGGATCGGAATTCGCGGGCGGAATCCACGATGATGGCGACCGTCCGCCCTTCGCTTTTGAGAAAGATCAGCCGGCTGCGCGGCGTCGCGTCCTGGCGGGGCAGGCCGAAACGCGTGCGCAGATCGATCGCCGGGATCACCTGGCCGCGCGAAAAGACAACGCCCTCCACCGCCTGCGCCGAATGAGGCACCCGCGTCACGTGTTCGATCATCTCAATGTGCAGCACCTCGGCGCTGCGGATCGCGTAGGCGGCGCCGGCCAATTCGAACAGGATATAGTTTTCTTGGACGCTCATGCGGAAACGGGAGTGGCGCGCGGGCGAACTGGACCGGAAGCCAGCGCGGTAGGATCCAGAATCAAGACCGGTTTCCCATCTCCCAGTTCGGTTGCGCCGGCAATCCCGCGAACCCGCACCAAGGGATCGTTCAGGGGGCGGATCACCACTTCCCGATGGCCGTGGACCCGGTCGACGAGGAGGCCGGTTAGGCCCCGGTCCGAGCCGATGACCACGAGCGGCGACGCCTCCCGATCGGATCGGGGCGAACCGAACATCTCGTGCAGCGAGGTCACCGGCAGCAGGCCGTCGCGGTAGGGGGCCACCGCAACGCCTTGCACCTGCCGCAAGTTGGCCATCGGGATCTGGAGGATTTCCTCGACGAAACCCTGGGGCACCGCGCACAGGTGCGGTCCGGCGGAAACGATGAAAGTTTCGGCGATGGAAAGCGTCAGCGGCAGTCGGAGCGTGAACTTACATCCTTGGCCTGGGTGAGTCTCGAGCGAGAGGCTGCCGCCGAGTTCGCGAACGACGCTGGCGACGACGTCGAGCCCGACCCCGCGGCCGGCGGCGCGGTCGGCCTCGTCCCGGGTGGAGAAACCAGGGGCGCAGAGCACCTGCAGCAGCTGGTTCGCATCCGGATTGGCGGGCAATGCCAAACCCGCCTCGGCGGCCCGGCGGGTCACCGCCGCGGCGTCGATGCCGCGGCCGTCGTCGCTGATTTCCAACAGGACAAAGTCGCCTCGCGCGCTGGCGCGCAGCGTGATCTGAGCTTCGGGCGGCTTGCCCTGGCGGCGCCGCTCGTCGGGCATTTCGATGCCATGGCTGACCGCGTTTCGCACCAGGTGCAGCAGGGGTTCCCGCAGGCGCTCCACGAGATATTTGTCGATCTCCGTTGTTTCGCCCTCCAACGCCAGACGCACGCGCTTGTCGCTGTCCTTTTCCAGGTCCCGGACAACGAAGGGAAGGCGGTTGAAGATTTCGGCAATCGGAACGAGCCGCATGCGGGTGATGGCGGCGCGCAGGTCGCGAATGAGGCGGCCGAGCCCGGCCATGGGCTCCTGCAAGCTTTCCGCGCTGTCCCCGATCCGGCTGATCCGATCGGTCAGCCGCGAGCGCTGGATCACCATCTCCCCCACCAGACGCATCAATTCGTCCAGACGGCTCAGGTCGACGCGGACGAGATGGGAAGGAGCGGCGGTTGTCGCCGGTGCCGGCGAACTTCCGGCCGGCGTTTCCGAGGGGACCGCGGCCATCGGTTCCCACGTGACGCCATCGTGCGTCCAGACCGCCAGATCGCCGGGCGGATGCGGCAAGTTCACTGTGAATAGGAATTGGAATCCGCCGCCGGGCAAAACCGCCGGCTCGGCTGCGGTGATTTCACCCGCGGCGGCGAGCCGCGTTCGAATCGAGTTGATGTTGACCCCCCGCCCGTCGCGCTCGGCGCTGGGCGCAAACCGCGCCCGCCAACGCGATGGGCCGGCGTCGAGGTCGACGGGGCCCTCTGCCAAGTGTGCGATGAGGTCGGTGGTGTCGGGCAACGGCCGGCGGGTCCGGAACGCGGCGACCACTTGCTCCATTCGCGCGATTGCATCCGCAATCAGCTGAATGGCTTCCTTCGAAATGGGATGATTGCCCCGAGCGTGCTGGCGGAGCAGCTCTTCGGTCGCGTGCGCGAGCTGCTCAAGCGTGGGAAGCCCCACAATGCCAGCATTGCCTTTTACGGTATGCAGGGCCCGGGAAAGCGCCTCAAGCGCTTCGGGACCCATCGCTTGCGCTGACAGTTTTTCCCGGATTGTCCGGAAATGCTCGTCGCATTCGGCGAAAAAATCGTCGAGGAGTTCCTGACCGAGCATCGGCGCATGGTCCTCGTTCACGGGCCGGTAAGTCTGGGGCCTGGCCCGAGGGGGTCAACGGCCTGGCACCCTTTGTCTGCCCGATAAACAAATGGGGTAATCCCCGATAGGGCTACCTGACGGTCAACGGGGCTCCGAGCGTGTAGCCGTAGCGAGGCGAGTAGCCGTCCCCGAAGGCTCCGGCCCCCGTTCGGTAGGCCCCCGGCGCATTGGGCGTCCAGGCGAAAGTGAAGGAGCGCGTTTCGCCGTGCGCAAACGTTTGGCGCGGGTACTCCTTGGATTCGACGCTTTTGCCCTGGGCATCCAGCACCCCGGCGACGACCAGCACGTCTTCCACGTCGGCGCCGGAATTGGTGATGGTCGCCGTCACGTCGACGGGGCGGTTCGCCGCCGGCTCGGAAATCGAGGCCCGGCTGACAAACGTGAAGGATGGATGGGGCAGTTCGACGGCTCCCGTGAGGCCCGCGCGGGCGCCGGTCGCTTCGGACCAGCCGGATTCGCCATCGGCATTCAGCGCCGCGACTCGATAATAGTAAACCTTCGCCGGATCGCCGGAGGGATCGGCGAAATGCGGCGACGCCAAATTGGCCGCGATGGCCTCGGCGTTGCGTTCCGCTCCCGCCGCGAATCGATAGACCTTGTAGCCGTGCGCTCCGGCGACGGGCGACCAGGTCAGCGCAATGCCCGCCCGGTCGGCGCCGTTGGCGGCGAGTCCCGACGGGGCGGAGGGTCCGCCGTGGAGCCAGCTCCAGACATAAGTCCCGTCCCAATATGACCGATCGTAGGCCCAATCCGTGATCACGCAGGGCGCCGCCCCGACGTGCAGGCACCAGGCGCAGCCGTTAAAGTGCCGCTCCTGAATCCAGCCGATGACACGCGTCATGAACGCGGCGTAGCCGGGCGTGGGATCCGTCCCGAACTCTCCGATCAGCAGGGGGGCGATCCGGGCCGCCGGAGCCACCGCCGAGTCCCAATCCGGGTTCTTCGACGGGTACACATGGCAGGAATACATGAGGTTGCGGCCGGAGATCGCAAAGCCCTGTCCGACCCCGCGAAGGTCGAACGCCCAATCGAGCCCTCCGACCGCAATCACATTATTGGCGCCTTCGCTCCGGATGACGTTCACGAGGCCCTGCATGCCCGGCGAATGGTAGGTCGCGTCCTTTTCCGAAACCATGCCGCCATTGCGCCAGACATCCCAGCCCACCTCATATGGTTCGTTGTAGGCGTCGAACAGCACCGCCGGATTGTTCGCAAAATGACGCGCGATCCGGTGCCACGCTTCCGCCGTGTGGTCATCCGGCATCCGATGCTGGGCCACGTTGCGGCCCCACACTCCCAGGTCGGACCAATGCAGGTCGACCAGCACGTAGACTCCCGCCGCGGACGCGGTTTCGACGACCTGATCGACGAGCGCCCGATAGGCGGCGCCCCCGTCCGAAGCGTTCGGGCGGTTCGGATCATCCGGCATTTTTCCCATCCAGCGATCCTGGGCAATGGGCAGGCGGATGAGTCGCGCGTGCCACGGTCCGATGGCCTGGCCCACGGATTCAAGCAGATGATCGCCGGCATTGCTCCACTCCAGCGAACAGAGATTGAGGCCGGCAAGGACGACCGCGTTTCCCGCGGGGTCGCAAAGCGTGGTGCCGGCGGTGTGCAGGGCGGGCGGCGCCGCGGGCAGACGCAATCCGGCCGCGGCCAACGCCACGGTCAGGCCGAGAACGTTAGGTGACCGGAAAGGCATAGGGCGGCAGGGTCCAGGCACCGGGAGTCACCCGCTCGATATTGGGCGTGATATCGGCGTCAACCTGCCGCGTGGTCCAGGCGAGTCCGCCCAAAACGAGGTCGAGAAAGAACGACTGCGTCCAGCAGTTGCCGCCCGGCAGTCCATTGTCGCCGTGCCCCAGCGAGGTGTAGAACACCCGGCCGCGGCCATGGCGCCGCGCCCAGGTGCTCGGGTAGGGGGGGCGCTGATACGGCGTGCCCACCATGCCGGCCGTCTCCTGGACGAGCAGCACGTGCAGGTCGTGGGAAAAGTCCGCGAGCGAGTACCACTCGTCCTTGCGGGTCACACCGCTGCCGAGTCCGCCCATTCCGGGAAAAGCCGGATCGACGACGCGGACCGTGGACACCTGCTGGCGGCCGTGGACGATGAATTCCGCTCCGAGCATGCGGACGTACGGATCCGCCCGGTCCCCGTGGTTGCGGTAGCGCCCGGCCCGACCGCTGTGCGTATCCGTGAGCACCGTCTCACCGGTGTGGAAGGAGTCGGCGGCGGCGTGCAAGCCGGCAAACCCAAGTCCGGAATGGACGGCGTCGAGCAGCGCCTGCTTGCCTTCCGGCGTCATCGGCGGATTGCCGTCCTTCGGCTTTCCGTCCTTGCCGGGCTTGCCGCGGGAAAGCAGGTCGCCCGTCGTGTAGAACATAACCGCGTCGAACTGCGAAAGGTAGTCGCGCGAGAAGAGGCTGCCGTCCTTCGAGAAGCTGAAGGCGAGGCCATGGGAGGCCGCGTGATCGGCGAGCACCCGTTCAGCCAGGCTGGGCTTTCCGTTTTCGTATCCGATGACGGCATGCTCGTAGTCCGACGACTTGGTGAAGAAGAGCACCCGTTTGGCCGGCGCGGATTCGTCGGCGCGGGCGGTGGTCCATCCGCGGAGTCCGTACGCCAATGCGGCGGCGGACGAGCGGGTGAGCAGGTCACGGCGGGTCATCATCGGTCAGTCCTTGGTCTGGGGATTATAGTAGGCGCCAAGCTGGTCGACTAGCAGCGCGCGCAATTCGGCGGGGTCGATGGCGCCGACATGCCGGTAGAGAATCTTTCCGCCCGGAGCCACGACCAGCGTGTAGGGAACGGGGCCCGGCCACTGCGAATCGAGCGCGCCCTGCAAATCGTCGTGGGTGCCTTGGAAACGATAATTGTCGGTCGTGCGTCCTTCCGCCGCCAGAATCCGGTGCAGGTGGTTCGGGGTGGCCGCATGCTGCTTTTGGAGGAAACGCAGCGCCGCACCCTCCTTGGCGGGCTCATCCGTGCTGAGGGTGATCATTTCGAAACGCCGGGTTTGAAATTGCCGGACCAACCGCACCAAGTCGGGGAATTCCTCGACACAGGGAACGCACCAGGTCGCCCAGACATTGATGAGGCGCACCCGCGGCGAATCGTTGCGCACCAGCGCGGCCACGCCGGCGGAGTCGATTTCCTCGATCGTGACGGGCGTGCTTTCCCACTGCTCGTTGATGCGCGCCACGCTGGCGCGCTTCTCGATCCACTTGGTGGCGCATCCGAACGGCGCGGTTTCCGCGCGGGCGACCCGCTGGCCGGCCAGCAGTTCGTCGATGGCGTCCTGGGCCTCGTGAGTCTTCACCGTGTCGGCTTCCGGATATTGCGAATTGTCCAGCCTCCCTTTGTAGCGCAGCCGGCGGTCCGCGTCGAAAATGAAGAGATCCGGCGTGCAAAGGCACCCATAGGCCTTCGCGACCCGCTGCGTTTTGCCGTCGTAGACGTAGGGAAATGTGAAGCCCCGGTCATGCGCGTAAAGCTTCATGTCCGCGAACGTGTCGTTGTATTTGCTGTAACCCAGTTCGCTCAGGTCGAGGCCGGTGGGATTGTTCGGATTGATCGCGACCACCGCCAAGCCGCGGCCTCGGTACTTTGCGTAAAGCGGCAACAGCCGGGTTTCCGCCGCGTGCGAATACGGGCAGTGATTGGAAAGGAACGCGACCATCAGGATCGGCGCAGCCTTGAAATCGGCCAGGGAGTACGTCCGGCCGTCAACGCCCGGCAATGAAAAGTCGGGCGCCGGGTCGCCAATTTGGAGGCGATGGGCATCCGCCGGCATCTCCTTTTCAAGTTCGGACTCGGCGCGCAGCGCGGGTCCGGCGGCCGTCAGCGCGGCGGCCGCAAAAAAAATCAACGCACGCGTCATGGGGTGGCCGAAGGTGAGCGACCGCCGCCGAATTGGCAACGCTGCAGGTGGAGGGTGGAGGGTGGAGCGCGTGGTCCCCACGCGCTGCGGCGTTTGATGCAAAACGCGGACGGAGGTTTAAGCGCATGGGGACCATGCGCTCCACCTTGAATTCAGCCTTTCAAGTAGGTTTGAATCGCGTGGGCCGGAATGTGCGCGGGACGGGACGCTCCGGCCGCCGAAAGCGAGAAATCCACCGGGCGGTTGGAGCGATTGAGCACCACGACGGCCAATTCGCCCGAGGGATTGGCGAAGGCCACGGCCTCCAGCGGCGCCGCCGTGACGGAAATCCCGATACGCCGGGCGCCCGGATGCACGAATTTGCTGAACTGGCCGATATAGTAATACGAGGGCTCGTAGGTCACCTGGCCGGTTTCCGTGTTCACGATCACCGGCGCGTCGCAGAAGTTGCCGACGTGGTTGGGCCCGCCCGCCTGATCGAGCGCGATGTTCCAATCGATCCAGCCGCTGACCCAGTTATTGAAGTCGTTCACGAAACTGTGGGCATAGCGTTCGGCGTGCTCCCAGTTGCCGATGCCGAATTTTCCGAACTCCGGCTCGCTGTCGCAGCAGGCCTCGGTCATGATCGTGGGCTTGTCCGGAAATGCCGCATGGGCGCGCGCGGGGGCGGCGAAATCATCGCTGACGTACCAATGCATCGCGGTGCCCCAGCAATAGCGCGACGCCATCGGATCGGAAAAGATCGTGCGGGTCCAGGCGTCCACCAGGTCGCGATTGTGGTCGAGAATGCAGAGCTTGACCTGGTTCAGCCCGGCGCGCTGCAACGCCGGGCCCATGAAGTCCCGGATGAAGTCGCGTTCTTCTTCGGCGGTGTAAAGGCAGGATTCCCAGGTTTGGGTGGCCGCCGGCTCGTTCTGGATGGTCAGCGCCCAGATATCGATCGACTCCTGGCGCTTCATTTCCCCGATGAATTTGGCCAGGTACTCCGCCCAGACTTCCCGGTCTTCGGGCTTGAGCTTTCCGCCGTGCGTCATTTGCCCATTGGTCTTCATCCAGGAGGGCGGACTCCACGGCGAGGCGAGCAGGTGAAAGTGCTTCCGGCCGCCGGCTTCGATGGCGTCATGAATCAGGGGGAGGACCCATGCGCGCATCGGCGCCAGCGAAAAATGACTGAGGGTCGTGTCGCCCGCCACCGGATCGAGCGCCCAGCAGCCCAGCGAAAAATCGCAGCTGTTGATTTGGGTGCGGGCAAGCGTGTAGCCGATGCCGATTTTGGGGTCGTAGTAGCGCCGCACCACTTCGTCGCGCTTGTCGCGGGGCAGTTGGGCGAGCACCCAGCCGGCGGACTCGGTCAGGGCACCACCGAATCCTTCGATGGTCTGAAACCGCTGCGCCGGGTCCACCGCGACGGCGCCGCTCAGGGGGCCCGCGGGCGAATAAGTCACTTCGCGCAGTTTATGATCGGTGCCCTGCGCCGTCTCGAACAGCGTCCAATCCGCTGCGGCCCGGGCCGCCGTGCCCAAAGAAAGTGCACAAAATAGCGATGCCGCAATACGTTGATAAATGGGGTTCATGCGTGGGGGCTGGATTATCAAAGGCAGGTGAAGTGCGCAAACAAAGTTTTCTGTCTTTACGCGGATGGAGCGCATGGTCCCCATGCGCTTTGACGTCTGCCCGCATTTGGCGCCGAAGCGCGTGGGGATCACGCGCTCCACCCGCAGTGAGTAGTACGAAATGTTGAATCGCTGCTCGATAATAAGAAAGCTCCGGCCCGTGCGTCTCCCCATCCTGATCGTGGCCGCGGCGGCGAGCGCGGCGGCCGTTCATGCGAGCAACCAGGTCCAGCTGCAAACCGTTGAGCCGGGTATCACGCGGATCTGGTTTGAACCGGCGGGCCATCCGTTTCGGCGCAATCTGTCGCTGGCCGTGGGCGGATTGCCGGAGGTGAAGCCAGCGGCCTCGGCGAAGATCGGCGATCGTGATGTGCTCGCTCAATGGCACATCGATTTCCGACCGGATGGCACCTGGGCGCTGACGGCGCCCTTGTCGCCGGACGAGCATTTGTACGGCCTGGGGCAGGACAATCAAAACCATGGCCGGCTCGATCGGCGCGGAACCGTGCGGGACCTGTGGACCGGGCAGCAGATCGAGTCCGGCAACGTCACGGCGCAATACGCGATTCCGCTGCTGCTCAGCAGCGGCGCCGGGGGACATGCCTACGGCCTTTTCTTCGACAATGTCCATCGGATGAAATTTGACCTGGGCGCCCGTCGCAGCGATGAGCTGGCGGTCGAGGCGGCCGGTGGCGAAGCGGATATTTACCTGTTGGATGGGCCGCAATTGAAGGACGTGATCGGTCGCTACACCGCTTTGACCGGCCGTCCGTCGCTGCCTCCGCTGTGGGCGCTCGGCTACTGGCAGAGCAAATGCACGTTTTGGGACTGGGACGACCTGGACCGCTCGTATCGGACGCTTTCGGCCGACGGCTTCCCGGTCGATGTCATGGTGATCGACGCGGACTGGCCCGAGGTGGTGACCGATTATCGCTGGGCGCAGCGCTGGATCGCCTCGGGCCATGGTTTGACCCCCGAGCAGAAGATTGCGGAATACGCGCGGCGCGGGGTGCGGATCGTCCTTTCGCAGTCCGGCCCGATGGTCGTGCCGAATTCGCCGACGTTCGCCAGCGGGTGGAAGGACGGCGTCTTTGCGACCGACGGCAACGGCCATCCGGTCGCATGCGGCTACTATCACGGCGATCTGCTGGATTTCACGAGTCCGCGCATCGACACCTGGCTGTGGCCCCAGACCCGAAAGCTCGACGAAGCGGGGATCGCCGGCTGGTGGCTGGACTTGGACGAGCCGGAGCTCGAACCGGAGAACACGCAGTATTTTGCCGGGCCGGCGGCCGACATTCACAATGAGGTGGGGCTCCTGTGCGCGATCAGTTTCGAGGGGGTGCAATTGGCGGTGCATCCCGGCCAGCGCCCGTTTGAACTGTCGCGTTCCGCCTCCGCGGGCATCCAGCGCCACCATGCGGCGGTCTGGTCGGGCGACATCCACAGCGACTACGCGACGCTCCGCGCCCATCCGCCCGAGATGCTCAACACCGGATTGTCCGGCCTGCCTTATTGGACCTGCGACACGGGCGGCTTTCTGGAGGGTTACTACCGGAATGACCGCTACGGCGCCCACGCGCGGCTTTACGAGCGCTGGATGGAATATTCCGCCTTCAGCCCCCTCACCCGCGCCCACAAGGTGAAGGACCCGTTCCCGTACGATTTTGGCCCGGAAACGGAGCGGGTCGCGCGCCACTACCTCAAGCTGCGGTATCGACTTCTCCCCTACATTTACAGTTATGCCGCGGAAGCGGCCCGCGACGGCCTGCCGATCGTTCGGGCCCTGCCGCTCGAATTCCCGAACGATCCCGGCTCGCTGGCGGCGCCGGGCGACGAGTACCTGTTCGGCCGTGAACTGCTCGTGGCGCCGGTGCTCAACGAGGGGCAAACCCGGCGGGACGTTTATTTTCCGCCCGGCCGCTGGGTGGATTGGGACACGGGCGCCGAGTATGCGGGCGGGCGGACCATCGCGGTGGATGCGCCGCTCGACCGCATCCCGGTGGCGGTGCGGGCCGGGGCGATCATCCCGATGGCGCCGGAGATGCGGAATTCCGGCGAGAAGCCCTGGGATCCGCTGACCGTGGAGATTTTCCCCGAAGGCGATTCGGCGTTCACGCTTTATCGCGACGACGGGATCAGCTTTGGCTACGAGCGGGGCGAGTCGACCACCACGCAATTCCAATGCCGCGAGAGCGGGGCGGGGGTGGAGTTTTCGGCGATCGCCTCCAACGGAGCCTTTGCGACGCAGGAGTATCGCCTGCGCTTCCACCTGCGCCGAACGCCGAGGGGCGTCCGGCTGGATGGCGCGAATGTGAAGACGGACTGGGATGCCGACGATCGGATTCTTTCGGTGTCGGTGGCGCCGAATGGCGAATTGGCGCACCGGGTTAGCATCGAGATGATGTAACCGGGGATCGAGCGGGTGGAGCGCGTGGTCCCCACGCGCTCCACCTACAATCCAATCCACTGGCTGAACGGCGCCGGAGGCGCGGCGGGTTCGCGGCCGGCCGGCCCGGTCCAAATCGCTTCGGCCCAGAAGGCCCGCTTGTCCCGAAGGGCGCGCTGGTGGGCGAGCCATTGCATCCAGCGGCGAGGGTCGGACGTGCCGTCGTCGATCTTTCGATTCCAACCGTCGCTCGTCGCCAGGGCCGAATTTTCCGAGAGCGTGGCGACCCAGATCACGCGTTTGGGGCCGCCCAAGCGGGCAAATTTTCCGCTCGGATCAATTTTCCAATCGCCCAATTCCGGTCGGAGATCGCCCGCGAGAAGCTGGGGCACGTAGGCGAGCGTCAGCTCCAGTTGCGCCGCATCGGCGGAATTGAGCGTGATGCGGCGAATCCAGGCCGGTTCGTTGGGGTGGCCGCCGCCGGCCGTGCCCAGATTGATCGACTCGGATTCGTCGGAAGCGACCGTGTATCCGTCGCCCGCGGTGCCGGCATAGTGCGAGATGAGCGCCGGAGGTGTCGTGAAGCGCGCGATCGCCAGCATGACCACACCCGCAATGGCGATGCCGCGCCCCGCGTTGGGAACGGATCCGCCCTCGGATCGGGGAGGCCGCCAATCGGTCGGCAAAGAGCGCGCGAAGATCCATGCCACCAGCACCAGGGCGGCTGCGGTGAACCATTGCCCGCCCGAATCCGGTTCGTGCCAATAGTCAAAACGGGTTTTATTCGGCGCGACATACGCCAGCAGCGCGACCCTCACCACGGACGTGGCGAAGGCGATGGCGGTGGCGGCCAAGGCCACGAGCCCGGCGCGTTTCCACGGCAAGCGCAGCAGCAGCGTCGCCAGCAGCAGGAGCAGCCAGAGCAATTTGGTGAGCGGCAGGGACGTGCAGGTCAGGCCGACCGAGACGGTCTCGCCGAAGACGAAGATCTGATTGGCCTGCACGGTCGCATGGGCGCCGAACAGGCTGAGGATCATTGCGCTCGTCCGCGCCGTGGCGTGCGTGGAGAGATCGCCAAGGTCGATGCCGCCTTGAACGGCCGTGCGCATCCAACGCCACGGTCCGTCGCAGGCGGCGGCCCAAATCACGAAGGCGGCCAGGATGCGCCATCCGGCCCGCAGACCGCCCCAGCCCCACCAAAACAGCAGCCAGGCAACGCCCCAGGCGATCAGGGCGAATCGGTAGAACCAAAAATCATTGCCATCGATCCAGGCGAGCTGCCACGCCGAGGCGATCAAGAGCACGGCGGCGGCCGACTTGGCGCCGGCCGTCGATCCGGGCGGCCGAAACGCCGTCAGCTGCCACAGCAGGCAGGCCGAACCCGCGAAAAGGGCGGCGGTCGTGATGGCCGTGTTGATGTCGTTCGTCAGGTCCCAGACTCGGATGACCGGGAGCAGACTGAACGCCAGTGCCAGTTCGACGTGGACGCCAAACAGGCGCGAGCCCGCCCGGACCGAAGCGGACTCGGCCGAAGCGACCGTCACACCCGTGCCACCGCGCGCCGGGCGGAAAGCAGACGGGCAAAGTAGCAGCCCATCGCGCTGCCGACGATCAGGGCCAGGCCGAGACCCTCGGCGGGCACAAACGGGACATTCACGCTGGCGAGCATCGGGATGATCTTGACGAGGCGGTGCGAATGGGAAGCGACCTGGCTGGACGCATGGGACATGACCGTCAGCGCGAGGCTGAGCGGAATGATCGCAAGACCAAGGCGGGAGCGGAGGGACCGGGTCGGGGCGGAAGTCGCTTTCATGGGAGGTAGGATGTTCCGCTAGCATAGCACGCGCAATGGAGCGGCGCGTGTACTAGTACGTATTTTCGAGTCCGCTGATCTACGTAGTCGAAACGGGACTACGCCGCGCGACCTGATGGATCGCCTCGACCAGCGCCTTGATGTCGTAGGGTTTCGCCACGACGGCGCTGAAGCCGAATTCCTCGAAATTGGCCATGACCGGATCGCTGGAGTAGCCGCTCGAAACGATGGCCCGGACCTCCGGATCGATCGCGCGCAACTCCTCCATGGCGGCCCGGCCTCCCATGCCGCCGGGCACGGTGAGATCGAGCACGACGACATCGTAGGGCGTGCCGGCCGTGAATGCGGTGCGATACTCGCGAACCGCCTCGGCGCCATC
The DNA here is from genome assembly GCA_036502225.1 of Opitutaceae bacterium. GTDB lineage: Bacteria > Verrucomicrobiota > Verrucomicrobiia > Opitutales > Opitutaceae > Palsa-1447. The sequence continues at coordinate 56,613 of DASXYY010000014.1, forward strand.
TCCCACCAGCGTCACCTCGTGGTTGAGCCGCCCGAAGAGTCCTTTGGCGGCGCGCCGGATCGGCTCCTCATCATCCATGAACAGGATGCGCAGCACCCCGGAAGGGGCGGAGCGCTTCTGCGAGAGCTTGGGCAGGGCCGGCCCTTCGGCCGCGGGCAGCCACATTTGGAAGGTGGTGCCGGCGCCGAGCTGGGAATCGACGGACACGTGACCCTGGTGCTTTTTGACGATGGAGTGAACCGTGGCCAGGCCCAGGCCGTGATTGCGGGTCTTGGTCGTGAAGTACGGCTCGAAAATGCGGGAAAGATGCTCGCGCTCGATGCCCCGTCCGTTGTCGGAGATCGTGAGCTTGATGTAGCGACCCGGCGACAGCGTGGGGATTTCGCCGGCGGAAATCGTGATGTTGGCGAGCGAAACCTGGACGACGCCGCCGTCCGGCATCGCTTGCGCGGCGTTGAGGACGAGATTGTGCACCACCCGGCCGATCTGGGCGCGGTCGATGTTCGCGGGCCAAAGATCGGGGCCGATCGAGTACTCGCGGCGGACATTCGAACCGTGCCCCGCGAATTCCGCGGACTCGCGGACGACCTCCGGCAGCGAAACGGCGGTGCGAACGGGATCGCCGCCCTTGGAGAAGGTGAGGAGCTGCTGGGTGATCTCGGCGGCGCGCATCGCCCCGCGCTCGGCGTCGTAGATCAGCCGGCGGGCGTCTTCGGGAACGTTGTCCTCCATTCCGGCCAGGCCCAAGTTCGTGATGACGACCGTCAGCAGGTTGTTGAAATCGTGCGCGATGCCGCCGGCCAGCAGGCCGAGCGATTCGAGACGGGCGGCGCGTTCCAGGTCGGCGCGCAGGCGGATCTCCTGTTCGAGCTGATCGCGAATCTGTTCGGTCTGGCGGGCCACGCGGCGGCGCAGCACGACCACCCACGCGACGCCGAGGACGGCGCACAAGCCCAGTCCGCCAGCGGCGGCGAGCGCGCGGCCGGCCGTCCACCAGGAGGGGGCGCGCACCAGATGAATGTCGCCCAGCGAGCGAAGCAGCAGACTGAAGGCGCGCGGGTGGCGGTATTCGTCGTATTGGATCGCGTAGACGCCGGTCAGATCGACGACGCTGCCGACCGCGGGAAGCGAACCGGGACGGACGCCGTCGACCCGGGCGTCGAAGATTTCGCCTCCGGCCCGGAGCACAAGCCGCGAGGCATCGCCCAGGGAAATCGATTCTCCGATGCGCGCCTGCAGTCTGACCAGCCGGCCGTCGGCATCGGCGTTGAGCTGTCCGGGATTGTCGATGGGCAGGGGCGCCGGCGGCGTGCCCGCCGTCCGCGGGCGCCACACCGCTTCGCGCAGCACCAGACGGCTGCCGTCGTGGTCGGGAAGGCCGACGACGTCCACCCATTGCCCGGGCGCAAGCGGGCGGGGATCCCGGCAGAGCACGAGCAATCCGGCGTCGTCCTCCTGCAGATAGAAATAGCGGCCGGGGACGGCGGCCTGCACCACACCGCCCAGCGTCACGCGCTCGTCGGTCGCATGGAACCCACGGAATTGCCGCAGGCTGGCGATGGTGCGCCGCGGGGCGCTGAAGGGATTGATGGGCGGCGGATCCTCGACTTCGATCGAGTCCACGGCGGGCATCAGGATGCGGATGCCCGTCAATTGGTGGCGGTCGTTGGCAATCGCGCTGCAGACGCCGATGACGCGAACTTGGGCGCCGGTCAGCTTGGGCAGGTCGGGATCGGGTTGGGCGTACGCGGAAAATTCTCCGGTCGTGGTCGTGAGGTCCAGCCGCATGCCGTCGCCGTCCGCTTCGACCTGACGCACGTAGCCGCTGATCTGCACCCAGCGGGCTTCCTCGCCGCCCGTCATGGCCTGATCGAGCGTGACAGTTTCAGGAGTGGGCGGCACCGAAACACCGCGGTCGGTGATCGCCGTGGCGTCGACTTCGGGTGCAAACGCGCCATAGGCGCTCTTGCCGTAAACCAGCACCATTTCGCCCGGGTCCGGCACCTCGAGAAAATAGCCCCGGCCAGCGGGGAAATTGCGCGACGGCGGCATGTGGACCTCGATGCCGCCGCTGGAATCGGCGAAATAGAACAATCGGTGCCGCTTGTCGGACCAGGTGACGACACCGGTGAGAGCGACCCGCAGCCCCTGGGTGGCCTGTTCCGGCCTCATGCTCATGACCTGCTCGGCCAAGCGAAAACGCACGCGGGCGGCGTCGGCGGGCAGGGTCGCGTGAGTCACCCGGGTCGGATTCACGTCGTGCCGGAAGAATACATCCTCAAGCCCCAGGCGCACCCCGAGGCCCGAGCGGCGGCCAACGGCCTCCAGATAGTCGCCTTCCTTGTAGGTTTCCGGGTCTTCGGTCTGAATAGTGGTCTGGCCCTGTTCGTCGCGAAGCGTCACCGAGCGCCCCGGAACGCGAGCCTGGACCCGCCCCGCGATATGGACCCATTGTTCGAGCGGCACCGAACCCAGTTCGTCGATCGGCGTGATCGGCAGCGAAAAATGCGTGTCGGCCGTCGCGCTGCCATTCACCTTCACCAAATCGATGGACGGGGTCCAGATGACGAGCGATTGGGCGCGTCCGGTCGGATCCAGGGTGGGGACATAGACGCCGTCGAGCCCGATGGCGTCGCCGACCAGTTCGGGCATCGTTTCGCGTTCGCGAAACAGAACGTGAACGGTGATGAGCCGGTCGTGCGTCAGCACGTTGTAGGTGCCGTGGACGGCGTCGATCTGGTTCTGGGAGGCGACCACGCCTTCGACGTGCGACCACGCGTTGTGCCAGCGCGATTGCGAATAGGAATTGGGGTCGGGCGTGATCGGAACCGGAAACTGGTTGGCGGCGACCACGGTGGCGTGCAGGCGATCGCCATCGATGCCGTCCGTGATGACAATGGTGCCCTGCAAGCGCACCCGTTCGCCGCCGTGAATCGGAAGCGGTCGTCCGGTGACCGGAAGAAAGAATGGCAGCGCGGCGTCGGGCGCGGTGCTCACGGTACCCCAGAGCACGTGCCACGCGGCGTCGTAGTAGTAGATATTGATCTCCATGTCGACCGGCAGGGGGCGGTGCCGGTCGGCTTCGGACGCGTTCCAAATCTGGTCGCTGTTGGTGATCACCAAGCTCTCGACCGCGTGCGCTGGCAACGCCAGCAGGCTCAAGCCAACGGGCGCGAAAAACGCCCGGAAGGACGGCTTCCGAAAAAAGGTGCGCACAGGAGAGGGGATTCGGGGCTTGATGCCTGTGGTCGGCATTATTCCCCAATTCGCTAATCGGACAAGAGCATCCGGAGCTTTAGGTATTTTCCCTAGTGGCCGGCGGAAAGTGTGGAAAGCAGCCCGATTACCCCCATCGATAGGGCTGCAAGGGAGTCGCCAGCAATCAACCCCCCGCCCACCAGCGAAGAGGAACTCATGTCCGAGGGAAGATCGTCGGTCGTGCCCGACGCACGATGGCGGGCCTCCAACCCGGCATAGAACGACGAAATAGCGCCTCCCGCGGTCCACCACATCACGGCAGGCAATTCCACGAAGCTGCCGAACGCGGACGCGTAGGGGCTGGGGAGGAAAACGGCGTCGATCAGAAAGTCGGCCACGCGTCCGCCCAAACCTTCGGACGCAAATGCGCGGTAGCCGGGCACGCGTTTGAGGGACTTGCGCAGCACCTCGATCGCCAAGCCCAGCCCGATGCCGAGCTTCAAAGCCTGGATCAGGTGGGGTTGCGACGTGGTGATCCCGCGAAGCGCGCCGACGAATTTATAAGTCATGGCCGATTGCCAATGCTCCATGCCGGGCATCCCGTGATGGACGAACTGATCGACCTTCAGAATTGGATAGGCCGCCAGGAAAACCTTCGCCAGCACGATCGCAAGCGCGGCGCCCAGCGCCACGCCGATCATTTGAAAACGGAATTGAATCACCCGGTTCGTCCCCAGCCGCCATCCGGTCGACCGGTCCTGCTGCATATCGCCGCCCTGGGAGCAGGCGATCAACAGAACCGCGGCGCACATGAGCGCGGTGCCCGCATCGTGCAGGCCGAGGGCGGCGAAGAGGATGACGGTGATGACGAATGCGCTTGAGATTGGATTCCAATCGGAAATGCCGAGCGATATCCCGTTCACCAGGACAAAGAGGACGCTGAGCGCCAGCGCGGCCGCCAGATACGCGAGCGGCTGATGAAGGAGGGCGTGGCCCATGACCAGCACCCCGGCGGCCCAAAAGAAAATCCAGAGCAGCAACCGCAGGCGGTTGACGCGCTTCCAGTCCGGCGCATCGGCCGCGGCCGGACGCTTTTCGCGCAGGGTCCGGGCCGCTTGAATCAGGATCGACGAAATATCCAGGATGGCGGCGCCCAGAATCCCGCCCAAGCCGATGATGAAGCCGATCTTGCGGTAGGGATCGCCCGGCGCCAGCCAGTGGTGGGCGACCAAAGTCGGTTGGATTTCGTGGCCGATCAGCGCGACGACGAGAGCCGGAAGCGCGATGCGCAATCCGACGATCAGGCCCGCGCCGAACGTGGAGGCGGAAATTCCCGTGGCAGCGACGGCGGCGTAGCGGAGCGAGGCAACGCCGACCGCGTAGCCGACGACCGTGCCGCCGCCAAGTTTGGCGATCGAGCGCTTCAGCAGATCCTTGTCAGTGAGCGCGCGCAGGATGTTGGCGACCGCGAAGCCGGATGGGAAGGCGAGTTGCATCCGATCGACGACCAGCGGCGTGTACAGCATGCCGAGTCCGGCGCCGAACATGCCGATGCATAGAAAGTAGGCGAAAAGCTGCCAGGCTGGCGGCTGCGGCAAACCCAGCCACACCATTGCCTGCACCAGGACGCCCATGGCGCACATGCTGGCCGTCGAGCCGGCCATGGACTGGATATAGTTGCCCCCGTGCTTTCCCTCCGGACCGTACGGAAACGTCACCACACTGCCGAGGAGTCCCGCGAGCACCTGTCCGCCCACGAAGAAACCGACCGAGAAATTCATGAACGAGGCCGAGATGCCTCCGAGCGGTCCCAGGATGACAAGGGTGACCAGCGCCAGCATCAGATGGTAGCGCCTCGAACCCGCAGGGGGCAGCCAACGTATGCTTTTCCTTGTGATTGTGCTATAGTGCCGGCCGTGAGACTGGCGTTCAATCTTCTCTTGGTAACGGGGCTGTGGGCGGCTGGCAGCGCGCAGGCGGATGTGCGCACCGATGCGCATCAGGTGCTGCTTTCCAGGTTTGGGTCCATTGCGCACCCCGCAGTGGCCGCTCAGCGCCCCGGCGTCGCCGGGCAGCGCCTGGCTGCAGCCGGGGGCGTATCCCGAGGTGGAACGCGTGGTCCCCACGCGTTGTTTGATGTCAAAAGCGGGACGGCCGGGGTCACCGCCCCCGGCTACAAGTTGCCATTCGAGCTACCCGAGGCGCTGACGCCCTCCGAGGACCCGGTGAACAAATTCTTCCGCACCGGAATCCTGGTCGGCGACAAGCCATCCGATCCGGCCAAGAAACTCAGCGTCGGCCCGTGCGAAGGCGGTCAGCTGCTGAACCTGCGTTCGTCGTTTTAGGCCAGCTTAGGCGCAGATCCAGCCGCGATGTTCCGCGGGATCGCGGCCCTCATCGAAATCGATGAAGTCCAAAATCGAATCGATGGGCTTGGAGTCGAGACCGTGATCGGCCGCCATCTGGCGCATGACCGCCGTGCGCTCATCGCGCCAGCCGCGCTTGGCCACGAAAGAATTGAAAATATAGCATTCCTCGTCCGTCTTCCGCCGTCCGTCGGATTCGGCCCAGGCCAGAATCTCGTCATCGGTGCCGCTGGCCAGCGTCCGCTTGACCATGTCCGGATACGCCACGCCGAGAAACCGGCAAACGCGGCCGTCGAGGAATCCGATTTGGGCGTCTCCAAGATTTTTTGCGTACGCTTCCGGAAGCTTCCCGTCCGCGTGCAGGCGGATCTTGTCGAGCATGCGGCCGAAAAAAATCAGCCGGCCGACTCGGGAATAGGGGCTGCGCAATCCGGGAACATTTGCCATGCAGTCACAGTGCACGCATCGTGCAAAATGAAAAGATGACCTTGCCGAAATTTCTGGTCGGGCTGGTCGGCATCTACCTGCTGGCGCTGGTGATCGTATTTTTTGTTCAACGCCAGCTGCTTTATTTTCCGACCCACTACTCGGGCCACGGAAATCTGGCGCCCTGGACGAGGGACGGCCTCGTGATCGGTTACGCACGCGAGGTGCCCGCGCCGCGGACGGTTTGGCTGCTGCTGCACGGAAATGGCGGCCAGGCGGCGGATCGAACTTACGCCTTGAGTCACTTTTCTCGGGAGGATTCGGTCTATGTTCTGGAATATCCCGGCTATGGACTTCGCCCCGGTTCTCCGACGCGATCCTCGATCGACCAGGCGGCCCTCGAGGGTTATGAGGACTTGAGGGCGAGGTTTCCGGGAACGCCGATCGGCGTGTTTTCCGAATCCATCGGTTCCGGTCCGGGTTGCGTGCTGGCTGGTTTGCCGCTCCCGCCGGATCGGATGACGCTGGTGGTGCCGTTTGACCGCCTGTCGTCGGTGGCGGCCGAACATTTTTCGCTGATTCCCGCGGGGCTGCTCCTGCGTGACCGCTGGGACAACATCGCGGCGCTCGCGTCTTATTGCGGGCCGGTGAAGATTTATGGGGCGAGGCAGGACCAGATCATTCCCATCCATCACGCTCGGGCGCTGGCGGCTGGACATCCCGGCGCGGAATTCATTGAGATTCCAGGCGGGCATAACGATTGGTCGGAGTCGCCTCAGGTGGCGCCTTAGGTATATCAGAGTGGGTGGAGCGCATGGTCCCCATGTGCTTAAACCTCCGCCCGCGTTTGGGGCCAAAGCGCGTGGGGACCACGCGCTCCACCGCGACTTGGGAGGGGGGGGCGTTTCGCCGGCACGCTCCGTTTCAGCGGCGGTCTAGATCGCATGCAAACCGTTGTCCGGATGGCGTTGCTGATGGGGGTATTTTCGGTGCCAGCGTGGGGGCAGACCCGCCTGCTGCGCTTTCCGGCCTCGAACGGCCAAGAGGTGGTGTTCGGTTATGCGGATCAGCTTTACGCCGTCGGCCCGGCGGGCGGGGTGGCGCGGCGGCTGACGAGCAGCCCGGGCTACGCGATTTTTCCGCACTTCTCCCCCGATGGGAAAGAGCTGGCGTTCACCGCCCAATACGACGGCAACACGGAAGTCTACGTGATGCCGGCCGAAGGCGGCGAGCCGAAGCGAATCACCTACACGGCGACGCTCGCGCGCGACGATCTGAGCGACCGGATGGGGCCCAACAACCTGGTGCTCGGCTGGAGCAAGACAGCCTTTGCGCAAAAGGGGAAACCGGCGGTCATATTCCGTTCGCGCATGCGTTCGCGGCACGACTTCGTCGGTCAGCTCTACGCGGCGCCGATGGATGGCGATCTTCCGCTGCAGCTGCCCGTGCCGGAGGGCGGAAGCCTGTCGTTTTTCCCGGACGAGACTCGGATGGCGTACAATCGCGTCTTCCGGGAGTTTCGCACGTGGAAGGATTATCGCGGCGGAATGGCGGACGACATTTGGATCCTCGATTTCAAGACGGGAAAGATCGAAGACATCACGAACCATCCGGCGCAGGACATCATCCCGATGTGGGGACCGGACAATCGCATCTATTTTCTGTCCGACCGCGACGGTCGCCTGAATCTGTTCTCCTACGACCTGGGATCGCACGAGACGAAGCAGCTGACGCATTTTCGGAAGTTCGACATCAAGTTTCCGACGCTGGGGCCGGACGGCATCGTTTTCGAACAGGCCGGCCTGATCTGGCGCTTTGACCTGGCTTCCCAGCAGGCGCAGGCGATCCCCATCGAAATCCATGAGGATTTTGCGGGTGCGCGAGGCGGCGTGACCAATGTCACCCCTTGGATCACGGAAGCGCGTCCCGCGCCCGACGGGGAACGTGCGGTGGTGATTGCCCGCGGCGATCTGTTCACGGTTCCGGCGGACCATGGGGTCATCCGCAATCTCACGAATACCTCCAATGCGCACGAACGAGACGCCTCGTGGTCGCCGGACGGGAAGTCGATCGCCTACCTTTCGGATGCGACGGGCGAAGATGAACTTTACGTCCGCCCCCAGTGGGGCGGCATCGCGCGGCAATTGACGGAGGGAGAGCACACCTATGCCTTCCGACCGGTCTGGTCGCCGGACAGCAAGAAGCTGCTGTGGAGCGACAGCGGACGGTCGCTTCGGATGATCGACGTGGCGACAAAGCAGACTGCGACGGTGGCCCAGAATCGGGAACGGACGATCGATGAATACGCCTGGTCCCCCGACTCCCAGTGGATCGCGTACACGTGGCGATCGATCGATCAGCCGAGCCAGATTCGCCTGTTCGAGGCATCCACGGGCCGGACGATCCCGGCGACCGATGGGTTCGCCGCCGCGTACCATCCGAATTTCAGCGACGACGGCCGGTTCCTGATGTTTGTGTCTCAGCGCGATTATGCTCCGCTCTACAGCGAGGTGGAGTGGGACCATGTGTTTGTGAACACCGAGCGGGTTTATCTGCTGGCGCTGTCGCGCGCGGCCCGCTCGCCGCTCGCTCCGCGCGATGACGAGGTCGGCGTCAAGCCGCGGCCGGTGAGGGAAGCCGGTGTTTCCGTCCACGTCGAACCGGAAGGCCTGATGGACCGGGTCGTGGCGCTGCCGATCGCGCCGGCCAATTACGACCGGCTGCGCTGGGCGGGAGACCGGATCTACTATCTGCGCACCCAAGCCTCACCGCAGGGTGAGAGCTCGAAGGATGCGGAGTCGGTCCTGGTGGCGTTCGATCTGAAAGAGCGCAAGGAGGTCGAATTGGGAACCTGCGACCGCTTCGAAATCACGCCGGATGGCAAGCGCATGCTCGTCAAGGCGGGGAAGGAGTACGGCTTTTTGGACCTTCCGATCGTGAAGTTCGAGCTCAAGGACAAGCTGGACTTTGCCGGCCTGGAGATGGACCTGAATCGGCGGCAGGAGTGGAAACAGATCTATTGGGAGGCCTGGAGGCAGATGCGCGAATTCTTCTTTGATCCCAAGCTGGGCGGCGTCGACTGGCAGGCCGAGGGCGATAAGTACGCCGAACTGCTTCCGGAGGTGAAGAATCGCTACGATCTCTCCTACCTGATCGGCGAATTGCTCGGGGAGCTGCACACCGGGCACACCTACGTCGAAGGCGGCGATCTGCCCGCCGCCCCGCGGGTCCCGATGGGGCTTTTGGGCGCGGAATTCTCGCGCGATCCGGTCACTCGATTCTACCGCGTGGATCGTATTCTGCCCGGCACCGATGATCCCGACCTGCGCTCGCCGCTGGCGGAGGTCGGCGTGAACGTGCGCGAGGGCGACTATATCCTGGCGATCGACGGTCGCAGCGTGACCGGACTGCCGAACCTCTTCGCAGCCCTGCAGGGCAAGGCGGGCCGCACCGTGATGCTGCAGGTCAATGCCAAGCCCGCCTGGACGGGGGCCCGCACCGCGCTGGTGGTTCCGATCGCGTCGGAAATCCCGCTCTACTATCGCCACTGGGTCGCCCGCAACCGCGCTCACGTGGCGGAGCGGAGCGGCGGACGGATCGGTTATATCCACATTCCGGATATGGGGCCGGGGGGACTCTCCGAATTCGCCCGCCAGTACTACGCGCAGCTCGCCCGGGCGGCCCTGATCGTCGACGATCGCGGCAACGCCGGCGGCAACGTTTCGCCCATGGTCATCGAGCGGCTGCGGCGGTCGTTCGAAATGTATGGGCTCAACCGCGAGTCGCCGCCGGAGCGGTCGCCGCCGGATGCCTTCGCCGGGCCGCTGGCCCTGCTCATCAACGAGTATTCGGCTTCGGATGGCGATCTGTTCGCATATCGCTTCCGAGTCGATCGCCTGGGGCCGCTGATCGGACGGCGGACCTGGGGCGGCGCCGTCGGGATCGGGGCGCTGAATCCGTTCAGCGACGGCGGCGGGGTGCGGCGGCCGCGCCACGCCTACTACTCGCTCGATGGCAAAGCCTGGGTGGTGGAAGGCCATGGCGTCGATCCCGACCTCGTGGTCGACAACGACCCGACCCAGGAATTTCACGGGACGGATCAGCAGCTCGACCGCGCGATCGACGAGCTGCTCGCCAAACTGGCGGCGGCGCCGCCGGTCACACCGGGGCCGCCGCCCTACGTCGACAAGCGCCTGCCGGAATCAGCTCCGGGGGGAGGGTGAATTCGAGGCGGTCTTCGCGTTTGGACTCTGCGCCTGGATCTGCTCGAGGCGGTTCTCGATCTGATTCATCCGATTGACCAGGTCCTGCTCGATCTTCTTGCGGTCGCTGCTGTTCACGATGCTCATGCTGGTGGCGTCCTTGACGACGGCCGCCGGCAGAGTGAGCAGCCGGGTGATCAGGCCCTGGTCCTTGAAGGAGCTCAGATAGAGCGCGGTGATCTCATGCGAGAGCGCGAGCGAATCCTGGGCGACCGCCTGGGTTTCCTGCAGATTGTTGTTCAGCTGCTGGTTTTTGGCCATTTCCGCGGTGAGCACGGTGCCGACCTGGTCGGAAATCCGCTGGCTGTACTGCATGATCGAATCGCGGGTCAGATGCTGATCGCTCGCCATCTGCTGCAGGATCGGCGAGATGCGGTCGGCCATCCGGGCCGACACCTTGTCGACCTGCGCATTCTGCATGCGCTCGGCTTCCTCGGGCGACTTGGGCAGCGGATTATACGGCTGCATCTTTTTCGCGATCGCTTCGGCAAGCTGGTTCATGCGATCCGAATTCAGCTTTTGCATCTCGGCATCGGTCTTGAAAACTTCGGCGTCGCGCCGGGAGATGGCATCCTTGAGCAGCTGATTGGTCGCGGCGATCTCGCGACGATTGGCCTCGGCGGCCGACTTGAGCGCCTCGTTCTGCTCGCGCAGCGGGCGCAGTTCCTCATCGCGCTCCTGGGCTTCGCGCTGGGACTGGTAGTAGGACCAGGTGAAGGCGCCGGCCAGCACGAGCACGGCCGTCAGAAGAATGGTGGGAAGTTGATCGCGGAGTTTTTGCCACATGGATAAGAAGGGAAGGGGTAGGGAGATGGGATTCCGGGACCCGGACTGGATACATTTTTCGCGCGCGGATTGCAACGCCCGACCACAGCCCTAGCTTGGGCCCCGTGAGCCTGAATCGAAACGAGCAGCGAGTGTTCGACTACCTCCAATTGGAGGCCGAGGAGAGACATTATTGGCAGCACAAGGTTCAAAGTTTCGCGTCGACCGCGGCCGACGATTTTTCGGCCGCCGCCCGGCTGGAAACCGCGCTGTGGAGTTACTATATCGAGCGGGCCGGCGTGGTGCCGTCGTTCCGCGCCGCCGCGAGCCGAGAGGGCCTTCAGCGAACCAGCATGCGCAATTTGGCGGAGCTTATTTTGCGGCTGTGGGGTCCGATCCGCCCAAAGCATTCAAAAGCAGAGAGTAACGAAAATCGCTGGGAGGAACCTTTTGGCGCGGGGGACGTCTCCCTTTGATGTAGTCTCTTCCGCTTAGCGGCGGAGACATTGGGGTAAGTAAGAAAGCAAATGGCCGGTCGCTTAGGGGTAGGCGACCGGCCTGTTTCTTAAGTTCAATTGGCTCGGGGAAGCGGCGTCCCGCCGCTTCTACTTTCCTTTATACTGCCACGACCGCGGTTACCGTGTCGACCGGCTTCGGCGCCGGCGCCGGCTTGATCTCATGAAAATCCTGGGGCGTATGCGTGGGCTTCACGATGCCGGCGCGGATCACGAAATCCCCGAAGTGTTCGCCTGGAAGGCGATCGGTGGCGTATTGCCGCAGCAGGGGCCGCAGGAGCGGAACGAGCTCCGCGGATTGAACGGAGGTTTTATAAAGCGAATTGAGCCGCGAGCCGTTGAAGGCCGCGCCCAGATAGACGTTATATTTTCCGGGTGCCTTGCCGACCATGGCGATCTCGGCCAGGAACGGGCGGCCGCACCCGTTCGGGCAGCCGGTCATGCGAATGACGATCGCGTCGTTGCGCAGCCCGGCCGCCTCGACCTCGCCTTCGAGGGCGGTGATAAATTCCGGCAGGTAGCGCTCGCTTTCCGCCAGCGCGAGCCCGCAGGTCGGGAGCGCGACGCAGGCCATCGCGTGCAGGCGCAGCGTCGAGGCGTGATTGGCCGTGTCCAGCTGGTAGCGGGCGAGCAGGGCGTCGATCACCGGTTTGTCCTCCGGTGCGACGTTTGCGATGATCAGGTGCTGGTTCGGCGTCAGGCGGTATTCGCCGCGATGGATGCGCGCGATTTCGCGCAGCCCGGTCTTCATCGGATAGTCGGCCGTATCCAGAACGCGGCCATTCTCGATGAACAGATTGTAGTTGAGCTGCCCGTTGACTCCGGGGATCCACCCGAAGCGGTCGGCGGTGTGCGTGAATTCGAAGCGGCGGGGCGTGCCCAGGCGCCAGCCCAGCCGCGACTCCACCTGGTCGCGGAACCAGACGAGGCCGTGGTCGGCGATGGTGTACTTGAGCCGGGCGTGCTTCCGGTCCACGCGGTCGCCAAAATCGCGCTGAACCAGCACGACCGCTTCGGCCACCGCGATCACCTGCTCCGGCGTGCAATAGCCCATCACGTCCGCGACCCGGGGATACGTTTCGATCTGCCCGTGCGACATGCCCATGCCGCCGCCCACGGTGACATTGAAGCCGGTCAGCTGCCCGCGCTCATCGGTGATGGCGATGAATCCGAGATCGTGCGCCCAGACGTCGACGTCGTTGCGGGGCGGCACGGCGAACACGACCTTGAATTTGCGCGGCAGGTAGGTCCTGCCGTAGATGGGTTCCGCCTCCGGCTCGCCGCCGGCGACCAGCTGGTCCTCGAGAAAGATTTCGTGGTAGGCCCGCGATTTCGGCAGCAGGTGGTCGCTGACGCCGCGCGCGAGAGCCTGGACGCGCGCGTGGAGCGGCGCGTTTTCCGGATCGGGATTGCACATCACGTTGCGGTTGATGTCGCCGCAGGCTGCGATCGTGTTCAGGAGGACCCGGTTGATCTCCTGGACGGTCGCGCGGAGCTTGCTCTTGATCACGCCGTGAAATTGGAACGACTGGCGGTTGGTGATCTTGAGGGTCCCGTTGCCATGGGAGTCGGCCAGCGTATCCAGCGCCTGCCACTGGTACGGTGTGACCACGCCGCCGGGCACACGGACGCGAGCCATGAAGATGTAGGCCTTTTCCTTGCCTTCCTTGCGGCGCTGATTGCGCAGGTCGCGGTCATCCTGGCCGTAGATGCCGTGAAATTTCATGAGGTTGTTGCTGTCCTCGGTGACCGTGCCGCTCGACGCGTCTTCCAGTTCCGCTCGGACGTGTCCGCGCAGGGCTCGGCTTTCCGCCTTGAGCTGCTCGTTCTTGTGCAGCGGCTTGGGCGCAGGTTGGGTGGGCGTCGTGCTCATGCTGGTACAGAGATATGCGTTCGCAGGGCGGCCGCGAGCGTGGCGGACACAAGCGGGTGGGGGCCAATCAGGTCGGCGAAGAATAGTCTCCCGTTTTGCCCGTGGAAGCGGCGTTCCGCCGCCTTATCTCCCGGGCGAAGCGGCGGGACGCCGCTTCCACTTTTCGCAATCCGCTCCAAATCCCCGTCCGGTCCCGCATGCCGGCCCGGAGCCAGAAACAGCGGCGCGACAATGGCCGCCTCCGCTGCGATCGATTGAAGCGCGGTCCCGAAGAGCGGCAGATTGTGCGGATGGTCGCCCGTTTCGGGCGTCTCCATCGACGCCGCCACCACCCGGGATACGGAAGCGCCCAATTCGCGGACCGCGTGCGCGGCCACGGCGTTGCGGACCCGGCCGGAAATTGGCGCGGGGCCGCCGTGGTCGACCACGATCACTTCGGGCCGAGTCAGGCGCTGCGCCGCGATGACCGCCCTGACGCGCTCGGCCACGATGAGCCCCAGCACGGCAGGCGACAGGCCGTCGGTGAACGAATACGAAATCCCCAGCTCTTCGAGGTCGCTGCGCAAGGACCCGGCAATCGCGCCTTCGGGACTGATGAAGCAGGGGATGAAAATGAAATCCGTCACTCCTTCGGCCCGGCCGCCTTGCACCCACGTTTTGAGCACGGGCGCACGGGACTTATCGGGCAGGAAGGCGCGGTCGCTGTGTTTCCACGAGACCGCCTCGACCGGGATTCCGGTCGCCCCGGATATTTCCTGGGCGATCCGACGGAGCAACAGATGCGGTTCGGCCGATAGCGAACCGTTGTCGATCAGCGCCACCGCGGCGGAATTCATGGGCGCTGGCCCAATCCGGCCGCTTCGGCCTGTTGAAAGGTGCCGAACCAGTTCAGGCGCTCCGCGAACGCCGCCACGGGTCCGACAATGGCCAGGGCGGGGGAGGCGAAGGCCTCGGCCGACGCCGTTTCGGCGAGACTGGAGGCAGTCGCGAGCAGCACGCGCTGAGCAGAAGGATCGGCCGCGCATTGGATCAGCGCCGCGGGCGTGTCGCCGCTCAGGCCCGCCCCGGTGAGGCGGTCCAAGATCCGCGGCAGGTTTTTTACGCCCATGTAAATGCACAGGGTGGCGTCCAGCTTCGCGTAGGATTCCCAGCGAACCAAGGTTTCAGCTTTGGCGGGATCCTCGTGGCCGGTCAGGAACACCACGGCCGAGCTATGCGCCCGGTGCGTCAGGGGGATTCCCGCGAACGCTCCGGCGGCGAGAGCTGCGGTGATGCCCGGAACGATGAAGAACGGCACGCCGGCGGCGTGGAGCGATTCCGCCTCTTCGCCGCCGCGGCCGAAGATAAACGGATCGCCGCCTTTGAGCCGAACGACCACGCCGCCGCGCAGGCCGCGCTCGACCAGCAGGGCGTCGATTTCACCTTGGGGGCGGCAGGTCCGACCGGCCTGCTTGCCGACAAAGATGCGCTCGGCATCGCGCCGGGCCACGGCCAGCACCTCGTCACTGACGAGATGGTCGTGGATGATGACGTCCGCCGCCGCGACCAGACGCAGGGCGCGCACGGTGAGCAAATCTGCCGGACCCGGGCCGGCGCCGACCAAGTAGACCCCGTGCGGTACCATCAGATGTTGGCGCCACGGGCGTCGCCCGTGATGTCGGGCGGCTGCGCGAGCGCGACGGCCAGACGCGAGAGCTTGTCGAGCGATTGATCGAGCGTTTCGCGGTCCGTCTTCAATTCCAGGTCGGGAGCCAGCGGCGGCTCATAGGGTGAATCGATGCCGGTGAATTCCTTGATCTCACCCGCGCGGACCTTCTTGTACAGACTCTTGGGATCGCGGCGTTCGCACTCGGAGAGCGGGGCGTTGATGAACACTTCGGCGAACGGAATGCTCCGTTCGCGGGCACGTTCGGATACGGACGCCCGATCGGCGCGGAATGGAGAGATGAGGGCGGCGATCACGACGACACCCGCATCCGCCAGGTGCATCGCAAGTTCCGTGGCGCGCCGGAGGTTTTCACGGCGATCCTCCGGGCTGAAGCCGAGGTTGCGGCTCAGTCCGGTGCGGAGGACGTCTCCATCGAGAATGGTGCACAAGACACCGTGCTGCAGCAGGCGGCGTTCCGTCTCCTGCGCCAAAGTGGATTTTCCCGAGCCCGACAATCCGGTCATCCAAACCACGGCGCCGCGGTGACCCAGCAAGGACTCGCGGGTCGCCGGCATGTGGGACTTGGACAGGCCGCTGGCTGCCTCCTCGGCGAGGGCCGAGTCGATGACGCCGCCACCGGCGATGCGCCGGCTGCGCATGAGGACGAAGCGGCCGAGGGGCGGAATGCGGCCGCCCACGTCAAAGGCGATCGCGCGACGGACGCGCAGGCGGACTTCCGCGACTTCGTGGCGCTTGATTTCGGTCGCGCCGCTGGCGTGGGCCTCGAGCGTGACGGCGTCGAGCGTGCGGTGGATCGCCAGCAGGCGAGCCTCGGCCTGCTGGGTGCCGAGTCGGATCGGCAGCAATTCGCCGACGCGCAGAGGCTCCTGGTGAAGCCAGAAGAGGCGGGCCGTGAATACGCGGGCTTCCGCGGGCGGGTCGGACGGCGGCGCGCCGATCTGGCCGCGCTCGACGAACAGCTCGTCCTCGAGCGTAACGGCCACCGACCGGCCGGCCGTGGCCGTCTGGGGGCCGGGGCCGGCGGGAACGGGCCAGGTCTCGATGCTGCGGATACGAGTGCGCTTGCCGCCGGGATGGAATTCGATCGGATCGCCCACTCGGACGGAGCCGGCCTCGATCAGGCCGGCGACGATGCGCCGGGCGTCGAAGCGATAGATGTCCTCCACGCTCAGACGCAGCGGGGCGTCGGAGAGCGGAGGCTTGGCGGAAAAGGTTTCCAGCGCCTCGACGAGCGCCGGGCCGCGGTACCACGACAGTTCCGGCGCGCCCTTGAGCAGCCCGAGGCCGAGCTTCGCGGAAATCGGAACGTAATGGGCCGGCGTGACGTTGAGCTTGGCCAGGAATTCGTTCAGTTCGGTGCGGATGCGCTGATAGACGTCCTCGGCATAGCCGACCAGGTCCATCTTGTTGACCGCGACGACCACTTGCTTGAGTCCGAGCAGCGACAGGAGGAAGCCGTGGCGGCGGGTCTGCTCGCGCAGGCCCTCGTTGGCGTCCACGAGCAGGATCGCGGCGTCGGCGCTCGCCGCGCCGGTGATCATGTTCTTGAGAAACTCCTTGTGGCCGGGAGCGTCGATGATCGTGTAGCCGCGATTCTCGGTGCGGAATGGCACGCGAGTCGTGTCCATCGTGATGTTCTGCGCCTGCTCTTCCAGCAGCGCGTCCATCAGAAAGGCGTATTCGAATTCCATCCCTTCGGCCCGGCAGGCCGCCTGGATGCGCTCGGCTTTGCCTTCCTCCACCGAACCGGTGTCGAACAGCAGGCGGCCGATCAGAGTGGACTTGCCGTGATCGACGTGGCCGACGACGACAAGATAAAGGTGATCGCGTTGGGATTCCACGGTAAGGGTGCTCACATGAAGCCTTTCGCCCGGAGCTTCTGCATCGCATTGCGCTCGTGGTGGTCGTGGGCGCGGCCGGCGCGCTCCGACGTGCGGGTGACCTTCAGCTCTTCGATGATCTGATCGATCGTCGTGGCGTTGCTCTCCACCGACTTGGTGATCGGCATGCAGCCGAGCGAGCGGAAGCGCCGGCCCTGGCGCGAAAAATACATGCCGGGCAGCGGAATCTTTTCCTGGTCGCAGTAGCGCCAGATGTCGATTTCGGTCCAGTCGAGGAGCGGCTGCACGCGCACGTGCTCGCCGGGTCCGACCTCCGTGGTGAAGTGATTCCAGAATTCCGGCGGCTGATCCTTGTAGTCCCACTCGAACTCCGCGTTGCGCGGCGAGAAGTACCGCTCCTTGGCCCGGGTCGAATCCTCGTCCCGGCGGATGCCGGTGATCAGGGCGTCGAAACCGTGCGCGCCCAGGACCTGCTGGAGGGCGACGGTCTTGAGCTCGTGCGTCACGGTAACGGGATCGGTCGTCTCGTAGCCGATGCCGCGGGCCCGGGCCTCCTGGTTGATCCAGACGATCAGATCCAGTCCGTAGTGCTTTTGCGCCCATGACCGGAACTCGAGCATCTCGGGAAACTCGTAGGTCGTGTCGACGTGAATGACGGGGAACGGGACGTGGCCGCAGAAGGCCTTTTTTGCGAGCCAGATCAGTACGTTGGAGTCCTTGCCCATCGACCAGAGCATGCCGAGCTTTTGGAACGAGTGGTAGGCCTCCCGGAGAAGGAAGATACTGTGGGATTCGAGATCGTCGACGTGGGCCATGAAGTGGATTGAAAAATTAGATGTTTGAACCGTCCATCGATTCGTGGATGCCGCACTCGCGCTTCAAGCCGAAAAAGCGCGTCTGCTCGGCCGTTAGTTCGCCCGACAGCGGGCGGGAAGTATGCATGTCGCCGATCGACACATAGCCCAGCTCCCACAAGGGGTGGTAGGGCAGGCCGCGGCTTTCCAGATAACGGTACACATCCCGATCGGTCCAATCGAGAATCGGAAGGACTTTGGCGCGTCCATCCTGCAGGCCGACGAACGGTAGACCCTGCCGCGAAGACGATTGCGAGCGGCGCAGTCCCGCCATCCAAGCCTTGGGGTTCAGGGCACGCATGGCCCTTACCATGGGCTCGACCTTCATCAGCTTGTTGTACGCGGTGATGCCCTCCGCGCCCTGCTCCCAAATGCGGCCCTTGCGGGCTTCGAGCCAGGCCGGGCTGATTTCCGGCCGATAGACTTGCAGGTTCAGCTTGAGGCGCGACGTCAACTCGTCCGCAAACCGGTATGTTTCCGGAAAGAGATAGCCGGTATCGATGAAGATGACGGGGATTTCGGGCCAGACCCGCGTCGCCAGCCCGAGCATGACCGCCGCCTGGGCCCCGAAACTCGTGCTGAGCACCATGGAACCCGGATATTCGGATACCGCCCAGGCGACCCGTTCTTCGGCCGACTTCCCGGCAAGCCTTTCGTTCACCGCGGCGAGCGCCGCGGTGGATTCTGTCGCCGCAGTCGCCATCGTTTAACTCGGTCCACAGCATGCTTCGGCCATTTGGCTCGAAGCATAGCAGCTGCAGACGACAGGACGGGTTTTCACGTGCGAGGGTCCATCGTGCCGCACCGCAGGTCGTCCGTCAAGAATAGCCGGGTGTCATACGGGACTCGGCACGGAACATGCAAGTAGCTGATGCCATGTGCCCATGCTGGTCGGGTTCTACCCCAGGCTCACCTTTTCCCCCGCCGTGTCGATGTTTACGCTAAGTCCCATCAGATCAGGCGCACAGGATTGTCACCAACTCCGGCATGGACAAACCGAACCAGTCCTCCACAGTTATTCACAACATATCCACACCGATGGAAAGCCTGCGTGGGGCGTCAGCCCCCAAATCGCGGATCAAGGTTTCGGGTAAGGTCAAGACCTTCGTGCTGGACACCAATGTCCTCCTGCACGACCCGCAATCAGTCTTCAAATTCCAGGACAATAACTTAGCCATCCCGGTTGAGGTCCTGGAAGAGCTCGACGAGATCAAAAACGAGCAGTCCACCGAGCGCGGACGCAACGCCCGGCGCGTGCACCGGATCCTCCAGGAATTGCTCCCGGACGCCCGCGCCATGCAGGAAGGCGTCGAGTTGCCAACAGGCGGAACGCTCTCGATCATCATCAATCCGTACCTGGAATCGGGGTCCAAGGCCGCTTCACCCTGGATGGACCGGCTGCGGGCCATCCTGCCCGACCTGAAAAAGAAGGATAATCGCATCATTGCGGCGGCGCTGCTCGTTCAGGACCAGTTTCCTCCCCCCACGATTCT
This sequence comes from Opitutaceae bacterium, assembly GCA_036502225.1. Taxonomy (GTDB): domain Bacteria; phylum Verrucomicrobiota; class Verrucomicrobiia; order Opitutales; family Opitutaceae; genus Palsa-1447. The sequence goes on from DASXYY010000014.1 coordinate 75,875, forward strand.
CGTCACCAAGGACGTCAACGTGCAGCTCAAGGCCCGGGCTTTGGGCCTGGAGTCGGAGGACTACCTCAACGACAAGGTCCCGCAGCAATCGGACGAGGAGCTCAGCTATCGGGAAATCCCGGTCACCATTTACGATCTCCAACGCTTCGCCTCCGAGGGCAGCTTCACCTTGGGCCGCGAGGTCGCGCGCACCCTGCAGCTGAACGAGTATGTGCTGCTCCGCTCCGACGAGGGCAAGACGATGCCGGCGCGCTTTTACGGCGACAACGTGGTTCGCCGGCTGAAACTGCCGGAATACGTCAAGGCCCCGAGCGGCATCCCGATCCGCGCCCGCAATCTTGAACAGCAGTTCCTGATGGACGCCCTGCTGGACGAAAACATCCAGATCGTGACCTGCTTCGGCAAGGCCGGCACCGGCAAGACGCTGTTGTCCGCCGCCTGCGCCCTGTATCAGGTTTGTGATGACCAGTCGCGCTACGACGGCCTTTCGATTTCCCGCCCCGTCGTCGCCCTCGGCAAGGACATCGGCTTTCTCCCCGGCACTCTCGAAGAGAAGATGAAGCCGTGGCTCCAGCCCTACTACGACGCGCTCGAGGTGCTCATGCCCTCCAAGCCGCCGAAGGACCCTCAGTTCCTGGCGAAAAAGGTTTCCAAGAAGAAATTCAAGAAGCGCGAGGAGCAGATGCTCGCGGCCGGCGGGGTCGCCGCGGTTCCCTCGGGGTCCAACGGCCACGGCCATGTCGCCCCGATCAAGCCCTATGAGCGCCTGCTGAAGAGCGGCCTGGTCGAGATCGAAGCGCTCTGCTTCATCCGCGGCCGTTCGATCGCCCGGCGCTTCTTCATCCTGGACGAGGCGCAGCAGCTCACGCCCCACGAGGTGAAGACGGTGATCACGCGCATTTCCGAGGGTTCCAAGATCGTGCTGATCGGAGATCCCGCCCAGATCGACAACCCCTACGTCGATTCCCGCAGCAACGGCCTCGTCTATTGCCACAACCGCATGCAGGGCCAGGCGATCGCCGCCCACGTGCAGCTGACCAAGGGCGAACGCTCGAAGCTGGCGGAGCTGGCCGCCGACTTGCTGTAACGGCCAGTTCGAAAGGTGGAGCGCATGGTCCCCCTGCGCTTTGACGTTCATCCGCGTTTGGCGACGAAGCGCAGGGGGACCATGCGATCCACCCGCGAAGCGGCGTACTTATCTTACCCAGCGCTGCAAGAGCACCGATCCGGTAAATCGCGGTTCCCCGGTCATATGGCTGGGATTGACTGCGACATAGGCCGCGCGGGTCACCTCCGGATACATCGGCACAACCGCGTCCATGACCCGGCGGCCGTCAAATGAGATTTGAACCGTGCCCTGGCCGTCGCCGTGGGGCCGTGCGCGCACCTCGATCTCGTGGGGCACGGCCGGATCGGACTCGACCGTTTCGCTCTCCGCCACCCAGCCCCGGCCCCAGTGGTCGAACGCGAATCGCACGGAGGTCCGCGTATTGTAGATGATCGTGACGCCGTCGGCGTCGCCAGGCGCCCCGAGCATCAGGATGGGATCGTGCTCCAGGATGTTCTGCTGGGTCGGCAGGGTGACACGCAGCAGAAGCGTTTCGTCACACCGCTCGGGCGCACGGGCCGGCTCAGTCTGCTCACGAGCAACGCCTTCGCCAAGCGAGACGTGCCGCGGGGACGCCCCGGAGCTGGCGACGGGCGCTTGCCAAAATAGTTTTCCGTCCTGCTCGATCCAAAGGAGCCGCGACGAGCCGGCAGCAGCCAGGGTGGGAGCCAAATCCTGGGCGCCCACCACCGGCCGGAGCCGTTCGCCCGGGGCGCACGAGAACGCGGGGCTGTTTACGGGCACACCGATCGCGGGGCGGTAGCGATAGTGGGCCGACCGCACGGCAGGCTCGACGACGAGCTGAAGTTCGTCCCGGCCAGCGGGACCGTCCGCCGACCAGAGGGTTCGGATGCCGGTCGGCGGGACGCGCAGGCTCAGAGTCCAGGGTTCGAACTCGCGGTCGAAATCCGCCGCCGCCGCGAATTGGTTGCGGCGGACCTCCGCCACCGCACCCGTGAACCACCCGGTGCCGGGCCGGGCGTCGCCGGAGGAAATCACAATGTCTTTGCAATCCATGGGGGCCATCAGGCGGTAGCCTTGGAGGACGGAACGGCCGTCGACCTCCACCTGATAGGCGCCGGCGTGGTCGGGATCGAAACGATGCTTGTCGTAGTACGGATGCTCGACCTGCGGGTACAAGGCCCCGAATGCGACCTGGATCGAATGCCTTCCGAAGAGTAGCGCGGGAGACCAGACGACGTCGTCACCCGGGCCGAAGCGCAGGCCCAAGCGCGTGCCACGAGTGTCGAGCGGATATTCGGCCACCAAGGAGCACTCCGGCGACGAGACCAGCTTCTGCTCTCCTCGGCCCTCGCCGAAAGTGGCGGTCATCGACACGGGCCCGTAATGCCAGCCGCGCAGGCGCTCATACCAGAACCCGGGCTGATTGAGCGTGCGCGCCAGGCTCCGGCAGAATGCGGCGCCTCGGGTCTGGTTGATGACGCCGTACAGGGGAATGGACTGGAGCGCCGCCACGGAGGCTCCAAAAACCGCCGCCGCCGCGAACAAAGGGGGCCAGAGGGAGCGCCCACGTTCCGCCAGGGCGAGCGCGCCCAGTCCGCCGGTGAGCAGCAGCAGGGGAGCGAAATCCGCCTCGTAGCGCAACGCGGAGGACTCGATGAAGAGGTCAAAAGCCAGCGGTCCGAGCCAGGCTCCCGCGAGCAGGCCGGCCAGAATGCGCCGTTCCCGGCCCAGCCAAATTGCCGCCGGGACAAACCAGAGCACGGGCGAATACTTCAGGAGGCCGTAGACCCACTCGCTCAAAAAATAATGTTCGGGGCGATTTCCGGCCGCGACGATTTGGACGAAGGGATAGAGCCGGGACCATTTCAGGCCGTTGAGAAAGTAGGCCGCCACATTGTACGCGAAATAGTGGAGCCCGAGAAAGTGGCGGTCGGCGGCTTTGGGCCAGGTGAGCTGGTACTTGAATCCGAATTCCAGCGGGCTGCCAAAACGCGCGGCGTTGTACACGAGCAGCACGGCGAAGACGGCGCCGAACGATACGGTAAAGGCGGCCAACGGGCGGAGCGAACGGTCCTCGCGCCAGAGCCATCCGAGCACGATCACCGCGGCCAATCCGGTCAAAAGCAGGTTGGGCCGCGAACCGACCGCCAGCCCCAGAAACACGCCGGCCCAGCCTAGGCCGGCGGCCGGCCTGCGGCGAACCAGCGCGCTCGCCAGGCAATGGAGGAACAGCGCCAGAAAGAGCGCGCCGCCCGCGATCGCGAATTCGTAGATCCACGGGCGCCGCACGAGCGCCAGCAGGCCGCCGCTCAGCCCCACCATCAGAATGCCGCTGGCGCCGGCCCAGCCCAGCTGACGAGGAAAATATCGGCGGCACAGGCGCCACCAGAGGGCCGAGAGCGCGAGGAAAGCGGCCGACGCCAGCAGGACAACCGCGGACGGGAGCGCCAGATCTCCGCCGGTCAGCAGGCGAAAGGGCAGCAGCACCAGCACCGGGGGAACTACGCCAAAGTACGAGTAGTAGTGGCCGCGGTAGTACGAGGAGTCGACCATCCGGCGCTGCGCCGGCACGGCTTCGAAATCGTACGGATCCCGCGCCCGAAGCACCGTCGGGTCGACCGGCAGGTCGAGGTACAGGTGGCCTTTGAGCAGGCTGTGCACCAGGGTGTTGTCGTAATCCGAGGCCGGGCCGGACTGAGGCGGCAGCGCGCCGGCGGTCCACGCGGTCCAGCCATAAAAGGCGAGCACCACGGCGACGGCGGCAAGGGCCCAGGCCCGGGAGGCAAGCATCCTCATGCCCGCCGAGGTCATGTGGGATTTTGCGCCCGGCGACGATCAAAAATGTTTGGCCGCGCGGGTGGAGCGCATGGTCCCCCTGCGCTTTGGCGTTGGATGCGACAAGCGGCGGAGGTTTAAATGCGCGATTCACGCGGGCAGGCCCCTGGACGGCGAACTGGACCGCCGGCTCCGGCGATTCGGCGATCGCGTCCGAAGCCGGAGCTTTGGCTGAACTCGGAGCGCTTTCTTTCCCTCTTCATACTCCCTTTTCGCTTCTGCCTCGAAGGCTTCCCGCTCGTGGTCCCGTTTCCGACCGCGCCGATGGTTGGAAATGATCGGTTCGTCGGCTAACTAGCCCGACTTCCGCCACTGGAGGGTTTCGGACGCGCAAAGCTTTGATCCATTGTCGGGGGAGCCCCGAAGGCTGGTGCGGCTACGGAGAATGAATATGTCGGGAAAACTTACACCACGCTGCGTGAAGGGCGATTGTCGATCGATGGCGAACACGCTCAACATATTGTACTCAAAAATCTAACGATCTGCGGGAAAATATTGGCCCATGACTTGCTACTTTTCCCCGCACCCTATGAAGACTTCCCGATTTGCAGCCCTCCTCACGCTTAGCCTCGGCGTTGCGGCCGTCTCGGTTCAGGCCGATACGTTCGATTATTCCTATACGTTCAACGACGGAGTCGTCGCGACCGGTTCCTTCGCTGGCAGTCTCAGTGGAAACCTCGTGACCAACATCAGCAACGCGACGGTCTTCGAGAACGGCGTCCAGCAACCCGGTCCGATGTTCATCGAGAGCTTTGACGCTGGCGCTTCCCACTATGTCGACAGCGGTGCGGTCGCCTCGCTGAATGGCCTGCAGAACAATTTACTCTTCATCAACGTCGACTTGGCGGCGGGCGACGTAAACGAAACCGCCTTTTTCGGCTCGGTTACGGATCCTGCCGTCCTCAATGTGATCAGTAGTTCTTCAATTGCTCAGGTCGGTGACGCTCCAATCGACGAGGAACAACCGGCCAACTCCAGTTGGACTTTGACGGATGTTTCTCGCGCTCCCGACGCGGCGTCCGCCTTCGCCTTACTGGGCATGGGCCTGGCGGGCCTCGGCGCGGTTCGTCGCCGGTTCTCGAAATAAGCGAGGGAGCGCCCTGGCATTTTTCAGCCCCGGAATGTCCGTCCGGGGCTTTTTAGCGGGCGGGTGGAGCGCATGGTCCCCATGCGCTCTGACCGTTATCCGCTTTGCGTGTGAAAGCACCGGGGGACGTAGGCGCGTGGGGACCACGCGCTCCACCCATTGGCGTTGAGCCCACCCAACTTGGTATTCCCTGCCCGTCCTTCTTCGCCCGTTGGGCTTCGGCGGACAGCCATCGCATTGCGATGGCTGGTGCGGCTGCGGAGAATCGAACTCCGAACACCTGCTTGGAAGGCAGAGGTTTTACCATTAAACTACAACCGCGACAGAACGAAGGGATACTTTCCTCGTCGGTCACGGGGCCGTCAACTCCGCACTTGCAGCTTGCGGGCGGGGGGTGGGCTCTCAACTCTCGACCGAATCCACGTCCATGCCGAAACGCACCGACCTGTCGACTATCCTCATCATCGGCGCCGGCCCCATCGTCATCGGGCAGGCGTGCGAATTCGACTATTCGGGCACGCAGGCGTGCAAGGCGCTGAAGGAGGAGGGGTACCGCGTCGTCCTGGTGAATTCCAATCCGGCGACCATCATGACCGATCCGGAATTCGCGGACGTCACTTACATCGAGCCCCTCAACGTGGAAACGCTCGAGAAGATCATCGCGGCGGAGAAGCCCTCGGCGCTGCTGCCGACCTTGGGCGGCCAGACGGCGCTCAATCTGTCGATGGAGCTGCACAAGCACGGCATTCTGGAGAAATACGGCGTCGAGATGATCGGAGCCAAGCCGAACGCCATCTCCAAAGGCGAGGATCGCGAGCTGTTCAAGCAGGCGATGATTTCCATCGGGCTCGACGTGGCCAAGTCGCGCACCGTGCAGAAGATGGAGCAGGCGCGGGCGGCGGCGGACGAAATCGGGGCATTTCCCCTGATCATCCGCCCGTCTTTCACCCTCGGTGGCGCCGGCGGCGGCATCGCGTATAACCGCGAGGAATTCGAGGCCATCGTGGCCAACGGGCTGGACATTTCGCCGGTGCACGAGGTGCTCGTCGAGGAGTGCCTGCTGGGCTGGAAGGAGTTCGAGATGGAGGTGATGCGCGATCACAAGGATCAATGCGTCGTCATCTGCTCGATTGAGAACTTCGACCCGATGGGGGTGCACACGGGCGACTCGATCACGGTCGCTCCGGCGATGACGCTCACGGACAAGGAATACCAGGTGATGCGCGACGCGTCCTTTGCGGTCATCCGCGAGATCGGCGTCGAGACGGGCGGCTCCAACATCCAATTTTCGGTCGATCCGGTCACGGGCCGCATGGTGGTGATCGAGATGAATCCCCGCGTGTCGCGCTCCTCGGCGCTCGCGTCCAAAGCGACCGGTTTTCCGATCGCCAAGATCGCGGCCAAGCTGGCGGTCGGCTACTCGCTCGACGAGCTGCGCAACGACATCACGCGCCTGACCCCGGCCAGCTTCGAGCCGACGATCGACTACGTCGTCACGAAGATCCCGCGCTTCACCTTCGAGAAATTCCCGGCCGCGGATCCGACGCTGACCTCCGCGATGAAGTCGGTCGGCGAGGCGATGGCCATCGGCCGCACGTTCAAGGAGTCGATGCAAAAGGCCCTGCGTTCGCTGGAAACCGGCGCGCGCGGCTTCGGCGGCGGCGGCAAGCTCGGCGGCGACGAAAAGCCGGACGACGCGGTCATCAAGACCAAGCTCGGCACCCCGAACGCCGAACGGATTTACTACCTCCGCTATGCCTTCAAGGCGGGCTACACCGTCGAGCAGATCTTCGATCTGACGAAGATCGATCCGTGGTTTCTGCACCAGCTGCGCGAGATCCACGAGATGGAAGACCAGCTCAAGGGCCGGTCGCTGGACCAGCTGGACGATCGGCAGCTGCGCCGCGCCAAGGAATTTGGATTTTCCGACGCGCAGCTGGCCTATCTGCTGGGCTCGACTCCGCCGGACGTGCGGGCCAATCGGGTGAAGCGCGGCGTCGGCACCAAGTTCCGGCTCGTCGACACCTGCGCGGCCGAATTCGAGGCGTTCACGCCGTATTACTATTCCAGTTACGGCGAGGAGAACGAGGTGATGCCCTCGAACCGCCGCAAGATCATGATCCTCGGCGGCGGCCCCAACCGCATCGGCCAGGGCATCGAATTCGACTACTGCTGCGTGCATGCGAGCTTCGCCCTGCGCGAAATCGGCTTCGAGACCGTGATGGTCAACTCGAACCCGGAAACCGTCTCGACCGATTACGACACCAGCGACCGGCTCTACTTCGAGCCGCTCACGCTCGAGGACGTGCTCGAGGTCTACCAGCAGGAGGGCTGCGAAGGCGCGATCGTTCAATTCGGCGGCCAGACGCCGCTCAATCTCGCGACGGCCCTCAAGGCGGCCGGAGTGAACATCATCGGCACCTCGCCCGAGAGCATCGAGGCGGCGGAAGACCGGAAGCTGTTTGCCGCGATCCTGGACCGGGTCGGTTTGAAGCAGCCGGCGAACCGCACGGCGCTGAGCGAGGTCGACGCAATCCGGATGGCGGGCGAAATCGGCTATCCCGTGCTGCTGCGTCCATCGTTTGTTTTGGGCGGCCGCGGCATGTTCATCGTCTACGGCGAAGACGAGCTGAAGGGCGTCGTCCGCCAGGTGTTCGAGGTGATGCCGGGCAAGCCGGTGCTGATCGACAAATTTCTGGAAGATGCGATCGAACTCGACGTCGACTGCCTGAGCGACGGCGAACAGAGCGTCATCGGCGGCATGCTGGAGCACATCGAGTACGCGGGCGTCCACTCGGGCGACGCGTCGATGGTGATGCCTCCGCACACCCTGGGCGCGGAAATGCTGGGTGAGGTGCGCCGCGCGACGGCCGCCCTGGCCAAGGAGCTCAAGGTCATCGGGCTGATGAACGTGCAGTTCGCGATCAAGGGCGACCAGCTGTACGTCCTGGAAGTGAATCCCCGCGCGTCCCGCACGGTGCCCTTTGTCGCCAAGGCGATCGGCGTCCCGCTGGCGAAGCTGGCGGCCAAGGTGATGACCGGAAAGAAGCTGGCCGAATTGGGCTTCACCCAGGAGCTCACGCCGCGCCACTGGTGCGTCAAGGAAGCGGTGTTTCCGTTTGTGCGCTTCCCCGGCGCGACGATCGCGCTCGGACCCGAGATGCGGTCGACCGGCGAGGTGATGGGCCTGGACGAGGATCTGGGATTGGCCTTCGCGAAGGCGCAGGCCGCCGCCAAACCCGGCCTGCCGACCAAGGGCAATGTGTTCCTGAGCGTCAAGGACGCCGACAAGGCCCGCGCGGTCGAGCTGGCCAAGGCGCTCGAATCGTTCGGCTTCACGATCTATTCCACGAGCGGCACGGCCAAGGTGCTCGCGGAAAGCGGAGTGAACGTGAAGCGCCTGGCGAAGATTTCCGAAGGCCGGCCGACAGCGGTCGACATGATCAAGAACGGCCAGATTGCCATGGTGATCAACACCCCCGGTGGCATGATTCCGCGCCGCGACGAAAATTCGATTCGCGCGGCGGCCTATGCCCACAGCATCTGCATCATGACGACGATCACGGGGGCGAAGGCGGCCGTGGAAGGCATCCGCGCCCTGCGCACCAAGCCCATGGGGGTTCGGCCGATCCAGAAATACCGCGGCAACGTGACCGCCGCCACGCATGGCTGAAGCGGCCGCGCTGGTCGCCTTGCTGCATGGTCCCGACCAGCCGGGACTCGTCGCGCGGGTGTCGCACTGGATTTTTGAGCGGGGCGGAAACATCCTGCACGCCGACCAGCACCGCGACCGGGAAGAGGGCGTGTTTTTTCAGCGCATCGAATGGGAGCCGGTCGCCGGCGCCCTGTCCGCCGACGCGGATGAGTTTTCCCGGTTTGCCGGCGGACTGGGGATGGACGTCAACGTGACTTCGTCGGCGCGTCGCCGCCGCGTCGCGATCTTCATTTCCAAGGCCGACCACTGCTTCCACGACCTCGCGCTGCGCTGGCGCGCCGGCGAATTCGTCGGCGGAGAAATCGCCGCGGTGATCAGCAATCATCCCGACTTGGAGTCCGTCGCCCGGGGCTACGGCTTCGATTTTCACGTGATTCCCGTCACGACCGAAACGAAGGCGGACGCGGAGGCCCGGCAGCTGGCCCTGCTGCGGAAGCTGGACATCGATCTGGTGATTCTCGCGCGGTACATGCAGGTCCTCTCGGGCAATCTCCTTTCCTCCTTTGGCCGGCCGGTGATCAACATTCACCATTCGTTTTTGCCCGCGTTTGCCGGCGGACGCCCCTACCACCAGGCCCATGAGCGGGGGGTAAAGCTGATCGGCGCCACGGCCCACTACGCCACCGAGATTCTGGACGAAGGTCCGATCATCCAACAGGACGTAGTCCGGGTGACTCATCGCCATGGCGTGCCGGACCTGGTCCGGAAGGGCCGGGATCTGGAAAAGCTGGTTCTAGCCCAAGCGGTGCGCTCGCATCTGGAGAATCGGGTGCTCGTGTACGGGCGAAAGACAGTGGTGTTTGACTAGGCTGGGGCCTTCTGTTCCACTTGCCGGTTTCCACACGTTACATCGTTCCGATGCCCATGTCCGCTGCGCCCAAATCCCCGTCCCCGTCCGAGCCGACCCCGAGCACGATCAATCCCGATATTGACGAGCAATTGCAGGGATTGTGGACCAAATACGGCCAAACGCTGGTCACGGCGCTCACGATGGTGGCGGTTTTCTGGCTGGGCCGGGAAGGTTGGAATTACTACCAGCAGCAGAAGGAAGCCTCTCTGGGCAAGGAATTTGCGGCGCTGACGACGCCGGTTCAGTGGAAGAAGTTTGCCGAGGACCATCCGAACGACCGGCTCTCCGGTCTGGCGGATCTGCAAGTGGCCGATGACGCGTACACCTCCGGCCAGGTGGCGTCGGCCGCCCAATCCTACCAGGCAGCCGCGAATCTGCTCAAGGGCGACCCCCTCCAGACGCGGGCGCGCATTGGCGCGGCGGTGTGTCTGATCCAGTCCGGCCAAAACACGGAAGGTGAGATGACTCTCCGAGCCATTCTGGGCGACCCCAACCAGCTGCCCGTGATGCGGGTTCAGGCCGGGTACGAGGTGGCCAGCGCCGTGGCGGACGAAGGCAAGGCCGACGAGCTGGCCGCGCTCGTGGCGCAGATCAATTCGATCGACAAGAATCCCCGGGATCCCTGGGTCTACAAGGCGAACCGGCTTCGCGTCGTCCACAAGTAAGCAGGCCCGGCCAAACGGTCCTGACGCCATGAAAGCGCCGAACTACGTTTTGGAGTTCGAGCAACCGTTGCGGGAGCTGGCGCGTCAATTGGATGAGCTGCGGCAGCGTTCCGTGGAAACCAACGTCGATCTTGCCCGTGAAATCCTGGCCATCGAGAAGCGCATCGCTTCGGTGCAGCAGGACATTTATTCGACCCTGACCGCCTGGCAGCGCGTGCAGATTGCCCGGCATCCCAAGCGGCCCTACGCCTTGGATTACGTCGCGGCTCTGTGCGAAGATTTTCAGGAGCTTCACGGCGACCGGCAGTTCAACGACGACCGCGCCCTGATCGGCGGTCCGGCGTTTTTCGGCGGACGGTCGGTGATGGTGATCGCCCAGCAAAAGGGCCGCGACACCAAGGAAAAGATCGCGCGCAATTTCGGGATGCCGCAGCCCGAGGGTTACCGCAAGGCGCTCCGGCTGATGAAAATGGCCGAGAAGTTCCGGATGCCCGTGCTGACCTTCATCGACACGCCGGGGGCGTTTCCGGGTGTGGGCTCGGAAGAACGCCATGTGTCGGAGGCGATCGCGGTGAACCTGCGGGAGATGGCCATGCTGCGGACGCCGACCATTTCCGTGGTCGTCGGCGAAGGCGGCTCGGGCGGCGCGCTGGGCATCGGCGTCACCGACCGGGTGCTGATTTTCGAGAACGCCTATTACTCGGTGATTTCACCGGAGGGCTGCGCGGCCATTCTATGGAAGGACGGCGCGGCGGCCCCCAAGGCGGCGGATGCGCTCAAGCTGAGCGCGCCCCACCTGTTGAGCTTGGGCGTCGTGGACGAAGTGGTCCCCGAGCCGGTCGGCGGCGCGCACAACGATCCGGATTCGGCGATCTCGGCCCTCAAGGCGGTTTTGACCGACCATTTGTCGGCGCTGACCTCGCTGAGCGGCGACGATCTGCTGGAGAAGCGCTATCAGCGCTATCGGCACCTCGGGGTGTACGAAGAGGCGGGAGAGGTAAAGAGCTGACCGTTCAGTGATCCACCCCGGGACCCTTGCGGCTGTGCAGGCTCCGGCCCACCACCGCCGGGAGGATGTTGACGTGATCGAACTCGATTTTCGAAGCTTGGACGACCAAGTCGGGGAATTGCACCCCCTTGAGCGTTGAGTCGGCCAGGACGATATCGTCGACCGTCGCGGCACGGAAATTTTGGATCCAAAGGACGCGCGGACAGTGGGAGCAGGTGATATGGTCGAAGCGCACGTGGCGAAGGACGGGGGGGAAGTTTCCCTTGGGCCCTTCCTCATAGAGAAAATCGACCGTCAGGATGGCTTCGGCGACCTGCCCGACGTCGATGTTGCGCACGTAGATGCCCTCGATCGTGCCCCCGCGGGCGGCATTCGATTTGATGCGCAAGACCCGATCCAGGATCGGGCTGTTCATCTGGCAGTCCTCGACGAAAATGTTGCGGCACCCCGCGGAGGTTTCGCTGCCAATGGCCACCCCGGCGTGGCCGCCATTCATATGGCAGCCGCGGACGATCATGTTTTCCATCCGGGCGGCGATGCGCCGGCCGTCGTTGTTGCGGCCCGATTTGATGGCGATGCAATCGTCCCCCGTATCAAAGGTGCAATTGTCCACCAGGACGTCCCGGCAGGATTCCGGATCAAAACCGTCGTTGTTCACTCCATGCGAGGAGATCTTCACGCCGCGGGCGATCACGTTGGTGCACAGGACGGGGTTCAGCTCCCACATCGGCGAGTTGACGATGGTCACGTCCGAAACGAGGACATTCCGGCAGCGGATCGCCTGGAAGAAATTCGGCCGCAGATAATGGCCGGCACCGAAAACCCGGGAGGCGACGGGGACGTTCTGGTCTCCCATCCGCACCAGGGCGGCCGCATCCGGAGCCGCCAGGCTCGGTTCGTCGCCCCGATTTGCGGCCCACGCCCACCAGTTGGATGCGTTGGCCGAGCCGTCGAGCGTGCCGGACCCGGTGACGGCGATGTTCTCCTCGCCGAAGGCATAAATCAGCGCCGAATAATTCATGCACTCGGTGCTTTCCCAGCGGGTGGCCACGACGGGCAGGTAGGCGTTGGGGTCCGTGCTAAATTTCAGGGTGGCCCCATCGGCCAGGTGCAGATCGACGTTGCTTAGCAGGCGAATCGCACCGGTGAGAAAGATTCCGGATGGGACGACGACTCGGCCTCCGCCGGCGTCGTGGCAGGCGGTGATCGCGGCATGGATGGCGGCGGTGCAGTCCTCGCCCGGCTTGGCCCCATAGTGAGTGATGGCGAATTCCCGCGCTGGGAACTCCGGCGTCCGGATACACGCCATAATTCCGCCGGCTTGATCCCAGCCCGGTTGGGCGGTCAATCCGGACGAAAAGAGGGAAATGGCGGCGAGTGCCATCGCTGGCTGGAATAGGGAGGCCATCGGAAGGGGGAAAGAAGAGGCGGAGGGGCTTGACGGATCGATTACAGGAACGGCGGCAACCGCAATCAAATTCGGACACGTGTCCGCGAATGTGACACGCCGCGCCATCGGCGGGAAGTGAACAAGCGAGAGCGACTGGTCGCCTCGCTGCAGCCGGTGTCTCATCCTGAGGTGGAGCTCGTGGTCTCCACGCGCGGTCTGACGTCGAAAGCCAGACGGCCGGGGTCAACGCCCCCGGCTACAGCGCAAGACGATTGTGGGGGCAAACGCGGAGGCGGACCGCCGCTTCCACTTCGGTTACTCCGCCCGCAAGGCGATCATCGGATCGACTTTCGTGGCGCGGCGGGCGGGGAACCAGCAGGCGGCGAGGGCGGCGGCCACGAGAGTGAGGGTGATCGACAGCAGGAGCAGCAGGCTGGCGGGCGCCATGCCCGGGAAGATGGACCCGAGAATGCGGTAGGTCGCGAAAGACAGGGCAACGCCGATGAGCGCGCCGACCAGGGAGAGCCGAATGCCGTTGCTCATGACCAACGTCAGCACCTGTTTGGGCGTAGCGCCCAAGGCGATCCGAATGCCGATTTCGGGGGTGCGGCGCGCCACGAGATTGGAGATGACGCCGTAAATGCCGATCATGGCCAAGAGCACTCCGAAAAACGCCATTCCGGTCAGCGTTTTGCCGAAAGTGGCGATGCCTACTACGTCCTGATGCAGGCCCTCGTCGGCGGATTCGAGGTCAACGATGGGCAGATCCGGATCCAGACGAGCCATGGCGCTTCGCATTTCGGCGCCAATGCCAGCGGCGCCGGAGGGGACGCGCACCGCCAGCCTGAGATAGTGAGCCATCGGAAGCGGCACCTGCGCCAGCGGACGATAAGTTTGAAAGGCCGATTGCGGCGGGACAAAGATGTCGAGGCCGTTTTTTACGTTTTCCACCACTCCCACCACCTCGGCCCATTGGGTGTCGTCGCCATCCAGATAACGGATCCGACGATGGAGCACGTTGCCGTTCGGAGCCAGGCGCAGCGCCATCGCCTCGTTGATGATCACGACCGATGCGGAACCCTCGCGGTCGAAATCGTTGAAGTCGCGCCCGGCAATCAGCTTGGTCCCAAAAGTCGCAAAGAAGCCGGGGCTAACCGGATTCTCGTAGGCCACCGGCTCCCGTCCGGGGACCGAGGGAGCGGAACGTTCCACATCCACGCGATGCGTCTGCCAAATGAGCGAAACCGGCTGCCCGCCCGATACGGCGGCGTCGTCCACCCCCGGCAGCGCGCCCAAATCGCTTTTCAATTTGCGCGTGAATTGCCGGCACGCGGCATCGGTGGAGTAGGCGGCGGTGTTCGGCAGCGTCACGGTGCCGACGATCAGGGAATTCGGGTGCCAGCCCCACTGGGTGTTCAGATAGCTGCGGATGCCGCCCGTGAAGTAGCCGGCGCAGGCCAGCAGCATGAGCGACAGAGCGAATTCAACGACGATCAGGAGATTGCGCGCGACGTGACGGGCGCCGCCTTCGGTCGCTCCGCGCCCGCCGCGCTTGAGGGTGGCGTTGAGATCGGTTTTCGCCGCCAGGAGCGCGGGAGCGATGCCAAACGCGACGCCGCCCAGGATGGCCAAGACCATGACGCCGGCCGCGTCGGTGAAATCGAAGGCCAGAACGGACGGGTCGAAGACGTCGGTGGAGATCTGCGAGGCCGTCCAGCGCGTGCCCCATCCGGCGATGATAACGCCCAGCGCCCCTCCCGCCACGGAAAGGAGCAGATTTTCGCCCAGGAGTTGGCGCACCAGGCGGGCGCGCGATGCCCCCAGGGCCATGCGCACTCCGAATTCGCGGGTTCGCCCGGTGGCCCGGGCCAGTTGCAGGCCGGCCAGGTTTGCACACGCGACCAGGAGCACGGCCAGGGACATGGCCAAGGCGAAGATGCTGATCTTTTGGTTAAGAGCGCCCCCGCGCCGAACGAATTCCCAGGGCGTCAGGTGGATCCCGGCGGCGGCGTCCTCCTGCGGGTGGTCGTGCTGCATGCGCAGGGCGATCGTATCCGCCAGGGACTGACCCAGTCCGAGAGTTTCGCCGGACTTGAGACGACCGATCGCATTGAGCCAGGCGTTGGCACGGTAGTTCCAGTTGTCGATGACCAGGGGGGTGTAGAGATCGATGGTGCCCCAGTTAAAGGGGTGATTGAAGCGTTGCGGCATCACGCCGATGAGGGTGACGGCGTTTCCGTCGAGACGAATCGTCCGGCCGATCGCATTCGGATCGGCGGCGAGATGTCCCCGCCAGAATCTTTCGCTCGCCACCGCCACGGCCGGACCGCCGACGCGGTCATCGCCGGGGCCGATCGCGCGTCCCAGCAAGGGCGGAACGTTGAATACGCGGAAGAAATCGCCGCTCACCGAGAGCGAGCGCAAATGCACGGCGGGCAGGCCTGGCGCCGAAAAATTGCTTCCGGAAAACGAATAGGCCGCGATGGACGCGAGCATCGTGTTGGAGCGCCGCAGGTCGTCGAAGTCGCCCGGAGACCACGGAGCAGTGGCGGTGGTGGGCTTGGTGCGATCTAGCGACACCACCTGCTGCGGATCCGGAATCGGCGATGGGTGAAGGATGGTGGCGTTGAAAAACGTGAAGTCCCAGCCGTTGAGGCCGGCGGCCAGCGCGAGCGTGACGATGGCGATGATGCTGAAGCCGGGGCGACGGGCGATTTGCCGGAGGAGGTGTCTCATCGGGGGAGAGATTGCAGGGGGCGTGCCAGGGGAAGAGACGTTCCTAAAAATCTGTTCAACAGTATATAACGGAAGTTTCTTTCGATGCTTTTGAGCAGAAAAGAACCGTTAGTGGGAAACGAGAGTCCCGTTATCGGGACAGCCGGGGGCATATCCCGAGGTGGAGCGCGTGGTCCCCACGCGCTGTTCGACTTCGAAAGCGGAAAAGCTCGTGGGGACCACGCGCTCCACCCGCTACCGGCTGGCAGACCAGATCGCCAGGCAGCGCTCGATCACCGCGGGGAGTTCGTTCAGCGGGACCATGTTGGGGCCGTCGCTGATCGCATTCGCGGGGTCGGGGTGCGTCTCGATGAAGAGGCCTTGCGCGCCGGCGGCCAGAGCCGCCAGGGAGAGGGGAGGGACGAATTCGCGCTGGCCGGAGCTTTTGCCGCCTCCGCCGCCGGGAAGCTGCACGCTGTGGGTCGCATCGAACACGACCGGATAGCCGTGGCCGCGCATGATTTGGAACGAGCGCATGTCCACGACCAGATTGTTGTACCCGAACGTCGTGCCGCGCTCGGTCTGCCAGATTTCCTTGGCGCCGCCCTCGCGAAGCTTGGCGACGACATGCGCCATTTCGTGGGGCGAGAGAAATTGGCCCTTCTTCACGTTGACCGTGCGGCCCGTGGCGGCCGCCGCCAGCAGCAGATCGGTCTGCCGGCACAGGAAGGCCGGGATTTGAATCACGTCGCACACGGCGGCCACGTCGGCCACCTGCGTCGTTTCGTGAACATCGGTCAGGATGGGGAAGCCAAACTCCTTTCGCACGTCCTCGAGCAGGGCCAGGCCTTCCTTGAGTCCGGTGCCGCGCGGGCCCTGGATCGAGGTGCGGTTGGCCTTGTCGTACGAGCCCTTGAAAACGATCCGCAATTGCGGGTGCTGCGCGGCCAGCGATGTGAGCGCCGCCGCGACGGCGCGGCAGACCCGCCCATTTTCCAGCGAGCAGGGGCCCGCGATGAGCAGCAGGCGATCCGGCGAAAAGATCACGCGTCGTGTTGCTTGATGGCTGCCGCGATGAACGCCTTGAACAGCGGATGGGCGCGGTCGGGCTTGGACTGAAATTCCGGATGGAACTGCACCGCCAGGAAGAACGGATGATTCTTGAGCTCGATGATCTCGACCAGATTTCGCGTGGGGTTGATGCCGCTGATCACCATGCCGGCGGCCTTGAGGCGGTCGACATAGGCGTTGTTGACCTCGTAGCGATGCCGGTGCCGTTCGCGAACGGTGGGAGCTCCGTAGGCGCGGGCCGCCTGCGTTCCGGGAGTGAGCGCGCAATCGTAGCTGCCCAGGCGCATCGTCGCGCCCTTGTCCGTGATCTTCTTCTGCTCTTCCATCATGTTGATCACCGGCTCTTCGGATTGGGCGTCGAATTCGGTGCTATTGGCGCCCTTCAGCTTCAGGACGTCGCGGGCGAATTCGATCACGGCGATCTGCAGGCCGAGACACAGTCCGTAATACGGAATCTTCTTTTCACGGGCCCAGCGGGCGGCCGTGATTTTTCCCTCGATGCCGCGGTCGCCGAAACCGCCGGGCACGAGGATGCCGTCCAGTCCGTGCAGGAGCTTGGTGCCGTTTTTCTTTTCGAGGTCTTCGGCATCGATGCGGCGCACGTTCACTTTGCCGTGGTTGGCAATGCCCGCATGGGTGATCGACTCGTAGACGGATTTGTAGGCGTCCTGCAGTTCGATGTATTTGCCGACGACACCGATCGTGACTTCGTGCTTCGGCGTCAGCAGGCGCCGGACGACTTCCTCCCATACGTTGCGCTTCGGGGGCGGAAGCTTCAGGTCGAACAGCGAAAGGACCAGCTCATCCATGCCCTGCTTTTGCAGCGCCAGGGGCAATTCGTAGATGGAGTGGGCGACGTCGCGGCACTCGATGACCGCCTTGGTGGGCACGTTGCAGAACAGGCTGAGCTTTTCCCGCAGGTCGTCGTCGAGCGGATGGTCGCAGCGGCAGACCAGGACGTCGGGCTGGATGCCGATTTCGCGCAGCTTGGCGACGGACTGCTGGGTCGGCTTGGTCTTGAGTTCGCCGGCGGCCTGCAAATAGGGGACCAGCGTGACGTGGATGAACACGACGTCGGACGGTCCGGCCTCGTGCGCGAACTGGCGCATGGCCTCGACAAAGGGGAGGCCCTCGATGTCGCCGGTGGTGCCGCCGATCTCGGTGATCAGAATGTCGACATCCTTGCCGCCGGCGTGGATGCGCTCCTTAATCTCGTTGGTGACGTGCGGAATGACCTGCACGGTCTTGCCCAGGTAGTCGCCGCGGCGTTCGCGCTGAATGACGGACTCGTAGATCTGGCCCGAGCTCAGGCTGTTGAGGCGCGACAGCTTGCCGCTCGTAAAGCGCTCGTAGTGGCCCAGGTCCAGGTCCGTTTCAGCTCCGTCTTCGAGGACGTAGACTTCACCGTGCTGAAAGGGGCTCATCGTGCCGGGGTCGACGTTGAGGTACGGATCGAACTTCTGGATCCGCACCCGCAGGCCGCGCATCTCCAAAAGCGCGCCCAGCGAGGCCGCCGTCAGGCCTTTTCCGAGGGACGAGACCACCCCGCCCGTCACGAAGATATACTTCATCGGTGACTATTAGTGTGGCGTTTGGGCGCTCGCAAGAAAAAGGGTTTGCCCGGGGACGCGCCGCGAGCCGAACTGGCTGGACATGAAACCTTCGCGGCAGCGCGCCGCCCTTGTCGTCGGCTCCGTGGCCATCGATCGCGTCGAAACGCCGTTCGCGAAGAGCGAGAACATTCTGGGAGGAGCGGCGACGTTTGCGTCGATCGCTTCCAGTTTTTTCGCGCCCACCCGGCTGATCGCGGCGGTGGGCGGAGATTTTCCGCCGGCGCATCTTCGCCGGCTCAAGAAGCACGGGATCGATCTGCGGGGCCTGCAAATCGACCCGGCGGAAAAGACCTTCTTTTGGGCCGGGCGGTACCATGAGCATTTTGCCGGCCGGGATACGACGGAGATCCAGCTCAACGTCTTCGAGCGGTTCTCGCCGGTGCTGCCGGAGGCATACCGCGATTCCGCCGTGGTGATGCTCGGCGCGATCACGCCCTCCCTGCAGCACCACGTCATCGATCAATTCGAGGCCTGCGGGCGGCGGCCCTATTTCGTCGCGGACACCTTCGATCTGTGGATCCACACGACCAAGCCGGATTTGCTGCGCCTGCTGAAGCGCGTCGACCTGTTCGTCATCAACGAGGATGAGTCGCTGCTGCTGACGGGCGCGCGGGATCTGACGGTGGCGGCGAAGCAGCTGCGCTCGCTCGGGCCGCGCACGATCGTCATCAAGAAGGGCGGACACGGATCGATGCTGTTCCACGCCGACGGGCGGTTCGCCGTTCCGGCGTATCCAGTAACCAAATTCGTCGACCCGACCGGGGCGGGGGACAGCTATGCCGGCGCGATCGCCGGCTGCCTGGCCGCGGCGGGCCGGACGGATTTTGCCGCGCTGCGCACGGCGGTCGCCTACGCCACCGCGGTGTCGAGCCTGACCGTCGAAAGCTTCAGCGTGAACCGGCTGAGCGCGGCGGGACGGCGGACGATTGACGCGCGGTTCAAGGCGCTGCGGGAGATGACGCGGTTTTAGCGCTTAGGTGCCGGGGTCAGCGCCCCCGGCTACAGCTTTTAACGAATTGGCGTTGACAGAGGACTCTGTGTCGTAGAGTACTCTGTTATATGAGCGATCCAATCACTCCGGAAGAGGCGGCGGAGGCCTTGCGGCTGATTGACGCCTCGCGGGCGGCCTTTCGCGCCGCCGTGGGGGCCAAACGCGGTTATCAGCATCTTTGGATCTGGGGGGCGGTGTGGGCGACGCAGTGTCTGTATATCCAACTGGCGCCGATCGTGCACGCTTGGGTGCCAAACTCTCTTTGCGTCGCCGGGATTATCGGTTCGCTGTTGGTTGGCCGCAATCAGGCGCGCGCATTCCGCGCGCCGCGCGACCGGCGATTTTTTGCGGCGCTCGCCGCGATCATCGGATTTGGCGTGTTCGTCTGGCCGTTTATTTTCCTGGGCCATCATCCGCTTTCGGAGCAGGGCGCTTCCCAAACCCTTTTTGCCTACGTCTCGTTGATCGCGATGCAGTGCTACGTGCTGGCGGGAATCTGGTTCGACAATCACCTCCTTTGGGTCGGTTCGCTGGTGTCGGTGCTGATCGTGGTCGGGTACGTGTTCTTCATCGCCTGGTTCTGGTGGTGGATGGCGCTCTTCGCGGGCGGCACCCTGATCGCGAGCGGCTTTTACATCCGCCATAGCTGGAAATGAACCCCGACTCACTCGACCCGGTGATCCACCAGCCGATCCGGCTGCGCATCATGGCGGCGCTCTGCCAGTTGGGAGCGCGCGAGCAGGTGGACTTCACGTTTCTCAAATCCAGCCTGGGGCTCACCGACGGCAATCTCGGCGCCCACCTGAGCACGCTGGCCGAACAGGAATACGTGGCGCTCGAAAAGACTTTCGTCGAGCGCAAGCCCAAGACCTACGTCGCCGCCACCGCGACGGGGCGGCGCGCTTTCGCGACCCACGTCGCCGCACTTCAATCCATCCTTAAACCACAATGAACCTCCTCGACGTCGAATCCGTCAGCGTTCGCTTCGGAACGATCACGGCTCTGGACTCCGTCAGCCTGGCGATCGCACCGGGCGAGTTCTTCGGATTGCTGGGCCCCAATGGCGCCGGCAAGTCCACCCTGATGGCCGTCATCTCCGGCCTTCGCTCGCCTCAGGCCGGCTCGGTCTCACTTAACGGCCGCCCGGCCAAGGATCCCGCGGCGCGCTCCATCCTGGGTCTCGTGCCCCAAGGCCTTGCGCTCTATCCCGATCTCACGGCGCAGGAGAATCTGCAGATCTTCGGCGGCCTGCAGGGCCTGGCCGGCGCCGAGCTCAAGTCGCGCGTCGAGGAGCTGCTCCAAGCCGTGCAACTGGCGGATCGCCGCAAAGGGCTCGTCAACACGTTCTCGGGCGGGATGAAGCGCCGGCTCAACCTGGCCGCGGCGCTGCTGCATCGGCCCAAGCTGCTGCTGTGCGACGAGCCGACCGTCGGCGTCGATCCCCAGTCGCGCAATGCCATCTTCGAGCTGCTCGAGCGGCTCAACCGGGAGGGCATGACCGTGATCTACTCCACCCACTACATGGAGGAGGCTTCGCGGCTCTGTTCCCGGATCGGCATCATCGACCACGGCAGGATGCTGGCCCTCGGCAACCTTGATCAACTGCTCGGCGAGGCGCGCGAGGTCACCATCCTCCAGCGCCCCAGCCTCGAATCCAAATTTCTCGAACTCACCGGCCGCGCCCTGCGCGAATAATTCCCATGCGCTCCATTCTCGTTCTGGTAAAAAAGGACCTCGCCCATTTTCTCCGTGACCGGCCGTCCCTGCTGCTCACGTTTCTCGTCCCGTTCGCCCTGATCGCGCTGTTTGGCTTCATCTTTGGCCTCTATGGCGGCAAGTCCGGGCCGTCGGGCATTCCGCTGGGGATTGTCGACGAGAGCCACACCCGCGGCAGCGCGGCGCTGGTGGCCGCGCTCAAGGCCGAGCCTTCGTTCCAAGTCGTCCTGGATCGGGCGGGCCCCCATCAGACGCGGGTGCCGCTGCAGGAGTCGGATCTGGCGGCGGCGATCCGGGCCGATCATTTTCATTTCGCCGTCGTGCTGCCGCCCGATCTCACGTCGGGCGAGCATTTCGGGCTGCACGTGAAGCTCGTCGAGGATCCGCAGAGCAGCATCGAAACCCAAATGGTCACGGGGCTGCTCCAGAAGACGATTTTCACCTCCGTGCCGCGCCTGATCGGATCGCACCTGCAGGACATCGCGCGCCGTCATATCGGCAGCGCGCCGTTGGAGGCGTTCGATCATCGGATCGCGGACGCCGTCGCCAGCTCGTTCGGCGGCAACGCGGATGAAATCTACCGGCACATCAGTTCCGGGGACATGGGCGGCCCGGCGGCCGCGGATGGGGCCGGAGCCGCGGGCGGGAACCTGCTCGCGTCGATCGTATCGATCGATACGGTACAGGTGGCGGGGCAGGATGTGAGCAAGCCCTACGCCACGCAGATGATCGGAGGATGGGCCGTCCAGTTTCTGCTCTTTGCGCTGACCGCTTCGGCCGTGTCGCTCTTCCACGAGCGCGACAACGGGATTTTCCAGCGGCTCCTGTCCGGCACCTGTTCGCGCTCGGCCGTGCTCTACAGCAAATTCATCTACGGGATGCTGGTCGGCCTCCTGCAATTGCTGGTGCTGTTCTTCGCGGGCCATCTGCTCTTCGGGATCGTGCTGGGGCCCTACCTGCCGAAGCTGGTTCTGGTGAGCCTTTGCGCGGCGGCGACGTGTTCGGCGTTTGGCATGCTGCTGGCTTCGCTCGCCAACTCCCAGGAGACGGCGCGCGGACTTTCGACCTTTGCGATTTTGACCATGAGCGCCATCGGCGGCGCCTGGATGCCGATCAGCATGTACCCCGCCATCGTTCAGAAGGTCAGCCGGCTGACGCCGGTCTATTGGTCGCTGGAAGGGTTTGTCCGTGTCCTGTGGGCCCACGCCTCCTTCGCCGAATTGATGCCCGTGGTCGGCATCCTGGTGGGCATGGCGGCGGTGATATTGGCGGTCGCGTGCTGGCGGTTTAACCGGGGAAGCGTGTTTGGTTAATTGCCAAGCGGGTGGAGCGCGTGGTCCCCACGCGCTAAAGTCTTCGCCCGCGGTTGGCGCCGAAGCGCATGGGGAGCATGCGCTCCATGTGTGTCGGGAATGTTTACATTGCGTGTTTGCTCCTAGGGCTCAGCGCGAAGATAAAAGTGCGTTAACATTCACGCTGAGCGCAAGATATGGTTCGCGTCTCTGGAAGCATTTTCGCGGTGCGAGAAATGCTGGTTAAGGCAATACCCTATGAGACTATCACTTCTCTCCCTTGCTGCGGCACTAACTGGCGTCGCCGCTATTTCCCACGCGACTCCCGTCGAATACATTTTCGGCGGTTCCTCCATGAACGACATCGACGTGGGAACCACGGTTTACAACCCGCAGTCATTCCAATTCGATTTCTTCGCCGACACGTCGTCGATTCAATCGTTTATGGGGAATCCGGCTGTTCCCCAAGTGACCTCCTTTTCGTCCGTACTTTTCAAAATCGACGGGGATACGTACCAGGTCACTCAGTCTAGCGACGTGTTCAACAACCAGACCAATGGTTTGCTTGGCTTCGGATTCTTCAACGGTTTCTACGACTCCGATTACGTGGACATTAGCGGACTGCCCGGAGACACCTCCTATGGGCTGGATACTTCTTACGGCAAGCAACTGGGAACTATCTATGATGCGATTCAGGGCCTCACGCCCACGACCAGCAGCGGTGATATCGTGATGCTTGACTTCGAAAACCCAACCTTTCAGGCGATCGTCGGCTCCTCGGGCGTGCCCGATCACAACTCCGCACTCCTGCTGCTGGGCCTGGGCTTGCTGGGTCTCGGCGTCGCCGGACGGCGCGGGTTCGCTCGCCAATCCTGACGTTATTGCCGGACCTGCCCGTTGCCGATCACCTCGTACTTGTAGGTGCAGAGCTCGGGCAGGCCCATCGGGCCGCGCGCGTGCAGGCGTTCGGTGCTGATGCCGATTTCGGCGCCAAACCCAAATTCGAAGCCGTCGTTGAAGCGCGTGCTCGCGTTCCATAGGACCACCGCGCTATCCACGGCCGCCAAAAAGCGCCGGGCGGCGGGTTCGTTCGCAGTGACGATGGCGTCCGTGTGCGCTGAGCCGTCCCGATTGATGATCGCGATCGCCTCTTCGAGCGAATCGACCACTCGCACGGCCAGAATCGGCGCCAGGAATTCCGTGCGAAAGTCTGCTTCCGTCGCCAGCTTGATCGGCGCGTAGACGGTGGAGAGGAGCAGGGCGCTGCGCGGGTCGCAGCGCAATTCGGCGCCGGCGCGCGCAAGCGCGGCACCGAGGCGCGGCAGCAGGGCAGGAGCCGCCTTCGCGTGCACGAGCAATTGCTCGGCGGCGTTGCAGACACCGGTCCGTTGCAGCTTGGCGTTGATCAGAATTTTTTCGGCCATCGCCGGATCGGCCGCCTCGTCGCAGTAGACGAAACAGATGCCGTTGTAGTGCTTGATCACCGGGATCGTGCTGTGTTCGGTCACAAACCGGATCAGGCTTTCGCCGCCGCGCGGGATCAGGCACTGAATCAGGTGATTCAACTTGAGCAGAACCTCGAGCGCCGCCCGGTCGGTGGTGGGCACGAGCTGAACCGCGGTTTCGGGCAGACCAGCTTCTTTCAGCGCCGCGGCGATCAGCTCGGCGAACGCACGGTTGGTTTCGAAAATCTCTTTTCCGCCGCGCAGGATGGCGGCGTTGCCGGCCTTGAGGCACAGCACGGCGCAGTCGATCGTGACGTTGGGGCGTGCTTCGAAGACGACGCCGATCACGCCGATGGGAACCCGCCGCTTGATGATCCGCAGGCCGTTCGGACGGGTCCAGTCCTCCAAGACTTCTCCAACCGGATCCTTGAGATCGGCCACCTGCCGCACGGATTCCGCCAGGAGTTCGAGCCGGGCCTGATTCAGGGTAAGGCGGTCAATCTGGGCGTCCGCCAGCCCCGCTGCCCGGGCGGCCTCCAGGTCCTTCCGATTCGCGGACAAAATGGGCTCTGCCTTGGATTGGAGGGCCGAAGCCAGCCGGTATAAGGCGTCATTCTTCTGCGCCGTAGCCGCCGTCGCCAACTTAAGCGCCGCTTCCCGGGCGCTTTCCGCGATCCGGGTGATCTGGTCGGTCAGCGTTGTGTCGGCCGACATAAGGGTTATTCCTATGCTCTGAAGTTGCGCGGAACTCAAGCGCCCCCTACATTTCCCAGAGATGGCCATGTTTCGCTACTTCTTGATGCTGGCTGGCCTGGCTCCCGTCGCCCTGGCGCAGAGTCCGGCCGCCCCCGCGGCGTCGGCCTCGTCGTCCAGTCCGTTCGTGAATCCGCCGCCTTCGGCTTCGCCCTCCGCGGCACCGGCGCCTCGGCCGGTCTCGACGACACCTCCGGCCCAACATGAGATTTCCGCGGGTGCGGCGGCCATGCTGGCTCAGGTCGCGCCGACGTACAATCCGCCGAAGCCGGTGGCGGCCAAGCCCGACACCGGGGATACGGACGATTCAAACGACGACAACGAGCAGCCGCGCAATCACATCGTCCGGCTGCCCAAGTACGTCGTTCACGATCAAGCGCCGCCGATTTTTCGGGAAAGGGATTTATACAGCAAAGAAGGGCTGACCGAGCTGGCGCTGTTGCGCTACCGGGGGCTTAGTCTGGTGCCGTATTCGTACCTGAACGGAGGCATTGCGGATGAAATGTACCGCGAGGACGACCGGTTGAAAATGATCTCGGATTTCAATTCGACGGCCGACGCGATCCAGGCCGGCGGTGACAAGGCTGAGGCGGATTTCATCCGCAGCGCGACGCAATCAACCTACGCGCAAAGCGTCGGGTGGGGCGATCCGACACCGTCGAATCCGAGCGCCCGGGGGATGCCGGGCAGCCCGTAGTCCGGGCGTGCCGACGCCGGAAAATCAAATTGTCCGCGAGCTGCTCGCCCGCGGCCGAGATTGGGTGTCGGGTGCCGCCTTGGCGGAGAAGCTCGGCGTTTCGCGCGTGGCCGTCTGGCAGCACATGGAAAAGTTGCGCGGGGAGGGCTTCGCCTTCGAAGCGAAACGGGCCAAGGGCTATCGACTCGCCGGCGGGCCGGCCGGCCTCCATGCGGTGCTCATCGAGGCGCAGCTGAAAATTCGGCCGAAGGGCTTTTCGCTGATCCTCCTCGACAAGATCGACAGCACCAACGACGAGGCCGCGCGTGAGCTGGCGGCCGACCGGCCGGCTCCGTTCGCCGTGCTGGCACGGCGCCAGACCAAGGGGCGCGGCCGATTCGGCCGCGCCTGGCACAGCGAGGAAAACGGCAACCTTTACGCGAGCTTTGCGTTCCGGCCCCGCGTCGCCCCGGACAGCATGCAGACCTTCACGCTGTGGATGGGCGCCAATGTCTGCGAGGCGATCGCCAATTTCACCCGGCTGACGCCCGGATTGAAATGGCCCAACGACATCGTCTTTGCCGGCCGCAAGGCGGGCGGCATGCTCACGGAGGCGCGCGTCGATGCCGACCAGATTCGCGATTTGGTCTTCGGCCTTGGGTTGAACGTCAACAGTCCCGCGGAAGCGTGGCCGGAAGCGCTTTCGCGCCGAGCCGTGTCGCTGGCCGAACTGGTCGGAGGACCGATGGACTTTAATCGCCTGACGGCCGCCCTGATCGGTCGCGTGCTGCTGGCCTACCAGTCTTTTGTCGAGGGCCGGCACCAGCGGACGTTCGCCGAACTGTGGAACCGGTACGACACGCTTCGCGGCCAGCGCGCGGCGGTTTTGGAGGGCGGAAGCCGGCATGTGGGATCGGTGACCGGCATCGATGACGAGGGGGCGCTGGTCCTGCGGGATGATCGCGGGAGGTCGCGGCGCTTTCGCGCCGGTGAAGTTACGCTGGAGAAATAGATCCGGCGGCGCTTTATTGAACCTTTAGCATGTCCGAATCGACGCCCGCCGCCATCGCCGTGAGCCACTTGGTGAAGGCCTTTGGCGGCTCTCCGGCGGTCAGCGACATCAGCTTCACGGTGCCCCAGGGCGAAATTTTGGGTTTCCTGGGCCCGAACGGGGCCGGCAAGTCCACGACCATGCGCATTCTCACCGGCTATCTGGCGGCCACGTCCGGGCGCGTGGAAATCTGCGGCTTTTCCGTGGCGAGCAAGGCGGAGGAGGTGAAGCGGCGCGTGGGTTACATGCCCGAGAACAATCCGCTGCCCGAGGACATGCGACTTTCGGAATACCTTTATTTTCGCGGACGGCTCAAGGAAGTGCCGCGCCGAAAGCTCGGTCCGCGCATCGATGAGGTGCTCGAAGTGTGCGACCTAAAGCGCGTGCGCCACAAGATCATCGGCCAGCTTTCCAAGGGCTTCCGCCAGCGCATCGGAATCGCGGAGGCGATCCTGGCGGAACCGCCGATCATCATCATGGACGAGCCGACCATCGGCCTCGATCCGCACCAGATCTTGATTGTGCGTGATTTGATTGCGAGCCTGCGCGGCCGGATGACAGTGCTGATCTCAAGCCATATTCTGCCGGAAATCGAGGTCACCTGCGACCGCGTCCTGATCATCAACCAGGGGCGCGTGGTCGCGCAGGGCACGCCGGAGGCGCTGCGGCGCGAGATTCTTGGCCGCAATTCCTACAGCGTCGAATTTTCCGGCGAGCCGGCGAAGCTCGAAGCCGCCGCCACGGCGGTGCCCGGCTGCGAGGTTTCGAGCCTGGGCGAAGCCGGGCCGGACGGCTTCCGCCGCGCCATGCTGTGCACCGAGGACGAACGGGAGCTGGGCGAGCCGCTCATTGCCGCTTGCCTGGAGCGCGGACTACGCCTGCGGTCGATCAGCCGCGCGCACCCGACCTTGGAAGATGTGTTCCTGGCGGCGACCCGGCGCAGCTGGGATCTGGTGCAGCCGCGGCGCGCGGACGAGGGCGCGCCCCCGTCGTAACCGATGAAGCACCTCTTCACGATTCTCAGCCACGAGGTTCGCATGCTGCTGGTGAACCCCGGCACGTACCTGGCGGCGGCGCTATTCCTGGCGCTGATGGGCTATGAATTCTCGCGGATATTGGAGACCTACAGCCAGGCGCCGCAGGAGGCTTCGCCCGCCGCGCAGTTCTTTTATTTGTTTTGGCTGCCGGTCCTGTTCATGGTGCCGCTCCTGACCATGCGCTGCCTCGCGGAGGAGCGCCGCACGGGCACAATCGAAACCCTGCTGACGACGCCGGTCACGTCGGCGGAGGTCGTGATCGGCAAATACGCCGCCGCCTATCTGCTGTACGTGGGCATGTGGGGCGGAACGGCGGGTTTTTTCCTGATTCTGCGCCGCTTCGCCGGCGGCGCACGGCTGCTCGACCCCGGACCGCTGATCGGCGGCTATCTGTTTGTCGCGGTGTCCGGGCTATTCTTCGTCGCGGTGGGTGTGCTGGCCAGCTCGCTCGCGCGCAGCCAGGCGGTGGCCGGCATCCTCGCATTTGCCATGCTCTTCGCGCTGATCTTCGGCAGTTCGTCGCTGGCCGATGCGCCCTGGCTGCGGACAGAAGTGCTGCATCCGATCCGCGCCGCCGTGGAATACGGGCGGGTGTTTCAGCACTACGAGGATTTCACGCGGGGCGTGGTCGATTTTCGCCAGCTGCTGTTCTATTTCAGCGGGACGACGCTGGCGCTGATCTTCAGCATTCTCAGCATCGAGGCGCGCGCGCTCCATCACTAGCCGGCATGCGCTTCTTCGAAAGCATACGCGCCGCGCGCTGGCTCCAGACTGCGAATCTGATCTCGCAGGCGATCCTGTTTCTGACCCTCTTTGCCGGCCTGAATTACGTCGCCCGCAATCCGGGCTGGCGGGAGGACCCGCTGCGGATCGATTTGACGCACTACCGGAGATTTTCGCTTTCGCCCGAGACCCTGGCCTATCTGCGCGCGTTGGGCAGCCCGGTTCGGATTGTCGTCACCAGCACGGAGGCGGCCGCGCCCGCGGATTTGAAGGGTCTTTTGCGCGAATATTCCTTTGCGACCGAAGCCAACGCGGCCGGGCGCATCACGGTGGAATATCTCAACGTGGACCTGAATCGCCGGGCGGCCGAGCAGCTCGACCTGGAACGGCCCGGGGTCGTGGCGCTGCTCTGCGCCGATCGCCGCCAGGTTCTCCCCTTCGACAGCCTCTACACCTATCGCGACCGGCAGCGGCTGGCTTTCGACGGCGAAGCCCGCCTCACGCAGGCGGTCCTGGAGGTGTCGAGCCCGGAGCGCAAGACCCTGTATTTCCTCACGGGCCATCAGGAGCTGCAGCCGGACGACACCGATCCCAATCTCGGGCTGTCGCTGGCGGCGGACGCGCTGCGGGAGCGGGGCTACGAAGTGCGGACGCTCGACCTGTCCGCGACGCACGATATTCCGGAGGACGCTTCGGTGCTGGTGTCGGCGCGCCCGCGCTCGGAATATTCGGCCCGCGAGCAGGAGCTGCTGCGCCGCTACCTTTCGGCGCGCGAAGGCCGGATGATCCTCTTGGCGGCGCCGGGCACCCGCCCCGGTCTCGCCCGGCTCCTGGCGGATTGGGGCCTCATGCTCGATGACGGCGTGGTGACCGACAGCAAGCCGGGCGACTTGACCGAGGACGGCGATCTGATCGTCCGCCGGTTTGCGGCGCATCCGGCCACCACGGCCCTGCTGAACGGCTCGTTCGAGCCGCGGCTGCGCCTGGGCAGCGCGCGCACGATTCAGGTCGACTCCACGTTTGCCAACGCGAACGGACTGGAGGACACCGTGCTGGCGTGGCTCCCGCCGACGAAGGCGGGACTCGCGGTCGCGGCGGCGCATGCGGCGCCGCGGGACAATCTGCCCTTCAGCGTGCGCAACGGGCGCTTCCTGGTCATCGGTTCGGGCGATCTTTTCGACAATGCGCGGATCGCCCGGCAGGGCGCGCTGGATTTTCTGCTGGGCTGCGTCAACTGGATGGCGGATCGCGACCGGGAGCTCAACATCCCGGCCCGGCCGCTCGAGCGTTTTCAGCTCTCGCTTAGCGACCGGGAACTTCAGAATCTCCGCTATAGCCTGATGTTTGCCGTACCCGGTGCCGCCGCGTTGCTCGGCCTGATCGTCTATTGGACCCGTCGTTCGTAGCCCCCGCCCATGCGCACGAAAGTCACCTTTGTCCTCCTCTTCCTGAATCTTCTGCTGTTCCTGTTCATCTTTCGCTTCGAACGGGCGTGGCGGACCGAACGGTCGGAACAGGAGGTGCGTCACCGGGTGCTCGGCGCCGAGGCCGCCGATCCGACGGAAATTTCGGTGACGGCGCCGGGCGAGAGCTACCAATTGCAGCGCCGGCCGGCCGGCTGGCGGCTGACCCAGCCGTTCGACTGGCCGGCGAATCCGGCGGCGGTGGACCGGATTCGCACCGACCTGCAGCTGCTGGATGACGAGACGAGCTTCAGCGTCCGGGACATGCAGGCCAGCGGACAGACGCTCGCCGACTACGGCCTGGACCATCCGGCCATGACGGTCACGGTCGCCGGCACGGCCGGAACGACGATCCTGCGGATCGGCAACGTGACCAAGATCGGACAGCGCCTTTATCTGCTATCGTCGGACGGGGCCCGCATCCACGTCGTGGGCCGCGGCATCGTCGATTCCCTGAGCCTGCCCTTGGACCGTTTGCGGTCCGATGCGGTGCTGACGATCCCCGTGTACGAAGCGCGTTCGCTCAATCTGCTGGTGCCGGGCCAGCCTCGGGTTCGCATCCAGCGGGATGGCAACCACTGGTCGTTTGAGACCCCCGTTCCCGCCCGGGCGGACACCTCGGCGGTGGAAATCGCCATCAACGCGCTCGATCGGCTGCGGGTGCGGAGCTTCGAGCTTTCGGAGGCGGGGGCGCCCGCCGCCAATCGGGAGGAGCGAATTTCGCTCGAGGGCAACAATCGCGCGGAAACCCTGTACGTCGGCGACCGGGTGGCCGGCGCCAGCGATGCCGAGGGCGAAGTGCGCTCTGCGCAGCGGGCCGACCCCACGTCGCCGTCCGGACGCAGCGCGCGCTTCACGGCGGCCTTTCCGCCCGGCCTGTGGGGCACGCTGGGCCGGGCCGCGGTGGAGCTGCGCGACCGTCATATTCTAGATTTGGATACGAGCGCCGTCTCGAGCATCGAGCTGTCGGCGCCGCCGGCTTCCGACGTCGTGCTGCGGCGCCTGGAGCCGGGGGAGGGGCCCCCGGGCTGGCAGCTCGTGCTGCCGCCGGAAGGCGGCCGGGGTCCGCGCACGATTGCCGCGGACGCCGCGGCGGTGCGCCGCCTGCTGGATTTTCTGGAGCGGCTCAGCGCCACCCGGTTCGCCAGCGATGCGCCGACGGACGCGGAGCGGGAAAAATGGGGCTTGGCCCAGCCGGAGCGGCGCATCGCGCTGGGGCTCGGCCGGGTCACTGCGACCCTGGAGGTGGGCCGGCCGGCGCCGGATTCGACCGAAGTGTACGTGCAGGCGGCCAACGGATTGTCGGTCTTTGCCGTGCCGCCCGAAATCCTGCGGGAAACTCCGGTGTCGGAGGGCGACTGGCGCGACCGCCAGCTGATCGCCCTGCCGGCCAGCGCGCGCCTCGAGGCCGTGTCGCTCTTCGACCTCGCCACGGGCAAGGCGATCTGGGCGTGGGGCACCCCGATTCCGGCCGGCGCGGCGCCCGTGCCGGCTTCGCGCGATTCCGACATCGCGGCGCTGGCGGACGGGTGGCGCAGCCTCAAGGCGCTCCGCTTCGGCCCGAGCAGTTTTTCCGCCGCGGACGGCCCCGGCGGACCGTGGAAATACCGTCTCGACGGCACTTTTTTGCTGCCGGCCGGCGGCAAGGGCGATGCCCGCACGACGCATTCGCTCCTCCTCACTTCCCGCCTGGGCGGAACGGAACAATGGGCGGGCGCGGCTGAATTCGACTGCGCGTTCCAAATCGAGCAGCCGCTCATTGACGCGCTCTGGACCCTGACTTACGGCGATCGCGATCCGGGGGCGCCGAACGGCCGTCCATGATCGGGCCTGCGCTGCGCCATCTGGGGCGGGTGCTGGGGCTCCTGGCCTGCTGGGCGGTCTGGCTGCTCCTGGGCGGGCTGCTGGCGGTCCAGATCTACATCGCGGCCCACCATGAGATGGCCGTGCCGCAGCCGCTGCTGACCGCGCTGCAATCCCGGCTCTCCTTCGCCGGGCTCAAGGCGGATTTCGGCCGCACCCGGTTCGATCCCACCGGGCGGATCCTGATGGAGGACGTGCGCCTGCGCTTCGCGGGGTTCGAGGACCCGGTGCTGGTGGCCCGCGTGGTATCCACCCGGTTGAGACCCCTGGCGCTCCTGGCCGGACGGGTGGAGGCCCGGGAGATTCGCATCAGCGGGCTCTCGCTGCGGGTGCCGGCCATGTTTTCGCCCTCGGGAACGGCGGACGAGATTGTGAGCGACGCGGACGCCGACCTCGTGCCGCGCGATGGCTGGATCCGGCTGCCTTTCTTCAGCGCCAAGGCGGGAGGCGTCGCGATTGCCGGCAGCGGCGCGATTCTGGTGCCGGCGGTCCCGGCCGCGCGGGCGCCGGCGGCAGCCGTTGCCCCCGCGCTGGCGCGCCGGTACGCCAAGCTGGCGCAGGCCGCGGCGTCGTGGCTGGCGGCGATCGGGACGGTGGAATCTCCGGTCGTGCGACTGCGCATCGAATCCAATGCCGACCACAGTCTGGGCGTCGAAGCGATCGTCGATGCCGACGCCGTGCGGATTCCGGGCGGAGCCCGCATCCAGGCGGACCGGGTTCGGGCCACCGCCCGGTGGCGTTTTCGTTCCGATCCCGCGGCGCCCGTGCAGATCGATTTCGAAGCGGACCGGCTTAACTTGCCGGGCATCGCCCGCGTGCGCGGGGTGCTCGGCTCGGTGGAGGTGCAGCCTCTGGCCGACGGCGCCTGGCCGGCCCGCGTCCGTTCCGTTTCGCTGGCCGCCCGGTCGATGGCGGGGGATGGCATTCCCGTGCTGGCCCCGTATGGGGAATTTGACGTGTCGCACTATCCCGCCGTCACCGGCAGCGTCGCGGGCCTGGTGTGGGACCAGCCGTTCGCCGCGTCGGGCTCGGCGAACGTCGTGGGCCGCTCGGCGGACCTCCGCTTTGCCGCGCGCATCGACCGCCAGGCGCGGGAGTTTCTCGAGACGCATCGCATGAAGGGCATCAGCAATTACCTCGACTGGTCGGAACCGATCGCGGCCGAGGGCGAGTGCCGGTTCGGCGCCGGGGGCCATTTCGCGGACGCCTGGGCCCGCGTGGCCATACGCGGTTTGGTCGCCCGCACGGTGCGCATCGACGAGGCCGGCGGCCGCGTGTCGTTCGACGGACGCAATCTGCTCGCGGAGCGGGCATTCGCCCGCATGGGCAGCGACGTTGCGGCCGGCACCTTCGGGCAGGATCGGCAGGGCAACTATCGGTTTCTGCTGCGCGGCCGCCTGCGGCCGCTGGATATCGCTCCGTGGATTGCCGGGGGCTGGTGGCCCGCGTTCTTCGGCAATTTCGGTTTTCCCACGGTGCCTCCGACCGCGGACATCGATTTGCGGGGCAACTGGACGGACGGCGGAACCCACTCCCAGATCTTTTTGAATGTCGATGCGCCGGACACGCGGATCGAGGGCCTGGGATTCGATGAGGTGACGGGAAGGCTCTTCGTCCGGCCGCAGTTTGTCGATGCCCTCGAATTTCGCGCGCGCCGCGGTGCGGGCGAGGCAGCGGGAAGCTTTTCGCGGTCGTTCAATCTCGATGTTGGCGATTGGGAGCAGCTCAATTTGAAGGTGGCCTCGACGCTGGATCCGGGGCCGGCGCTCGCGCTGCTCGGTCCCGAAGCGTCGGCGGCCATTGCGGGCATCGAGTTTCAGGCGGCTCCGCGGGTCGAAGTGACCGGCGTGTTCACGGGCCCGGGCAGCGTCGCCGGCAGTCACCGCCGGCTCGCCGTGCTTGCGCGCAGCGACCGGCAGCTCACGTTTCATCATTTGCCCTTCGAGGGGGCTTCGTTTGTCGCACGGCTGAATGATGACGACCTGACGATCGACAATGCGGAGGCGGACGTCGCCGGCGGGCACGCGGTCGGCGCGGGCGAACTGTCCGGGCCGCCGAATGCGCGGAAGCTGCGCTTCAACGTTTCGCTCGACAACCTGAGCCTGCCTCAGGCCATTTCCACCGCGGCGGGCCTGGCGGGCCGGACCGACCCGGCTTCGGGCAAATCGGCGGTGGGCAAATTCATCCAGCCCAAGGCGGCGGTGCGCGTGAACGCGGCCGCGTCGGCCCAGGGGCTCTGGGGCTATCCCTACAGCTTTCATGGATCCGGGACGATCGATCTGCGAGGCGGGGAAATCGGCCAGCTGCACATGCTCGGACTGCTTTCGGATCTGCTCCGATTCACCTCGCTGCGTTTCACCAGCGCTTCGGCCCAATACATCATCGACGGACGGACCATCGACTTTCCCGAGATCGCCGTGACGGGCGCCAATTCGGCGATTGTCGCCCAGGGCACCTGCGATATGGAATCCGGGAATCTGGACATCCGGGCGAAGCTCAAGCCGTTCAAGGAAAGCCACGCGCTGCCGCAGCGCTTCATGGACCTGGTGCTGACTCCGCTGGCCAACGCGCTGGAGGTGCGGCTCGTCGGCACGCTGGCCAAGCCCGATTGGGTGTTCGTGAATGGTCCGAGCAACGTGCTGCGCGCTCCCGGGCCGGCAAATGGCGTTGCTCCCGAGCAATGAAAGGGGGATGGTAGAACCGCATGAGGCTCAAGGGCAGCGCGGCGGCCAGGCGCCTGGCGGAAGCCATCGCCGGCTCGTTTGGCGGGGCGGCGGGCCTCTCTTCGCTGATTGGCCGCGCGGCCAACGTGCCCGTGACCTACGAATTTCCCGAAGGCCATGGGTTTCCGCAATGGGAGGCGGCCCTGGCGGTCGGGTTGGGCGCCGCGCTCATCTATCACGCGTGGCGTGAACATGCCCGCGAAGTAGGCGGGCCCCCCAAATGGGCGCCGATTCCGGTGGTGGTGGTGGCGGGAGCCCTGGTCATGACCTTTTGGGCCGGACTTTCGCAGCGGGAGAACACCGCGTTTCAGGCGCGGACGCTGGAGGAAGCGGCGGCGCTGGCCCGGGGCGTCGCCTCGAACGTCGATCGGGAGCAGAACGCGTTCGAACGGCTGGCCCGCGATTGGGCCGAGGGAGCGCGGGACTCCCCACGGCTCGAACAGATCGATGCGGGCGCCCAATTCGACAAATCCACGGCTTCGGGCTGCACGGCGATCTCGCGCATCGATTCGTCGGGTCAGACGCTTTGGACGATCCCGGCGGCGGGCAACGAGCGGCTGCTGGGCTTCAACCAGAACTCGGTGCGCGAGCGGCGCGAGGCCCTTGAACGGGCGACCCGGCACGTCGAAATCACGGGCAGCACGGATATCGCGGGCCACGCGCGCGGAGGGTTCGTGCTCTTTGCTCCGATCGTGAGCGACGGGCACAGCCAGGGCTGGATCGCGGCGGAATTTCTTTATCGGCCGCTGCTGCGCAGCGTGGCCGAGGATGATTTGAAGCTGGCGGACGAGTATTATGTCAGTGCGGAAGTGAGCGGCGAACCGGTCTATTCGGGGGGCGGCATCGATCCCGCCGCCGGCGCGCGCTATGAAATCACCCGTTCTTTTTCGGTGCTGGGCCGGCCGCTGACCGTCGAGGTGACGCCGGCCGATCCGCAGCGGCTGCGCGACCTGAAATCGCTGCCGGATTTCGCCCTGACGGCGGGCCTGATCCTGACCGGCCTTTTGGGCCTCAGCACCCACTTCGGCCGCAGCGCGCGCAGCGGCCAGCGGTCGGCGGAGGAGTCCAATCGGCTCCTCACCCAGGAAAACGAAGAGCGCCGCCGGGTGGAGAACCGTCTCAAGCTGTCGGATGAGCGGCTGCGGCTGGCCCTGGATTCGACGGAAATCGGCATCTTTGAATGGAGCGTGGCTTCCGGACATGTGTTTTTCAGCGCGGGCCTGTGGGCCATGTTTGGGTACGACGGCGCCCGCATGCCGTCGACGGCGGCCGCCTGGGAGAATCTGATCCACGCCGACGATGTCGGCACGTTCCGCTCGCGGATGGAAATCCAGCTCGCGGGCAATGCGACGTTCGTGGATTTTGAATATCGAGTTCGCAACGCGCAGGGGAAATGGCGCTGGGTGTACATGCGCTCCAAGGCGGTCGCGACGGATGCGCAAAACCGGCCCACGCGGCTGATCGGCACGGTGCAGGACGTGACGGCTCGCGTGGAAACGGAGCATCAGCTGCGCCGGGCCAAAGCCGAGGCGGACGCGACCTCGCGGGCCAAGAGCGAATTCCTGGCGTCGATGTCGCACGAAATCCGCACGCCGATGAACGGCATCATCGGCATGACGAGCCTGATCATGGACACGCCGCTGACCGACGAGCAGCGCGACTACATTGGAACGATCCGCAATTCGAGCGAGGCCCTGCTCACGATCGTCAACGACATCCTGGATTTTTCGAAAATCGAATCCGGCAAATTGGAGCTGGAGCGCCTGCCGTTCGGACTGGCGCCGTGCCTGGAGGAAACGCTCGACCTGTTCACGGCGGCCGCCACCGGCAAGGGCATCGAACTAGCGTATCGAATCGATCCGCAGGTGCCCCCGTGGCTGAAGGGCGATGTCACCCGGCTGTGGCAGATCATCAGCAACCTGGTGAACAATGCGGTCAAGTTCACGACGGCGGGCAGCATTACCATCGAAGTGTCCCTGCTTTCCGCGCCGGCCGATGGCCGCCTGAAGCTGGAATTCGCGGTGCGCGATACGGGCATGGGCATACCGCCGGACCGGATGAGCCGGCTCTTCAAGGCATTCAGCCAGGTGGATTCCTCGACGACCCGGCGATTTGGCGGCACCGGCCTGGGGCTGGCGATTTGCGACCGCCTATCGCAACTGATGGGTGGGACGATTCACGCCGAGAGCGCGGTGGGGGAGGGCTCGGCGTTCATCTTCACGATCGTCTCGGAAAGCGCCCCGACTCCGGCGGATCAGGACGTGTGGCCCAAACTGCCCGCCGAAATCGCCTCCGGCACGATCCTGGCGATCGAGGATAATCGGGTGACCGCGCAAAGGCTGCGCGACTTGTTTGCCCGCTGGGGCGCCAAGATTCAGGTGGTGGCCACCGCCGATGAAGCGGACGACGCCGTCGCGAAGCTGGGGGCGGCCCCGGTCTTGCTTTTGGTCGATCACCAGACGGCCTCCGGCCCGACCCCCGAAAAGGGAACCGCCCAGTTGGCGTGCCCGCGACTGCTGATGATTCCATTCGGACGGACGGCCGATCCCGCGCCGGCGGGACGCGCGGTGGAGTCGGTGACGAAGCCGCTCAAGACGGGGGCGGTGGTGCAGGGGACGATCCGCCTTTTCGATCGGCAGGCTTCCGCGCAGCGGCCCACGGGAGGGGGCAGCGATTTGCTGTCGCGCGAAATTCCGCTGCGGGTCTTGCTGGCGGAGGACAATGCCGTGAACCAGAAGGTCGCGCTCGGGCTCCTTTTGCGGCTGGGCTACCGCGCGGAATTGGCCAGCAACGGCCGCGAGGCGGTCGAACGCGCTCTGCAGGGCGGCTTTGACCTGATCCTGATGGATCTGCAAATGCCGGAGATGGACGGGCTTCAGGCCAGCCGAGAAATCCGCAAAAAGCTGCCCAAGGACAAGCAGCCCAAAATCATCGCGCTGACGGCCAACGCGATGCAAGGCGACCGCGAATTGTGCCTGTCGGCCGGGATGGACGACTACGTGGCGAAGCCGGTGAAGCTGCCGGAGGTGGCGGCGGCGATTCGAAGGCAGTGCGCCGATCGCAATGCGACCGGCACCCCGGCGCCGCCACCGGCGGAGATGGGCCGCAAACCAGAAGCTTGATGCCCGGCTACAGCGGGCGCATTTCAAAAGGATCGCTCGCCAGATCAAACTCCAGCCACGGCTTCTCGCTTTCCCCCGACCAAACCGTCTTGTGCGTGGCCGTGCGCCGGGCCGTCCACGTGCGGTCGCACTGATGCCCGAACGGCGGCACGGACGGCATCGAGCACGCGACGAAATCCGGGGGCGGCTTCAGCGGGTTCACGCTTAGCGCCTCGAGATCGATCAGGGACACCGGCGCCGCCACCCGCTGCGCCCCGAAATCCGGATGCCGGATCAGCAGCGGGACTCGAATGCTCTCTTCGTAGGGCCAGCCTTTCCGGAAATGACCGTGCGCGCCGTGCAGGTCGCCGTGCACGGAGGTGAAGACGATCACGGTGTCCCGCGGCACCGATTGCACCAGCCGTCCCAGCGCCCGATCGGTGGCCTCGATGTGGGCGTAGTAGCCGGCCAGCTCGCGGCGGGCGCGCGCCTCGGTCTCGCCGCCGAGCGGCACATTGGGCGCCAGGACCACGGCCTGCGTATCCACGGGTGGAATACCCGCGGCCGGGGCGCCGTAGGGCGGATGGGGCGGCTCCACGCTGAGAAGGCAGAACCACGGGCGTCCCGGCGCCTGGGCGCCCATCCAGAGGGCCGCGCGTTCGGCGAGCACATCCGCCTGGTAGCCGGAAAAGCGGACCGGCTTGGGCCGGTCGGTGCCGTGGAGCCACGGGTCGTTGAGCAGGAATCCGCTTTCGAAGCCTTCCCAGAAATCGAAGCCGCCGCGGTCCTCGGGCGCCACCAGCGTCCGCGCATGGGCCTCGCTCACGGGCGGGGCGGTTCGATCGCGGGCGGCCAGCTGCCATTTGCCGATAAAGGCGGTGCGATATCCCTGGCGTCCGAACCGGTGGGCCGCCGTGACGGCGTTCCGCGGCAAGGGGTCGAAATAGCCTTCGACGCCGTTTTCCGGACTGGGGACACCGGTGAGCAGGGCGGCGCGGGCAAAAGGGCCGAACGGATGGGGAGTGAGGGCGGCATCGAATCGGACCGACTCGCGCGCCAGCGCGTCCAGCGCGGGAGTGCGGGCATTGACGTCGCCGGCGTAGCCGAAAGCGGCGCCGCGCCATTGGGTCGTCAAAATCCAGAGAAGGGATCGCACTGCCCGATAAGGTTGGCGTACCCCGGCCGGAGAGATCAACGTCTTAGCCTTCGCCCCCATGCCGAAAACCCGTCCGCGCTGGTGGCAGTGGCCCACGGTGCTGTCGCTCGATGCGACCGCGGTGGTGCTGACGTGGCAGGCGCTGGTGGCGGCCCAGACGGGCGAGGCCTTGGGAGGTGCGCCGCGCTTTGTCCTGGGCGCGTCGGTCTGGCTGGCCTACAGCGCGGATCGCTGGATCGAAGGCTGGCGCCTCATGCCGGAACAGGTGCAGACGGCGCGGCATGCCTTCTATCAGCGCGCCCGCTGGCCCATGGCCGCCCTGGGCGTGGCGGTTTTCGCGGCCGATGTGACCGCCGCCGTTCGCGGGCTGACCTCGGGGCAATTCGTGGCCGGAGCCTGCATCGTGCCGGCCGTGCTGCTTTATCTGCTGTCGCACCAGCTGGTCCATCGGCATCACCCGGCGCGCGTGCCCAAGGAAGTCTGCGTCGCCCTGCTGCTGGCCGTTGGGATTGGCGTGTTCATCGTGCCGCGGTTGCCGGACCACCAGGGCGGCCGCGCCACGTGGCCGCTGGGGGCCTTCACGCTGCTGGCCTTCGCCAATTGCGCGCTGATTTCCGCCTGGGAGCACGGCATCGACACCGTTCAAGGCCAGACTTCGCTCGCCCACCAGTTCAGGGACGGTCATGCGCTGGCCCGCGCGGCGGCCGTGGCATCGGTCATCGCGGGGGCGGCGATATTCCTGATGGCGCCCCGCTTCAAGGTCACGGGCGAAGCGACGGCGCTTGCGGGGCTGCTGCTCTTCTTGATTGATTTGAATGAGCTGCGGCTGGGACGCAAAGCGGTCCGCGTCCTGGCGGACGCGGCGCTCCTCACCCCTTTGATTTGGTTGTGGCGATGAAGGAAGCTCCCGCCAATTTCGACTCGCTGGCGCGCGTCTATCGTGCGCTGGAGCGGGTGGCTTTTGGCGGCGATCTGGCGCGCGCCCGGTTTTCGCTCCTGTCGAGTCTGGCGGACGCGGAATCGATCCTCATTCTGGGAGAAGGCGACGGGCGCTGCCTGGAACGTCTCAGCACCATCGCGCCGAGGGCGAAATTCCGCTGCATTGACGCGAGCCCCGCCATGCTCGCGCGGGCGGCGTCCCGCCTGGGGCCCGTGGCGCGGGCCCGGGTGCAATTTGAGCAGGCAGATGCGCGCGCGGTCGAACTTCCCTCCGGCGCCTACGACGCGGTGGTGACCTTGTTCTTCCTCGATTGCTTCACCGCCGACGAGGTGAGAGGGCTGGTGGCGCACGTGAAACCTTCGCTGCGGATGGGCGGCCGCTGGCTCTTTGCCGATTTTTGCGAGCCGGCCTCCGGTTGGCGGCGCTGGCGCGCCCGAGCCTGGCTGGGGCTGCTCTATGCCTTTTTTCGAGTCACCACCCGGCTGTCGGCGCGGCGCTTGCCGCCCGCCGAGGAAATCATCGCCGCCGCGGGATTCGTGCCTCAGCTCACCGCCTCGTTCCAGCAGGGAATGTTGCGGGCGGTGTTGTTCAGGGCCCAGTAGCGCTGTAGCCAGGGGCGCCGACCCCGGCTGTCCCGCTTTCGAGATCAAACAGCGCGTGGGGACCACGCGCTCCACCCGCGATGTCGCTATTGCAGCCCGGGCGGCATCGACTGCACCCGCGCCGCCACCTGGTTTAGCACGTTGGCTGGATGTTCAGGCAGCGTGTTGGATCCCATCTTGAGGACCTCCATCGGCGAAAAATCCTTGAGGAGCGCGCAATAGTCGCTGTTCACCATCATGCCCAGCAG
Organism: Opitutaceae bacterium; assembly: GCA_036502225.1. GTDB lineage: Bacteria > Verrucomicrobiota > Verrucomicrobiia > Opitutales > Opitutaceae > Palsa-1447. The sequence continues at coordinate 115,677 of DASXYY010000014.1, forward strand.
CTCGCCGGTATGGCTGAAGACCAGGTCGCCCGGGGAGGGCTTGAGATCCGCGCCGCCAAACAGCCGCTTGAAGAACCGATTTTCCACGCGAACATAGCCGGGATTGGCCGGATCGAGCTTGAAACTGAGCACGCCATACCCGCGGCCGCCATTGATCAGCACGGCATCGGGAAACTTGAACGGATCGGCGGCCAGCGTGTAGACCTTGGCGCCCAGCGCGTCGACCTGCGACTGATCGAGCGGAATCGCGACGATGCGCGGATCCACCGAGAGAAAGTCCAATTGGCCGCCCGTGCTGTGGTAATCCGGCGGATGGGTGAACGTGACGGCGATGCGGTTCCAATCGAAATTCTGCAATAGATCGGAGAACGTCGTGTTGTTGATGTGCAGCAGCGCGTAAACCTGGTGGCCGTCGGACACGAGCACGGTGGACGTGCTGCGGTCGTTGGTGACCTCGTGAAACACGCCCTGGCGTCCCGCGGAAAATTGCGTGTCGACGCGGTTGGCGAGAAAGTCATTGAACAGGACGTTTTCGTTGATCGGCCGATTGTCCCGGATTTCCTGGGTCAGATCGCCGGAGTTCTTGGCGAGCTGGCCCACGCCCTGCGCCAGCTGATTGGTCTGGGCCTCCACCTTGATGCGGTCCTCGCGCTCCTGTTCGACTTGCTGCTGCAGCTGGCTCGCCTGGTGCTGCAGATTCTGCTTTTCGGTTTCGCCGACGGCGACCTGGGTGGAGAGGCCCGAGATGATCTGCTGCGCCCGTTGCTGCTCGCCTTCCATTCGAGTGAGCTCCTGGCGCTGGCGTTCGGCCTCGGCGCGGCGGGCTTCAAGCTCCCGCTCCAATTGCGCGAGCTGGTCCTGGGTCAGGCTCGACTCCCGCCGGGCGGCCTCGGCTTGCTGCGTCAGTTGCTGCGTGTTCTGCACACTCTGCGCGAGTTGGGCGGCGAGCTGCTCCTTTTGGGTCTGCAGCTGAGCGAGCCCCTGCTGGCGTTCCGTGAGGTCGTTGCCCGCTCGAGTCAGGCGGCCTTCGAGCGCGAGCCGGCCGGCGGTCTCGTCCGCGAGCGACTGGCGCATGGTTTCCACCAAATCCTGCTCCCGGGTGTTGGCGTTGGCCCCCACCTGAGGCACCGGCGTCTGCTGCGCGCGCGCCGGTTCCACCTTCTCCCACCTGGTCAGAGCGATCAGGTTGAGAAAGAGGAAATCGATGATGATCAGCAGCAGCGTCTTGTTCATGGCGCAGGATCAGGCCGGCGACGTGCGCAGGCCCGTTTCGTGCTCGAGGATCAGCCGGCGCTTGAAGAGTCGCACGTGGCGAATCTTGACGAGGGCCACGCACAGCAGTCCGAAAAGATTGGACGAATAGGCGGCCAGCAGGTTGGGCGAAATCACGCCGAGCACCTGGAGCACAAGCGCGGCGGCCGTGCCCATCATGCCGACGTAGAGCCCGCTATCGAAGAGGTTCTCTTCGTTTTCCATCAGCCGCAATTTGAGGAGCGGCGCGAGGTTTTGGCGGGCGATCTGGTTGATCTTCTGCAGGCAGATGAAATACATCATGACCTGCAGGAGGGCGAAGATCCCGATGGTGACGTAAGTCGAGGAGTTCATGGAAGCATGATGAATTTGGTTCGAGGAAGGAGGCGGGGTTCCCTGGACGACGAGCATCGTCAGGTGCGGGCGGTAGTCGATCGACGGGGCGGAGGCTTTCAGTAAGAACGGCTCCGTCGCGATGAGGATGAGGCCGGTGAGGAAAAGAGCGAGAATGCCGGCCCGCAACTGGGGCGCGGAGCGTTCGGATTCGGCGATGCCTTCCGGCGACACCATCCAGCGGTCGAGGCCGAGGAGCAGGCAGAATCCGGCGACGAACCAGGCCAGCCACTTCAAAGTGAGCATGGCGCGCGGATGGGCCAGCACCAGGCCGGCGCCGGGCGACCACTCGGACGCCTCGTGGATGACCGGCACCTGCCGGTCGATCAGCAGCTTGACGGCGCCGCGGCCATCGCTGAGCGCGAGGCGCAGGTTGGCGGCGCCGGTCTTGCCATTTTCCAACAGATAGTCGGCAACGCGATCGGCGGAATTCGTAAAGAGCGCGGCCGTATAAATGACGGAAAATTCACGCGAGGCGGCGCGCGCGAGCTGCGCGTATTCGTTGACCGTGCGCGTGCTGTCGCTGCGTCCCATGAGTTCAGTGAGCTGCGCCCAGTCGAGCCGGCGCGACAGGGCCAGCAGATCCAGGTAAAAGGAGCCGAGATCGCCCAGGTCGCCTTGGGCGAGGGCAGAATCGGCGAGCGCGTGCAGGTCGCGCTGCAGCGACGGCCCAAGGTGATCGCTTTGGTAAAGCAGGGCGGTCAGGAGAATGAGCGCGTCGGTCGGCTGGCCGCCGGGCTGGCTCGCCGCGGGCAGGTGGGCGGCGCGATAACCGAGCGTGCGGGTGCGAAGAATGGCTTGGACTCCGATGGAACCCGAGGTGCCGAGGTAGTTGCGCAGCGCGTCGCGGCCCTGCTGGGTGATGAAAAACGTCATCACCGGAGTGCTTTCGGTGTGGCCGCTGGGAGCGCGCAGATTGAAGAGTGGATCGAGGAACGGGTCCCAGCCGCCCCAAGCCGCGAATTCGGGCTGGCGCTTCTGCAGATCGCCGAGTCGGCGCGCCAAATCTTCGGCGCCGGGCGCCGAGATTTCGCGGGCAGTATCGAGGACTTCCTTGGCCGGACCAATGCGCTCGCGATCGACCAGCTGATTGCCGAATTCGATGACGGAACTGGTGCCGTGGCCGGCGGCGCTCAAAAGCCCGGGGCTGATCGATCGAAAATGATCGGGAATGAGCCACGCTCCCACGCCGATGATCACGCCGAGCACGACACCCAAAGGCCCCGAAAACGTGGACGACCGGGAAGCTGGGGCGGCGGCGCTCATTTCAACGGTTCACTTCGTTAACTATTTATTTGCGACAGCGATGGACCAAAGCCACGGTGGTTCTGGCTTCGACCGATGTCGCTTTCGATTGTTCACTATAACGATCCTATTTTGAGGAAGAAAGGGAACAAAGTTACCCAATTCGGCGCGGACTTGGCGGCGTTTGGCAAGGCCATGATCGAAGCGATGAACGAGGCGCAGGGGATCGGACTGGCGGCGCAGCAGGTCGGCCAGTCGAAGCAGATTTGTGTGGTCGATTTGCGGGAGAGTGAGGCCGAATATTCGTGGGAATTGGACGGAGCCAAGCCGCCCCGCGATATCTTCATGCCGCTGATTGTCGTTAATCCCCAGATTACGCTTGTGCCGGGCACGCCCGAAACAGTTTACGAAGAGGGTTGCCTATCGTTTCCGGAGATTCGCGGCGACGTGACCCGCCCGGATGAAATCAAGGTCGAGTTTCAGGACGAATACGGGATGAAGCACGTGCTGCGCTGCAATGGCCTTCTGGCCCGGTGCTTTCTTCACGAGGTCGATCACCTGAACGGGGTGTTGTTCATTGATCGGATGGACAAGGCGACCCGGACGGCGATCGACGGGCCGGTCAAGGCGCTCGCCAAAGAAACTCGGGACAACGCGCGGCCGAAGGAATGAACTTTCCGTTCGGTGCGGCCTTTCTGGAGCACGGCCACATCCATGGTCAGTGCGACGGATTGATCCGGGCGGGTGCCACGCTGCGATGGGTCCACGACCCCGATCCGGCGAAGGTGAAGGCTTTCATCGATCGGTACCCGGGCGTGCGTGTCGCGCGCAGTTACGATGAAATTCTCGGCGATCCCGAAGTTCTTTTGGTGGCGGCGGCGGCGGTGCCAGCCGATCGCGCTCAGGCGGGGCTTCGGGCAATGGACGCCGGGAAGGACTATTTCACGGACAAGGCCCCGTTCACGACGCTGGGTCAACTGGAACGCGTGCGAAGCGCGGTGGCGCGCACACGGCGAAAATACATGGTTTACTATAGCGAGCGGCTCCATGTGGAGTCCGCGGTTCGCGCGACGGAGCTGGTCGCACAAGGCGCCATCGGACGTGTGATCCAGGTCTTGGGACTGGGGCCGCACCGCTTGAGCGCGGCCAATCGGCCGGCCTGGTTTTGGGAGCGCGAGCGGACCGGAGGCATCCTTTGCGACATCGGGAGCCATCAGGCCGAACAGTTTTTGGCCTATTCGGGCGCCACCGACGCCACCGTGGCGTCCGCGGCGATTGGAAATTTCGATCATCCGGAGCACCCCGAATTCGAGGATTTCGGCGAGTGGTCGCTCATCGGCAATAACGGAGCGTCCAGCTATGTGCGGGTGGATTGGTTCACGCCGAAGGGACTCGGCACGTGGGGAGATGGGCGCACGGTCATTCTCGGGACCAAGGGCTATATCGAGCTGCGCAAGTACGTGGACATCGCCCGGGACCGAACCGGCGATCATGTCTACCTCGTCGACCAGGAAGGCGAGCGGCACCTGGCTGTCGCGGGCCAGGTCGGCTTTCCCTTTTTCGGTGCGCTCCTTCACGATTGCCAGCACCGCGCTGAGACCGCGATGACGCAGGCCCATGCATTCAAGGCGGCGGAGATCGCGTTGAAGGCGCAGCTTCGCGCAACCCGCCTCTCATAGCTGTAGCCGGGGGCGTTGACCCATAGGCATTAACCTAAGCGACGACGAGGCGGTGCAGGAGCCGGGCTTGGCGTGGGCGCATCGATCGGCGTTCCTGCAGGGCTTCGGCCATGCGATGGCCGTGCCGAAGCAAGTGTCCGATGGGCAGAGGCATCTGCAGCGCGGCGACCACGCTATCGCGCACTTCCCGGAAGAGCAGCCATTGGCGCTCCTGGAAGCAGTCGGTAGCCCCAGGGGGAAAAGGACCGGGTTTCGGTCAGGATGCGCTCGATTAAGAGGGCGGTGAGGACCTTGGCCTGCATCCAGGCCTGGGCCGAAGGATCGGTGGTTTTGGGCACATGACCGAGGGCGAGCAGACTCTTGAGGCGTTTGAAGGCCAGTTCCACCTGCCAGCGGTGGCGATAGAGATCCAATACCTTCCAAGCACTGCCCCATTGGA
>DASXYY010000015.1:0-19620 GCA_036502225.1 Opitutaceae bacterium
CGTGGTCCCCACGCGCTGTTCGACGCCTAAGGCGGAAAAGCGCGTGGGGACCACGCGCTCCACCCCCTGTCCGGGTTAGGCGGCTTTCGCCGTGCGGGCTTGTGCCAGGCGGTGCCAGCGCGCGGTGCGCCGGATCGATTCGGCGAGCGGTATGCGCTCAGCCAGGCCCAACTCGAGCGACGCTCGACTCACATCCGGCACATAGCGCGACGGAGGGGCAGCGGGCTGCTTCGCCACGCCCAGCACCACCGGGGGCGGCGAACCGAGTTCAGCCGCGACGGCCTGAGCCATCGAGGAAATGGGACGCGCGTCGCCCGAACCGACGTTGTAGGCGCGACCGTCATGGCCGCGAAACAGGATCGTCCAAAGCCAAATCGCCAAATCCGCCGCATGAAGATACGAGCGGAACGGCGTGCCATCACCGCGCACGGTGATCGTTTCCCCCGCCAGCGCGTCCCGCAGAAAGTTTCCGATGGCAAAATGGGCGTCGAGCGGAAGATGGGGGCCGATGAACGCGAACGGACGCGCGATCTTGATTTCGATCTTCGAACTGCGCCGGCTTTGCGCACAAAGCAGTTCGGCGAGCCGTTTGCCTTCGCCGTACCACGCACTTTCCTCAAGCGGATTCGGACCGCCACCGTAATCTTCGGGCAAATGGGTGATTGCGGACGGCTGGGGACCGTAAACGGCCCCGGAACTCACGTAGAGCACCTTCGCCGCGCCGGTCGCCGCGGCAAATTCGAGAACCCGCCGGGTACCGTCGACAATCGTGCTCAAGTGTTCGGGCCAGGGTCCGCCTTGGGGCCGGGGGACCACGGTGTCGGTGGCAGCGTGGATGACGTGCGAACACGGCTCCTCCGGAAAAACAAAATCGCGAACGTCGCCTTGAATCCATTGGATCGCGTCGGCAGCCCGCAGATGCGGCATTTGTTCGCCACAGCGGCGGGGATTCCGCGAAAGGACCAGCAGACGGGCATTGAGGCGAAACCGCGCATTGGCCGCGACAAAGGTCTCCAAAAGCCAGCGTCCAAAGAAACCCGTGCCGCCGGTCACAAAAATCGTCTGGCCGCGAAGCTCATCCCAGGCGCACGCCATATGCTGAAGGACATGGTCGATGTCCTCCGGCAGCAAAGGGGGATGGAGCCGCGACGAGGAATCCATCGTCAGGCCAGGAGCGCGTGGCTGCGAGTGCGGCTGGCGACAAAGCTGCGCACGACTTCAATTTCATAATCGAGCATCGCCGGCGTCAGGCCGGGATAGGTGCCGAGGAAAAGCGCCTCGTTCATCAGGCGGTCCGCGCCGCTGAGATCGCCGGAAACGCGAAATGCCTCCGGCCGGTCCTTGCGCAATTGCACGAAAGCCGGCTGCCGAACGAGGTTACCGCCGAAAAGCATTCGGTTGCCGATCTTCTTTTCGTCGAGATGGCGCACCAGATCGAACTTGGTGAACGGCGCGTCGGCGCGCACCATCAGCATGAAGCCGAACCAGGAGCACTCGGTGCGGTGGCCGGTCGAGTCCCACTCGAAACCTTCCGGGGTCCACGCCGTGGCGTGGGTCGGCAGCATGAATTCGAAGTATTCCTCCAGGTCAGCCAGCCCGCGGCGGAGGCGTTCCCAATTCCGTTTCCGGGCCTCGATGAACGCCGGCAGTTTCTTGAGCTGGGCCATCCCAATCGCCGCCTGGATGTCCAGCGGCTTCATGTTATAACCCAAATGCGAATACGTGAACTTGTGGTCGTAGCCTTTCGGCAGTTCGCCGAGCTGCCAGCCGAAACGCTTGTTGCAGCTGTTGTCCACGCCGCTCGCGCACCAGCAGTCGCGGCCCCAGTCGCGGAAGCTCTCCACGGCAACCTTGAGCCGCATGTCGCCCGTGACGTTGACCGCCCCGCCCTCTCCCAGGGTCATATGATGCGGGGGATAAAAGGACTGGGTTGAAAGGTCGCCGAACGAGCCGGTGTACCGGCCATCGTACTGGCAACCCAGGGCGTCGCAATTGTCCTCGATCAGCCACAAATCATGGGCGCGGCAAAATTCCGTCACAAACGAGAGATCGAACGGATTGCCCAGCGTGTGGGCCATGACGACCGCCTTGGTCTTGCCCTTGCGATAGGCCGCCTCGAAGCGGTCGGTGCGGGCGTTGAGCGTGGTGGGATCGTTGTCGATGAAAACCGGCACGAGCCCATTCTGCACGAGCGGCGCCACCGTCGTCGGAAAACCGGCCGCCACCGTGATGACTTCGTCGCCCGGCCGCAGGCGATCCTCCCCAAATTTGTAGCTGGTGAGGGCCGAAACGGCGAGCAGGTTGGCTGAGGATCCGGAGTTGACAAGCAGGCTGCGCTTGATGCCGAGAAATCCCGCCAGATTGCGCTCGAACGCGTCGCCTTCCTTGCCGAGGGTCAGCCAGAAATCCAGGGTCGATGACACCGCTGCCTCGACTTCGTCCTCATCGAACACGCGCGCGGCATAGGGAATGGTCGACTGGCCCGGGACGAAGGGCAGCCGTTCCGCATCCTCCCCGTAGCCCGGGCGGTTGGCCCGATGAGTCAGACGCGAATATTCGCGGGTCAGTTCGAGGATCTTCGCCTTCAGTTCGGCAGCAGTTTCGTTCACGGCGGGAAATAGGTTACCAGATCTTCCAGGGCGCCTGCTGGCGGCTCCAGAGGTCGTCGAGATTTTGCTTGTCGCGCAGGGTGTCCATCGGCTGCCAGAAGCCCGCATGCTTGTACACGCTGAGCTGCTTCTGGGCGGCGAGCCCCTCCAGGGGCTTGCGCTCCCAAATGCAGTCATCGCCATCAATCAAGTCGATCACCTCGGGCTGGAGCACGAAAAAGCCGCCATTGATCCAGCCGCCGTCGCCGTTCGGCTTTTCCTTGAAGCGCGTGACCGCGGTTCCGTCGACCGCGAGCGCGCCGAAGCGGCCGGGCGGCTTCACGCCGGTGAGCGTCGCGAGCCGGCCTTCCGAGCGGTGAAACTTGATCAAATCGGGGATCGGCAGATCGGACAGGCCGTCGCCGTAAGTCATGCAGAAGGTTTCGTTGCCGAGGTACTTTTTCACCCGCCGCAGGCGGCCGCCCGTCATCGTGCTTTCGCCCGTATCCACAACCGTGACACGCCAGGGATCGCCGTGCTTCTCGTGCACCTCCATCGAGTTGTTTCCCAGGTCGAAGGTCACATCGGATGTGTGCAGGAAGTAGTTCGCGAAGTATTCCTTGATGACGTAGCCCTTGTAGCCGACGCAGATCACGAAATCGTTGATCCCGTGGGCGGAATAGATCTTGAGCAGATGCCAGAGAATCGGACGGCCCCCCACTTCGACCATGGGCTTGGGCTTGAGGTGGGTCTCTTCACTGATGCGCGTGCCGAGTCCGCCGGCGAGAATGACGGCTTTCATCGGGCGAGGAGAAAAAGTTTCATGGGCGGTGGGATCAGGCGCAGACGGCCGCGCGCGCGGCCGTCGGTGAAAAGTGACGTTCGGCCGCCGCGGCGAATTCGGCGACGCGCTGCGGCCAGGACCGCTGGATGCCTTCGATTCGGCCAATCAGCGCGGCGCGGTCGCGCTCGAACTGCACCGGGTCGAAACGGGCGTCTTTCATTCCCGCATCCAGACGAGGGAGATAGCCCATTTCCGTGGCGTCGATCCGCTCGCGAGTGAGCGGCTCGTAGGTCAGGAAGAAAGGGACGGCGCCGCACAGCACGGCTTCGACATTGATCGAGGAGTTGGCATCCCAGGTGTAGAAGAACCGGGTCTGGCGCAAAAGCAGAGCCAGCTGCGCCTGATCCGCCGGCCAATTGCGGGTGATCAGGAGCGTGTCCTTGATCGTGCCCACCTTGACGTATTTGTCCCCTTTGCCGATGTAGGTGACATCGAGCATCCGCTGAGCGGCGGGACGGGTGTTCGCGGCATGAAAGGCCGGATGAAACCCGGTGTTGCTGAGGACGAAATGCGCTTCCGGCCGGAAATGCTGGTGGAAGGTCAATTCAAAGTCGTTCGGCCCCAGCGCGATCTTCTGCCCTGCCACCTTGCCGTCGACATTGAGAAAATATCGGACCACTCGGGTCGCGCCGATCGGATTGTCGGGCACGATTTCCGGATAGACGACGATGCAATCGGTGCCGGCGAAGCCATCGCCGGAAGCAAGCTCGGGCGTGTTGAATTCCGGATTGGTTCCGCCGGGCCGTCCCATGAAGCCAAAGCTTTGTTTACCGGCCCCATCGATCGCCATAAAGAGGATCCGCGCCTGGTGCCCCACCTCGTTCAGCGCGTGCGCCAAATGATGCAGGGTTTTGATCCCGAAGGAATTTCCCACGTAGGGCGGCGTGACGATGATGAATTTGGCCATGGCGACGATCAGGCGCAGACGGGCTCGGGGACGCGGGGCGCGCTGGCGCGAGCCGCGGCCTCGACGGCTTGCAGTTCCCGCATAGCGACCGCGGCCAGCCACTTGCGGCCGGAGTGATGCGCCGCGAGGCACAGCATCTTCAGCGCCGGCACCGAACCGGAATTGTGGTCCAGGACCCGGGCGGCCACGGCGATGGTTTCTCCGTGCCGCTTCAACTTCAGATAGTGTTGGGCCAATTCCAGCGTTTCGTTGGCTAGAATCGTGCGGGCATCGAGCAGATCGAGGAGCGGCTCCAGTTCGGAGGACGAAAGGACCCGCCAGAAATTGAACATCCCGTGGAAGCCGAACGGCAGCACCTCTCCCGGCACGTAGCCGCGCTCGAACGCGAACTGATCGGCCACCGCCTCTTCGGCAAAACGGATCCCGAATTGCTTTTCCAGCGTGGGGCGGCCGGCCCGGCAAATGACATCGTCCTCGTTGAGCTCGCACTGGGTCAGGCCGAGGGCGGCGACCGCCTGGACGAGCTTGCGCGACCGCAGCGAAAAACCGCCATTGCCGACGTTGAATCCGTCACGGTGCCACCACTTGGCGCCAATGTAGTCGTGCTGGAGAAATTCGTCGCGCCAGGCCGACGCGTTCACCACGTAGCCGTCCCACTGGCAGACCAGGACGTGTTCGGTGGAAAAATGGGATCCGAGTTCGTTCAGCATGAACCGGGAATACGCCTCGCGCGAGGTGAGACGTGAAATCAGCTTCACCTCGATGTCATCTCCCATACCGTCGGGCTTTTCGTGCGTGAGGAGGACCGCGCGGGCAAAGCGGCACTGCGCCAGGCTGCGCCGCACGGCCACGAGCGCGGCCTGCGGATTGAGGCAGTCGATGCAGAGCAGCGTGACTGTCGGCAGGGAAAGCATCAGGCGGTGACCGGCTCGGGCCGGGGCTTTTCCGGACGGGCGGAGGGCTTGGCCGCGGCCGGTTCGACGGCGGAACTCGATCCGCCGAAACTCCAGTTCGACCGCAGGACGGGCGTGAAGCGCACGTCCGAGCGCAGCAGAAACATCTTTTCGTTGGGAAAGTTGAGCTGCTCGACCAGATTCGCAAAACAGCTGTCGAGAAGCATCAGAAACTTCGCGCGCTCGAGCACGAGGAGCCAGTCGAAGATGCAGTCCGTCAGTTCCTCGATTTCGATGACTTGGTGATCCCGGTACTTCGCAGGCAGCGCGGCCTTGGTCGCGGCGCAGGAACCCTGCCGGTGGACCACGACGTAGTTTTCCGAACGCACGACGCGATCGTAAAAGGCCTGTTCGCGCTGCGGGTTCCGCTTGAACTGCAGCCGCCATTTCTCGCCGAACGGCACTCCAGTCACCGCATACTTGTATTCGTCGAACTTGAGGCTCTGGTAGAGCGCCGGCACGTTGACCGCGCAATTCGAGAGAAAGCTGTAGAGCGGAACGATCCGCTGGCAGGGGACCGCCTTGAGCAGGCGATGCGGCTGGTGCACGAAGCCGTCCGTGGTCGGCTGGAACGCAAACGGAATGAACCGGACGTAATCGACGGCCGGTTCGAACGAGGAGAGGAAACGGCCGTCAATCGGCCAATGCACCTCGACGCCATGGTCGTGGTACCATTTCGCAATCGGCAGCGCGATGATGATGTCGCCGATTCCGCGCGATTGGATGAGTCCGAGCCTTTCGGGCATGTTGTGCGGTGCGGGACCTCTGGTCAGGCCGCCGGTTTGTCCGAGCCGGACGCTCCCCAGGCGGGAACCCAGGGACCGGCCAGCGGTTTGCGTGCGCGAGCTTCAGCAACGGATGCTCCGGCGCGTTCGAGCGACAGGCTCCATCCCGGCGGCAATCGCAGGGAATCGAAGTCCTCGGGTGATAGGGGAAAGTCGAGACACTCCTTCGAGCCAACGTGGGGGGGAAACATGGTGGGCACCTAGAAAGCACGATTTGGACCCGCCGAGTGAAAGGTTTTTCAAACATATCTCTAATAGCTTCTTACAATATCATTTTCTTCCGCCACACTTGAGACCGAGGGCCCTCGGCAATTTTTTCCGAAGCCAAGTTGTAGCCGGGGTCGCCGACCCCGGCACCTGCGATGTCGAAAGCCGACCGCCGGGGTCAGCGCCCCCGGCTACAGCGGGTGGAGCGCATCGTCTCGATGCGCTTTGGCGTCAAACGCGGATAACGATTATAGCGCGTGGGGACCACGCGCTCCACCTACGAGCGCCGACTCCCGCTCCACCAACGTCGGATGCGAATAATGAAACGCGCTGTAAAGGGGATGCGGCGTCAGATTGCTCAGGTTCGTTTCACTCAGCCGGCGCAGCGCCCCCACCATCGGGCCGGCGTCCCCCATCGCCTCGCGGGCAAACCGATCGGCCTGGTATTCGTGATGCCGCGACCACGCGGCGCTGAGCGGCGTCAGCCAGAAGCTCACGGTCCCCGACAGCATCACGAAGAGCAGAAAAGCGGGCGCCTCCGCCTGCGGCGGAAACCCAAAGTCCGCCGTAAACCAGGGAGCCCGGGCCAGCCACGCCAGCGCCCCAAACCCCAACACCAGCATGACCACCGAAAAGCCAATCCGCTGCGGAATGTGCCGCAGGCGGTAATGCCCGATCTCATGCGCGAGCACCGCCTCCAGCTCCGCCGCGCTCAGCTGCGCGATCAAGGTGTCGTACAACACGACCCGCCGGAACCGGCCAAACCCCGTGAAATAAGCGTTCGAATGGTTCGAGCGCTTGCTCCCGTCGATCACGTCGATCGCGCCCGCCCGAAACCCGGTCCGCTGGCCCAACGCCAGCAAGCGGCTGCGCAATTCGCCGTCCGGCAGCGGCGACAGCTTGTTGAACCACGGCAGGATCACGTGCGGATAGATGACCAGCATGATCACCTGCAGGGCGAACACGAGACCGGCCGCCCAGAGCCACCAGGACGGACCCGCCCGACGAACGAGGGCCAGCAAGGCCCACAGCACGGGGAAGCCCAGGATCAGCGCCAAAACGAAGCCTTTGACCTTGTCCAGCAGCCACCGCCCGGGCGTCGTCCGATTGAAGCCAAAGCGCTCCTCCAGCGAAAACTGGTCCCACGCATCCCAGGGCAGTGAACAGGCCGAGAACGCCGTCATGGTCAAAAACACGAACGCGGCGCCGGTCCACACGGATCCCGGCGTCCCCCACCGGGAAACGGCTCCGTAGGCCCAAGGGAGGACACCACAGCCCAACACCACCAGCACCAGCCCGGCATCAAAAATATCCGTCAGGTCGCCGAACCGCGAATGCACCAGGGTATACTCCGCCGACTTGGCCCGGGTCGCCTCGTCTTCGAGGGCGACCACGGCCGGCGGCGGATTGGCGCGGCAACGCACCACGTGACGGCGGTTGAGCGCGGATAGCGCGCAGGCGGCGGCCAATCGCGCGAGGACCAGGCCGCACGCGATGTAGAACAGGGGTCCGATCATGGGAGGTATTCGATGGGGCGGATGCCGGATTGCCGCGCCACGGCGATGTCCACGGAGGAAAAGCCTGGGGTATCGAGGTGCGGCAGCGTGGAAGTGAGCTCCTGCGAGCCCATGAAAAATGCGGAGCCGAACGGCGCCGAGCTCAGCAGCGTCGGTTCGACGGCGATGAGCTGGCCGCCCTGGGCCGCATCATAGACGGCGACAAAGCAATGACCGGGGCGAAAGATTAGCACGGGGCGCAGACCAATCCGGCGGAAAATCGAAGCGAAGAGGACCGAGGCGTCCACGCAATTCGCACCTTGGTCCCGCACGGATTGGTCGAGAAACCGGACATATTGGGTGGAAACGCCCGAAACGGCGCTGCTGGTCGTCGCCAGGTCGACGTAGGTCAGCCCGCGGGCGGCGAGGGCATCCCAGACCGCGCGCATCTGGCGCACGACGGAATCGGCGCCCAGTTCGTAGCCGCTGAAGCGCGCCACCCCATCGCGGGAGGACGCCTCCTGGAGGATCTGGTTGATCCAGGGATGATCCTCGTTGACGTAGGCCGCGAAGCAGACGCTCAAGTCCACCCATTCGTTCGTCGTCGGATCGAGGATACGCGACACGGCCTCGTTGACCGGATGGATCATGCAGGTGGCGAGCCCGGTGGCGCTTTCCGTATCCGTGGTCGCGGTGGCGTTCAGGTTGGCCGGCTGCAGTTGCGTCACGCCCCGCAGGGCCGTGAAGTTCCAGGCCAGCGCCGGGCGCACTTCGAAGTGATCCGACGTCGCCATCGTCGTCGTCACCGAGGGCGACTCCAGGAGCGGCGACTGCACCGCGATCTGGTAGGTTCTCCCTTTCACGGCGTTTTTGACCATCACCGTGACGCAGCGCGAATACTCCGGGTCGGCCGCCGCCAACGACAACAGCAGGGAAGGATACACGTTGTTGTCGAACGAGGCCTCCACCGAACAGTCGAGCGGTCCGGCGGCCGCCTCGGGCGCCGGCGGGCTGGGCGCCAAAGCCGGGGCCGTCACCGGCACAAACGTCACCGCCTGGCTCGGCAACGGCCGCAGCCACCGATCCATCGCCACCCCGGCTGCGAAGCCGAGACCAAGGAGAAGCACCAGCTCCCCAAAGCGGCGGAAGGAAAAGGAATTCAATCAGCGGCGCCGGCCCGACAGGAAATAGAGCAGGTACAGCAGCGAACCGATGAAGGCGGCCAGATAGGTCAGGGCGGCGGCATCGAGCGTCTGGTTGACGCCCGGCATTTCGGCGGGCTGCAGGATGCCCAATCGCACCAGCTCCGTCTTGGCGCGACGGCTCGCGTCGTACTCCACGGGCAGCGTCACCAGCTGGAACAGGGTCATCACCGCGTAGCAGGCGATCAGCAGATCGAGCATCAGCGGCGTGTAGCCGACAAAGAAGAAGACGGCGCCGAACCAAATGATCGGGAGCGCCCTCGACACAAATTGGGTCGCCGGCACCAGGGCCATCCGTGCCGTCAGCAGCTTATAGCCGATCTTGTGCTGGATCGCGTGCCCCGATTCGTGGGCCGCCACCCCGATGGCGGCCAGGTTGGTGCCGCGGTAATTGGCCGAACACAGCGACAGCCGCCGCTTGATCGGATCGTAGTGATCGGTCAGGAAACCTCCGATTTCGACGACTTCCACATCGGTGATGCCGGCCTGCGCCATCACGGCCTCCGCGGCTTCCCGCCCCGTGAGGCGGCCGCGCGATTCGATCTGGGCATTGCGCCGGTAGGTGCTGGAAACGCGCATCTGCGCGTACAGCGCGAAAACGAAAATGAGGATGAACAGGAGGATGAACATGAGGACCGGGCTCCAAGTTAGCCCAATCAGAACGGAAATCCAACGGAGAACAGCAGAGTTCCCGGAGGATCGTGCGGGCGGGGGTTTAGGTTGCGGCCATATTCCAAACGCAGGGGGCCGACTATCGTTTGGTAGCTGAATCCCACCCCGAGCGTGTACAGCCGATAGTCCCACGGATAGTGGGACAGCGAGGCGGAAGCTCCCAGATCGTCGTTGAAGACGATGAACGACCATTTCGAAGTCAAAGCCTGCTCCAATTCCAGGTTGAACAGCGTCTCGGTCTTGGCCCCGAGGAAAAGCCCCGTGGCCGGGTCCCGCGGCGAGGCCTGCCCGTAGGCAAACCCCCGGATCGAATCCTCGCCGCCCGGATAGAAGAAGATGTTGGGCGGAAGCGTTTCGCCGCCGTTTGCGCCGTAGGTCAGGATTGCGCCGTGCGTCAGGCCCACGTGGATCCAGCGGGAGTTGCCCCAGGACGTGTGATACGAGCCCTGCAGCGTGAACTGCTGGAAATCCACCTGGCCGCCGAGCAGCCGGCTCGCCTCCTCGATCTGCACGGACAATTTGTAACCGTGGCGCGGCAGCAAGGGATGGTCGAGGCGGTTGCGGGTCAGGGTCGCCTGCACGCTGGTGGCGCTGGCGTTCGTGATATCGCTCAGCAGCGTCGCCAGGTTGTCGTTTGCCGCATGGAGCCGGTCGAAGGTGTAGCCCGTCAGGAGGTCCCAGCCGATGCCCTTGATCGGCGTGGTCACGGCCACGGTCGCGCCGTACTGCTCGTCGATAAAGGCGCGTTCGTCGCGCCGGAAACCGAAGAGCTTGCCGGTCAGATCGGCGTCGGATCCGTCCAGCTCCGGCACCGTATAGTCGTATTCGGCGTCGGTGCTCTTGAGCGACTGCACGAACTTCAGCAGGCCCTCGTGAGCCCGGCCCCACAGGTTGTAGTCGTGCCATTCGACGCCGCCGCGCAGCTCCTCAAAGCTGCCCCACCCCGCGAGCAGGTCCACGTCCTGGCGCTTGCCCTCGATGAGTTCGAAGACGGCGTCGCGCACGGGGCCGGTCGCGGGCACATAGCGCATCGTCACGCCGCTGAAGACGCCCAGCCGGGAAATCCGAAATTCGCCGTCCTGGATCTGCAGCGGATTCAGGGGATCGCCCGTCTTGGCCTTGACGAGCGGACGCAGCACGGAATCGCGGGTGCGCGTGTTGCCTTCGAAACGCACCTGACCCAGGCGCACCAGCGCCCCCGGGTGCACGATCGTCACCGCGGTCACCGCCCGCAGGCCGGACACCTCCGGCAGCGCGCGGGGATCGACCCGCACTCGGACGTCCGGGTATCCGCGTTGGTAGTACCAGCGCCGGACCTCGGCCTCGGCGTCATGGCTCCAGGCATCGGTCCACGGCAGGCCGACCCGCTTCTTTTCGATGGCGGGAATGTGCGGACCCTCCCCGCGAATCTGCCACTCGACCGCCACCACCCGCCACAGCGGCCCCTCGTGGACAACGACATTCACGTGCGTCCGGCCGGATTTGCCCGGAGCCGGCCCGGCGGTAGCCGTCACCGTCGCCTCGACATAGCCGCGGTCCCGCAGCGCGTGCTGCAGGTTGGCGGCGGACCGGCGGAGCCGTTCGGGCGAGAACACGCGCTCGGCGGCAAACGAGGCCAACAACCCCTCGGCCTTGAAATACGGCAGCGCCTGGCCGGGATGAATCACCGTGAGGCCCGAGAATGACACCCGCTCGATGTCATCGCGGACGCCCTTGGTGACCAGGTAGACCACATCGACGGCCGCGATGGACCGTGGCAAGGGGTGCTCAAGGTTGGGATCGAGCGCAAACGTCTCTTCCTTTCCGCCCCCGTCGCGAACCCGCACGCGCACGGTCGGCGCCAGATAACCTGAATCCCCGAGCGTCGAAAAGACGATGAGCGCGGCGTCCTCGATCGCGCTCGCGGAAAGGGTGGCGCCCCGCTGGTCGCCCATCAGCAGCTCCAAGGCGTTGCGCAATGTCCGATCGCGCCACACTCCCATGCCGCTGACCTCGATCGTCGCGCGCGGAGCGGGCGCGGCAGCGGCCGTCGAGACCACGGCCAGAAAGAGGAGCAGAACGCGCCGCATCAGGGTTTTCCTCCCTTGGTGAAAACCCGCCATTTCACGCCCGCGTTGTAGTCGTCGAAGACATCATACTCGCCGGTGAGCCACCAGCGTTTGCCGAGGCGATATTCGATCTGGTAGGTCGGACGGCCGTTGATCGAAAGTTCCTGTCCGGAAGAGATGGAGAGCCGGCTGACGCCGCTGCCGCCGGAAAGTCCGGAGATCAGGCCCTGCCCGAGGTATTCGCCGAGGCCGGCCACCTGCGACTCGTTGCCCGCGATGAGGCTGTTGGTCTGGGGCATTTGGCCGGCCATCACGAGCTGCAGAATCTGATCCGACGGCAGCGCGGGGTTGGACGAAAACGTCAAGACCGGCGAATCGGCCGCGCCAGTCACGTTCATGCGCAGGTCGTAATCGTAACGCCGCGACGTCGCGGAGACTTCGACGCGCGGATGGAAAGGATCGTCGGGCTGCAGGCGAATCGCTCCGAATTGCACGTCGAAGGTCGCAAACGGCAGCAGGATCTCGCCTTCGTTGATGGTCAACTGGCCCACCGCGCGCGGGTCCGCCAGCGTGCCGATGACCTGGAAGCGAGTGGAAGCCTGGCCGGTGAAGAGCGAGGTGTGCGCGCGCAGTGTGTGGTCGGCCAGAATCGTCACGTCGCAGTGCCAACGGGAAAAGGGCGCGGTCTCGATCGAAAAATACGGCGGGGGCCGTCCTCCCCCCTCGAGGCCCGAGGGGAGCAAATCGGCCAAGTCACCCAGCATCAGGCCGTCCGCGACCTTGACCGTGCCGGTGACCTGCGTCTGCCGGCCGATCGTGGACGCCTTCAAATCCAGGTCCGCGCGCACGAGCAGGTTCGCCTGGCGCACCAGCGGAATGGCGTTGCCCTGCAGTCCCAGGACAAATTGCGGCGCGCCCTGCGGCGGGAAGTCGACGCGGCCGCTCAGGCGCGCGGTCTGCCCGCCAATTTCCGCCGTCAAGGCGGTGAGATCGATCGCACGCCCGTGGCATTCCAGGTCGCCGGTGATGTTTTGGATCAGACCGATGGGAGCGATCGGCCGAAGCTGCAACCCCTGCAGTCGGATCGCGCCGTCCCAGGAGCCATGTTCGATGCGAAAATGCGCGCCCAACCGTCCCCGCGGGGCGACGATCGGCGGAAGAAAAGCCGCGAAGGCCTGCAGATCGCCGTCCTCCAGGTCGAGCTTGCCCTCGGCGCGCTCCCAGGGTCGATCGGAAGAATGGGAGAACAAGTGCGCCCATTCGTTTTCGGCCAGCGGCAAACGGCCGGAGCCCACGACCGAGCGACCGGCGATTTGCCCGGAGAGGTCGTCCAAGACCAATCCGTGGCGATCCGCGTGAAGATCCACTTTTAGGTCGCGCAACGCCGGAACTTTGAAGCTGGCCCGGCCCGGCAGCGGTTCGAGCGACGCGATCTGCAGATGAAACTTGCCCTGCGGAGCGCGCAGCGAACCCGACGCGGTCAGGAATGCCTGCGGATTCACCAAGGCGAGGCCGAACGAGTCCGCCAACGCCGCCCAGAACGGCGAATCCGCCGACGTATCCGCGCGGACTTCAAGTGGCGCGTCTCCATCCCATTGCAGGTGGGGCGCCGTCTCCTGCCACCAGGCCGGCAGCCGGCCGTGGATCAAAGCCAGCGCTTGGCCGCCGCTTTCAATCCGAATCTCCCGAATGCGGACCGCTTTCCCCTGGCCGTCCGCGTTCGCAATCACACGCGCCACGCCATTGGAAAGCCAAAGATCCGCTTGCGCCGCCAGCGAGAACGCGAGCCGGCCCGAGTCCCAATGCGCAGCGAATTTTAGCGACTGCGCGAGAAAGTCGGGCCCGCCCCAGGGAGTGACCGAGCTGATCCAGGCGGCGGGAATGCGGACGGCCTCCAGCGAAACTGCCGAGCCCGATTCGGAAAGTCGGACACTGGCGCCGCCTCCTTCCAGGTCAACGGATGGGAGCTGGAATTCTTGCCCCCATTCGAGCGTGGCCGGACGCGCCAGTTGCAGCGCCAGCGTGCCGCCGGGAGCAAAGTTCAATTCGGCCAGCCGAAGCGATTGTCGGTCGGCGGAGCCGGAGCCCTCGATTCGCGACGTTCCCACTTGCAGCGCAAACGCATAGTGCGAGAGCGCCGCGCCGACGCCGTCCCAAGTCAGGTCGGCCGATCCCGGCAGCAAGGGTTTGAGTTGAAAGCCGTTCACCCGAACCGTCCCGTGAGTCGCCAAATTTTGGAAGGGGCCGGACGCCTTTGCCTCAACCTCGACCGACTGGGCGATAAGCGTGCTCGGAAGCGCCGCCCTCAGGTCGGCGGCGGCCCAATGCCCTCGGACATTCGCTTGAAGCACCGTCTGACGCTGCAGATCGCATTGCGCATCGAGATGCACATCGGCCGGAGGCAGCCGCCCCCATCCGGCCCGCTGGGTATCGAGCTCGATCGCGACGTTGGGCAGCCTTGCTTCGCTTTTGAGAAATTTGACCGCGCCGGCGACTTTTCCCGCCGCGCGCAGACGCTCGATCCCTTGCAGGTCGAGAGCAAAGCGAAGTTCCGCGCCGTCCAATTCCAAACGCTGTCCGTACCGGAATTGAACCGGCCGATTCAACGCGACCTGCGCATAAGGCGCGGAAACATGCAGCGCATCGACGGACCATCCCCACCGGTCCCCTGCCGCGGCCACGTCGATATCCAGCGGCGGAAGCTCCTTCGACTTTGGCGCGGCCTTGGCCCGAACGCGGAGAGAATAACGGCCGTGATCCCACAGCGCATCGCAACCACCGGAGAATCCCGAATACGAATTTCCGACTACGCCCTGGGGCGCGGCCACGGCCCAGCCTGACCCGTGCGCCTCCGCGTGGACAGGAAGCCAGCCTTGCGGATCGTACCGGGCGTCGATCTTGAGCGGTTGATCCCACGCCCACGCCGTTCCGGCAACGGTCGCTCCGGGCCACAGCAGTTGGGCCCGCCAGGCTCGGTCCGTTTCGTTCCCGTCGACGCGAATCGGGCCCGACGTGGGAAATTCCGCCCGAACATCGGCCGATCCCGCCAGCCATTTGAGTCCGCGAGTCGTCAACGTGCCGTGATTCCAATCCACGGACGCCAGCGAAAACCCGCCGTTGGGCCAATCCACGCGGCCCGAATCCAATTCCGCATTCGGCACCCAACGCCGCAGGATGGACGCAATCTTCACCAAATGGTCATGCAGCGGCGCGAGGCCGATCGGACCTTTGGTCGTTCGCGGCGTGGTCGAACGCACCACGACCACGCGCCAGTCGCGGGCCCGCGCCGTTCCCTCGCTCCTCAGCCAATGCCGCCACGCCCACAGCACCGGTGTGTCGACCCGCGCCCACCCCACGGTGACCCGCACCGGTCCGTGCTCGTAAACGACATCCCGCAGCTCGAACTGCGAATACCCCGCCATCCGATAACTCCCAAAACGCAAATGCAGCGGCCGCCCCACCGCCCGCAGCACCGGACTCACCCAAAGCGGCAGCGCCGCCAAGGCCAGCGCAATGGCAACCACCCCCCATCCAATGACTTTCAGCCATGCGCGCATGCGTCCTAGCTGCCTTACCAGACCCGCGCAGCATCAATAAGTTGCAGGTGGAGCGCGTTGTCCCTAACGCGCTGTTGGACGCGGGAATAAACTCGCCTGCGAAAGGTGGAGCGCATGGTCCCCATGCGCTGAACGACTCCGCGAGCCGAATCGTCATAGCCCGAGCCCAACAGTGCGTTAAGGCCCACGCCCTCCGCCCGCCTAGCGTAAGCAAATTCACTAGACACAATCCCCCTCCAAACCATCCTCCCCCCATGCCCCCCAGCCAGTTTGGCGGCGTCTACCGCGGCAAACGCATCCTAGTCACCGGGCACACGGGTTTCAAAGGAAGCTGGCTCACCCTTTGGCTAAGCGAAGTACTGGGCGCCGAGGTATCCGGCATCTCCCTTCCCCCGCCCGAATTCCCCAACCACTGGAAGCTGCTGGGCCTCAAGATCGACGACCGCCAATTCGACATCCGCAATGGCGAGCAAATCGCCAAAGCCATCGCCGAAATTCGCCCCGAAATCGTCTTCCACTTGGCCGCGCAGCCCTTGGTCCGCGCCTCCTACGCCGACCCCATCGGAACCTGGGCAACCAATGTCATGGGGACCGCCAACGTCCTCGACGCCTGCCGCCAATGCAACTCCGTCCGCGCGATCGTCGCGGTGACCACCGACAAGTGCTATGAAAACCTGGAGCACGGCGAAGGCTTCAAGGAAACCGACCGCCTCGGCGGCCACGACCCCTACAGCGCGTCGAAAGCCGGCGCGGAAATGGTCGCCGCCAGTTACCGAAGCGCCTTCTTCAACCCGCCCAAGGGCCCCCTGCTGGCAACCGCTCGCGCCGGCAACGTGATCGGCGGCGGCGACTGGTCTCGCGACCGGCTGATCCCCGACCTCGTTCGTTCGGTCGAGTCCAAGCAGCCGCTCTTGATCCGCTCGCCCAAAGCCACGCGTCCGTGGCAGCATGTGCTGGAGTCACTCACCGGCTATCTTTTGCTCGGCCAAAAGCTCAACGAAGGCGATGCGAGCTTTGCCGAGGCCTGGAATTTCGGCCCGTCCTCTGACGGCAACCGGCCGGTGCAAGATGTCCTCGAACGCCTCAAACGCCACTGGCCGGATTTGAAATGGGACCTCGCGCCCGGCATTCATCCCCACGAAGCCGGCCTGCTCCACCTCGACAGCACCAAAGCGCGAACCCGCCTGGGATGGCACCCGGTCTGGGATCTCGATCAAGCGCTGGCAACTACCGCCGATTGGTACCGGACCTACCTGGCCACCGGCGAAATCGCAACCCGCCCCCAGCTCCAAAGCTACTGCGCAGCAGCGTGCAAGGAAGGTGGAGCGCATGGTCCCCATGCGCTTTAACCGTCATCCGCGTTCATCCCAAAAGCGCATCGGGACCTAACCACGTCCCCGAATGCCCGACTCGCCACGCCCGGTCCAAAAGCCGCTCCGCTATCACCTCCTCTTCGCGGCCGCGCTAATCCTCCTTGGCCTCTACGCCTTCGGCCCCGCCCTCCACGGCGCATGGCTCTGGGACGACGACATCACCGTCACCGCCAATCCACAAATCCTGGCCGCGAATCCGGCCGGGATTTGATTCGCGCCTCAAGGTGTCGACTACCTGCCGCTGACCGATACGGCGCATTGGCTGCTCTGGCACACCGCCGGCTCCAACCCATTCGCATATCACGTCTGCAACCTGGCCTTGCACTTGATCGCCGCCTTTCTGGTGGTCCTGCTCCTCCAAGAATTCGGCCTGCGTTTCGCGTGGCTGGGCGGAATCCTCTTCGCCGTCCATCCGCTCACGGTCGAATCGGTCGCGTGGATCTCCGAGCTGAAAAACACGCTAGCGCTTCCACTGATTCTGCTCGCGGCCATTGCCTTTCTGAAATGGGACCGCCGTCGATCCGCCCCTTGGTGGACACTGTCGGTTCTGGCCTTTTCGGCCGCCATGCTTGCCAAAAGCGTCGTAGCGCCCCTGCCCGCCTGGTTGCTGCTCTACCTATGGTGGCGCCATCAGAAATTGGGCCGCCGCGACTGGCTGGCCACCCTGCCGTTCTGGATCGTGTCCTTGGGCCTAAGCGCCGTAACCGTCCATTTTCAACTGCATCGCGCAATGCAGTCGGACGTGGTGCCGGAATACGCCCTGGCTTCCCGTTTGGAAGGCGCCGGTTTCGCCCTCGTCTTCTACGTCGGGAAAACCGTTTGGCCCCTAGGCCTCACGCCGATGTACCCCACCTGGAATTTGAGCCCGGTCTCCGCCTCGGCGCTCTTCCCTTGGCTGACGTGCGCGGCTGCGTTTGCGATCGGCTGGCGACATCGCGCCACCTGGGGACGTCATCTCAATTTTCTGCTGGCGAGCTTCATTCTTTTTCTGACCCCGGTCCTGGGCCTAATCGGCATGTCGTTTCATCGCGTTGCGTGGGTCTCGGATCATTTCGTCTACTTTGCGCTCGTGGCGGCGGTGGCGGCGCTGGTCGCCATGGCCAACCGCGCCCCGGTTCGGTTTCGGTTTGCCATTCTTTCCGACGGCGCGGCCCTCGCGCTCACCGGCGCAGCCGTCAGCCACACCTACGCGGGGATCTTTTACGACCCGGTGAACTTCTACTCCTACGCCATCGCCCACAGCCCCGACGCATGGCTGGCCGAGAACGATCTAGGCGTCACGCTTGAGAGCCAAGGAACCCCGTCCGAAGCCAAACTCCATTTCAAACGCGCCGAATCGATAAAGCCAAACTCATCCCTGGTGCATTTCGACCTCGGTAATTGCGAAGCCGCGCTGGGAGAGCTCGACGACGCGGGAATCGAATACGAAACTGCGCTCCATCTCCGCCCCTCTTACGCCGCCGCCGCGGACAACCTCGGCAACGCCCTCAGCCAGCAGGGCCGGTACACCAAAGCCGCCGATGCCTATTATGTGGCGATAGCCGCCAATCCCCGCCAGCCCGAATATTATTCCAATCTCGGAGTCGCACTGGCCAAGCAGCAGCAGTTCGCCAGTGCCTCGGACGCGTTCGAGAACGCTGTCCGCCTGGCACCCCAAAACCCTCTGCTCCGCCGAAATCTTGCAAACGCCTATCTGGCCGCCGGCAAAGTAGCCCAAGCCATCGCAGAATACCACGAAACCCTCCGGCTCAATCCAAACGACTCCATTGCCGCCCGGGGCCTGCGCTACGCCTTGAATTTGCCTCTTAAATCTGAACCCAAATGAGTACCAAGCCGTCCGCTGACGGGGCGCGGGAGCACGGGGGAAACAATCCGGGCACTCGGCGCTTGCCGCATATCGACGGCCTCCGGGGAATCGCGATCGTCGCCGTAGTGCTTTGGCACTATTTTGCAACGCGCGCCCCCACCTTGGCCGGCACCTGGCAAAGCACGCTGAAACACCTGCTCCTGATGAGCTGGAGCGGAGTCGATCTGTTTTTCGTCATCTCCGGGTTTTTGATCACCGGCATTCTCTACGATGAGCTCGGGGCCACGAACTATTTCCGGACGTTTTATATCCGCCGGGCCGCCCGCATCCTGCCGCTCTATCTCGCGCTGATGGGAACCTACGTTCTTTTCCTGCATGTGCCGTATTTCCAGCAACGGCAATTCAGCGCGCTGTTCAATCCGCGGCTTCCCCTGTGGTCCTATGCCACTTTCACCCAAAATATCATGATGGGGGTGCGCCAGATCTTCGGCGGCAACTGGGTCAACGTCACGTGGTCACTTGGGCCCGAAGAACAATTCTACGCCGTGGTTCCGTGCCTGATTTTCCTGGGTGGCCGCAAGCTTCTGCCCTTCTGCCTGGCGATCTTCCTCATCCTGGCTCCCACGCTCCGCTTCGTTTCTCCCGGTTTTCACACTCTCTGCAACACGCTCTGGCGCGCCGACGGTCTGGCCGCCGGCGCCGCGTTGGCATGGCTGATGCGCCGTCCGGGATGGTTTGAATCGGTGAGCCGGCACCGGATTTGGCTGTTTGGCCTCTTCGGCCTCCTGCTCTTCGGCATGGGGCTGATGAACCAATCCAAAGACATCCTCGGCCCGTTCGGCACGACTGTCGTGGCCGCCTTTTACACCGCCAGCCTGCTCGTCACTCTGCTCGAAACCCAATCAATCACGCGACGAATTCTCAGTTGGAGGCCTCTGGTATGGATTGGCCGACGATCCTATGGGATCTATCTGATCCACATGCCCGTGTATGGTCTGACTTTCGGCTTCATAGCAATGTCGGCAATCGTTCACTCCAATCCACAGCCGTCCCATAGAGATCGTCAGAGTATCGTCCACTGACCGATTTCGCGGCTGCTGAAGACGAAGCCGGCGATGGCGAGTTGGAGCGGTTGGCGAGGATCCAAGGGATAATCTGGAGCGCGGAGCAGTTCGAGGCGG
>DASXYY010000016.1:0-51561 GCA_036502225.1 Opitutaceae bacterium
AACAAGACCGCCCACGAGTTTACCCCGCAGCGCTTCCTTCAACGCTCGTCCTGAACGGCCTCTCCTCGCGGACGTCTTCACCGCCGCGACTCTACCACCGTCGCGCTTACGCGACTACCCTGTGCTCCGGCGGTCGCTTACTGATGAACGACGCGTTGATCGGCTGCCCGCTCAGAATGTACTTGCCGATGCTACTGTCGCTCACCACGTAAATGGCGCTCGACGTGACTGCGATGGCGCTCGGGTATGGCGGCAGGCCCGGAATGAAGCTGGGCGCATAACCCGACGAGCCGAGCCGCCAGGGTTGGGGGCCGGCCGAAAGGGGTCAAGCGGGAGTGCTCGCGCGCGAGGACTTGACCCGACCGTCGTCAGACAAATGCTCGGTGCCGAATGCGTACCCCATTCCAGCAAGTCGGCGCAGTGTTCATTGCTTGGACATTTTTGGCCAGCGCCCGAGCGCAATTGCAGCCGCAGATTCAATTCGAGGGCGATTGGCTGCCGGTTGTGCGCACGACGCGCGAGTACACCGAGGTATTGAAGGAAGGGGACAGGCGCGTGGTCAGAAACAACGACCTCAAGCTCGTGGCGGCGCCGGATTTTGCGCCCGGATTTGTGGAGGTGCGCGACGTGAACGTCGACTTGGATCCGCTGCGCGATGCGAAACCGGAGGATCGGGCGCAGCCGGATGCGGTGCGCTTCCGTTACACGGCGGAACTGGTGGCGGACCGGTCCCAGTCGGACTGCTTCGCCCTGCTTACGTTTGTGAACGAGGGCTCAGTCGGCACCAAGTTGATCCCGGTGGGGCATCTGGGCGCGGGCAGCGCCAAAACGATCAAGTTGGAGCTCACGAGCAATATTGGGAAAGTCGGATCGCTTCACGTCTTCACGGAAGGGCATGAGATCCGTTCGACGCAGCACCCGGCGCCGTATGATCTGGCCAAATATTATGCGGGGCTTACCGCGGGAGCGGGCGTATCCGCCGCGGTCCTGGTGAAAAGCGCGAAGGACTATCCGCACGTGCTTTCGGACAACGGAAGGGAACTCGCGACCGTGCGGGAGAAGGACGGCAAACTGGTCCTGCTGATCATCGACTTGGTCTCGATGAAAACGTTGGCTGAGGTCCCGGTGGCGACTGCCGACGCGTACTTCAACAGTCTCACGTGGGTTTCACCCCATGAAGTGGTTTACGTCGCTCAGGATGATATCGTGAATTACCCGTGGCGGAACCGGCTCCTGCTGTTCGATGTGGAAACAAAGGAGATCACACCGTTGCTTGATCGGGTCGTGTTCATCGTGGGACATAGCCGGACCCATCCGGAGGAAATTGCCTTGAGGGACTATGACCAGTACGGGACGAACGCGCATCTGACGTATAATGTGCGGGCGCGGCGGGTCGAAAAATTCGATGCGCCGAACGGAAGGTCCGGCTACGTCAAGTTTGATGGGGACGGGCACGCCCGCGTTTTTGAGGAAGTCGATGAAGCGGCAGACCACTACCTCGTTCGAACCACGCCAGATGCCCGTTGGCGCAGCCTGGACAGCACCGTCACCCAGCCGGGGCTGCGTTTCGATAGCGTTGGAATACAGATGCTGGATCGGGTCGCCGAAGTGGTCGATATCGGTCCCGATGGCGACACGGCCTACATTTCCAGCCGGCTGAATTCCGACCAGTTTGAATTGGACACGTACAGTCTCTCCCAAGGCAAGATCCTGAAGACCGTCGCGCGATTGCCGCACAATGACCTCGCAGGTTCCGACTATCAGTTGTTGCGGCTGCTATTTGCCCACCATGACAACCGCCTGCTCGGGATCATTTTTGACGACACCTTTCCTCGGGTGGCGTGGCTCGATCCGCGATTTGCGTCCATTCAGCGGCACATCGACGCGGCGCTGCCCGGGCATTTGAATTTGCCGGTGGATTGGTCGGATGACGGGAGCACAATGATTTACCTGTCGAGCAACGACCACGACGCTGGGACCTATTTCGCTTTTCAGCCCATGCGGGGTAGTCTCATCCCGCTGCTTCGTCGCAACGCGCGACTCGCAAACGCCGAGTTGGCGACAGTAACCGCTATCCGGTTTCCGGCGCGAGATGGGCAACGCATTCCCGCCTACGTCACTCGGCCCGTGGTGAAAGCGATCGGACCGGCGCCGCTGGTGGTGCTGGTGCATGGCGGACCGATGGCGCGCGACTTGGGCATCCTTGATCCGTGGGCCCAGTTTCTGGCCTCACGGGGGTACATCGTGCTTCAAGTCAACTTTCGTGGATCGTCCGGATTCGGTGCGGCCTTCCAAAAGGCCGGCCTCGAATCGCGCTTGGATGGGGTGACCCTCGATGACGTGGCGGATGGAGCCAAGTTTATGATTCGGACTGGAGAGGCGGATCCCAAACGCGTGGCGGTCATGGGAGCCAGCTTCGGCGGTTGGGCGACCTATATGAGCCTGATAAAATACCCTTCGATCTTTTGCGCCGGGGTCGCCATCGAAGCGGTGAGCGATTGGCGTCAGACGGAGCACGATGACAGCTTGTCGTTCAATAACCCGATCGGCACCGCGTATTTCCGGACGATGCTACAGCGCCAGGTCGAACTGGGTGGGGAACATGCGATCGAACCGATCGACCGGGCGAGCGAGTTGCACCAGCCGATTCTGATCATGCACGGCGCGCTCGATCGGACCGTCGATGCTCATCAATCGGAGCGGATGACCCAGGCCCTGAAGGTGTCCAATTCGCATGTTTTCTCCAAGGAGTTCCTCCACGCCTCGCATCAGAATTGGCCATTCGCGGATGAGGTGGAGATGCTCAATTCCGCCGGGGCGTTTCTGGAGAAATATGTGCCGACGGCGACGGCGGCCGGGGATGCGGCGGGGTCGAAGCCTTAGGCGGGGTCGAAAGCGGGCAAAGCGCGTGGGGACCACGCGCTCCACCCGCTTCTACGTTTGGCTTGCGCTTGGGCCGTGGAGCCTTATGCGTGGAGGGCAAATCCTCCTCCTGTCACCGGCAGCCCGGGGTTATGAGCCTCGCGTTACTGCCACCACCTACCGCGGGGCGGGCGTAAGGCCCGAATTTCGCGAGTGAGGGTGATTTTCCATCAGAAAGTGCTTGCCCGGTAAATTCCGAGGCGTAGCGTCATACCCTTTTCGTCAGATTCCATTTCGTCACTACCTATTTCCGTATGCCAACCATCAGCCAACTCGTGCGCAAAGGCCGCCGCAAAGTCCGGATCAAATCCAAGTCTCCGGCCTTGAACGGCAACCCTTTCCGTCGCGGTGTTTGCGTGCAGGTCATGACCCGCACCCCGAAGAAGCCGAATTCCGCCATCCGCAAGGTGGCGAAGGTGCGTCTGACCAATGGCAACGAAGTGATTTCGTACATTCCGGACGAAGGCCACAACCTGCAGGAGCATTCGATCGTGCTCGTGCGCGGCGGCCGTGTGAAAGATCTCCCTGGCGTGCGCTACCACATTGTGCGCGGCACGCTGGACGCGACGGGTGTCGAAAAACGCCGCCGCAGCCGGTCCAAATACGGGGTCAAGCGTCCGAAGAAGGAAAAGAAAGCTTAAGCGGGAGAATCCTGAACCATGTCACGCCGACACAGAGCCGAAAAGCGCATCTCGATTCCGGACATCCGGTATAACAGCCCCCTCGTTGCCCACTTGGTCAACGTGGTGATGAAGCAGGGTAAGAAAAACCTGGCCCAACGTATAGTTTACGGTGCGTTCGAGAAGGTGTCCGAGAAGCTCGAAAAGGGCGATCCGGTCGACCTGCTCCTGGGCGCCCTCGAGAACGCGCGTCCGCGTCTCGAAGTGAAGAGCCGCCGCGTCGGTGGCGCGACCTATCAGGTCCCGATTGAAATTTCGTTTGAACGCCAGGAGAGCCTGGCGCTGCGGTGGATCGTTGACGCCGCGGGTTCGCGCAAGGGCATTCCGCTCAAGGACGCCCTGGCTTCTGAAATCATCGATGCCTACAACAACACGGGCTCGGTGGTGAAGAAAAAGGAAGACACGCACAAGATGGCGCAGGCGAACCGAGCGTTCGCCCACTTCCGCTGGTAAGTTCGTCCGAACCCGAGAAATCCGACCATGTCAGCCGTAGCCGCTCCCGAAATCACTGTCGTTACCGACAAGGCGAAAGTCTCGCCGGTCAACTCGAAGGATCGTCCGTTCCCGCTGGAGTGGACCCGCAACATCGGCATTGCCGCGCATATCGACGCCGGCAAGACGACGACGACCGAACGCATTCTCTTCTACTCGGGCGCCGTCCACAAGATGGGCGAGGTGCACGAAGGCACCACAGTCACCGACTGGATGGAGCAGGAACGCGAGCGTGGCATCACCATTACGGCGGCCGCCATTTCCTGCGCCTGGAACGCCTCGTGCGGTCCGTGGAAGGGAATCAAGCAGCGCATCAATATCATCGACACTCCCGGCCACGTGGACTTCACGGCCGAGGTCGAGCGCTCGCTCCGTGTTCTCGACGGCGCCGTGGCCGTGTTTGACGCGGTTGCCGGCGTGCAGCCCCAGTCCGAAACGGTCTGGCGTCAGGCGAACAAGTACCGCGTTCCGCGCATTGCGTTCATCAACAAGATGGACCGCGTCGGCGCCAATTTTCACCGCTCGATCGACGACATCCGCAACAAGCTCAAGGGCAACGCGCACGCGCTGTACCTGCCGATCGGCGCCGAGGAAAACTTCACCGGGCTGATCGACCTCGTGCAGATGGTCGCCTACATCTTCCCGACGGATACGACCGACCTGCTCCAGCTCAATCCGGTGACAAGCGAGATTCCGGCCAATCTGCTGGACCAGGCGAAGGAGTACCGCGAAAAACTGATCGAGGCGGTCGCCGACTTCGACGAGAAGGTCGCCGAGAAGTTTCTCAACGGCGAGGAAGTTTCCGTCGATGAGCTGATGCTGGGCGTCCGCAAGGCGACGATTTCGCTGGGCTTTACTGGCGTGGTTCCCGGTTCCGCGTTCAAGCGCAAGGGCGTGCAGCGCCTGCTGGACTGCGTGGTCAACTATCTGCCTTCCCCGATCGACGTCCCGGCCATGAAGGGCCAGGATTCCGATGGGAAGGAAGCCGCGGCGACCGTCGACGACAAAAGCAAGCTGGCGGGCCTCGCGTTCAAGCTTTGGACCGATCCCTTTGTCGGCAAGCTGGTGTTCTTCCGGGTTTACACCGGCCAGGTGAAGCGCGGCATGTCGCTGTACAATCCGCGCACGCGCCGCTCCGAGCGCGTTTCGCGCCTGGTGCTCATGCGCGCCATCGACCGCGAAGAAATTGACGTCGCCTACGCGGGCGACATCTGCGCCCTGGTCGGCGTCAAGGACGTCATCACGGGCGACACGCTCTGCGACGAGGATTTCGACATTCGTCTCGAGCCGCCGTCCTTTCCCGAGCCCGTCATCTCGATGTCGGTTGAGCCGAACACGAAGGCGGATCAGGAAAAGATGGGCACCGCGCTCCAGCGCCTGGTGGCCGAGGATCCGACCCTCCGCGTATCGACCGATCCGGATTCGGGCCAGACCATTCTCTCGGGGATGGGCGAACTGCACCTCGACATCATTTTGGACCGCATGAAGCGCGAGTTCAAAGTGGAGTGCACCGCCGGCAAGCCCCAGATCGCCTACCGCGAAACCGTCACGCTCAAGGCGACGGGCGAAGGCAAGTTCATCCGCCAGTCGGGCGGCAAGGGCCAATACGGCCATTGCGTCGTCACCGTCGAACCCAATGAAAAGGGCAAGGGCGTGGAGATTGTCGACGAGATCGTCGGTGGCTCCATTCCGAAGGAATTCATCAAGCCGACGATTTCCGGCATCAACGAAGCGTGCAACAATGGCACGATCGCCGGGCACCCGGTGGTCGACGTCATCGTCCGCATCATTGATGGCAGCTTCCACGAGGTCGACTCGTCGGAGCTCGCATTCAAGATGGCCGGCATCTTCGGTTTCAAGGACGCGATGAAGCAGGCCAAGCCGATCCTCCTGGAACCGATCATGGGCGTCGAAACGACGACTCCGGAAGAGTACCAGGGCGATCTCATCGGCGATATCAACCGCCGCCGCGGCTCCGTGCAGAACATGGAGAACAAGGCCGGCGCTTGCATCATCACCGCGACCGTCCCGCTCGAAAATCTGTTCGGCTACGTCACGGACATCCGCTCGCTCTCCAAGGGCCGCGCGTCCGCCTCGATCACACCGTCGCACTTCGAGCAGGTGCCCAATTCCCTCCTGGCCAAGATCGTGGAGAGCTCCTCCAAGGCCCCGGCCCGTTCCTAATCACCAACGTTCTTTTTTCGCCGCCATGAAAGGCCAACGCATCCGCATCAAGCTCCAGGGCTTCGACTATCGAGTCATCGACCAGTCCGCCCAGGACATCGTTGAGACCGCCAAGCGCTCCGGCGCCCGCGTCTCCGGCCCCGTTCCGCTGCCCACTCACATCGAGAAGCTTTCCGTCAACCGCTCGCCCCACGTGGACAAGAAGTCGATGGAACAGTTCGAGACGCGGACCCACAAGCGCCTGATCGACATTATCGAACCGACGGCCCAGACGGTCGACGAGCTCAAGAAACTCAATCTGCCCTCGGGCGTAGATATCACTATCAACGTTTAACCCTTTTTCAGTCCAAAGTTAGTTTTCTCACGCCTTAGGTGAGATTAAGCGGCGGCAACGCCGCTTCCACTTAAGGCCTCTGAGTCCGACTAATGTAGGTCAAAATCGGAATTATTCCACCTACCGCTTAGCCATGATCTCCTCCCTGTTAGGAAAGAAATTGGGAATGACCCAGGTCTATGACGCTCAAAACGTCCTGGTCCCGGTCACCGTCGTTGAGGCGGGTCCCTGCAGCGTCGTCCAGGTCAAGACCGTCGAGTCCGACGGCTACAACGCCGTGCAGCTCGGCTTCCACGCCAAGAAGACGAAGAACGCCAGCAAGGCCGAACTCTCGCACGCCAAGAAAGCCGGTCTCGAGACCGCCCCGCGCGTGCTGAGTGAAGTCCGCCTGGATGCAGCCCCGACCCTGAAGGTCGGCGACGTCGTCACGGTGACTTCCTTCACCGAAGGCCAGATGGTCGACGTGATCGGCGTCAGCAAGGGCAAAGGCTTCCAGGGCGTTGTGCGCCGCTTTCGCGTCGCCGGCGGCCCCGCCTCCCACGGTTCGATGTTCCATCGCCGCATCGGTTCGATCGGCATGCGCCAAACGCCGGGCCGCGCGTGGAAGAACCAGGCGATGCCCGGCCACATGGGCCAGGAACGCCGCACGATGCAGAATCTGCGCGTCGTGAAGGTGATCGCCGAAAAGAATCTGCTGCTGGTCAAGGGCTCCATTCCGGGAGCGAACGGGGATGACGTCATCGTCCGCTCGGCCGTCAAGGGTCAGCCCGTGAAGAAAGCTTAACAATGAAACTGAAGGTTTTTAACGCAGACGGCAGCTCGTCCTCCGAGAAGGATTTCGACGGCCTGCCCACGTTTGAAGGCGACAAGGGCCTGCAGGCGCTCAAGGAAGTCATCGTGGCCATCCGGGCGAACAATCGCCAGGGCACGCACTCCACGAAGACCCGCGGCGAAGTGCGCGGCGGCGGCAAGAAGCCATGGCGCCAAAAGGGTACCGGCCGCGCCCGCGCCGGTTCCATCCGCTCGCCCCTGTGGGTCGGCGGCGGTGTGGTCTTCGGACCCAAGCCCCGCGACTACTCGAAGAAGATCAACGGCAAGGTGCGCGAACTCGCGTTCCGCCGCGCCCTCTTCGACCGCGCCAGCGCCGGCGAAATCGCCGTGATCGAGGAATTCCGCACCGCCCCGGCCAAGACCAAGAGCGTCGTCACGGTGCTTTCCAAGATCGCGCCCAAGGGCAAGATCCTGCTGGTCGACGCCCCGTTCGCCGACGAAACCCGCCGGGCCGCCCGCAACATCCAGCGCGTGTCGCTGCAGGAAGCGGCGAAGCTCAATTCGTATGACCTGGCTCAATACAAGATCATCCTCGTCAGCGCCAAGGCCATCCAGACCATCATCGAGCGCGTAAAAGGAGAGCAGAACTGAAGCGGCGAGCCGCCGCTTCCACTCTGAGGCAACCACATGAAGCCTGATCAAGTTTTAAAGACCCTCCGACTGACCGAAAAGTCGAACAAGCTCTCTTCGGAGCTGGGCCAATACACGTTCGAGGTCCACACCTCCGCGAACAAGCACACGGTGGCGCTCGCCGTCGAGCGCGCGTTCAAGGTCACCGTGCGCCGCGTCAACATCCAGAATTACGCCGGCAAGAACAAGCGCAGCCGCCAGGGCCAGCCGAGCGTCACCTCCGACTTCAAGAAGGCCATCGTGACCCTGAAGGTCGGCGACAAGATCGAGCTCGTCTAATCGGAGCCCAGCCATGCCTATCAAATCTTTCCGTCCTCTCACCCCCTCGGGCCGTTTCACTTCGCTGAACCGCACCGTCGGTCTGGCCAAGAAGCGCCCCGAGCCCGGCCTGACCACCTCGTTCGGCAAGTCCGGCGGCCGCAACAATCTGGGCCGCGTGACCTCGCGCCATCGGGGCGGCGGCCACAAGCGCCTGTACCGCATCATCGACTTCAGGCGCGACATCCTCGACAAGCCCGCCAGCGTGCAGGCGATCGAGTATGATCCCAACCGTTCGGCCCGCATCGCCCTGATCGCTTATGCGAACGGCGAAAAGCGCTACATCCTGGCCCCCGACGGCCTGGAGGTGGGAGCCTCGATCTTCGCCTCCGCCACGGCGACTTCCAACGACTTCATCGTCGGCAACAACTTCCCGCTGGAAGTCATTCCCCCGAGCACGCTGGTGCACGCGGTGGAGCTGGTCCCCGGCCGCGGCGCCCAGATCGCCCGTTCGGCGGGCGCGGGCCTGGAGCTCGTTGCCGTCGAAAACGGCCAGGCGACCCTGAAGATGCCGTCCGGCGAATTGCGCAAGGTTCACCCGAAGTGCCGCGCCACGATCGGCACCGTCGGCAATCTCGAGCATGGCAAGCAGTCGCTCGGCAAGGCCGGGCGCCGCCGCTGGATGGGCCGCCGCCCGCACGTGCGCGGCATGGCCATGAACCCGGTCGACCACCCCAACGGTGGCGGTCAGGGCAAGTCCAAGGGCGGTGGCGGCCGCCAGCAGCTCGTGTCCCCCTGGGGTCAGCTCGCGAAGGGTTTCCCGACGCGCCGCCGCTCCAAGACTTCCAACCGCCTCATCATCGTCCACCACAACGGCCGCAAGCCGCGCGGACAGAAATAATCCCACGCCATGGCTCGTTCCATCAAGAAAGGCTTCTTCGTCGACTACCACCTTTTCGAAAAGATCGAAAAGGCGAACCGAACCGGCACCAAGAAGCCCATCCAAACCTGGTCCCGCCGTTCGACGATCACCCCGGATTTCGTGGGGCACACGTTCAACGTCCATAACGGGAAGGCGTTCGTCGCCGTCTACGTCACCGAGAACATGGTCGGCCACAAGCTCGGCGAATTCGCGCCGACCCGCGTGTTCAAGGCTCACGGCGGCATGACCCGCAAGGAAATCTAAAGCACTTCGACGTCCATGGAAATCACCGCCATCACCCGCTACGCGCACATGTCGCCCAAGAAGGTGCGCGAAGTCGCCCGCACCGTGCAGGGCCGCCCCGCCACCGAGGCCGTCGAGTATCTCACGCTCGTCCCGCGCAAGTCCGCCCGGCTCATCGCCAAGACGCTGAAGAGCGCCATCGCGAACGCCGAGAACAACAACAACCTTTCCGCCGACAGCCTGATCGTGAAGAGCGCCATCGTCGAGATGGGTCCCGTGCTCAAGCGCTTCAAGGCCGGCGCCCGTGGCACTGCGATGCCCCGCCGCAAGAAAATGTCCCACATCCGCGTCGTCCTTTCCGACGGCAGCACGAACTGATCACCTAACATGGGCCAAAAGACCAATCCCATCGGCTTCCGTCTCGCCGTCCGCCGCAACTGGCAGTCCCGCTGGTTCGCGACCAAGAAAGACTTCCCCAAGCTTCTCAAAGAAGACCAGGTCATCCGCGACATGCTGATGGCGAAGCTCAAGCAGGCGTCCGTTCCGCGCATCTTCATCGAGCGCGCGTCGAACCGCGTCCGCGTCAAGATCTACACCGCCCGCCCCGGCATCGTCATCGGCCGCAAGGGCCAGGAAGTCGAGAACATCAAGGCCCAGCTCTCGAAGCTGACCGGCCGGGACATCCTCCTCGACATCCAGGAAGTCAAGAAGCCCGAGATCGAGGCGCAGCTCGTCGCCGAGAACGTCGCCCTGCAGCTCGAGCGCCGCATCGCTTTCCGCCGCGCCATGAAGAAGTCCGTCGAAATGGCGATGGCGCTGGGCGCCGACGGCATTCGTATCCAATGCTCCGGCCGCCTGGGCGGCGCGGACATCGCCCGCCGCGAATGGCAGCGCAAGGGCCGCGTGCCCCTGCACACCCTGCGCGAGAATATCGATTACGGCTTTTCCGAGGCGATGACCGTTTACGGGAAAATCGGCGTGAAGTGTTGGATTTGTAAGAAAGAGGCGGACGCCTCCTAAGGAGATCATATGGCTTTAGCTCCCGCACGTACCAAGTATCGCAAGGCGCAGAAGGGTTCTCGCGCCGGCAACGCCAAGCGCGGCAACACGATCGCCTTCGGCGAATTCGGCCTGCAGTCGCTGAGCCGCGGCCCGATGACGGGCCAGCAGATCGAGGCGGCCCGCGTCACGATCTCCCGCCACCTCAAGCGCAAGGGCAAGCTGTGGATCCGCGTGTTCCCCCACAAGCCGGTCACCAAGAAGCCGGCCGAAGTGCGCATGGGCCAGGGCAAGGGCCCGGTCGAATATTATGTCGCCGTGATCAAGCCCGGCGCCGTCCTGTTTGAACTCGCCGGTGTTCCGGCGACCGTCGCCAAGGAAGCTTTCCGCCTGGCCGACGCCAAGCTGCCGTTCCGCTGCCGCTTCATCGTCCGCGAAGGCACCGCCGCCTAAGGAGACCGATATCATGACGACGAAAGAAATCCGCGACCTGTCCCCGGCCGAAATCTCGACCAAGCTGCGCGAAACGCGCGACGCCCTGCTGCATCAGAAGGTGCGCAAGATGACGGGCCAGGTCGAAAAGACCCACGAGCTGCGCCTCATGCGCAAGGACATCGCCCGGCTCGAGACCATTCTCAAACAAAAGCAATCCGCGTCGGCCCCGGCCGCCGCCTAAGTACCATGGCCACTCACATCGAAGGAGCGCGTTCTTCGCGCAAGACGATCGTTGGGTTCGTCACCAGCCGTTCGGGCGACAAGTCCATCAAGGTGACGATTCCCTACAAGACCCCGCATCCGCTTTACCACAAGGTCATCAATCGCAAGACCGTGGTGCACGTGCACGACGAGAAGAACGAGACCGGCGTGGGCGACAAGGTCGAGATCATGGAGACCCGCCCGCTGTCGCGCCTCAAGCGCTGGCGCGTGATCAGCGTGGTCGAAAAGGCGGTTTCGGCGTCCGCGGCGGTTTCGGAAACGGATGTCGCCGCCCAAGTCCCGACGAAACAGACGAAGGACAACAGCGCGGCCGCTGCGGCCGGCACGGATAAAGCGGCGGGGACGCCGCTTCCACAAAGCTAAGGAGAAGCCATGATTCAACTCCGTTCCATTCTCGATGTCGCCGACAACACCGGCGCGCGCCGCGCGGCGATGATTTCGCGCAAGGGCCAGAACACCGACGTCGCCCACGTGGGCGACATCATCACGGTGCACATCAAGGAAAGCACGACCGACGCGTCGGTGAAGAAGGGCGAGGTCGCCAAGGCGGTCGTCGTCCGCACCAAGGCGGCGGTCCGCCGCGCCGACGGCAGCTACCTGCGCTTCGATTCCAACGCCATCGTGATCATCGGTCCCGACGGCAATCCCAAGGGCACCCGCATCTTCGGTCCCGTCGCCCGCGAACTGCGCGCGAAGAACTTCATGAAGATCATTTCGCTCGCGCCGGAGGTTCTCTGAACATGCACAAGTTTCATCTCAAACGCGGTGACGCGGTCATTGTCATTTCCGGCTCCCACCGCGGGAAGGAAGGCAAGATCCTCGAGATCCTGCCCGCCAAATCCCGCGCTCGCGTCGAGGGCCTCGCCATGATCAAGCGTCACACGCGCAAGAACGAGCAGAACCCGCAAGGCGCCATCGTGGAGCGCGAAGGCTCCATCCACATTTCGAATTTGATGCTGAAGACCGCTTTCGACCAACGGAAGAGCCGACGTGGCTCCTCCGCTCCGACGGCGGCCCAGGCCTGAAAGGTCCGATGAAAGTTCCCACGCTGAAGAAACTGTACACCGAGCAGGTGATCGCCGAGCTCACCAAGAGCCGCGGCTACGCCAACAAGCACCAGGTCCCGCGCCTGGTGAAGATCACGCTCAACACCGGCATTGACGCTGACGCGGACAAGAATCAGATCGCCGACATCCAGCGCGACCTGTCCACCATCGCCGGTCAAAAGGCCATCCTGGCCCGTTCCAAGAAGGCGATCTCCAATTTCAAGCTGAAGGAGAACCAGGTCGTTGGCGCCCACGTGACACTGCGTGGCACCTCGATGTGGGAATTCTTCTACCGGCTGCTGTCGGTGGCGCTGCCGACCATCCGCGACTTCCGCGGCGTGTCGACCCGCCTTGACGGCCAGGGCAACTACAATCTCGGCATCACCGACTTCACGATCTTCCCGGAAATCACCGTCGAGAACGTGAAGAAGACCATGGGTCTGGACATCGCGATCGTGACGT
Source organism: Opitutaceae bacterium (assembly GCA_036502225.1). Lineage (GTDB taxonomy): Bacteria > Verrucomicrobiota > Verrucomicrobiia > Opitutales > Opitutaceae > Palsa-1447. The sequence continues at coordinate 12,721 of DASXYY010000016.1, forward strand.
CGGCCGGGACCGATGAAGAGGGGCGCGAGCTGCTTCGGCTGCTCGGGATGCCTTTCCGGCGCAACGAGAATGCGCCGCAACCCGCCAAAACTCAAAGCGCCGCCTAAAGAAAATCGGCCGGGGTCAACGCCCCCGGCTACATCAACAAAATGCCAAAAACTTCCGCCATCGAACGCAACAAGAAGCGTATCGCTCTCGTCGCCAAACATTCCAAGACGCGCGCCGAGCTGAAGGCCATCCTGTCCGACCCAAAGACGGGCGACGACGAGTTCTTCTCCGCCCAGCGCAAGCTGCAGAAGCTGCCCCGCAATTCCTCGCCCGTGCGCGTGCGCAACCGGTGCTCCATGTCCGGCCGCCCGCGCGCCTACAAGCGCAAGTACGGCGTCTCCCGCATCCAGTTCCGCGAACTCGCCCTCGCCGGCAAGATTCCCGGCGTCATCAAATCATCCTGGTAAAGATTTTGGCTCACGGGGGTCGGATATGACCCGCGCAGCCCTGCTCAAAACCTCATCCCTTCCATGACCGATCCGATCAGCGATTTTCTCACGCGTTTGCGCAACGCCTCCAAGGCCCGCCTGGAGCAGACGAGCGCGCCGCACTCCAAGTTGAAGGAGTCCATCGCGGGCATCCTCAAGACCGAAGGCTACATCAGCGACTTCAGCTCCGGCAGCGACGACCGGGGGCACAAGACCATCATCGTGAAGCTCAAGTACGTCGGCCCCGCCGCCGCCCTGACGGGCCTCGAGCGCGCTTCGACGCCGGGCCGCCGCCTCTATTTTCGCTACACCGAAATCCCGCGCGTTCTGAACGGCCTGGGCATCTCCATCGTGTCCACCTCGAAGGGCCTGATGAAGGACGCCGACTGCCGCCGCAACAAGGCGGGCGGCGAGCTCGTCTGCAACGTCTGGTAAGAAGGACCCACCCATGAGCCGCATCGGTAAACAACCCGTTCCCGTTCCCGCCAAGGTCAAGATCGACATCAAGGACTCGACCATCCAGATCGAAGGGCCCAAGGGCAAGGTCGCCAAGACCTTCGCGCCCGTCGTCAGTTTTTCCGTCGCCGACAACAAGGTGATCGTGAAGCCGATCGAGGAGACCCGCTTCGCCAACGCCATGTACGGCACCGCCCGCTCGGTGATCGCCGGCATGGTCAAGGGCGTGACCGAGGGCTACTCGAAGGAGCTCGAAATCCAAGGCGTCGGATTCAAGGCCAACCTCAAGGGCAAGGTCCTCGACCTCGCGCTGGGCTATTCCCATCCGATCGCGATGGACGTCCCCGAGGGTATCAAGATCACGGTTACGGAAGGCACCCGCCTGAAGGTCGAAGGCTGCGACAAGCAGCTCGTCGGCGCCGTCACCGCGGAAATTCGCAGCTACTATCCGCCGGAGCCGTACAAGGGCAAGGGCGTGCGCATCGTCGGCGAGCGCGTTCGCCGCAAGGAGGGCAAGACGGTTGCTTAACCAGTGGAAGCGGCGTCCCGCCGCTTCTGCCGGGCGAAAGCGGCGGGGACGCCGCTTCGACGGATCCAAAAAATCATGAATACTGTTCGCAAAGCCAATTTACTGCAGAAGCGCCGCTGGAGAATCCGCAAGAAGGTGACGGGCACCGCCGCGCGTCCGCGCCTGGCGGTTAAGTTTTCCACCAAGCACATCTACGCCCAGGCGATCGACGACCAGGCCGGCGCCACCCTGGTATTCCTTTCCAGCCTGAATCCCGAACTCCGTCAGAAAAAACTCTCAGCCAATGTCGCGGGGGCGAAGGCCCTCGCCGCCGCGTTTGCCGCCAAGGCCACCGCCGCGGGCGTCAAATCGGTCGTCTTCGACCGTTCCGGCGCCCGTTATCATGGCAAAGTCAAAGCCTTCGCCGACGCTGCGCGCGAGGCGGGCCTGTTGTTCTAATCCGCTCATGAGCACTGATACTCCTTCCGACTCCACCCACACCCCGGCGCCCGTCGCCCCGACCGCTGCGGCTCCGGCCGCGCCGGCCGCCCCCGCTCCTGAGCAGCCCCGCAGCGATCGTCCCGAGCGCCGCGAAGGCGGCGGCCGCCGTTTCGGCGGCGGTCCCGGCCGTGGCGGCCCCCGCGGCCCCCGCCGTGACAACCGCAACGAGCAGCCGGCTGACGGCGACGGTCCGGCCTTGGTCGAGAAGGTCGTCTTCGTCAACCGCTGCGCCAAGGTCGTCAAGGGCGGCCGCCGGTTCAGCTTCGCTGCGCTCGTGGTCGTCGGCGACCAAAAGGGCAACATTGGCGTCGGCTATGGCAAGGCCAACGAAGTGCCGGATGCGATCAAGAAGAGCACCGAGCACGCCAAGAAGCGTTTCGTGCACGTGAAGCTCAAGGGCGACACGATCCCGCACGACGTCTTCGGCCAGTTCGATGGCGGCAAGGTGCTCCTGAAGCCCGCTTCGCCCGGAACCGGCCTGATTGCCGGCGGCGGCGTGCGCGCCGTCCTGGAAGCCGCGGGCGTCAAGAACGTCCTCACCAAGTCCATGGGCTCGAACAATCATATCGCGGTGGTCAACGCGACCCTGCACGCCCTCCAACAGCTGCGCTTGTCCGAAGACATCGCCAACGTCCGCAAGAGCTAATTCCGATGAAACTCCACGAACTCAAGAACGTCAAAGGCGCGGTCCACCGCAAGAAGCGGGTCGGATGCGGCGAGGGTGGGGGACACGGCAAGACCTCCGGCCGGGGCGGCAAGGGCCAGACCGCGCGCTCGGGCGGAAGCATCCGACCCGGCTTCGAAGGCGGCCAGATGCCCCTGTACCGCAAGCTTCCGCACCGCGGCTTCAACCAGGCCGCCTTCCGCGTCGAGATCGCGGTGGTGAATCTGGGCGATCTGGCCGGTTTGCCGGCGGACGTCAGCGAAGTCGACGCCAAGTCGCTCGCCGCCGCGGGACTCATCCGCAAGGGCGAGACCAAGGTCAAGGTGCTGGGCGACGGCGAACTGTCCCGCGCCCTCAAGGTGACCGCCGCCAAGTTCTCCGCTTCTGCCAAAGAGAAGATTGAGAAAGCAGGCGGCCAGGCCGTGACGGCCTGAAGCCGCCCGTCCGCCGAAGCCTCGGCGAAGGCGGACCGCCACCCGGACAGCCCGAAAGTCAGCCGGAAAGCGCCAGCGACCGACAAACCCTCACCTAATGTTTTCTGCTTTCACCAACTCCCTGAAGATTCCTGAGCTTCGCTCCCGGATCTTCTACACCCTCGCGCTGCTCTTCGTGGCGCGGGTCGGGGCGCAGATTCCGCTTCCGGGCATCGATCCGGGACCGCTCAAGGCCTATATGGCCCAGGCGGCCAATAATGGGGCGGGCGGCATCCTCGGCCTGTACAACATGTTCACCGGCGGCGCGCTCACCAAGGGCGCGATCTGCGCCCTGGGAATCATGCCGTACATTTCGGCGCAGATCATATTTCAGCTGATGGCCGCGGTCGTTCCCTCGTTCAGCCGCATGCAAAACGAGGGCGAAATGGGCCGCCAGAAGCTGACGCAGTACACCCGCTATGCGACGCTGCTCATCTGCCTGGTGCAGGGCGGACTCCTGATTTACGCGCTCGAGAATCATCCCGGGCAATTGATTCCCGGATACGACATCAATCGTTACGGGCCGATCATCGTGGTGGGGAAGCTGAGCTTTTTCATCACGAGCACCGTGTTCATGACCGCGGGCACGATGCTCCTGATGTGGCTCGGTGAGCAGATCACCCAGCGAGGCATCGGCAACGGCGTGTCGCTGCTGATCACCGTCGGCATTCTGGCGATCATCCCCGGCACCATCGCGTCCCTTTACCACATGTTTCACCGGGCGGTGGGCACCGGTCAGACGCTGACCGTGCCCCTGGCGGTGCTGATGCTGGCCCTCTTCGTGATCGTGACCATGGGCATGATCATGACCGTGCAAGGCGAGCGGAAGATTCCGGTGCAGTACGCCAAGCGCATCGTCGGCAACCGCATGATGGGCGCCAACAGCTCCTTTCTGCCGCTCAAGGTCAATTACTCGGGCGTCATGCCGGTCATCTTCGCGGCCGCCATTCTGCTCTTTCCGTCCTCGCTCTTCACCCAGATCGGCGCGGCGGTTCCCCGGCTGCACTTCCTGACGGATTTCGCCCAGGCGATCGCGCCGGGCCGGCCCGCCTATTATGTGGCCTACACCTTCCTGATCCTCTTCTTCAGCTATTTCTGGGTGTCCGTGATGTTCAAGCCGATCCAGGTCGCCGACGACCTCAAGAAGCACGGCGGTTATGTGCCGGGTGTCCGCCCGGGCCAGCCGACCGCGCAGTTCCTGGATTTCATCATGACCCGGCTGACGCTCGCCGGCGCGATTTTCCTGACCATCATCGCCGTGATTCCGAACGTGCTCTACACCGAAATGAACATGCCGATGCAGATCGCGCAGTTCTTCGGCGGCACCGGCATGCTGATCACCGTGGGCGTCCTTTTGGACACCATGCGCCAGGTCGAGACGTTTTTGCTGCAGCGCCACTATGATGGCTTCCTGCGCAAGGGCCGGCTGCGGGCCCGCAGCGCCAATCCGCAGCAGGCGAGCATGGGCGACGCCCTGGCGCTCGATGCTGTGATGAAGATCGTCTGGCCCCTGTTGGGGATGTTCTCCCTCGGCCTGATCGTCTGGGCCTACCGGTCCTTCTTCGCTAAATAATCCTTTACTCCGGTGGCGACTTCTGCCATCAATCAACCCTTTTCGGCCTTCGGCCCTGCCGTCAGGACGAAAGTGTTGATGCTCGGTGAACCGGATGCCCGGGGAAGCGAGTACCGTTCTTTACCAATTGAGCACGTCTCTTTTGGGCCCGATGCCCAAAAGATTTCTGACCACCCCCCTCCTTCGCTCGCCTTCGGCGAGCTTCGGCGGGCCAACCAAGGTACCACCTCCGCTGCGCGGCGTTGGTTCTTTGGTCGGAAACCCGACGCGGGATTCCTCTTGAGCGGATTCCCGGCTACGTTGCTCCACGCCAAAATATTCGATGAATGGCTCGAGACTCGTCATGAGTCCCTCGACGCCGTTCTGGTCGGTTCGGGAGCTCCCGAATCGGTCGTCGCGCATTATCGGACCCTTGGATTGATCGAATGACACAAATTCCGATCAAGGATAAGGAAGGGATTTCCCGCATGCGCGAGGCCTGCGCCATCGCCGCCGAGGTATTGGAGGTCTTGAGACCTTTAGTCCGCCCGGGAGTGACGACGCAGGATTTGGAGGAGGCCGGCCGCGGTGCGATCGCGAGCCGGGGTGCCCGCAGCGCCTGCTACGGGTACCAGCATAATGGCCGGCGCTATCCGGCCCATACCTGCATATCGGTCAACGAGGAGGTGGTGCACGGCATCCCTTCCCTGCGGCGAATTCTGCGCGACGGCGATGTGGTCTCCCTCGACATTGTGGTCGAATACCGGGGCTACGTCGGCGACAACGCGACGACGGTGCCGGTCGGCGCCGTTCCGGCCCCGGTGGCCAAGCTCCTGCGGGTGACCCGCGAGGCGCTGGGAATCGGAATCCGCGAAGCCCAGGTGGGCAATACGATCGGCGACATCTCGCATGCAATTCAAGCCCACGTGGAATCACATGGTCTCAGCGTGGTGCGCGACATGGTCGGCCACGGAGTCGGTGTCGCGATGCACGAGCCGCCGGAAATTCCCAACTTCGGGCGAGCCGGCAGCGGCTCGCGGATCAAAGCGGGGATGACGCTCGCGATCGAGCCGATGGTGAACCTCGGCGGCTATCGGACCAAGGTGCTCAACGATGGATGGACAGTCGTCACGGCCGACGGATCTCCCTCCGCACACTTCGAGCACACGGTGCTCACGACGGGCAATGGCCCCGAAATTCTCACTTTATCACAGTCACATTCCTTAACCTAGTAAGCCACGATTTATGCCTCGTCTCCTTGGTGTAGAGATTCCCGCGAAGAAGAAAGTCGCGTACTCCCTGCGTTATATCTACGGGATCGGCCCGCAGCGCGCCGACCAGATCATCGCGGAAGCGGGTCTCGACCCGAATCAGCGCGCGAATGACCTGACTGAAGAGCAGCTGAACAAGATCCTTCAGATCATCACCGAGCACAAGTGGGTGGTCGAGGGCGACCTCCGCCGCGAAATCGCCGGCAATCTGAAGCGCCTGCAGGCGATCAATTGCTACCGGGGCATCCGTCATCGCCGCAGCCTGCCCGTCCGCGGCCAGCGCACCAGCACCAACGCCCGCACCCGCAAGGGACCCCGCAAGACCGTGGGCGTCACCAAAGCCAAAGAATAATTTAAAGCCATGGCCGAAGAAAAAGCTGAAAAGAAGAAGGCGCCCCGCGCCGCCGCCCCCGCTGCCGAAGCGGGTGCCGCTCCTGCCGAAAAGAAGCCGCGCGCGCCCAAGCCCGCCGCCGATGGCGCCGCTCCCGCGGCCGATGCTCCCGCCGCTCCGGCGGAGTCCGCGAAGCCGGTTGAAATGGTTGGCGGCGTCGCCAAGCAGCCGACCGCCGAAGATCTCCTCAAGGAGGAGCTGGGCACGATCAAGGTCCGCAAGGCCAAGGGTTCCAAGAATGTCACCTCCGGTGTCGTCAATGTGCTCGCCTCGTTCAACAACACGATCGTCTCGATCACCGACCTTAAGGGCCAGGTGATCGCGTGGTCGTCGGCCGGCAAATGCAATTTCCGCGGTTCGCGCAAGTCGACCGCCTACGCCGCGCAGGTCATCGCGCAGGACGCCGCCCGCAATGCGATGTCCCACGGCCTCAAGGATGTGGTCATCCGCGTCTCCGGTCCCGGCCTCGGCCGCGACAGCGCCATCCGCGCCCTCCAGGCCATCGGCTTGGAAGTCACCTCGATCGTCGACGTGACCCCGATCCCGCACAACGGCTGCCGCCCGCGCAAGCGCCGCCGCGTGTAATCGCAAACCTTCAAAAGGATCCCTTACAATGGCTCGTTACATCGGACCAGACACCCGCATCAGCCGCCGCTTTGGCACGCTTATTCTCGGCTCCGGCAAGGCCCTGGAGCGCCGCAACTATCCCCCGGGCCAGCACGGCCCGAAGTCCCGCCGCAAGTATTCGGAATACGCCGTCGGCCTGAATGAGAAGCAAAAGCTTCGCTACACCTATGGCCTGCTCGAGCGCCAGTTTCGGCGCATGTTCGAGATCGCCAAGCGGGAGCGCGGCGTCACGGGCGAGCGCTTCCTGCAGCTCCTCGAGACCCGCCTCGACAGCGTCGTCTATCTCCTCGGTCTCGCCAAGACGCGGGCTGCGGCCCGCCAGTTCGTGAATCACGGCCATGTGCGCGTGAACGGCCACAAGGTCGACATCGCGAGCTACAACGTCCGCCCGGGCGACGTGGTCGACATCAAGAACACGCCCGCCTCCCGCCAGATGGCCACGCGCAATCTGGAAGACAACCGCATCCGCAATGTTCCCGGCTGGCTCTCGCTCGACGGCGAGAACTTCAAGGCCACGGTCGTCCGCCTGCCCACGCGCGACGAGATGGACCAGAACATCAACGAGCAGCTCATCGTCGAATTTTACAGCCGGTTCTAAGTGTCCAGCACCGCAACTTCTCACACCACCATGTCGAAACGCCTCGGTAAGTTCGAACTTCCCAACAAGCTCACCAAGGTTGAGGAGGGCGCCACGCCCACCTACGCCAAATTCATCGCCGAACCTTTCGAAGCCGGCTACGGCCACACGGTCGGCAATTCCCTGCGGCGGGTTCTCCTGAGCTCGATCGAGGGCGCGGCGATCTCGTCGGTCAAGATCGACGGCGTGAACCACGAATTCCAGAGCATCGAGGGGGTCGTCGAAGATGTCACCGATATCGTGCTGAACCTGAAGAAGGTTCTGATCGTCTCCCAGAAGCGCGACGCGCTGACGCTCCTTATCAAGGCCAACAAGCAGGGCCCCGTGACCGCGGCCGACATCCAGGTCGAGTCCGGCATCGAAATCGTCAATCCCGACCAAGTCATTTGCACCCTCGACGCCAAGCGCGCGTTCGAGGCGGAGATCGAGGTCAAGACGGGCCGCGGCTACTACCCGGGTGAACAGAACAAGAAGGAAGATCAAGCCATCGGCGTGATCCCGATCGATTCGCTGTTCTCGCCGGTCCGCCTGGTCAAGTACGCGGTGGAAAACACCCGCGTCGGCCAGATCACCGACTATGACAAGCTGATCCTGGAAATCTGGACGGACGGCCGCATCACCCCGGACGACTCCCTCAAGCAGGCGTCCTCGATTCTGAAGCACCACCTCGACGTGTTCGATCGCGTCAGCGAGGAGCAGTTCGAATTCGAGAGCCAGCAGAGCGAAGTCAGCGAGGAGCAGAACAAGCTGCGCAAGCTGCTGAACATGTCGGTCAACGAGATCGAGCTCTCGGTCCGCGCCGCCAACTGCCTCAACAACGCCAACATCACCACGGTCGGCGAACTCGCCATGAAGACCGAGCAGGAGATGCTGAAGTACCGCAACTTCGGAAAGAAGTCGCTCAACGAAATCAAGGAGAAGCTCGAAGCGCTGGGTCTTTCGCTCGGCATGAAGTTCGACGAGCGTCTGCTCGACACCAAGAAGGAAGCTTAAGTCATGCGTCACAACAAACACCGCGCCTCCCTGGGCGTGACCCGCGAACACCGCGAGGCGATGCTATCGCACCTCGCGGCGGCGCTGATCACCCACGGGCGCATCCAGACCACCTTGACCAAGGCCAAGGCGCTCCGCCCGTTCATCGAAAAGGTGATCACCAAGGCGAAGCGCGCCGCCGGCGCCAAGGCCAAGCCCGACGCGCTGCACCTGCGCCGTCTCGCGCTGCGCGACGTGCGCGATGAGGACGCAGTCACGCTGCTCTTCAACGAGAAGTACAAGGACTTCGAGGCGCGCCACGGCGGTTACACCCGCATTTACAAGCTGGGACCGCAGCGCATCAGCGACGCGGCCGAGCTCGCGCTGATCGAATTCGTCCGCGCCGACGACCCGGGGTACAAGAAGAGCAAGGGCAAGCGTGGCGGAGCCAAGAAGTCCAAGGGTGGCAAGGCCAAGGCGACGCCGGCGGCGGAAGCCGCTGCGGCCGCTGGCGCCGAAGCCGCTCCGGCCCCCGCGGCCGAAGAGGGCAAGGCGCAGTAAGCTGCTGGGCCAATTCCCGTTTACTTTCAAGGCGCCGAGCGATCGGCGCCTTTTTGTTGAGGGTGGAGCGCGTCGTCCCGACGCGCTGAGCGGTGATGCAGGTCGGCCGACGCCAAAGCGCATGGGGACCATGCGCTCCACCCGGCGATCGCTTGCTACTATCGCCGACCATGTTAGATTCCCCCAAAGTCTTCGAAGTCCTCAAAGTTCACTTGCCCGAATCCCAGGCACGCACGGTGACTCACGCGATCCAACAGGCCGACGCCGACCTCCGGCACGATTTGAAATCGGAGCTGGCCGCGGTGTTTGCAACCAAGGCTGACCTGGCGGATTTGAGAGGGGAATTGCGGGCCGAAATGGCGGGCGCCAAGAGCGAAATGATCCGCTGGATGTTCATTTTTTGGGTGGGTCAGGCGGCGGCAATGGTGGCGATTTTGAAGCTGCTGAAATGAGCCATTTGGGAGCCCGGCATGGATGAGCGACTGCTAGCCTGCCTCCCCGACGCGCTGCTCGGGGCGGAGATGCGCATTGAGCGCGTGAATCAGGGCATGTCGGGGGCGGGCGTTTATCGCGTTTTTGCCAATGGACGATCGTACGTGCTCAAGGTTGCGCGCGATGACGAAGCCCCCGAGGACTGGCGGCGGATGACCCAGGTGCTGACCGCGGCGGGCAAGGCGGGCGTTGGACCCGAGGTGGTGCACGCGAACGAAACGACCAAGTCGGTCGTGATGACCTTCATCGAAGGCGATAGTTTTCTGCCGACCTACTTCAATCCGGCGACGGCACCCAAGGCGTTTGAGGATTTGGCCGGAACGCTTCGCACGATCCATGCAATTCCCCTGCAGCCGGGATGGACGCCCAAGGACGCTCCGGTGGCGATGGGGTATGTTCTCAAGGGACTGCAGGGCAATGGAGGCGTGCCCAAGTTTGCCGAAGAGGTCTTTGAACGGATCAAGTCCTCCCGCCTACCGCCGCCGGATCGGCCGCTCACGCTCTGCCACAACGATCTGAATCCGAGCAATCTCATTTTCGCGAACGGAAGGCTGATGCTGCTCGACTGGGATCAGGCGCGACCCAACGAACCGTTCTACGATGTGGCGGCGGTGTCGCTTTTCCTGCGGATGAGCGATGAACAGTGCCTGGCGCTGCTTTCCGCTTATGAGCGGAAGCCCGTGGCCTCTCTGCCCGAGCGATTTCGTTACCATCGCCGCGTGGTCGCCGGCTTTTGCGGGACGATTTTTCTTCACCTGGCTCGGCTCGGCGGTGCTCCGGGCAACATCGATCAGACGGCGCAGGACACTGACAGCCTTTCTGAAGCGTACGGCAAGCTGCGGAACAAACTCCTCGATCTCTCAAAGCCCGAGGACCGCTGGAGGTTTGGGCTGTCCTTTCTGAAGGAGAGCTTGGCGATATGAGACGAACGGAATCGGCGTCAGGTGGAAGCGGCGGCCCGCCGCTTTCTCACAACTTTGAAGCGGCGGGCCGCCGCTTCCACTTTCCATGGGCGCGCTGAACGCTTCCGTCACCGTTTACTGCCTCATCGTCGGCCTGGGGTTCCTTGGTTTGTGGCGCTGGTACGACCGCCGCGACAATCGCCGTTTCGAGCGTGAAAAACGCAAGATCAGCTTCCATTGCGGGCGTTGCGGGCGGCTCTATGCGTCGCGGGGGAGTGCCGATGTGTCGGACTGTCCCGCCTGCGGGCACCGGAACGCGCGGTTGCGGTTTTAGTAAGGGTGAAACCGATGGTATCCTGGCGTCGCTCATCACTTTGTCTTTTGACGGCAATCGGCCTGACGGGAGGGGCGGGCGCTCAAGTGAGCGCGCCGATTCCCGTGGGCCCGCTGGTCGGCCCGGGCGCGACGACCGCGACCGTGCAGGCCGACCAGGCCTTGCCGGCGCCGAGTTCGGCGGCCCCCGCCAAAGCCGCCCCCCTGGCGGCGCCGCTCGCGGCGAACGCCGCGGCGAAACCGGCTCAAACCGTCGTGATTCACACGGCGGCCAAGGGCGCCCCGTTCCCCCACTTTTGGGAGCAGATGTTCGGTTCGGGCCGAGCGATCCTGTCGCTGCGCGACAGCTATCGCGCGGACGTGCGGACGGTCAAGGCGGCCACGGGGGTGCAATATCTGCGCTTTCACGATATTCTCGACGACGACGTCGGCTTGGTGCGCGCCGGTCCCAAGGGCGCCATCACGTACAACTTCTCCTGGGTCGATGAGATTTACGATGGCCTCCTCGACAACGGGGTGCGGCCCTACGTCGAGCTGAGCTTCATGCCGAGTGCGCTGGCGGCTTCGTCGGCCCAGCATGCCTTTTGGTACAAGCCGCTGCCCGATCCGCCGCGCAGCTACGAGCAGTGGGGCGAACTGGTGCGGGTGTTCACCCAGCACATGGTCGATCGCTACGGCCTGCCCGAGGTGAACCAATGGTACTTTGAGGTGTGGAATGAGCCGAACCTGGATTTCTGGACGGGCCGCCCGGCGCAAAGCACGTATTTCCAGCTTTATGACGCCGCGGCCAAGGCCATCAAATCCGTGTCGCCCTCGATCCGCGTCGGGGGCCCGGCGACCGCTCAGGCGGCGTGGATCCCGGAATTCATCAAGCATTGCTACGACGGCAAGGTCCCGGTCGATTTCGTCTCGACCCACGTTTACGGCAACGATCCGCAGTTCGTTCTCGGTCCGAATGCGCCGGTGGGAAACATGGAGGATATGGTCAGCCTCGCGGTCAAAAAGGTCTACCGGGAGGTCGGCCAATCGCCGCTCCCCCACCTGCCGATCATCTGGAGCGAATTCAACGCGTCAGCCAGCAACGACCCGGCCGTGACCGATTCGGCCTTCATGGGTCCGTGGCTCGCCGACACGATCCGCCAATGCGACGGGTTTGCGACGATGATGTCGTATTGGGATTTCTCGGACGTGTTCGACGAGCAGGGCGTGACGACGCGGCCGTTTTACGGCGGCTATGGATTGATCGCCGAGGGCCATATCCCCAAGGCCTCATTCAACGCCTTCGCGATGTTTCACCGCCTCGGCGCCGAACGGATTCCCGCCCCGGCGCCGTGGGTGCTGGCGACGCGGCGGACGGACGGTTCGCTCGCCCTCGCGGTCTGGAATTACGCGCCGCCGCAGGCCACCGCCTTTGCCACGACGTCGGCGCAGAACTTCGAGATCGATTTCTCCGGCTGGAAGGGAGCGCGTTCGGCCCGCGTGCAGTACCTTGACGCGGATCGCGGTTCCGCCCTCGGCGCGTGGGAAAAGATGGGCGCTCCGCCGTACCCCAGCTTCGCGCAGGTCAAGGCGCTCAAGGCGGCGGCGCGGCTGCCGGAGCCGACGCTGGTTCCATTGCAGAACGACGCCCTCACCCTGACGCTGCCGGTTCACGGCTTGGCCTTGGTTGAACTTTCGTCGGGGCCGGGGAGTTGATATGCATGTCGGTAGGTGGAGCGCATGGTCCCCATGCGCTTAAACGTCTATCCGCGTTTGACGCCGAAGCGCGTGGGGAGCACGCGCTCCACCTCTGGATAAGCCCCCGGCTACAGCTTGCTCACCGCATCGTGAAATGTTCAGGTAGATTTCATTCCCCATGAAGATTCGCATCGCGTTTGCCCTGGCCAGCCTGCCCCTCACGCTTTCGTGCTTCGGCACCCCGGCGCCTTACCAGGACCCGAGCCGCCCGGTGGAGGAGCGTGTCAACGATCTGCTCGCGCGCATGACCGTCGAGGAGCGCGACAGCATGCTGGCGGGGCAGGGATGGATGGAGAGCCGCGCCATCCCGCGGCTGGGGATACCGTCCATCAAGATGTCGGACGGGCCGCTTGGCGTGAGGAATTGGACGGGGCCGTCGGCGGTGACGCTCAAGGCGCCGGTGCTGACGACCGCGTTCCCCTCCGGCATCGCCCTCGCTTCGACGTGGGATGTCGACTTGGCCGGCCGCGTGGCGCACGCGGTGGGGCAGGAGACCAAGGCGTTTGGCCGCGACATGATTCTGGGTCCCACCGTGAACATCAATCGGGGGCCTCTGTGGGGAAGAAATTTTGAAGGCTTCGGCGAGGATCCTTATCTGGCGGCCCGCCTGGCCGTGGCGTGGGTCAAGGGCGTGCAGGCTGAGGGCGTGATTCCCGCCGTGAAGCATTTCGCGGCCAACAACGAGGAATTCGAGCGGCATCGGATCGACGAGAAGATCGACGCGCGCACCTTGAACGAGATCTATTTCCCCGCCTTCAAGGCCGCGGTGACCGAGGGCGGCGCCTGGGCGGTCATGTCGGCCTACAATAAAGTCAACGGCGAGTGGTGTTCGGAAAACCCCGCGCTGCTTCGCGACACGCTGCAGGACAAATGGGGCTTCAAGGGGCTGGTGGTTTCCGACTGGGGCAGCACCTACAGCACGCCGGGTCCGATCGTGGCGGGAATGAACCTGGAGATGCCGGGCGGAGCCGCGTTCCATTACTGGTTCGGCATCCCCTCCACGAAAGAGGCGGGCAACAGCGGTGGGTGGCTGGAAAAGGAGGAGGTCATGGCGGCGGTCAATTCCGGGCAGGTCACGCAGGCGCGTGTCGACGACAGTGTCCGGCGGATTTTGCGCGTTCTATTCACCGCTGGCCTCTTCGATCATCCGCATGTGGGCGGAATGCTGGTGGACACTCCGTCCGAACAGGAGGCGGCGAAGCAAGGGGCGGAAGAGGGGGTCATCCTGCTCAAGAATTCCGGCGCGATTCTGCCGCTGCGGGCCTCGGCCATGCACACGGTCGCCGTGATCGGGCCCAGCGCGTCGGTCGCGCGCACGGGTGGCGGCGGAAGCTCCTTCGTGCAGCCCAAACGTGCGATTTCGGTGCTCCAGGGCATTCGTGACGCAGCAGGGCGGGAGGTCCAGGTGATGTATGCCTTGGGAACGCCGATGGAAGGCGGGAAGGGGTCCCCCACGCCGTCCGAAGGCCAGCTCCTCGATCTGCGCAAGGACGCGGCCACGCTGGCCGCGCAATGCGACGCGGCGGTGGTGGTGGTGGGCGATTCGAACGTGCAGGAGTCGGAAGGCTTCGACCGGCCCACGATGGATCTGCCGGAGGGCCAGGCGGCGCTGATCGCGGCAGTGGCGGCGGCGAATCCGCACACGGTGGTGGTGGTGATCGCAGGCTCGCCGGTGACGGCCAGCCCGTGGATCGACTCCGTGCCGGGGGTATTATGCTCGTGGTTCAGCGGGCAGTCGGGAGGGACGGCCGTGGCGGAGGCTTTGTTTGGCCGGATCAACCCGTCCGGCAAGCTGCCCGTCACCTGGCCTCGGCGCTACGAGGACAGCACGGCGTACGGGAACTATCCCGGCGCCCACTTGCACGTGACCTACGCGGAGGGGATCTATGTCGGGTACCGCGGCTTCGACCGGCGCGGCACGGTGCCGCAATTTCCGTTCGGATACGGGCAGTCGTACACGAGTTTCGAATACAGCGGCCTCTCGGTCGCTCCCGCGGGTGACGGCGCCGCGGTGTCGTTCTCCGTGCGCAACACGGGCGCCGTCGCCGGAGCCGAAGTGCCCCAGCTCTATGTCCACGAGGAACACCCGGCAATCGACCGCCCGCTCAAGGAATTGAAGGGCTTTCAGCGGGTGGAACTGGCGCCGGGCGAGAGCCGGACCGTCACGCTGACTCTGGGCCGGCCGGATTTGTCTTATTACGATCCTGGCCGTGGCGATTGGGTGGCGGACTCCGGTGAGTTCGAGGTCTGGGTGGGCTCATCCTCGGCCGACATCCGCCTCCGGGGCCATTTCACTCGCCCTTGATTGTTCAGTTGGGAGCGCTTGTTATTATTGCCCAATGATGACCGACGATCTTCGTCAGCTTGTCCGGCAGGCGCCGTTTCGCCCGTTTCGTCTGCATTTGGCTGATGGGCGAAATATCGAGGTGCCCCATCCCGATTATATCTTCATCTTGCATCACGAGCCCGTCGCGATTGTCGAACGGGAAGGCGGCGGCACGGAATGGGTGAATCTGCCGACCGTCACGAGCATCGAAGTGCTCCCGGAGTCGGACGCGGCCTAGGCCTACCAGCTCATTCCACCCAAAAACAGCACCGGCACGTAGAACACGGTCACAAAGCCGACCTGAATCGGCCCGGCGTGGACGCCCTTGAAGCCGATGCCCAGCTTGCGGTGAATCTCGGCGTTCTTGGCATCCGTATCCTGCTGGATGAAGGCGGTCGTGAGTTCGCCAAAGATCGGCTTGGCGCGCACCTCGACGGGGGCCATTTCGACCGTGTCGGGCGACGCTCCGGGAGTCAGAATCGGAAAGGACGGCGGGAGGGCGGGTTCAGCCGCGCGCACGAGCTGGGGCACAAACTTGAAATGGCTCTGCACAGCGTCGCGCCAATCCGAAAGGGAAACCACTTCCAAACCGCGACAGGCAGGCCCTGCGGCCACCGCTCCAGCGGCCAACATCACGAGCATCAGCGGCCTCCAACCTGCTGACATGCGGTCAACTATTTGCATTTTGCGGGACGTGTCAATGCTGAGAGTGCGCATTGCGCGATTATAGCAGGGTCAGCCTTATCCTAAGGAGGAGCGCGTGGTCCCCACGCGCTGTTTGACGTCGAAAGCGGAAAAAGCGCGTGGGGACCACGCGCTCCACCCGCGCTAGCGCCAGCATGCGCGCGAGGGTCTTAGAAATCCTCTTGCTTGGCCCCCGCTCTTCGGCTGTGACGTAATATGGCTCAGACGATTGCCGTACTCGACTTCGGATCGCAATACACGCAAGTGATTGCCCGGCGGGTGCGTGAATGCTCGGTCTTCTCGAAGATCTATCATTACGCGACCCCGGCTCAGGACCTCAAAGCGGACGGCGTGATCGGCGTCATCCTGTCCGGCGGGCCCAGCTCCGTCTTCTCCAAATCGGCGCCGATTCCCGATCCGGCCATCTTCGAGCTGGGCGTCCCGGTCCTCGGCATCTGCTATGGCATCCAGCTGATGGGCCATCTGCTCGGCGGCAGGGTCGCCAAGAGCGACCACCGCGAATACGGACACGGCAACCTGAAGGTGACCAAACCCGGCAAGCTGTTGGCCGGATTGCCGCGCTCGATCCGCGTCTGGAATTCCCACGGCGACAAGCTGACGGCGTTGCCCCCGGGCTTCGCCGCCATCGGCACGACCGAAAATTCGCCGTATGCGGCGATCGAGGACCGCCGGCGCCGGATCTTCGGCATTCAGTTTCACCCGGAGGTGTTCCACACCGAGCGGGGCGTGGACATCGTCCGCAATTTTCTGATCGGCGTTTGCGGCGCCGCGGGCGACTGGACCACCAAGGACTACATCGCGCATGCCATCGCCGACATCCGGGCCACCGTCGGGAAAAGGCGGGTCATCCTCGGGCTGTCCGGCGGCGTCGACTCGTCGGTGGCCGCCGCGCTGATTCACCGGGCGATCGGCAAGCAGCTCACCTGTGTTTTCGTCGACAACGGTCTTTTGCGCCAGGGTGAGCGCGAGGCGGTCGAATCGCTCTATCGGCGGCATTTTCGCATCGACGTTCGCGTGGTGGATGCGGCGAAGCTTTTCCTCCGGCGCCTCAAGGGCGTCACGGACCCGGAAGAGAAGCGCAAGATCATCGGCCGGACGTTCGTGACGGTCTTCGAAAAGTCGCTGCGCACCATCGGGCACGCCGACTTCCTGGCCCAAGGGACGCTTTATCCGGACGTCATCGAGAGCGTGGCCATCGGCAACAATCCGGCGGCGCTGATCAAATCGCACCACAACGTGGGCGGCTTGCCGGAACGCATGAAGCTGCGGCTCCTGGAACCTCTGCGGGAATTGTTCAAGGACGAGGTCCGCAAGGTGGGTTCCGCGCTGGGCCTGCCCCGCGAGGTGGTGTGGCGGCAGCCGTTCCCCGGCCCGGGCCTGGGAGTGCGCGTCCTGGGCGAGATCGGTCCCGACAAGCTGGAGATCCTGCGCCGCGCCGACGCGATCCTGCAGGACGAGATGCTGGCCAGCGAATGGTATTGGAAGGTCTGGCAATCGTTCTGCGTATTCCTGCCGGTTCGCTCCGTCGGAGTGGTGGGGGACGAGCGGAACTATGCCTATGTGATCGCCCTGCGGATCGTGGAAAGCATCGACGCCATGACCGCCGATTGGACGCGTCTGCCTTATGATTTGCTGCAGCGAATTTCGAGCCGGATCACCAACGAAGTCCGAGGGGTGTCGCGGGTGGTTTTGGACGTGAGTTCCAAGCCTCCGGCGACGATCGAGTGGGAATAAAGTCGCAACCTTCCCGGGCCGGTTTAGTCTCTTTCGCTGGGTATGAAACGAATCCTCTGCTGCTGGTGGCTCGCGGCTGCGGTATGTTCCGCGGCGGCTGAAACGCCTTCGATCATCATCAAGTCCCGTCAATACGAGGGAGGCGAGGAGGCGTTGTCCAAGGTCAATTCCGTGCACCTGGCGGGCACGATCACCACCGAAATCGTGGGCGACGCGGGCTCCAAGCGCGTCGGCCAGATCGACATCGTTTTTCAAAGGCCCATGCAGGAGTGCATCACGACCATTGAGCCGGATGCCATCGTGCGGAAGGGGTTGGACGACTACAACGGGTGGCAGCTGGAGCAGGATCGCGGACCCCACGATCCGGCGAAATTCGATTCCAAGCTGCCGCAGTCCCTGACCATTCTCGGTCCCGCCGACGTCCGTTTGCTGCGGGCCGACACGTGGGAGAATCTTTATTATTACCGCGACATCACCGAATTCGGCGGATCGGTGCAGGATCTCGGACCCGTCGACATGGACGGCGTGCACTGCGAGCGCGTGCGCCTGGTCCACAGCGCAACCATCGGTTACGACCGGTACATTGAATTGTCGACCGGCCGGGTGGTGTGCACGGTCACCAGCGCCGGCGCGCAAATGCGGGAATCGGGGTCGCAGTTTGTCGACGGAGTGCGCTTCGCCCAGAGCGTGACGATCAACGAGCAATCGGGCGGGAAGTCGCAGAAGACCGTCTTGGAATTCAAGACCGTCACCTTGAACGAAACGTTTCCGGAGAGCCTCTTCGAAACGCCCCTGCCGGCGCTTCCGATCGATCCGCCGCTTCGGACCAAGGCGCCGTGACGACCCGGGCGCGCGTGGCCGACCCGGGCTTCGGGGAGGCGCTGGCGGAATTCTGCCGCGAGGCGGCGGCACCGGCCTCGATCGCGCAGGCAGTCGCGGGCATTCTGGCGGACGTCAAGGCGCGCGGCGACCGCGCGGTGGCGAACTACGCCGCCAAGTTCGACGGCGCCCGCTTTGGACCGGACGCCTTCCGGGTGGCGCCGGAGGAAATCAAGGCGGCGATGGGCAGGCTGTCCCCGGCGGACCGGGCCGCGCTGCGGAGCGCCCATGCCAGCATCCGCGAATTCAATGGACGGGGCCGCTCGAAGAATTGGTCCGCGCGCAATCGCCACGGCGGCCGCGTGGGTGAAAAATTCGATCCGATCCGCCGGGTCGGCCTGTACATTCCCGGCGGCGAGGTGCCGCTGGTTTCGACCGTCCTGATGACGGCGACGCTGGCGAAAATCGCGGGCTGCCCGCAGATCGCCGCGTTTACGCCGGCCAAAGGCGACGGCGCGGTGGCGGCCGGCATCCTGGCCGCGCTGGCGGTGGCGGGCGTGGATGAAGTCTATCGCGTCGGCGGCGTGCCGGCGGTCGGGGCGATGGCCTACGGCACGTCGACGATTCCGGCGGTCGACAAGATCTTTGGCCCCGGCAACGCGTATGTGTGCGAGGCCAAGCGCCAGGTGTTCGGAACGGTCGGAGTGGATTCGCTGCCCGGTCCGAGCGAAGTCATGATCGTGGCCGATTCGAAGGCGGATCCGGCCTATGCCGCGGCGGACCTTTTGGCGCAGGCGGAACACGGCAGCGGACGGGAGAAAATTTTCCTGGTGGTCCTGGAGCCCAAAAAGAAGGGCCTGACCGAGGCGATTCTCGCTGAAGTCGCGCGGCAGGTGAAGATCAGCGGGCGTTCGTCCAAGATCGTCCGGGTGCTCGACGAGGGGTTCTTCATTGCCGAGGCGGGATCGCTGGAGGAGGCCGCCGCGGTGGCCAATTACGCCGCGCCGGAACATTTGCAGCTCATGGTCGGACGCGCGGCGGCGCGCCGGCTCACCCGGGAAATCACCACGGCCGGCGCGGTTTTCATCGGGAATGCCAGTCCGACCGTGCTGGGCGATTTTGCCGCCGGGCCGAGCCACGTGCTGCCCACCGCGCGCGCCGCCCGCTTTTCCAGCGGCCTGCGCGTGGCGGACTTTCAGCGGCGCACGAGCCTCGTGGAATATTCGGAGGCGGCGCTGCGCGCCGCCCTGCCGACCGTGGCGGCGTTCGCCCGCCTGGAGCAATTGGACGCGCATGGGCGCTCGGCGGCGCTCCGCTTCGAATAATTTTCATGGCCACCGCGTTGCCGCATGTGGAGGCGCTGCACGCCTATACGCCCGGGCTCCAGCCGTCGGAGCCGGGTTGGACCAAGCTGAACACGAACGAATGCCCGTATCCACCGAGCCCCGCAGTGGCGGCGGCCATCCGGGCCGAGGTGGGCGAGGGCGGCGCCTCCCTGCGGCTGTATCCCAATCCGGCGTCGACGCCCTTGCGGGCGGTGGTGGCGGCCCTGCACGCCGTGGCGCCCGAATCGGTCTGCATCGGCAACGGCTCCGACGACCTCCTGAACCTGCTGGTCCGCTGCTGCTGCGGCGGCGATCGGAGCGCGGGCTACCTCGTGCCGAGCTACTCCCTGTATCCGGTTTTGATCGGCATGCAGGGAGGGCGGTCCGACGCGATCGAGTACGACCGTTCGTTTCGCCTGCCGGTGGAGCGCATCAATGCGTCCGGGGCGGCGATTTTTTTCCTGACCTCGCCCAACGCGCCCACGGGCGTCGGCTACTCCAATGCGGAGATCGAGGCCGTGCTCGCGCGCTATCGCGGTCTGCTCGTCGTGGACGAAGCCTACGGTCCGTTTGCCGGCGAGTCCGCGATCGCCCTGCTGGCGCGGCATCGCAATCTGGTCGTGGTGCGAACGCTCTCCAAGGCGTATGCCCTGGCGGGAATCCGGGTCGGCTATGCCCTGGCGAATCCGGAGATTGTCGGCTGGCTGGACCGGGTGCGCGACAGCTACAACGTGAGCCGGCTGTCTCAGGCGGCCGCGGCGGCGGCCCTGCAGGACGGCGCCTATAACCAACAGATCGTGGCTCGGATCCAGGCCACCCGCGATGCCAGCCTCCGCCTCTGGACCGAGCGGCGCGGCTGGTCCACGTATCCGTCGCAAACCAATTTCCTCTTCACGGAGCCCAGGGGGCCCCAGGGAGAAACCGGGCCGTCGGTCGCGAAACGGGCCTACGAATACCTCTATGCGCGGAAGATCCTCGTGCGGTACTTCCCGAGCCATGCCTTGACCGCCTCGTTCCTGCGGGTCACTGTGGGCGCGGACGACGAAATGCATCGTCTGAACGGAGCCCTCGACGCATGGCAAGAGACCCCCAACGCCGGCTAGCCCAAGTCTCGCGGAAAACCGCGGAGACCGACATTGAATTGTCGATCGACCTCGACGGAAGCGGGGAAGGGAAGATCGACACGGGCGTGCCGTTTTTCGATCATATGCTGACCTTGTTCGCGAAGCATGGCCTGTTCGATCTGGCCGTGAAGGCGAAGGGCGACGTGGCCGTCGATTACCATCACACGGTCGAGGATGTCGGACTCGTATTGGGCGGCGCGATACGCCAGGCGCTCGGCGAAAAGCTCGGCATCCGCCGGTACGGATTCTTCTATCTCCCGATGGACGAGTCGCTGGTGCGCGTCGTCGTCGACCTCGGCGGCCGCCCGCACCTCGTGTACTCGGCCGACGCGCCCACGATGTTCGTGCGGGATTTCAATCTGGTGCTGGTGAAGGAGTTTTGCCGGGCGTTCAGCAACGCCCTGGGCGCGAACCTGCACGTCGCGCTGATCTACGGCGAGGATCCCCATCATGTCGCGGAAGCGATCTTCAAGGGCCTAGCGCGGGCGCTCGACCTTGCGACCTCGGTCGATCCGCGGACGGAAGGCAAGCTGCCGTCCACCAAGGGCACCCTTTGATTCATCCCCGGATCGCGGTGATTGACACCGGCATCTGCAACCTGCGCAGCGTCACCAAGGCGCTCGAGGCGGCGGGCGCGGCGCCATCGGTGGTCGAGTCGCCCGAACAGCTTCGCGACGCCAAGGCCGCCGGTTTGGTCCTGCCGGGAGTCGGAGCCCTCCGCGATTGCGTGGCTTCGCTTCGGCGCACGGGGCTCGACGCTTCGGTCCGCGAATGGATCGCCGCCGACCGACCTTTCCTTGGCGTCTGCCTCGGCATGCAGGCGCTGTTCGATCGATCGGAGGAGGGCGACGTGAAAGGCCTGGGGGTGTTTCCGGGCCAGGTCGTGCGGTTCCGCCTGCCGGCGGGTTACAAGGTGCCGCACATGGGCTGGAACACGCTTCGGTTCCGCGATCCTTCGTCCCCGCTCGCCGCGCATCTCGCGGCAGACGGCGAGTCCGTCTATTTTGTGCACAGCTTCTACTGCCGGCCCGAGGACCCTTCTTTGGTGTTGGCGGAGTGCGATTATGGCGGACCTTTTGCCGCCGCCATCAGTCGCGGACGGGCCTTCGCCACGCAGTTCCACCCGGAAAAGAGCCAAGCGAAAGGTCTACAGATCTATCGAAACTTTGCTTCTATCGCCCACCAAGCGGCTTAAGCGCGGAGATTTCTTTGCATACGGAACGGTTTTAGCTTCGCTTTCTCCATGACCCATACGGTTGCCCTCAAGATCGACGAAAAGGAGTTCCCGCTCCCCGCGATGATTGGATCGGAGGGCGAAAAAGCCGTCGACACGCGCAAGCTGCGCGCGGAAGCCGGCTACATCTGCTTCGATCAGGGTTATGGAAACACCGCTTCCTGCGAGAGTTCCGTCACCTACTTGGATGGTGAAAACGGTGTGCTCCGCCACCGGGGCTACCCGATCGAGCAGCTCGCCGAGCATAGCGACTTCGTCGAGACGGCCTACCTGATCATCTATGGCGAGCTGCCGAACGCGGCCAAGCGCAGGGAGTTCGGGATGCGTCTGCGGCAGAACGCGGCGATCGAAACCCAAATGCAGCGCATTTTCGAGGGCTTTCCCAAGGACGCTCCGCCGATGGCGATGCTGTCCTCGATCGTCGCTTCGCTGGCGGCCCATTACGCGCACCTGGCCACGAACGATTTTGCCAAGGACTTGGCCAGCTTCGACCTGGCGGCGGCCATGGCCATTTCAAAGATCCGCACGATCGGGGCGATGATCTATCGCTACCAAAAGGGTCTGCCGTACATCTTCCCGAAACAGGAGCTGCCGTTCTGCGACAACTTCCTGCATATGATGTTTTCGGAGCCGTATCAGGATTATACGGCGGTGCCCGAAGTCGCGCGGGCGCTCAACCTGCTGCTCCTCCTCCACGCGGATCATGAGCAGAACTGTTCGACCTCCACCGTGCGGATGGTCGGATCGAGCGCGGCCAACCTGTTCGCTTCGCTCTCGGCGGGTGTGTGCGCCCTGTCCGGTCCGTTGCATGGGGGCGCCAATGTCGCCGTGATGAACATGCTGCAGGCGATCCACGACGAGGGCGACGACGGCACCCGTTTCATCCAGGCGGCCAAGTCGGGCGACAAGAGCCATCGCCTGATGGGCTTCGGGCACGCCGTTTACCGCAATTTCGATCCCCGCGCGAAGATCATCGGCAAGGCCAGCGAGGAGGTCCTCAAGAAATTGGGCGTCGACGATCCGCTGCTGGCGATCGCCAAGAAGCTCGAGGAGACCGCGCTCAAGGACGATTACTTCATTTCGCGCAAGCTGTACCCGAACGTCGATTTCTACAGCGGCATCATCATGAGGGCCCTGGGGATTCCCGTGAACATGTTCACGGTGATTTTCGCCATCGGCCGGACGCCCGGCTGGATTGCCAACTGGCGCGAGGTGGCCGCGAGCCCCAAGGGCCGCATCTATCGCCCGCGGCAGCTTTACGTCGGGCCGGTCAAGCGCGACTACCTGCCCATCGCCCAGCGGCAATGATCCTGCTCGGGATCAATATCGACCACGCGGCGACGCTTCGACAGGCGCGTTACCGTGAGGCGGGGCAAGCCGCGGGTGGCGCGGTCGAGCCGGATCCCGTGACGCTTTCGCTGCTCGCCGAACGTGCCGGCGCCGACGGCGTCACCGTGCATCTGCGGGAGGACCGCCGGCACATTCAGGAGCGCGACGTCTGGCGCCTGCGCGAGACCATCGCGACGCGGCTCAATCTGGAGATGGCCGTGGTTCCGGCGATGGTCGCCCTGGCCCTCAAGGTGAAGCCTGACTCGGTCTGTCTGGTTCCCGAGAGTCGAACCGAGGTCACCACGGAAGGCGGCCTCGACGTGGTGGGCGCGCGCGATCGGGTGCGCGATTGCGTCGCGGCGATGGCGGCGGCGGGAATCGCCACGAGCCTCTTCATCGACCCGGACGAACGGCAGATCGATGCCTCGTCCGAGGTGGGCGCCCCGTGGGTCGAATTGCACACGGGAGCCTACGCGAACGCCTATTACGGGGCCGCGCGGCCGGCGGAACTGCAGCGGCTGCGGGTGGGCGCGATCCACGCCACGGAGCTCGGACTGGTCGTCAACGCGGGGCACGGAATAAATTACGTGAACATTGCCGAGGTGCGGACCATTCCGCACCTCCACGAACTGAACATCGGGCACAGCATCCTGAGCCGTTCGCTTTCGACCGGCATTGAGGAAGCGGTGCGGGAAATGAAGCGCCGCATGGCGGGCGCCGTGTGACGGCGCCGCCCTTCCAGCTTCCGCCGGGCGGGGTGGTCATCGGGCTGGGGTGCGACGTGATCGAGGTCGAACGCGTCAAGGGGGTGGTCGAGCGCCAGGGGGAGCGGTTCCTGGCTCGGGTCTTCACGCCCGAAGAGCGCGCTTATTGCCTGGCGAAGGCCAATCCCTATCCCCATCTGGCGGCTCGCTTCGCCGCCAAGGAGGCGATCTCGAAATGCTTCACGACCGGCATCGGCGGAAACTTTGGCTGGAAGACCGCTTCGGTCGCCCGCGGCGAGCGCCAGGAGCCGTGGGTGGTGCTCGATGAGGCGGGCCGGAACCTCCTGGCGCAGATTGGCGGGACGCGCGTGCTCGTCAGCTTGTCCCATACGCAAACGGTCGCTATGGCTGTGGCGGCGATCGTGCGCCAATAAGTGAGCTCCGACGAAGACCCCCCCGCACAGCCTCCGCCTCCCTCCGAAATGATCGGTGGCAAGCCCTCGCTCGCCTTTTCCTGGGCGACCCTCGGATTTTTGCTGGGGGCCTTGTTCGTGATTTTGCTGCCTCCGCCGCATCGCGAAAAATCCGAGGAAGAGGCGCCTCCGCCTTCGGTGGTCCAGCCGGCGCCGAAACCGCTCGCGCCGATGCGGCTTTCGATCATCGAAAATGTGTTCGAAGCCTGGTCGCAGTACGCGGAATGGACCGACGATTCGACCGAGGTCGCGCTGTTCGATTCCGACACCAAGGAATACTCCGATTGCTACCAGGTCGTGCGCGCGGCCAATGGCATCTATTTCTTCCGCACGATTCCGCGGCTGGACCGGGCGATCAAAAGCCATGGGATTCCGGACAATTCGCCGCTGCAATTCACGGAAAGCGAGGAACAGCGCGCCCAATGGCTGCACGAGGTGGAACAGGAGAACATGAAGGCGTTCCGAAAGACCATGGGATTGCCGGAAACGACCCCGGGGCAGAAATGAACCCGCCGATCCTGAGTTGCGGGCAGGCGGGCGCGTTCGAGAAGGATTTTTTCGGCGGCGACGCCGAGCGCGAATGGGCCGCCATGCAGGCGGCGGGGGGAGCGATCGCCCGGACGGTCGCGCTCGACGGGCTCGAGGCCGGCCCGACCTGGGAGGGCGCGCGGCTGCTCGCGCTGGTCGGCAAGGGCAACAATGGCGGGGACGCGTTGATTGCGGCCGGCCGGCTGCTTGCCCTTTGGCCGAAGGCGACCGTGGATGTCGCCTTTGCGTTCGGGGAGCGTTCGCTGAAGCCGCTCGCGGCGCGGGCGTGGCAGGCGCTCCAGCAGGCGGAACGGGGGCGCGTTCGGGTGGCCGGCAGCGGGGCCGGCGGCTGGGGCGGCGCCGCAAGCTACGATCTCAGCCTCGATGGGGTGTTTGGTTTCCAATTTCGGCCGCCGCTGCCGGAGGAGGTCGTTCGCCTTTTGGATCGGGCGAATGCGCTGCCGGTGCGCGTGCGCGCG
Organism: Opitutaceae bacterium; assembly: GCA_036502225.1. Lineage (GTDB taxonomy): Bacteria > Verrucomicrobiota > Verrucomicrobiia > Opitutales > Opitutaceae > Palsa-1447. The sequence continues at coordinate 38,054 of DASXYY010000016.1, forward strand.
GCGGTGGACCTGCCGAGCGGCCTGGGCGGAAATTCGGCGTTCCGGGCGGATTTCACCTATGCGACCGGATCGGTCAAGGCGGAGGCGGTCGATCTGCCGAACGCCGGACGTATCCGGTATCTGGATCTGGGGTTTTTTGACGGAGGCCGGGAAAGCGCCGCGACCGACCGCGTGCTCACGGTGGACGTGCTGCGGCCCCTGGGGGGGCTGCGGCCGGCCCGGGGCGACAAGCGCACCTACGGGCATGTGTTCATTGTCGGCGGTTCGCTCAGTTTCCCGGGAGCGGTGCTGATGAACGTCCTGGCGGCGCTGCACAGCGGCGTCGGGCTCGTGACCGCGTTTGTGCCGGAGTCGCTGGTCCCGGCGTTCGCGGCGCGGGCGCCGGAAGCGATGTGGGTGGGGTGGCCGGAGACGCCGGACGGAGGGCTCGCGTGGGAAGGGCGGCACTTGCTGTTTGAGCGGGCCAGGCGGGCCTCCGCCATCGCGATGGGCTCGGGTCTGGCGCGGGCGCCGGAAACGCTGGCGCTGGTGAAGGAGATCGTGGGATCGGCCCAGGTGCCGGTCCTGCTGGACGGGGATGCGCTGCAGCCGGAGACGGTTTCGGCCAAGCAGGGTCCGCTCCTGCTCACGCCGCACGCCGGTGAATTCGAGCGGATTGCGGGGAAGGCTTCGCTGCGGGAATTTTGCGCGAAATCCGGCGCGACGGTCGTTCTGAAGGGCCCGGTTACCCGGATTTGTTCGGGCGAGGCGCCTGGACGAGGCAAACGGGCAGCGACCACCGGGCACCTGCCCGTCTTCCACAGCTTCTTTGGCGGACCGATCCTGGCACGGGGCGGCAGCGGCGATGTGCTGGCGGGTCTGGCCGCGGGCCAATTGGCGATGCTCGCGGCGGCGGAGACGGCCGGTTCAGATGCGGATGCCCACGGACATCCCACGCTGACGGCGGCCTGCCGCGCGGCGGCCTGGCACGGGATGGCGGCTGACGCGTTAGCGCGCCACGCCGGTCAGACATCGGCCACCGTCACGGGTTTGATTGATCGGCTGCCCGAGGTGCTGCGTTATCGATCGTGAACGCCTGCAGGTGGAGCGCGTGGTCCCCACGCGCTTTGACCTCTGTCCGCGTTTGGCGCCAAAGCGCATGGGGACCATGTGCTCCACCTCATCCGTTCGCCGCTCTTGAGGCGTTCTCCTGAAAGTGCAGGCTGATGACCCCTTGAACATCGGAATTGTCATATTCGAAGGGATGACCCAGCTGGACGCGACCGGACCGTTTGAGGTGCTGGCCCGTGTCCCGGGGGCAAAGGTGCTGCTTGTCGCCCCGCGAAAAGGGCCTCTAACGGCCGGGTTTGGAATGAAATTTGTGCCGGATACCGACTTCAAGCGATGCCCGCCGCTCGACGTGATCTGCATCGCCGGAGGTTCCGGCATCAATGCGCTGCTCAATGACGAAGCGGCGCTCGGCTTTGTGCGCCGCCAGGCCGCGCATGCTCAATGGGTGACTTCCGTTTGCACCGGTTCGCTCTTGCTCGGGTCGGCGGGGCTGCTCCGCGGACGACGCGCGGGCTGTCACTGGCTTAGTTTGTCGTTGCTCAAGGCGCTGGGAGCCCGCCCCAGCAACCGGCGGGTGGTGGTGGACGGCAAGTTCATCACCACCGGAGGCGTCACTTCGGGAATCGATTTCGGATTGGTGCTTGCGGCCAAGCTGGCCGGAGCGAAGGCCGCCAAGGAGATCCAGCTGATGATCCAGTACGACCCGAAGCCCCCCTTTCGAGGAGGCACGCCCAAGCGTGCCGGCGCGGCGCTGGTCCGTCGGATCGCGCGCAAGCAGGCTGACACTCAAAAAGAGCGAAAGCGCTTGGTAGAAGCGGCGGCCCGCCGCTTTAAGCCCTAGCAGGTGGAGCGCATGGTCCCCATGCGCTTAAACGTCCGCCCGCGTTCCACGTCCTACGCTCAAGCGCAAAGGACCTTCGCTTCAGTCTGGCCGGCTTGCAGTGTCGCTCAGCGCATCGGGACGATGCGCTCCACCTTCGGTCTTTTCTACTGCGTCTTTTCGATCAACCGCTGCTTGAGCTTCTGAAATTCCTCTTCGCTCAAGAGCCCATCCTTGCGGAGCTCATCGAGCTTGTGGAGATCACGATAAAGGGTGTCGGTCGGAGTGGACGGCACGGGCTTCAACTCAATCGGGGCTGAGCCGGGCGCGGCTGCGGCCGGCGGCGGGACATCGGGCTCCACCGGCGCGTTCGGATCGACCGCCTCGAACACCACTCGCCCATAGGGAATGCCCAGGCTGGGCAGGAATGGCTTGTATTTGCGGGTGTCCAGCACCTTCAGCGTGCGGTGCCGTTCCGTGCAAAACTGCTTCGCGTCCTCCATCGCCCGCTCCAACAGCTTGGTGGTGTTCAGGGTGAAGGTGGTGCTCGCAAAGCGCGTGAGCGTGTAGGTGTTGTTGCCCTGGTCGGTGATTTCCAACGTGGTGTCCGCGGCGCGGCTGGCCGCGGGAGAAATCACCAACGCCAGCAGCACGAGATAGGAGAAGAGGGGTATTCTCATCCGCCGACATTCATTGGCCGCCGCTCCGGCGTCAACGCGCGCGTCTATGACCAAAGTGAGGGGTCAGGCTGTATGCAGGCGCCGTTCTCGCCGTTTGGGCAGTGATGAAAGCGGAAACGAGCGTGCTATCTTCTAAAGTGATCTGTCTGCACGATGACGACTATCCGAAGCTCCTGGCCAAGATCCCTGATCCGCCGGCGCGGCTGTGGGTTCGGGGGAAAATCGACCCGGCGGCGCCGTGCATTGCGATTGTGGGCACGCGGTCTTCGACGCGGTATGGGGAGCAGGTCGCGCGGCAGTTGGCGCGTGATCTGGCGGCCCGGGGCGCCTGCATTGTTTCAGGGCTGGCGCGGGGCATCGACGCGGCGGCGCACCGGGGCGCGCTGGAGGCGGGCGGCCAGACCATCGCCGTTTTGGGGTGTGGTCTGGACGTGGTCTATCCTCCGGAGCACGGAGAGCTCGCGCGCGAGGTGGCAGCGCAGGGCGCCTTGGTTTCGGAATATCCGCCGGATCGGTCCCCGGGAAGATATACGTTTGTGCAGCGCAACCGCATCATTGCCGGTTTGAGCGCCATTACGGTGGTCGTGGAAAGCCCGCTCGATGGCGGGGCGATGACGACGGCGGACTTTGCCTGCGAGCAGGGGCGGACTGTCGGCGCGGTGCCCGGACGGATCGATCAGCCCAGCAGTGCCGGATGTCTCCAATTGCTAAAGGAGGGGGCGGCGATCGTGACGTGCGCCGATGATCTCTTTGCCGAACTGGGCTTCGCCACGGTGGCAGTGGATCTGAACGTCGGCACGGTGATCGCGCCGATCCGATCTGCCCGAGGCCTTGCCTCCGGGGAGGACGAACGGCGGGTGCTCGCCGCGCTCGCCGGCGGGGATCATCTATCGCTCGATCAAATCGTCGAGCGTTGCGGGCTTCTTCCCGCCCGCGCGAGCGCCGCGGTGATGATGCTGGAGCTAAAGGGAGCGATATCGAAGCGCCCGGATGGGTGCTATGAAGCGTAGATCGGCCTACGGTTCTGCGCTGTAGCCGGGGGCTAATCGCGAGGTGGAGCGCGTGGTCCCCACGCGCTTTTCCGCTTTCGATATCGTAGGTGCCGAGGTCAGCGCCCTCGGCTACAGCGAGACTGCGTTGTCAAATCATCCGGGCGGCCACTTCATCTGACGCTTGGCGAGGAGGTGAAGATGCAGGTGCGGGACGGATTCGGAGGCGTCGGGGCCGCAGTTCACGACCAGGCGGAAGCCATTCGCGAGGTTCAGCTTTTCAGCCATCTTTCCGGCCACACGCATCAGATGGCCGAGCGTATGCTGGTCGTCGTCGTTGGTCGCCGCCAGATTGGCGATCACTTTTTTCGGGACGATGAGCAGATGCACCGGCGCCTGCGGCTGGATATCGTGGATCACGACGCACAAATCGTCCTCGTACTCGAATGTGGCGGGAATTTCCCGCGCGATGATGCGCTCGAAGATGGTCTTGGCCATGGCTTCAGCCCGCCGCTTTGCGCTGGTGGAACGTGATCTGGTTTCCGGACGGATCGGCCGCGACGAACATCTGGCAGGGCGGAAATTCGATGGTGTCTTTGACGATCTTCGCGCCGGCCGCCGTCAGCGTTGATTTGGCTTCCGCCAGACTTTCGACCTCGAGCGCCAGGCTGGCCGCCGGTCCCGCCGGTCCGTCCTCGCCGAACGAGGCGTTGCAGATGGCGAGCGCCATTCCGGCGATGTCATACTCGATCCACCACGTGCCGGGTGAAAATTCGATCTGCATGCCGGCCTTGAGACCCAAGGTCTGCTCGTAAAAACGCCGCGAGGCGTCGATGTCGGATACCTGATGAAAGACGAATGCGATTTCTTTGACGCGAATGGCCATATTGAGGTTTGCCCGCAACACCACGCTAGGAGCGCGAGAGTTGAAACGCATTGGGAGTGTGAGGCAAGACCGGGGCGGATATTCACGGGTGGAGCGCATGGTCCCCATGCGCTTGGACATGTGTACCGGTCCTGTAGCCGGGGGCGCTGACCCCGGCAGTTCCGCTTTCGATATCGCAGGTGCCGGGGCAGCGCCCCCGGCTACAGCGCAATCGTTTTCTCCTCTAAAGGAACAGCAGCTGCAGGTTCGCGTTGCGGGCGGTGCGCGAGGCGGCCAGCTCGCGGATGAAGGCGAGGGTTTCGGCGTACTCGCGTTTGCGCTTTGGCGTGGCGCGTTTGCCGGCCGGGACCAGCGCCGGACGAAGGTTTGTGACTAGAAGCGTTGATTCCTTGAATCGGGCCAGCTCGCGCAGTCCGGCCATCAGTTCAGCTCGGGCGAAGAGCGGGGTGGCGGCATGGTGGGTGTTGGCGGCATCCCAATGGAAGAACCCGCGGCGTTCTCCTTCCGTGCAGAATTGTTCGAGGAGAAGCGCCGCCTGGCGGTAGAACGCCAGGTCGAACTCCCGGGCGAGCTCGGGATTGTCCGCAGCCTGTTGTTCGAGCTCGGTCAGGCTGAACGCAATCGAACGGCTGATCTGCTGGGCCAGATAGAGATTATCGCCCGTTATCTGCGAAAACAGCGCGTTGACGAAATGCAACCGACGCAGTTCGGCGGACTGGCGGGCGCCTGCGCGCGCACGGCTCATCGGCCGGGCGGGGTGGGAGAGCTCGGCTTGGGCGTTTTCTTTTCCAGGGCGGAAATCTCGTGCATGAACTCGGAGACGTCCCGGAATTCCTTGTAGACAGAAGCGAAGCGCACGTACGCCACCTGGTCGACGTGGCGCAGGCGCTGCATCACCGCCTCGCCGATGGCCCGCGAGGGGATCTCGGTCTCGTACTGGGCTTCGAGGGCGTCGATCACGTCCTCGACCAGCATCGACACCTGCTCGACGTCGATCGGGCGCTTGTGGCAGGCGGCCCGCACAGCGTGCAGGAGCTTTTCGCGGTCAAACTCTTCGCGCCGGCCGTCGCGCTTCAGGACCATCATTCCATCCCGCACCATGTTCTCCGTGGTGGTGAAACGGTGGCCGCATTCCAGGCATTCCCGGCGGCGGCGGATGGTGTTCCCTTCCTTGCTGATTCGCGAATCGATGACCTTGTCCTCGATCGACGCGCATTTAGGGCAGCGCATCAGTTAAGCTCCATGAAGTTTTCCAGGATTTTCATCCCGTTTTGGGTCGCAATGGACTCGGGGTGGAATTGCACCCCCCATATTGGCAAGGTGCGGTGACGAAGCCCCATGACTTCCCCTTCGGCGGTCTCGGCCGTGATTTCCAGGTCCGGGGGGAAGGATTCCCGTTCGACCAAAAGAGAGTGATAGCGGGTGGCTTGAAAGCCCACCGGCAGGCCTTTGAAGAGGTCCGTGTTACGGTGCAGGATCGGCGACGTCTTGCCATGCATCAACCGTTTGGCCCGGACGACCTTACCGCCAAAGTATTGACCGAGCGCCTGATGGCCCAGGCAGACCCCGAAAATCGGTTTTTTCCCGGCAAACGCTCGGATGATATCCAAGGTCACCCCCGCTTCGGACGGCGAGCAGGGCCCCGGCGAAAGCAGCACCCGGTCCGGATTGAGGGCCAGGGCCTGGTCGGCCGAGATCTCATCGTTGCGGAAAACGCGCTGCTCCACGCCCATCTGGCCGAAGTACTGCACCAAATTGTAGGTGAACGAGTCGTAATTATCGATGACCAGAAGCATCCGGGTGTCGGACAATCCAAGCGCAGGATTGCCTGAGTGGCAATAAGTCTGTTCCAAGGAAGGATTGTTCAAGCTACTGACAACCGACAGCGCCACGTCTGCCCGGCGCGGCCAGCTCACCACCCTGCATGGAACGGTCGAGACTCCGATCTTCATGCCGGTTGGCACGCAAGGGACGGTCAAGGCCGTCACGCCCGCTCACCTGCGTGAGATCAAGGCCCAGATCATCCTGGGTAACACGTATCATCTCAGTTTGCGTCCAGGCAGCCCCCTCATTCGGCAATTGGGCGGCTTGCATCGCTTCATGGGCTGGGATGGACCGATTTTGACCGATAGCGGCGGATTTCAGGTCTTCAGCCTGGCCAAGCTGCGCGACATTCGGGAGGAAGGGGTGGCTTTCCAGTCCCATGTGGACGGCGCCCGGCATTTTCTTGGGCCGGCCGAGGTCGTGCGAATACAGCGGGATTTGGGATCGGACATCGCGATGGTGCTCGACGAGTGCCCGCCCTGGCCGTGCGAGCGGGATGCCTGCGCCGCGGCTCTGGCGCGCAGTTACCGCTGGGCGGTCCGGTGCAAGGCCGAGGCGGACCGGATCGGTTTTCTGGAGCAGGGACACCACCTTTTTGGCATCGTGCAGGGTTCGACCTATGACGATCTGCGGCGGGAGTCCGCGGAGTCACTGGCGGGGCTCAATTTGCCGGGCTATGCGGTCGGCGGAGTGAGCGTGGGCGAACCCGAGCCGGAGATGCTCAAGCAGGTGGGGGCCACCACGCCGTTTCTGCCCAAGGACAAGCCCAGGTACACCATGGGGTTGGGGACGCCGCCCCAGATCCTCAAGATGATCGCCCTGGGGGTCGACATGTTCGACTGCGTCCTGCCAACGCGTGTGGCCCGAAACGGCCTCGTCTTCACCCCGGAGGGGCCGATGAACCTGCGCAACGAGCGCTTCCGCGAAGATCCGCGGCCCATCGTGGAAGGCATGGACAACTACACCTGCCGCAACTTTTCGCGGGCCTACCTTCGGCACATTACTCTGGCCGGCGAAATGCTCAGCGGGACGCTGCTGACGATCCACAACCTTCACTTCTTTCTGGATCTGACCGCCCAGGCCCGGGCCCACATCGAAGCGGGCGACTATGGCGCCTGGTCTTTGTCGTGGATCAAACGCTACGAGCAGAACTCCCATCGAGCCGACTGACCTTGCCAGTTTCGACGCCCGGGACGGCGTATTCGGTGCGTCGAACGCGTTTGACGAACGGATTTTAGCCCCCTGAATTGACCCCCTATGCGCGTTCTCGTCACCGGCGGCGCCGGCTTCCTGGGTTCACATCTTTGCGACCGGCTCATCGCCGACGGCCATGACGTCGTGTGCATCGACAACCTGTTCACGGGCCGCAAGAGCAACGTCCAGCATTTGCTGGCGCACCCGCGCTTCGAATTTGTCCGGCATGACGTGATCGATCCCTTCAAGTACGAGGTCGATCGCATCTACAACCTGGCCTGCCCGGCCTCGCCCCCGCACTACCAGTACAACCCGATCAAAACCATCAAGACGTCGGTGATGGGTTCGATCAATTGCCTGGGGCTCGCCAAGCGGGTGCGCGCCCGCGTGTTTCAGGCCAGCACGAGCGAGGTCTACGGCGATCCCGAGGTGCATCCGCAGCCCGAAACCTACTGGGGCCACGTGAATCCGATCGGGAAGCGCTCCTGCTATGATGAAGGCAAGCGATGCGCCGAAACCCTCTTTTTCGATTACCACCGCGAAAACAAGGTGGATATCCGGGTGATCCGGATCTTCAACACGTACGGACCGCGGATGCACGAAGCGGACGGGCGCGTCGTCTCGAATTTCATCGTTCAGGCGCTGCGCGGCGAGGACATCACGATCTATGGGGATGGGTCCCAGACGCGGTCATTCTGCTTCGTCGACGACCTGATCGAAGGGTTCGTGCGGTTCATGGAGCAGACCGAAACGATCGGTCCCGTCAACTTGGGCAACCCCGGAGAATTCACGATGATGGAGCTGGCCCAGCTCACATTGAAGCTCGTCGGGGGCAAGTCGCGCATTGTTCACAAAGCACTGCCGTCCGACGATCCGAAGCAGCGTCAGCCCGACATCACGCTGGCGCGCAAGATTCTGCGTTGGGAACCCCAAATCGCTCTCGAAGAAGGTTTAAAGCGAACCATCGAGTACTTCCGAGGTCGCGTGTAATCCACGTTTGCCATGGCGCGCGCGCCCGCTATGGTCTGGTTCCTTCATGCTGACCCAACTGTTCAAGCGATTTGCCGGCCGGCACAATAAGAAGTTCCTGGAGAGCTGCCGTCCGATCGTAGCCAAAATCAACGAGTTCGAGCAGGGCTACACGTCGTTGTCCGACGAACAGTTGCGGGCCAAGACCGCGGAGTTCATGGAGCGGCACAAGCAGGGCGAGAGCCTGGATGCGCTGCTGCCCGAGGCGTTTGCGACGGTCAAGAACGCGGCCCGGCGGCTGGTCGGGCGGACGTCGCTCGTGTGCGAACACGAGCTCACGTGGGACATGGTCCATTTTGACGTGCAGCTGATTGGCGGCATTGCGCTGCACCAGGGCAAGATTTCCGAAATGGCGACGGGCGAAGGCAAGACCCTGGTCGCCACGCTGCCCCTGTATCTGAATGCGCTGACTGGCCGCAATACGCAGCTGGTGACCGTCAACGATTATCTGGCCCGCCGCGACTCGGAGTGGATGGGCAACCTGTACACGTTTCTTGGCCTCACGGTCGGATGCATTCAGCAGTCGATGGCGCCCTCCGTCCGCCGCGACATGTACGGGCGCAACATCACTTACGGAACGGCGAGCGAGTACGGATTCGATTACCTCCGCGACAACGGCATGGCCACGCGGCGCGAGGACCAGGTGCAGCGTGATCATTGGTACTGCATCGTGGACGAAGTGGACTCGATCCTGATCGACGAAGCCCGCACCCCGCTGATCATTTCCGGGCCGGCTCCCATTGAACGCGAGCAGCCGTTCACCCGGCTGAAACCCGGTGTCGACCACCTCGTGGGCGAGCAGCTCCGGCTATGCAACCGGCTGGCCGCGGAAGCGAAGGAGGCCCTGGAAAAGCCGGACGTCTCGCAGGACGACCGCGATGCCGCGCTGCTCAAGCTGTTTCAGGTCAAGACCGGCAATCCGAAGAACAAGCAGCTCCTGCGGCTGATGGAGAATGCCGAGTGGCGCAAGCGCCTCGACAACGTCGAGACCGAGATGAGCTCGGATCTGAACAAGGATGAATTCTTCCGACTCAAGGAGGAGCTGTTCTTTGTCATCGATGAGCGCCAGCACCAGGCCGACTTGAGCGAGATTGGCCGCAACCGCCTGCAGCCGGACAACCCGGACGCGTTTGTGCTGCCGGACATCGTCACTCAGTTCGCCGACCTCGACAAGGACGCGGCCCTGACGCCCGAGGCCAAGGAGGCCCAGAAGCTCGCGATCCAGCAGCACTACGCCGAGATTTCCGAGCAGATCCACGCGATTTCGCAGCTGCTGCGCGCTTACACGCTCTACGAGCGCGATGTGGAGTACGTGGTCACGCCGGCGCCCGACAGCAAGGTGATGATCGTGGACGAAAACACGGGCCGCGTCATGCCGGGCCGGCGCTGGTCCGACGGCCTGCATCAGGCGGTCGAGGCCAAGGAGAACGTCGCCATCGAGCGCGAAACCCGCACCTACGCGACGATCACGATCCAGAACTACTTCCGGATGTACGAGAAGCTCGCGGGCATGACGGGCACCGCCGAAACGGAGGCGATGGAATTCAATGAGATCTACCGCCTGACGGTGCAGATCATTCCCACCAACCGCCCGTGCATCCGCAAGGATCGCAATGACTCCATTTTCAAGACTCGGCGCGACAAGTACGCGGCCGTCGTCCGCGAGATCGAAGAGGCGAACAAGCGCGGCCAGCCCGTGCTGGTCGGCACCACGAGCGTCGAGTCGTCCGAGGTGCTGTCGCGCATGCTGCGGCGCACGGGCATCATCCACACGGTGCTGAACGCCAAGTTCCACCAGCAGGAAGCCGAGATCGTCACCCGCGCCGGCCTCCGCGCCGCCGTGACGATTGCCACGAATATGGCGGGCCGCGGCACCGACATCAAACTCGGCGAAGGCGTCCGGGAATTGGGCGGTCTGTTCGTCATCGGCACGGAGCGGCACGAGTCCCGCCGCGTCGACCGCCAGTTGCGCGGCCGCTGTTCGCGCCAGGGCGACCCTGGTCTCACGAAGTTTTTTCTTTCGCTCGAGGACGACCTGATGCGCCGCTTCATGCAGGGCAATCTCGCCTCACGCATGATGGAAGGTTCGATGAAGGACGGCGAGGAGCTCGAGCATCCGCTGCTCAACCGCTCGATCGAATCGGCGCAAAAGAAGGTCGAACAGCAGAACTTCTCCATCCGCAAACGGCTGCTCCAATACGACGACGTGCTCAATCAGCAGCGCGAGGTCGTCTATGGCATTCGCAATGGCGCGATCCTGGCGGACCGGCCCAAGGAAATCATCTTCGAGCAGGTCGAGGAGGAGATCGCCGAGCGCCTGGAACGCGCGGGTTTCGGCCAGAAGATGGAGCCGAATCCGACCGCGGTGGAAAGCTTCGTCGGTTGGGTGAATTCCCATTTCCCGATCAGCCTCAAGCTGGACGAGATCCAGGGCGACAAGCTCGAGGCTCTGACGGAACTCGTGATCGGCCGCATCAAGAAGGCCTACGAGGTCAAGGAGTCGGTCGAGGTCCCGGAGGCGCTCGGCGTCCTCGAACGCTACGTGGTGATCAATGCCATCGACCACCACTGGCAGGAGCATCTGACCGAAATGGAAGACCTGCGCAAGTCGATCAACCTGCGCAGCTACGGCCAAAAGGACCCGCTGGTCGAATACAAGGCCGAGGCGTATACCTATTTCGAGGAGCTGATGAACAACGTGCGGCTGCAGATCTGCACGGGCCTGTTTCGCAGCGCGTCGAACATCGAATCGTTCGAGAACATGCTGGCCATTCTGGCCCGCAGCGCCCGCATGCAGGGTCCGGAAAACGCGCCGGCCGCGATTCCCGCGCCGCCACCTCCGCCGCAGCAGCCGGTGCCGATTGCGATGAATCCGATGCGAGGCGCCAACACCTCTTCGGCCGCCGCTCACATCACGACCTCGTCGTCGGGAGGCAGTCCGTCGGCCGTGGCCGAACCGGAGATGCAATTGCCCAAGGTGACGATCCGCCGCGACGTGCCCAAGGTGGGCCGCAACGACCCCTGCCCGTGCGGCAGCGGCAAGAAGTACAAAAACTGCCACGGGGCTTGAGCGCCGCCGATCCGTACGCGCCGCTGCCGCCTCCCGTCTGGGAGAAGTTTCCCCGCGCCGTCCCGGCGGCCGCGGTGGGGCTGACGACGGCGCTGCTCACGTATTTCATGTTCCCGCAGCCGGGGGCCGCAGACGCCGGTGGAGTGGCCGGCTACGCGTTTGCCGTGCCGGCGATCTTTTGGGCGTATCGTCGCCCAAGCTTCAAGCTCTTCGCCTGGACGATGTTTGCCGCCCAGTCCGTGGCGTGGATCGCCGTCCTGGCTTGGCTGCGTCACGTGACCTGGGTCGGCCTCTTCCTGCTGGGACCGCTGGTCGGCGCGTGGGTGGGCATATGGTATCTCGCGGTCTGGTGGGCGATGCCGCGCATTCTGGGGCAGCCCCACGGCATCCGCATCCTGGGGCAGGTGGGATTGGCGGGATTGTGGGTGGTGTGCGAATGGACGCGGACCCGGTTCATCACCGGCTTTCCTTGGCTGCCGTTGGCCGCAACGCAGTGGCGCCTGCCCGTGATTTTACAGATCGCGTCTGTGACTGGCGCCTATGGCGTGTCCTTCGTCCTGATCGTATTCAATGTTGGGATCGGCGCTTATGCCCACCGGCTCTTCTTTGAGAGTGCCACCGGCTTCAATCGGCGGAGCCAGGAGTTCTGGGTCGCGCTCTTTGCCCTGATTTGCTGCCTCTGTTTTTTCCTTCACGATGGTCCCATGGGCGGCAAGCGGGAGCCGCTGGCGCGGGTGGCGCTGATTCAGCCGGATATTCCGCAATCGGAAAAGTGGGATGCGGCGGAAGCCCGCCGCATTCTGCAGACCCTCTATCAGCTGAGTTCGGTGGCCGGGCAGGTTCAGCCTGATTTCATGCTGTGGCCGGAGTCGGCGCTTCCGGTGGTGATCGACTTGCGCGGACCTTCGGAGGGACAGCAGATCGTGGATTCCGTCGTCAAGCACGTGGGCGCGCCGCTGCTTTTTGGCGCGGTTGCGACGGATGACACCCGTTGGTACGATGCCGCGTTTGTCGCGACGCCGAAGAACGGGCTGCAGTCGGCGTATTACGCCAAGCGCCATCTGGTCCCCTTCGGCGAATACGTGCCGTGGCACTGGCTCTTTGGCTGGGTGAAAAAGGTCGTTCCCATCGGAGAGGATTGCACGCCCGGCCCGGCGCTGCCCGATCCGCTGCGGATGCCGCTGCGCAACAGCCCGGCGACGATCTCGCTGGCCCCGCTTGTGTGCTACGAGGACGTTTTTCCGGATTTGGCGCGGGTGTCCGTTCGGGCGGGCGCGGACGCGCTGGTGGTGGTGACCAATGACGCCTGGTACGGCGAGGAAAACGCCGCATACCAGCACGCCGCGCATTCGGTGCTGCGAGCGGTCGAAACGCGCCGCCCGGTGATTCGCGATGGCAACGCGGGCTGGAGCGGCTGGATCGACGAATTTGGCAATTTTTCGATGGGCGATGAGGATCGGCCCCGCCGGACCACCGTCATGGCCAAGGATGGCAATGTGTATTTCCGCGGGACGCAGACCATTCCCGTCATGCGCGACGCGCGTTGGGTGGGCCGGCAGACCTTTTATGTGCGCTACGGAGATTGGTTCGTATTTCTAAGCGCGGCCCTGGCCGTGTTCGGATTCTGGATTGTGCGGACGCCGGTGACGGTCAAGAAACGTCCCGCGGCGGATTTGCTCTGACGGGTGGAGCGCGTGGTCCCCACGCGCTTGAATCTCTGTCCGCGTTCGGCGCCGAAGCGCGTGGGGACCACGCGCTCCACCTTGGGACAGACCCCTTTCTCTATTTAGCATTCCCGCGTTCGACGTCGCAACTGCCGGGGTCAGCGCCCCATAGGCATTAACCTAAGCGACGACGAGGCGGTGCAGGAGCCGGGCTTGGCGTGGGCGCATCGATCGGCGTTCCTGCAGGGCTTCGGCCATGCGATGGCCGTGCCGAAGCAAGTGTCCGATGGGCAGAGGCATCT
>DASXYY010000017.1:0-25528 GCA_036502225.1 Opitutaceae bacterium
CGCAGTTTCCTTCCGCTGCCGATATCCATGCCGATACCGGGGTCTGACTTTCACATCCTGAGTTCATGTATTTGATGACGCACTGGAGCGCATGGTCCCCATGCGCTTCGGGTTGCGACGTCGCTCAGCGCATGGGGACCATGCGCTCCACCCGCTGAGAGTTTCGACTTACGGCGCGACCCAAACCTCCAGCAAGGCGATGCCGGTCGTATTGTCATTGCTCGTGACCTGCGCCGTGTAGGTCCCGGGAGCGAGCGTGACGAGCAGCGCCGAATCCTTGCTGCCCGCCGGCAGCGAAAAGGCTCCGACCAGCTGGGACTCGGCCGCGATCGAATCCCCCATCGTGTCGCCCCAATTATCGTCCGTGGCGATCACCGTGCTCGCGCTGTCGTAGAGAGTCAGGAAAGGATCGTCCAGCGCGCCGGTCACCCCGTATTGGGCGAGCGTGGGTCCCACCGCCCGGAGCATGACCCGCATGGGCGCTCCGCTGACTACAAAGCCGCCGACCAGCTGGCCGGGAATCGCGTTCACCTGTCCGCGGGCCGAAAGGTTGATCAGCGACGGTCCCGTGCCCGGCGCGAGATCATAGATCTCCGCCAAGCCGACGGCAGAGCTGCCGGAGCCCGGCGTGACCAGGATCGTCCTCTGCCCGGCGCCCAAGCTCGCAATCAAAGCCGAATCGTTGCTGTTTTGCGCCAGCGCAAAGGCGCCGGAGGCGGCCGCGGCGGACTCCAGAGCGGCTTCCTGGGTGCCGGAGCACCAATGCTGGTTGGACGTGATCGTCGCGCCTTGCTGGTCGTCGAGCTGAAGATTCGTGTCCGTCAGGCAGTCGGAGACGCCATAGTTTGCCAGCGCCGGACCGATCCCGCGCAGCATGAATTGCTTGCTGCCGGAACCGGCGACGACAAAGCCGGCGTCGAGCATCTGCATGCCGGTGCCCACGCTCGCCCGGGCGGACAGATTGACGAGCGACCCGGCGGACGCCAGGGGCGCGAATTTGTAGATGGAGGCGGTCGGCCCCATCGTGAGCATATAGAGTTCGTTGCTGGCATCCTGGGCGAACGACGACAGCCCGCCCGCGGAGCCGCGCCGGACGGGGAGACTGGCCAGATAGTTGACGGTCGGCGTGGAGTTGGCGCCGGCGTAGTTCATCGTCCACACGTAATTGCCGTCGTAGTCGCCGAACACATACAAGCCGTTCAGCTGGCCCGTGAACTGGGTGCCGCGATAAACGTAGCCGCCGATGACGCAACCGGCGTCATTGTAGTGGCCGTAAACCAGGACCGGCGGCGAATCGACGCCGATGATCGTCGCCGGCTGCGGATCGGGGCCCGCGGCAAAGCCTTCCTTGAAGCCCCACTCGTAGTTGCCGCCCCTTTGAATGAGATCGATCTCTTCCCACAGATTCTGGCCGACATCGGCGAGCCAGATGTTGCCGGTGACCGGATCCTGGGTCATCCGGTGCGGACTGCGCAGGCCGATGGCATAGAATTCCTCCAGGGTGCTGCCGCTCGGATCGACGAACGGGTTGTCGTTGGGAATGTAGTAGCCCTGTGTGTACGTCGCCGGCCAGCCGTCGGGAACCGTGCCGCCCGGATCCGCCACCGGCTGGCGGCGGATCGGGTGGCTGGTCGCCGCGTTCTCATTCACATCGATGCGCAGAACGCCGCCAAAGACGCCGACGTTGGTTTTCTGGCTCATCTGGTACTGGTCGTTCTCACCGCCCTCGTCCCCGTCCGTCACATAGAGGTAGCCATCCTGCCCGAAGAACATGGCGCCGCCGTTGTGCCACAGATCGCGGTCGAACTGGTTGATCAGGACGTATTCGGAATTCGGATCGACGGTGCTCGCGCCGTCGGGGATCGTGAAGCGGGACAGCCGATCGTAGCAGGGGGTCTGGTAGTCCGGCGGATTGGCGGCGCTGCCGACGATCGGCCCGGGCGTGTAACAGTACCAGACATACACATAGCCGCGGTTCGGCGAGCTGCGCTGGCCAAATTGGGGATGGAAGGCGAAGCCCAGGACGCCGGAGTCGCTCCAGCCCTGCGTGTGCGCGCTCAAATCCAGAAACAACGTCTTGGTGGCGGTCGCGGAAGCATTCGTGAAGCTCCAGAATTGCCCCTCCCGTCCGGCGACCACCAGTTGGTCGGTGCCCGGCATCGGCAGCATGAACGTGGGGTCCTGGAAGGTCAGGTTGGGAAACGCATTCACGACGGAAAGCGCGGGAGCGCCGGCCGAGGGCACGACCGGCTGGGCCGAAACGGCCGCGGCCAACAGGATGGCGCCAATTATACCGAAAATTCCCGCACGTTGCCGGCTAGACATGCCCTATAGGACCACAGAAGGTCTCCGGCGGGCATGGGGCGGATACCCCGTTTCCGTCCTGGGTGGAGCGCATGGTCCCCATGCGCTTCGGCGTCGAAAGCGGTTGGAGGTCAAAGCGCATGGGGACCATGCGCTCCACCCGCTGTCTTGGGGCGCTGATCCCGGCTACCGGGGCGGAAACGGCTGCCGCTTGAGCCCCACCTTCGCGACCGAATTGGCCAGATGCACCAATTCGTCGATCAGGAGCGTGGGATCCTCGTCAAAATGCAGCTGCTCGAACTGGCTCCGGACCTTGGGGTAGGCCTGCGGGTCGCCCATCCACTGGTCGATGAGAGCCGTGAAATCCGAAGCCCGCTCGATTTTCGGGGAGTCGGCGCCATTGCGGAAGAATTTCCAGGTCAATTCCTCCTGCGGCATGATGCCGCCGAAGGCGTTGAAGATGATCGGGCACTCGAAGTGCACCGCCTTGGCGCAGGTGGTCGTGCCCCCGCGGGTGACGATCGCTTCGCTCACCTGCATGAGCAGATGCACGATCTCGGAGTAGCCCTCGATATAGCAGTTGAATTCCGGGTGGTTCGCGCGCCAGTGAACGAGTTCGTTGTAGGTCTCCTTGTTGCGGCCGCAGATCACGATCGCCTGGCACCGCGAGGCGTGCTTCACCAGGGCCGGCAGCAGCACCTGGTGGTTGTTCGCGCCATTTCCGCCCGTCGCCAGGAACACCGTGAAAAGATTCGGCTTCAGCCCCAGGCGCTCGGTCCGAAATTTTGCGCGCGCGGCCGGAGCGATCGATTCCATCACCTGCAGGGGCCGCATCAGGTTGCCGCGAACGCGGGTGCGTTCGGTCGGAATGCCGTGGCCCACGGCAAAATCGTTGGCGGTCGGGGTGCGCGACACGTAGAGATCGACGGTCGGCTCCAGCCAATTGCGCGAATAACCCCAGCCGCCCGCGAATTCCCCGCAATAGGTCGCGCAGCGCACGTTGCCGGCGCCGAGAATGGAGCGCGCCAGCTGAAAATACCCGCGATTTAGGCAATCGTGCACGCTCAAGACCAGGTGCGGGCGATAGTCGCGCAGGAGCGTTTCGTAGTAACCTTTGCCGAAGGTGACGCTGCGGCGGTTCAGGTAGCTGAGCGCCTCGACAAACGTGTAGAACGCCTTGTGCACCCAAGGTGCTCCCTTCTGAATCCAGTTGTAGAAGTTGACGCCGGCGCGGTTCACCACGGACGAGTTCTCGAGCATCTGCTCAATTCGCACGTCAACGTCATGCCGGTAGAGCTGGAAACACCATTCGGCAAAGGCTTCGGCCCGGGCGTCATGGCCGCCTCCAGTGCTGGAGGTAAGAACGAGAATCCTAAGTTGAGACAAGGAGCGGTACCATCAGGGCAACTGAAAGTAACGCGCCGTCAAGGCGCGCTTCACGCTCTCCGGCAATAGGCGGGAGGCCGCCGGAGCCAGCGTCGCCTGAAACCACGAACCGGAGCGCACGATTCCGGAACGGTTCCGGACCACCGCCCGCCGCAAATCATCTGCAGCGCGCGCCGGCTCGGGCGCGCCCGCCATGATCTCCTCCAGGCGCCGCCAGACGCGGGTCGGAACCGGCGCATGGGCGCGCGGGGAGACCGCCGCATTGAAGCCCGTGCGATAGTCGCCCGGCCGAAAGTCGATGACCACGATCGCCGTCCCGCGGGCCTCCATCATCAGGCTCTCGCTCAGCGCCGAAAGGCCCGATTTGACCGCGTTGTAGCCGCTCAGGAAGGGCAGCGGAAATTCCGCGGCGAGCGACGACACGTTGACCAGCGTGGCCGCCTGACCCGTGCGGCGCCAATCCGCCCACGCGCATTGAGCCAGACGCATCGAACCGCCCAGCATTCCGGCGACCTGGCGCGACCAATCTTCGGCTGGAACCGCCGCGAATTCCCCAAAGACTCCATAGCCCGCATTGTTGACGACTAGGTCCGGCGCCCCGCCGATTTCCTGCGTCGCCTGCCGATAGGCGGCGTCGATCGAGCCGGGCTCCTCGAGGACCAGTTCCAGCGGTCGAACCGCGCCGCCGCATTCCGCCACCAATGGATCCAGCCGCTCCCGCCGCCGCGAGGTGGCCCAGACGCGCACTCCTTCGGCCGCCAGCCGGCGCGCGATGGCGCGCCCGAGCCCGTCGGTTCCGCCCGTGACCAGCGCCGTCCGGCCGCGCAGGGTCATGTCCGGCGCAGCAGCAGCGCGACGTTCGCGCCGCCAAAGCCGCTGCTGTTCTTCAGCGCCAGGTCCGGAGCCTTCGCCGCCGTTGTACGCAAAATCTGGATACCCGCGCACTCGGGATCCACCCGCGTGATATGCGCCGAGCCGGGCGTGAAGCCCTCGCGCATGGCCAGGGCGCAGAAGCCAGTCTCCATGACGCCCGCCAGCGACAGCCCATGGCCGGTCAGCGCCTTGGTGCTGCTCACAAAGGGGCGCTCGGCGGCCCGGGGAAACACGCCGCGGAGGGCGCGCACCTCCGAGACGTCGCCGATCAGCGTCGACGTGGCGTGGGCGTTGACGTAGTCGATGCGGTCCGGATCGATTTTTGTCTGTTTCAGCGCGTTCTGCATGGCCCGTTTGGAGCCGGCGCCCTCCGGGTGGGAGATTGCCACGTTGTGCCCGTCGGAAGCCTGCCCCCACCCCAGCAACTCCGCGTAGGGGCGAACGCCGCGCCGCTGCACCTCGCGTTCGCTTTCGAGCACCACGACCGCGCCGCCGCCCGTGGCGACGAACCCGTCGCGGCCGGCATCGAAGGGGCGGGACGCCAGATTCGGATCGGTTTGGAGCGACAGCGTGCGCATGCCCGCAAACGGCAGGATGGCGTCCGTGTTGCCGTCCTCGGCGCCAACCACCAGCATCCGGTCCTGCCGTCCCAAGGCGATGTCATCGAAGGCGTAGCCGAGGGCGTGCGCCGATGAGGCGCAGGCGGAGGAAAATCCGCCGGAAGCGCCCAGAATCTTGAAGGCCGCCACCAGATTGAAATTCAACGTGCCGACGATCGACGAGACGATGCCC
The DNA here is from genome assembly GCA_036502225.1 of Opitutaceae bacterium. Lineage (GTDB taxonomy): Bacteria > Verrucomicrobiota > Verrucomicrobiia > Opitutales > Opitutaceae > Palsa-1447. The sequence continues at coordinate 5,356 of DASXYY010000017.1, forward strand.
ATCGGCGAACAGCGCATCACTCCGACCTTGAGCATGCGCGCGTGGTGAAAATGCGTGAGAAAGGGCGATCCGCCCGAGGCCGCATAAAGGCCGGTCCGATCGTTCGAAACGTCCTCGGGCGCGAGCCTCGCATCCGCCACGGCCTGCAGCAGGGCGATGTGGCCGAACAGACCATTGGGCGCCATCGAGCGCAGCAGCTCGCGCTTGATCGTGTAGCCGCCGGGCCAGGTCCAATCCTCCTGGTCGGCCGAGTCCACCTTGAAGCCCTTGAGGGTGCCGACGACCTTGCAGGGAATATCCGGCTTGTCGAAGGGCGGGTACAACTCGAAGCCGTGACGCAGGTCGCGCAGGCTGGCCGCCACCGTCGCCGCGTCGTTGCCGATGCTGGTAACAAACCCCAGTCCCGTGATGTAAACCCGTTCCACGGGCAGAGGAAATCAGGCCGCGGTTCCGACCGCCGGGTCCTCGGGGGTCGCCGTCGCGGCCGGCTCGACGGCAGCGGGCGCCACGGGCTCGACCGCCGCCTCGACCAGCCCGAACGTCAAAGTGAATTCCTCGGCGATGACGGCCTTTTCCTGGCCCACGCGGATCGCGCCTTCGAACGTCGCCAACGGCATCTTCATCCGCTTGGGCTTGATCGAAAGGGACAGGATATCGCCGGGCTTGCAGACCCGGTGTGCGCGAACCCCTTCGCAGCCCGTGAAGAAAATGGTCTTGGGGGCGACGACCTTGCCGGCCTCGACGGGCGCTCCTTCCAGCAAATAGAGGACCGCGAGCTGGCCAAGCGCCTCGAGCATGATCGACGCAGGCATCACCGGGTTGTCCTTGAAATGACCCTGCAGGAAAAACTCTTGTCCGGTGATCTTGTACTTGCCGTTGGCACCCGTGGAGCTGACCGACGCTTCGTTCAGGAAGAGGAACGGAGGCTGGATCGGCATCACCGAGCCAATGTGCTCGATCGGAAGAAACTTGGTGGGCTTGGGCAGTGGAAGACCGCGGATCTTGCAGTCGATAAAGGTCTTAACGTCACCGATCGCCCGCAGATTCCGGAGTTCGTCGTTATTGATCGTCAGCTGAAGGGTGTCCTCGACCAAAATCACGATTTCCATCATCGTGAGGGAGTCGATCCCCAGGTCCTCGATCAGCCGAAGGTCGTCGTCCGCTTCCTTGAGCTTGGTTTTCAGGTCCGGTTCGACAAACCGCTCGATCACCCCGATCACGACCGCCGGAACATGTTCAGGATTACCAGTCTTACGAAATTGCACTGCCGCCTCAAAGGTTGAGGGAGAACAGCGTTTGAGCGATTCGCGCAAAGCGGTCTCATCTTCCGGGCCAAAGGGCCGCGCCAGTGCCACATGGGGCTTGACGCTCGCGGTGATCGCAGGAACGGGTTCTGACATTGTTCGATCCTTTTAAGTTTAGGGCGTTAAAGTAAACCCCCAATTCTTCCGCCTTGGGGTCTGCACTGAAGACGTCAGTTGAGCCAAAACGTAACCAAAGGTTCCGGCGTTCGTCTTAATTCGTCAATGAGTAAGAAGTTGCGGGAAGGTCTTGCTCGTCCGTACGGCACAATATTAAAGTGATCCGGTCGGAGCATGGCCTTCTCGATTGTCACCACACACTGAATGAACTCGACCGAAGCTCCCGGCTCTCCACTCTATCTCATAACTCACGAGTTTTATCCGGTCCGAGGCGGAATCGCCACTTTTACCGAGGAAATCGCCAAAGCGAGCGCCAGCCTGGGTTATGATGTTGAAGTCTGGGCGCCGGCCGCGCCGGCCAATAGCGAGAAAAGCTGGCCGTTCCGCTTGCGCCGCTTGCCTTTGCGCGGCACCCACAGCCTCGGCTCGCAGGCCCAGCTCGGTTGGCAATTGGTGAAGAACCGTCGTCGGTTGCGTTACGCCACCGTGTACCTGCCGGAACCGGGGCCGATTTTGACGATGATGCTGCTCCAGTTCTTCCACGCGTTCCGTCCGCGTCGGCTGGTGCTCACGTTTCACGGATCGGAAATCCTCCGCTTTGCCAGCAGTCCGTTCCGCCGCTGGCTCGGACGGCAATTGATGCGCCGAGCCACCCGCATCAGCACGCTCAGCGTGTACACGCAAGAACTGCTGCTGACCCACTTTCCCGAGGCCGTCGACAAGGCGTTCCTCACGCCGGGCGCGCTCCGCTCGGATTTTGCGGTGGTGCCGGAGCAAAGGAAGAAGTCCACCAACAAGACCATCATTCTGACCGTGGGGCGCTTGCATCCGCGCAAGGGGCAACTCGCCACCTTGAATGCGCTGCAGATGCTGCCCGCGGAAGTGCGCTCGCGCATCGAATACTGGATCGTGAGCGGCCAAAGCAAAGGCCGGTATGAGGAGCAAGTCCGCGCCGCCGCCGCGGCGCAACCGGGTTTGACCGTGCGATTCCTTGGCAACCTGCCGGATCAGGAGCTCGCCTCCGTTTACGAGTGCGCCGACATCTTCGCGATGACCAGTGTCAACCACGGCCACAGCATCGAAGGTTTTGGCCTGGTCTATTTGGAAGCGGCCGCGCACGGATTGCCGGTGGTGGCTCACGATGTGGGCGGAGTTTCCGAAGCCGTGCTCGACGGACGCACGGGGCTTCTGGTCCCCCCGGATCGGCCCGCGCAACTGGCCGCGGCCTTCGAAAAACTGGTCCACGATGCCGACCTGCGCGCCCGCCTGGGCGAAGCCGGACGCCAGTGGGCCCGGCGCAATTGCTGGAAACGCTCGGCGGCCGCCCTTTTCAACCGGGACATGCGCGAACCGCGCGTTTCCGGCGAATCCGGAACGGCGGGCGCCGCCTGCGCGGCGTGATCCGCTCCGTAGCCACGGTCACGGTGCGTTACGCCGAGACCGACATGATGGGGGTCGTCTATCATGCGAACTACCTGCCGTGGTTTGAGATCGGGCGAACGCAGCTGCTCAAGGAGCTGGGGGTTTCGTATCGCAAATTGGAGGAAGAGGGTTACCGGCTGCCGGTGCTGGAGATTTCCGCGAAGTATTTTCGGCCCGCCACCTACGACGACACTTTGGAGGTTACGACCCTCCTGGAGGAAAAACCCCTTTTGCGCATCCGGCTTCGCTACGAGGTGCGCCGCGACGGCGAATTGCTGGCCACCGGCGCTTCGGTTCATGCCTTTCTGGATCGCGAGCACCGCCCCACCCGCCCGCCCGCCTGGGCGGCCGATCGGATAGCAGAGGCGTTCAAGGCGCTTTGACGCTATCGCAAGGTGGAGCGCGTGGTCCCCACGCGCGGTTCGATGTCGAAAGCGGAAAAGCGCGTGGGGACCACGCGCTCCACCTCAACCTTCCGCGTCAAATTCCTCAAGCACCAAGGGATCGGATTCTCTGGAGCGAGCGCCCGCCAATTCCGCGGCCGCCCACCCCAGCCTCCGCAGCGCCCACACCGCATGCCCGCGGACGACCGGGCTGTCGTGCGCCAGCAGCCTCGCCAGCGGCTCGATCAGGGTCCGGTCCCCCGAATTTCCCGCGCCCACGCACGCGTTCCGCAGCAGTCCCGCCAGCTTTACGCGCTTGGGCGGCATGCCCTTGAAGAGCGCCGCGAACCGCTCCGGAGTCAGCTCCAAAAGCTCGCGCCAGCCCAGCTTCGCCGCTCCGTCCCGGGCCGCAAGCAGCACGCGCCGGCCGGCCCGGGCGAAGCGGTTCCACGGACAGACATCCAGGCAAGCGTCGCAGCCGAACACCCGCGCCCCGATGCCGGGGCGCAGTTCGCGCGGAATCGCTCCGCGATTTTCGATTGTCTGATAGGCGATGCAGCGGCGGGCATCGACCCGTCCCGGGGCCGCGAAGGCGGACGTCGGACAGGCATCCAGACACCGGGTGCATTTCCCGCAAAGGCGCCCCACAGGCTCGCCGTCCGCGAGCGCCTCCACCCGCGGATTCGAGACCGGCCCGCGGACCGGCGGGTCGGACGGCAGATCGACGCGCGTCAAAATTGCGCCGAGCAGCAGCCAATTGCCGTGCTCCGGTGAAATGAGCATCGCGTTCTTTCCCAGAAATCCGACGCCGGATCGCGCCGCCCAGCCGCGTTCCAGGATGGGTCCGGTATCCGTGTAGTAGCGGTAATCCGTTCCGCTCACGCCATAGAGGCGTTCGAGGAGCGCGCCCGCCGCCTCAAGCCCCGGCTTCATCGTGTCATGGTAATCCAAATACTGGGAATACCGCGACCAGACCGGCCCGCCCGCGGGCGATTCCTCCGCGCCGAGATAATTCACGCCCAGCATGATGATCGACCGGGCGCCGGGCAGGACCCGCTGCAGGTCCAGGCGCTTTTCCCGCGAGCGGTCCATCCACGCCATGTCCGCGTGCATCCCCTGATCCAGCCAAGCGGTCAGTCCGGCCGCCGGAACGGGCCCGGCGGCGGCGAATCGCACCGCGTCGAATCCCAACTCCTGCAACCCGCGGCGCAGCTCTTCCGCGCGTTCGTCCATTGGCTCAGATCCGCTGGGCGCGGCGCGCAAACTCCGGGGCCTCGCGTTCCCACACCCGGATCACATGCGCGACTACCTCGCGCAGCGGCCGCGAATCGGTGAGCACCAAAGTCCCGGTGCGGCGATAAATCGGTTCGCGTTCGGCAAACAGGGTCCGCAGGCGTTCCCCGGGGTCAGTCACGTGCAGGAGCGGCCGGTTGTTGTGCCGGCCCGCCCGCTCGATGATGGTGGGCAGCGACGCATGCAGGCAGACGACGACCCCGCGGGCCCGGAGGGCCTCCGCCATCCCGGGTTGGATCACGAGGCCCCCGCCGCACGAAACCACCGTCCGCGCCGGCGCGTGGCCGCTTTCCACAAAGCGGCGCTCCATCGCCCGAAACGCCGGTTCGCCGTCCGCCGCGAAAATTTCCGGGATGGTTTTGCCTGCGAGCTTCTCGATTTCCGAGTCGCTGTCGACGCAGGCAAAACCCAGACGCTGGGACACGGCCCGGCCGACCGTCGTCTTGCCGGTGCCCATGAACCCGACCAGGTAGAGATTGACGTCCGCTGCGTTCACGGCGCGCAGCGGAGTGCCCTCAGGGGTGAGCTGCGGAAGGCGCGGCGGCTGGCGCGGCAGCGGGTTTGATGTCGAGAAGCTCAACGTCGAAGACCAGGGCGGAAGCCGGCGGAATCCCCTGAGTGCCATTGTCGCCATAGGCGAGATTGGAAGGGATATACAGGCGGATCTTGCCGCCCTTGTTGATCTTTTGGATGCCCTCGGTCCAGCCGGGGATGACGCTGTTCAGCGCGAACTCCGCCGGCGAGTTGCCGTGCTGGGCCGAACTGTCGAACACCGTGCCATTCAGCAGGTGCCCCGTGTAATTGACGCTGACCGTGTCGGTGGCGGCCGGATAGGCGCCGTTGCCGGGCTGCACGATCTCGTAGGCCAGTCCCGAGTCGGTGAACTTCACGTCCTTGTTGTCCTTGAGCTTGGCGAAGTACGCCGCGGCTTCGCCCTGGTTCTTCGACTTCATGCCGGTCAGGGCGCTGGACTGCAGGCGGCTCATCAGATCATTCATCTGCGGGCCGGCCTTTTCGAGATCGAGGGGCGCGGGCAGTCCGGAAAGGGACGCGGTCAGTCCCTTGATCACGCTCTCGCGTTCGCTCGGCGTGAACGGGACTTCCGTCAAGGCCAGGCGCTTGCCCAGCCACCAGCCGAATTCCTCGGTCAGCTGTTCGTCCGTGTACTTGGGAGCGGCCGCCGCCGGCGCGCCGGCGGGGCTGGCGGGTGCAGCGGCGGGCGCCGGGGCCGCGGGAGCGGCGTTGGAAGTGGAAGAGGGATCTTGGCCCCAGGCCGCGGTGGCCGCGGCGAGGCACAGGGCAAAATTGGCCAGGGTTTTGATTTTCATGCAGTGAACCTCGCAGCTTGTTCTTTGCGGGGGACATTGGCAACAGCGGAAGCGGCCAGAACTCTGCTTGAAGCGGGGGAACCCGCCCTTCAGGATTTACGGTCCCCTACATGAATTCCGACCATTTCTGGACCAGCCAGGATGGGCAAATCCTGGCCCTTCGCAGCAAGGATGACCGCCTGATTTCCCTGACTCTGGCCTTCTGGCCCCGCCAGCCCGCCGAGTTCGAATTCATGACGGAGCGCCTGGCCCAGCTGCAGTTCAGCGAGCGCAGCGCCCTGGCCCGCATCGGCATCGAAATGGAGGTCAAGGGGCCCCCGACCGTCGACGGCCACCGGTTGGTGATGGAGGTGGAAGCGTTCCTCTACGATCTCAGCTTCCCGAATGCCCCCTATTGGAAGAAGCTGCTGCGCCCCGGCACTCCCATCGGGCGGCTCTTCTACGCCCCCGTCTCGGCCAAGCTATCCGCGCAGGATATCTGGACCGCGATCCGGGAGAACCACCTGAAGCTGCCGGACACCACCAGCATCGACCGGCTGGGCCGGGTCTATCTCACCCCCCATCAGGTCGGCTATACGCTCAACCCCAAGCTGCAGCGCCTCAATTTCGAGCAGATCGTCAGCGGCAACGCCGGCCGCGGCTTCCTGGACAAGGTCCAGCTGCGGCACGACATGGCTCCCCTGGTCATCCCTCCCCGGTCCGGGATCCTGACCAGCTGCTCCATGTATCTCAAGGAGCACTACGTCGTCCTGAACCAGGGCGAAGGCAACTTCGGCCTGCACACCAGCGCGGTCCTGCTGGATCCGATCCGCACGTTCGGCACCAACGTGATGCTCGAGATCTACAACACCGGGGACCAGCCGGTCGTGAACCCGATGGTCTCGGTCGAGATCTTCCGCGCCGAGGCCGTCACCGATCCCGAGCTCAAGACGCTCACCCGCCGCCGGCAGCGCCTCCTGGCCACCTCGACCGAGCTGTTCAAGACGCTCGACGAAACCGGGCCGCTCGACAGCGGCGAGCCCCACCCCAAGACCCGCATTTCCGTGCGCGGCCAGAGCGCCACCATGGAAAACCGGGGCATCTTCCTGCGCGCCAACGACGACCTGAAAAAGGTGGTGGGCGAGGTCGGGACCGCTTGCGGCTATCGAACCATGATTCAGGCGCTCGAGAACGCCCCGGACGATGCCGACACGCTGCTCGTCGACTATTTTCCCGACCTGCTTGAGCACGTCGAGCTCCTCAACCGGCTGGCGGACCTGAAGCTGCGTCGGATCATCTTCCGCAAGGCCTCCCGCACCCACGGATATTTTCTGTCCAGCAACGCCCACGCCCGGCTCGACACGTTCGATGCCATCGGCGTCCAAGTCTACTGGTACGACGAACTGACCAAGGACCTCTACCTGCACGTGTACAAGAAGGGCCACGGGTTCTTCGTGCGCGAGGAGCTGAACCGCAAATTCCAGGAGGCGACGGTGCTGGCCTTTTACGGTTCGGCCGTGGGCCTGGATCAGGCGGACACGGATCGGATTTCGGGGCTGGTCGATCAGCTGGCCAGCTTTATCGGCTCCAACGTCGGCGTCCTGACGGGCGGCGGCGGCGGGGTGATGCGGCTGGCGACCGACCAGGCGCGCACCAAGGGAGCGCTGACGGGCGCCTGCTTTCTCGAACTGGAAGCGCAGCCGCCGGAACTCGGCGTGGATTTTTTCAACACCTTCCAGGAATCGTCCCGCCACTTCCGGCAAAAGTGGTTCGAGGTCGCGGATTTTTGCATCTTCAACGTGGGCGGCGTCGGCACCCTCGAGGAAATCGGCATCGAAATGTGCAACCTCAAGCTGGGCATCCGCCCTCGCGTGCCGTTCGTCTTCTTTAACTCCAGGTACTTCAATGACCTGCGCCGGCAGATCCGCGAAATGATCCGCACGAAGCGGGCGCCCGCCTGGATCGCGGACTACATCCTATTCACCGACGATCCCAAGGAAGTGCTATCCTTTTACCGCAAGAAACTTCGCGTTCTGTGAGCATCCCTCCCCTGCCCAGCAGCGTTCTCATCGTCGGTTCGGGTGGTCGCGAGCACGCGCTGCTGCGATCGATCGCCGGCTCCCATCGCAAGCCGCGGGTCATCTGCGCTCCGGGCAACGCGGGCATGGCCGAAGAGGCCCCGTGCTTTTCGGTGGCCGCAGACGATATACCCGGATTGGTCGCGCTCGCGGCGTCGGAAAAGATCGAACTGGTCGTCGTCGGACCGGAAGTGCCGCTGGCACTCGGCCTGGCGGACGCCCTGCGCGCCAAGCACATCCCCGTGTTCGGCCCCGGAGCCGACGGAGCCCGGCTCGAGGCATCCAAGATCTTTACCAAGGAACTGCTGCTGAAATACCGGATTCCCACTGCGGCGGCGGGGTTCTTTTCGGAGGCGGCGGCGGCGGAAAAATGGATCGACGCCCATCCGGTTCCGACCGTCGTCAAGGCCGACGGTCTGGCGGCCGGCAAAGGGGTCGTCGTCGCCTCCACCCGCGACGAGGCCAAGGCGGCCGCCCGCGCGTTGCTGGCCGAGGGCGGCAAGCGCATCCTCATCGAGGAATGTCTCAGCGGCACGGAAACTTCGCTGCTCGTGATCGTGGCTGGACCGCACTATCTGATTTTGCCGCCCGCGCAGGACCACAAGCGCGCCGGCGACGGCGACACCGGACCCAATACCGGCGGCATGGGCACGTTCTGTCCGGCGCCAATCTCCACTGAGGCCCTCAGCCTGATCGAGCGCACCGTGGTGAAGCCTTCCGTCGAAGCCATCGCCGCCGAGGCCATCGACTTTCGCGGCGTGCTTTTCATCGGCCTGATGCAGACTCCCAGCGGGCCGTCCGTGCTGGAGTACAACACTCGTTTCGGAGATCCCGAGACCCAATCGGTGCTGCCCCAGCTTGGGTTCGATCTGCTCGCGATCCTTTGGGCGGCGGCGCAGGGCCATCTGGCCGCGCACGCCCCCACGGCGTCGGCAACCACGCCGGGAGGCGAGGCGGTCGTTTGCGTGGTGGTGGCGGCCAAGGGTTACCCGGGGACCTACGCCAAAGGCGATGTCATCGGGTTGCCGTCCGGGCTGCCTTCGCATACCTATTTGCTGCATGCGGGAACGGCGCGGAATGGATCGGGGCAAATCACGTCCAACGGGGGGCGGGTGCTGAACGTGGTCGCATCCGGCAAGGATTTGGCCGAGGCGCGGGAGCGGGCCTATGCCGCGGCGGACGCCATCACCTGGTCCAACAAGTATTTCCGGCGCGATATCGGTGCCAGCTCCCTTGCCAACCCGCCGCCGAGGCGGCAAGGATGACACCCTGCATGAGAGCCCTTTTCCTTTTCCTGATTGCCACCGCCGCGGCCTGCGCCGCGCCGTTGCAAAAAGATCTGGGTCAGGGCCTGGTCTATTTCCGGATGCACCAATTGCCCGGCGACTTGCCGGCGAACCCCGGAGCCAAGGGCCGTCCCTGCGTGCTCGATCTGCGCTACGTCAAGGGCACCGCCGCCGCCGCGGCCGACCTCAAGGCCTGGCTCGCTTCGCACGCCACGATCAAGACGCCGGTGCTGCTCCTCGCCAACGCGGATACCAGTCCGGCTCTGCTGGCGCCCCTGGCCGCCGCCCAATCCATTCCCGGACTGGTGATCATCGCACCCGAAACCGTCAAGTTTCCCGCGGACATCGCCGTCGACGTATCCCCCCGCCGTGAGCGCAAGGCCTATGACGCCCTGGAGGAAGGCACCCCGGTCGAGAAGCTGCTGAACGATAATCCTCCCAAGGAGCGCAACGACGAGGCGCGCCTGGCCCGCGATCATATTTCGGACGAGGAAATGGAGGCCGAAACCGAATCGGCCAATCCCACCGACGCCCCCGCCCCGCCCCGCCCGCTGATCGATGCCGAATTGCAGCGCGCCGTTCAGCTGCACCGCGCCCTGCTGGCGCTGAAGCAGCTCTAAAATGGCACGCCCCCGTTACGTCGTCATCGTCTGCACAGCGAACATCTGTCGCAGCCCCATGGCCGCCGGGTTGTTGCGCCACGCCCTCGCCGCCAAGCCCGAGCCGCTCAAGTCGATTGAGGTCATATCCGCGGGCGTTTCGGCCCGGACCGGCGAACGCGTCACCGACCACTCGGTGAGCGTCCTCAAAAAGGTCGGCATCGACGTTTCCGGCCACGTCAGCCGTCCGATCACGCAGGAGCTTTTGGACGGAGCGCTGGCGGTATTTTGCATGACCGAGCAGCACAAGCTGCTGATCGAGGCCACGGCCAATCCCCCGCCGCGCCAGTTGCATCTCTTTCGCGCCTTCATGCGCAACGTCGACCCGGAAATCCCGGACCCGTTTGGCGGCCCCCTGGCGGCCTACGAAATGGCCCGCGACGAAATGGTCGAAGCGCTGCCGTCGGTCGTGGATTTCTTGAAGTCCGTGCTTTGAGCGGCTTGGCTGGCGGTCCGCATGCTCAACTCCGCACCGTTACGCGAACTTGACCCCGCCATCCACGCCGCCATCGCGGCCGAAAAGGGCCGCCAGAACAGCCATATCGAGCTGATCGCCTCGGAGAACTTCACCTATCCGGCGGTCCTCGAGGCCCAGGGCAGCATCCTGACCAACAAGTACGCGGAGGGTTATCCGGGCAGGCGCTGGTACGGCGGCTGCGAATTCGTCGACCAGGTGGAGCAGATCGCGATCGACCGGGCCAAGGCCCTGTTCGGCGCCGAGCACGCCAACGTGCAGCCCCACTCCGGCTCCCAGGCCAATTTCGCCGTCTACACCTCGGTCCTCGCCCCGGGCGACAAGATCCTGGCCATGAACCTGAGCCACGGCGGCCATTTGACCCACGGCAATCCCGCCAACTTCTCGGGCAAGCTGTATCAGGTAGTTGCATACGGCGTCCGCGAGGACAACCAGCGGATCGACTACGACCAGCTGGCCGAGGTCGCGGCCCGCGAAAAGCCGAAGATGATCACGGTCGGCGCCAGCGCCTACTCGCGCGTGATCGATTTCGAACGCATGGGCCGGATCGCCAGGGATTGCGGCGCCCTGCTCTTCGCCGACATCGCCCACATCGCGGGCCTGGTCGTCACCGGCCACCATCCCTCGCCCGTGCCGCACGCCGACTTCGTCACGACGACGACGCACAAGACCCTGCGCGGACCGCGCGGCGGCTTGGTGCTTTGCCGTTCCGCCCATGCCAAGGCGCTCGATTCCGCCGTGTTTCCCGGCGGCCAGGGCGGACCCCTGATGCATGTGATCGCGGCCAAGGCCGTGTGCTTTGCCGAATGCGCGAAGCCTGAATTCAAGGCCTACTCCGAGCAGATCATCCGCAATTCCCGGGCCCTGGCGGCCGCGATGTCCCAGCGCGGCTATCGGGTCGTGTCCGGCGGCACGGACAATCACCTGTTCCTGGTCGATCTGCGCGGCAACCTGCCCGAGCTCACGGCCAAAAAGGCGCAGGAGACGCTCGATCTGGCCAGCATCACCTGCAACAAGAACACGGTGCCCTTTGAAACGCGGTCGCCGTTTCAGGCTTCGGGCATCCGGCTGGGCACGCCGGCCGTCACTACCCGCGGACTGCGCGAGCCCGAAATGGACGCCGTCGCCGGCTTCATCGACACGGTCCTGCGCGCCATTGGAACGCCCGCCGAAGCGGAGACGCTTGCTTCCACCAAAAAGCAGGCGAACGCGCTGATGGCCCGCTTCCCCTTGCCCTACTGACATGTCGGAGCGGCCACATCCCGCCTCGAAGCCTTCGGGCCTGGGCGTCATCTTCCTTACGATCTTCATCGATCTGCTGGGGTTCACGATCATCTTCCCGCTGTTTCCGGCGCTGCTCGACTACTACCTGCGAGTCGACGGAAATCACGGCATCTTCGGCGCGCTGGTCGCGGGAATCGACTACCTCGGTAAGCATGCCGGCGGCACGTCCGACTATCGCGAGGTGCTCTTTGGCGGCATCGTTATTTCGCTTTATGCCTTCCTACAGTTCTACTTTTCGCCGCTTTGGGGCGCACTCTCCGACCGGATCGGTCGCAGGAGCGTCCTGAGGCTGACGATTGCCGGCACGGCGGTAAGCTACCTTCTTTGGTTCTTCAGCGGGTCCTTCCTGCTTTTCGTCGCGAGCCGGCTTCTCGCCGGTGCATTTGCCGGAAACCTTTCCGTCGCCACCGCGGCGGTGGCGGACGTCACCACGCGTGAGAATCGCACGAAGGGCATGGCGATCATCGGGGTTGCTTTCGGTTTGGGATTTCTAGTGGGGCCCGCCATTGGCTCCCTCGCCGCCATGTTGGACTTGACCGCAAGCCATCCACATTGGTCTGCCTTCGGCGTCAACCCGTTCTCAGCGGCCGCACTCCTCTCACTGGTCTTCAGCGTTACCAATCTGATCTGGGTCAATCTGCGCTTTCATGAAACCCTTGACCCGCAGCATCGGGAGGAAGCCGTGCGCGTCCGGCATCCTTTGCATGAACTCATCGCCTCCGACAACGGCCCCGCCCGCCGCACCAATTGGCTGTATTTCATTTACCAGCTCGCCTTCGCCGGCATGGAGTCCGCTTTGCCCTTTCTTGCGAACCGGCGTTTCGGCTTCGGCGCCGTGGAAATGGCGAAGATTTTCGTCTTTCTTGGACTGGTGCTCCTGCTGACTCAAGGTGCGATCGTGCGGCGTGCCGTACCGCGCTTTGGTGAAAAGCCCGTGCTGCTCGCCGGGATGGCCTTTATCCTCATTGGAATGCTCGGTCTCGCCCTCGCCCAGTCGCAATCAGGGCTCTATGCGGGCCTCGCCGCCTTGGGTATTGGCTCGGGCCTGACAAATCCATCCGTCTCGTCCTTGGTTTCCCTTTACAGCACACGCCAGCAACAGGGCCGCATGCTTGGGATTTTCCGTTCGCTTGGTTCACTCGCCCGCGGGCTTGGCCCGCTCGCCGCTTGTTTCATTTTCTGGCGCTTCGGGCCCAGCGCTCCATTCTTCATTGCAGCCGCCGTCATGCTGATCCCCTGGTTCATGGCCCTGCCGCTGCCGCGACCCGCGAAGTGAGGTCTTGGCTGCCAGTTTCTGTGATCGCAGCCGTGGTTGCGACCGCGGGCTGCGTTTCGCCTTCGTCGCGCACCGGCACGCCGAGCGGAACGCGCATCAGCGACAACGGCGTCGTCCTGCCCGCGCAAATCCGGGGCGACGCGATGATCATCGCCACCAAGGGTCCCCACGGAGCGGTGTATCACTTCCTGGTCGACACCGGCTCGTCACGCACGCTCGTCTCGCCCGAAGTGGCCAAAGCGCTGCCGGCCAAGGGGCCGCCGCCCGACCCAGGCCAGATCGAAGTACGTGCGGCGGACGGCACCACGACGCTCCTGCCCGCCTCGATGCTCGGCCGCCTCAGCTTGGGTGGCGCCCGATTCGACGCGGTGCCCGTCCTGATCTACGACTGCTCGACGCTCTCCGACGAACTCGGCGAAAAGATCGACGGTGTTCTCGGCTTTTCCCTGTTCAAGGACGCCGTGCTGACGCTCGACTATCCCCGTGCGCGCGTGCTCATCACGCCGCCGCGCCCGCCGGATCATTCCAATTCGAGCGCCGTGTTCGAAATGAGTCCGGGCAACAACATCCCGGTCATCGTCCTGCAGATGGCCGATCGGAAGATTTACGCCATCGTCGACTCGGGCAAGGACGTGCCACTCAGCCTCAATCGCATGGTGGCACGGCAGTCCGACTACGCCTACGGTCCGGTGTCGGGCACCATGGTCCATGACCTGCGCGGCGACCGTCGCCAACGGATTGGCCGCCTCGCGGTCGATCTTTACATTGGCGACTACACCGTGCCGCATCCCATCGCGGAGCTGACCGAGGACTATCTATCGACCATCGGCGGCGGCATCCTGAAGTTCTTCGCGGTCACCTTCGACCAGCCGAACGGCGAAGTATGCTTCAACCGGAGCGCGCGGGCGAGCATCTCGATCCCGAGCGAACGCGGCACCGGCTTGGGCTTCATTCACTCGCCCGCCTATTGGCGCGTCGCCGGCGTGATGCCCGGCTCCCCCGCGGAAAGCGCCAGCGTGAAAGTGGGCGACCTGGTCACCCAGATCAACGGTGAGCCGGTGGAAGCCTGGGGCCGCTCCCGTTACGATGCGCTCCTGGCCTCCGCCACCGAGGTGCGCCTGACTTTCCTGGCCGGCACGCGGCAGTTCGAGCGCACGGTGCCGGTGGTGAGTTTGGTGCCCTAAATGGGCAATCGATGGGTGGAGCGCGTGGTCCCCACGCGCTTGGCTCGCGACGTCGAAAGCGGAAAAGCGCATGGGGACCATGCGCTCCACCCGCATACCAATTAACTTCGCCGCAGCAAAAACGCCGCCGCCCCATCATGCCCGTCCGCCCACGGCGTGGCGATCACCTGCCCCTCCAGCCGAAACTCCGGCCGCGCCTTCACAAACCGCGTGACGACCTGGTCATTCTCCTCCGGATCGACGCTGCAGGTAGAGTAGACGATTCTGCCGCCCGGCCGCACCCACTGCGCCGCCGCCACGAGCATCTTATATTGCTGCCGCGAATGCCGGCCAAAGTCCGCCTCCTGCAGCCGCCATTTCACATCGATGCGGTGGCGCATGACGCCCGTGTTCGAACACGGCACATCCAATAGCACGGCATCGTATTCCGTCGGCGCCTTCTGCCGCTCCAATTCCTCGCGCAGCCGCGGATTCAGCACATCGGCGCCGACGATCTGCACCGGCACCCGGCTCGTCGCGAGGTTTTCCTTCAACCGACGAAACCGCACGTCGCCCGGTTCAAGCCCGGAAACGTCGACCGCCACCAACCGGCCTTCCCGAATTCGATCCGCGATATGGAGCATCTTTCCTCCCGGCGCGGCACACGCATCAAGCACGCTGTCTCCGTCCTTCGGTGCCAGAAGGTCGACCGCCAGACGCGTAGCGGGATCCTGAACATAGGCATGGCCCGCATCGATCTCCGCTTCCACTTGGGCCCAATGTCCGCTCTCCACTTCAAAGAAGCTTTCCCATGGGGTCGCCTTGGCCCAGGGGGCCGGGCTCACGCCGGCCGCCAACGGCGCTCTCCAGCGCACAAAGACGGGCGTCGGTGTCTGATTCCATTCCAGCAGAGCGCGGGTCGGGCCCGCCCCCAAACCGGCCAGCCAGCGCCGGACCAGCCACACCGGATGCGAATAGAAACTGCCCAGTGCATCGGCTCCCGCCAGCTTGGGCGGAGGCTCCTGGCCGCCGAGGACCGCAGCTAATTTGCGGGCGACGGCGTTGACGAGCCGCGCCTCGGCCGGACTTGCGAGTGTTTTTGCCTGCTCCACCGCGTGGTGGACGATCTTCGCCTGCACTCCCGGATCGCGGTCCTCGATCAATTCAAAGCCCGCCAGCAGCAGAACCGCCCGCGTTTCAAACCGGGGTGGATGGGCGATCAAATGATCCAAGGCCGCCTCGATTCTCCCTGCATGTCGCACGACGCCGAATACCAAATGCTGGCACCGCGCGCGTTCCACACCTTCCAGCTCGCGCGGAAGTCCTTCCAGGAGCGCGTCGATCCGTTCGCGTTCCGAGAGCCAGCGCGCGACCGCCCGTGCCGCTTCCGGCCACGCGAGACACGATTTGACAAGGCTGCCCAATGTACGATCAACTCTTCGGTTTCCGTCCTTTAACACGCAACCATGAATTCTGCCGCTGTGTCCGCGCTAATTGCCCGAAATCCGACCCTCAAGGGGGCGAAGGTCAAGCTTGAGGCAATGGAGCCCGGAGCCTATGTGGTGCACCGCAGCTGGGGTTTCGGTCAAATCAAGACCTACGATGAGGCCAGCAACCGTCTGACCATCGATTTCAAGGGCAAGGCCGGCCATGCGATGGATCCCGCCTTCTGCGTGTCCACGATGGATATCCTGCCGGAAAAGCATCTGCTGGTCCGCAAGGAGACCGAAACGGACACGATCAATCGCCTGGCGGCGGAAAATCCCGCCCAGCTGGTCGTCGAGGCGCTGCAGGGCTATGCCAATCACGCGACGACCGCCATCGACCTCGAAATCACCTTGGCGCAAGTCATCGGCGAAGACCGTTTCAAAAAGTGGTGGTCCAACGCCAAAAAGGCGGTCGCCAGCGACCCGCGCGTCGCGGTGCCGGAAAAGAAGACCGAGTGCTACGTGCTGCGCGAAACCCCGGTTTCCGCCGAAGACGAGATCGTCGAGCAGTTCACGGGCACCCGTTCCGCCCGCCGCCGCATTCTGCTGGCCGAGGAGCTGATCGCGGCCGCGTCCCGCCAGGAAACCAAGCTCGACCTCACGGGCGTGCTCAAGGGCTTGAGCGACGCCGTCCAAGGCAGCAACCAGCTCGACGCCGCCGAACGCCTGTATGGCGCGGTCGTCCGCGATGATCTGGCCAAGATGATCCACGTCGATCCGGCCACGATCGAGCCGAGCCAGACGTCGCTGGTCGCCAATATCCGCGACCTGCCGGCCATCGCCGAAAAGATCCCCGTGCAGTTCCAGAACCGATTCCTGGAGCTCATCAAGGAGACCCATCCGATCGAGTGCCGCGACATCGTTTTCAACCTGCTCAAGGTTTCGCAGGGCAAGTTCACGACCGAGTGCATCAATTTCCTGGTGGATAACGGCTATGCGGACGACCTGGCCGCCTCGCTCAAGCGCTGGCAGACCGAACAGAACCTGCGCGCGCCGGTGCTGCTGTGGATCGTCAAGAACCGCCACTCCAAGAAATTCGCGAAGCTGCTGAACGAGCTCATCACCCCGCGCCTGCTCAGCGCCATTTTCTTCGGCATCGACTACGAGGCGCTGCAGGCCGCCAGCGCGCGCCGTATTCCGCTCGCCGACATCCTGAGCGAAGACCCCGATCTGATCGCCGACCTGCTGTCCACCGCCGATCCGGAAACGGCGCGCGATCTGGCCAATACCCTTCTGCTCAACCAGGGCTTTGAGGAGCTGACCAAAAAGTCGCTGCTGGCCCGCTTCATCAAGATCTTCCCGAACATCCAGTCGCTGGTCGCCGTCGACGCCGAGGCCAAGGAGGAGCTGCTCCTCGTCTCCCGCTCCAGCTATGATCGTCGCCGCGACGAATACGAAACGATCATGTCGAAGAAGATTCCGGAGAACTCCCGGGCCATCGCCGCCGCCCGCGAGCACGGCGATCTGCGCGAGAATTCGGAATACAAGATGGCCAAGCAGGACCAGCAGGTGCTCATGGCCCAAAAATCCCAGCTCGAGCGCGACCTGGCCCACGCCCGCGTCACCGACTTCAAGGACGCCCCGTCCGACCAGATCGGGGTCGGCAGCTTGGTCGAACTGCGCACACAGGACGGCAACGTCAGCCGCTTCACCATCCTCGGCGCCTGGGACAGCGATCCGGTCAATCAGATCATTTCCTACAAGACCCCGCTGGGGAGCGCGCTCCTGGGCCGCAAGCCCGGCGACACCGTCAAGGTGAAGACCGGCACTGCCGAGGAAGCCTACTCGGTCGTCAGCATCCACCGCTTCGCCGCCAACGCCTAGTCCGCCGGCGTCGGAGTGGAACTCTTCCTCAAGGGGCTCGTCGCGGGTTTCATCGTGGCGATGCCCTCCGGGCCCGTAAGCGTATTGTGCTTTCGGCGCGTCCTGACGGGCACGCTGCTGATCGGGCTGGTCACGGTGTTCGGCGGTGCCGCCGCCGATACCATTTACGGGATGGTCGCGGCCCTCGGCATCACCGCGATCACCCATCTCATCGAGACTCACAAGTTCTGGCTTCGCGAGGTCGCCGGCCTCTTCCTGCTGATCTTTGGCATTTCGATGATCCGAGCCAAGATCGTCGACCGGCCCGGCGACGACACCTCCGCCGCCAGCCTGCACAAGGCGTTCTTTTCGACGTTCGGCCTCATGATGGTGAACCCGGTCGTCATCTTTTCATTTTTCGCGGTGTTGGGCTGGCTCGGCCTCACCGTGCATCATCCCGGCGCGGTCGACGGCGGACTGCTCGCCTGCGGCCTCTTCCTGGGCTCCTCGGCCTGGTGGCTCGTCTACAAATTCCTGTTTGTCGTCATCGGCGACTCCCTCCGCAGCAAGGGGCTCCATGTGATCAACGTCGTGGCGGGCGGCCTGATCTGTTTTTTTGGCGTCTGGGAATTGATTGCCGGATTCCGGGGCCACCACTAGCTTGCCTGGGTTGAGCGCCACCTGGGACCTCCTCAAGACCCTTTCGGATCCGACCCGTGTTCGCCTGCTCGCGCTGGTCATGCGCGAAGAGCTCTCGGTGGCCGAGCTGCAGGAAATCCTGGGCATGGGCCAATCGCGCATTTCGTCCCAGCTCGCGCTGCTTCGCCAGGTCGGATTGGTCGCCGACCGCCGCGAAGGCAAAAAGGCGTTTTACTCGCTGCGCCCCGGCCTCGCGCCCGAACACGCGGCGCTCCTCAACGCCGCCGCCGCCGCCGTGGAAGGCCAGCCCGCGGTGGCCGAGGATCGCGAAAATCTCGAACGCGTGCTCCAAAAGCGCCGCCGCCACGCCGAGGAATATTTCAACCTGATCGCCGGACGCCTCGGGAAACACCATTGTCCCGGCCGCTCCTGGGAGGCCATCGGCCACCTGGCGCTGCGCCTCACCCCCGCGATCGTGATTGCCGATCTCGGCGCCGGCGAAGGGCTCATCTCCCAATTGCTCGCGCGGCGCGCGAAGCAAGTCTGGTGCATCGACAACTCGCCGCGCATGGTCGAGGTCGGCTCGGATCTTGCCCGGCGCAACGGGCTCGAAAATCTGACCTACAAGCTCGGCGACATTGAGAAGGTTCCTTTGCCCGACCATTCGGTCGACCTGGCGATCCTCAGCCAGGCCCTGCATCACGCGCAGCGGCCGCAGACCGCCATCAACGAGGCGTTTCGGATTCTCCGTCCCGGCGGGCAAATCCTGGTGCTCGATCTGAACGAGCATGCCTTCGAAAAAGCGCGCGATCTCTACGCGGATCTTTGGCTGGGCTTCAAAGAGAAGACCCTGCACGGATTTTTGCAGAAGGCCGGCTTCAGCCAGATCGACATCGCGATCGTCGCCCGCGAGGCGGCCGAACCGCACTTCGAGACGATTCTGGCCGGCGCGGTCAGTCCACCAGCTTCCGGCGAATGACGATGGCAACGCCGCACAGGCCCACGCCCCACAGGGCGAAGGTCAGCGGCTCCGGCACCACGACCGCGACGGCGTCGAAACCCTCGAAGTGGAGTTCCGCGTTGCTGTCGCTGAAGCTGCTGGCGCCCACCTGGCCGTTGACGGTGACACCGCCCGTGTTGACGTTCATCGAGGGCGAGAGAATCGAACCGTAAAAGCTGCCGCCGTTTCCGAGCGTGACCGTGCCGCTCGAACCGACAAAATTCCAGAGCAGCTGGTTGTTGTTCGAGCCGGAATTGAAGTTGGCGCCCGAGCCGAAGAGTGTCGTGCCCGCGGCGTTGACCACGTTGATCACGTAGTTCACGTCCGTCGGAACGTTGATGGAAATATTGCTGAACGTCTGGCCGTTGTAGGTGTTGCCGCTGATCAGCGCGGCATTCAGCGTAAATATAACCGCCGATCCGTTGGACGGCGTCGTGTTCGGCGTGAAAATCAGGTTGCCGCTATTGACCGAAATCGAGCCGTTCGCCGCCGTGTTGCCCAGCGTGGTCGAGTCGGTCCTCAGGCTGCTGGCCAGGGTCTGCCAATTCCAGTTCTTCGGAATCGGGTTCACCAGCGGGCTCGTGCCAGCGTAGTCGCCGCTGCCGTTGGCCTCGGTGAATTGCCCGGTGCCGCCGTTTTCTTCGGTCAACACCTTTTGGTTCGCATTCCAGGTCCAGTTCGAGGAGGTCAATCCCGGCAGCGCGGCGTACCCCGCGTTGATGCCGAGCGTGCTGCCGCTCAGATTCAGATTGCCCGCAACGTAAAGCGTCGGAGCGCCGTTCGACGGCACGTCCCCGAAACCGCCGGTGGCCACGTACGTCGTGTTGATGACCGTGAGCGAACCGCCGACCGCGATGCCGCCCTGGGTGTCTCCCGCCGCGTTGAACGTGGAATTATTGATCGAAACCAGGTTGTAGTCGTCGAGCGAGCTGGCGAAGTTGGACAGCGAAGAGGCCACCGTCTGGCCGAACGCCTGCGGCGCAGCCAAGGCGGCGGCCACCAGCGCGGTCGACAGAAATTTCGAGGTGCTCCTCATGCGATGCGGAGAGTCTGATCCAGCCCCCAAGTGCGTCAAGGAGGCCAACATGGGTACTAACACTCAAGAATTGGCATTAAAGAATACCCTGGTGGAGCGCATGGTCCCCATGCGCTTAAGTCTCTATCCGCGTTTGTCGCCGAAGCGCATGGGGACCATGC
>DASXYY010000018.1:0-115284 GCA_036502225.1 Opitutaceae bacterium
CTCAGCCTGGAGCAACTCTGGCGCGCGTCTCTTCCAGTCCCTTAACGGGCACTCTTCAACCGGAGAGCCGGATGCGGTAGTTCCGCACGTCCGGTTCGGAGGGAGGGGCAGGTTCCATTCCTGTCCCTACCCCTATCCTCGAGATAGGACTTACAGGCTGCCAAATCGCTCGATCAGGCGAGCCCGGATTTTGGCCAGCTTGGCTTGCTGGTCAGCAGTGAGCAGAGCTTCCATCTGCTGGCGCGAGGCAGCGCGCAGCGTGTGGATTTGCTCGTGTCTCTGATCCGGCGTGAGTGCCGGGTTGGCGCGGATGGCCACCATGGCGGTGTGGGTGTTTCCGCGGATCGTCTTGATTTGGGCGAGCTGATCAGGGGTCAGGCCGAGGCGCCGGGCCAGATGATGGAGCGCGATGTGGCGCCGCATCATGCGCAGGGAGTGGTCTGGCTTTGCACTTGGAGCCGCGGTGGCGGCGTCCGTCGCCGGCACAGTGACAGGAACCGGGGCGTCGGGAGACGGGGCCGGCGCCAGGTCGGCGGCGGCGAGGGCGAGCGGGAGAGCGGCGGCAAAGGCGCCGCCGAGGAACGTGAGTTTGGTGAATGGTTTCATGGGACGATTGGTTCAATTTACGGAGACGCCCTGCGCCGAACCGGGTTACCCCGGTGCACATTAAACTTTTGTAAGTTTGGAAGGGTGGAGCGCATGGTTCCCATGCGCTTAGACCGCTGACCGCATTTGGCGCCGAAGCGCGTGGGGACCACGCGCTCCACCCGCCAAACCGAAACTTAAGGCATCACGATGGTTCGGCTTTGGGCCGAAAGACCGGCATCGTCGCCCCGTTGGTTTCGAGGCGTGGGCCGCCGATCAAATCGATGCAGTAGGGGATTGCTGGAAAAACCGCCGCGAGGTTCTCTTTGATCGACTTGGGCCGGCCTGGGAGATTCACGATCAGCGTGTGGCCGCGGATTCCCGCAGTTTGCCGGGAGAGAATTGCCGTCGGCACGATTTTGAGGGACGCCGCACGCATGGCTTCGCCGAAGCCGGGGAGCATTTGGCCGCAAACGGCTGCCGTGGCTTCCGGCGTGACGTCGCGGGGCGCCGGTCCGGTGCCACCGGTGGTAACGATCAGGCAGCAACCGGCCTCGTCGGCCATGCGCTTCAGCTCGGCTTCGATTTTCGCCTGGACGTCAGGCACGACCGCATAGGCCGCCTCGAAGGGCGTCGTGAGCCACTCCCGGAGCAGGGCAACGCAGGCTTTGCCCGGGGTATCCTCGTAGAGGCCCTCGCTGGCGCGGTCGGAGACGTTGATGACACCCAGGACGACTTTCATGGTTTGGCAAAGAGACCGACGACCTGGCCCGGCGACAAGCCTTGCGCCCGCAGCGATCGAAGGCTGAGCGCGTCGTGGCGTTTCGCCAGGCGCTGGCCGGCGTCGTCGCGCATCAATTCGCAGTGGAAGTAATCCGGGACCGCAGCGCTGAGCGCCTCCAGGAGCAGGATCTGCCGAAAGGTGGACATCACCAGATCGGCTCCGCGGACAACCTCCGTGATTTCCAGGTCGGCATCATCGACGGCGCACGCCAGCTGATAGCTCGGCAGGCCGTCGCGTCGCCAGACCAGAAAGTCCCCGAAATCGATGTTTGCGACCGCCGAGCGGCGCCCGACATTCCGGTCGATGAAGGTGACCGTGCGGCCCTCGGGCAGACGAAAACGCCAATTCGTAGGTTCGGGAAGCTCGTTCACCGGCGTGGGGTGCGCCGGCCGGCAGGTGCCCGGATAAATGGGCTCGTCGGTCTCTTCGCTTTCGTGAGGCGCTCGCGCCGCGGCGAGAATGTCCTTCCGGGAGCAGGAGCACGGATAGACGAGCCCGGCGGCGGCCAGCTTTTCGAAGGCGGACCGATAGAGCGGCTGGCGCTCGCTTTGGTTCACCATCGGTTCGGTCCAGGTCAGCCCGAGCCAACGCAGGTCCTCGCGAAAGGCCTGCACATATTCGGGACGGCAGCGGTCGCGGTCGAGATCGTCGTTGCGCAACCGCAGCTCGCCGTGGTTCTGCCGGGCTCGTTCGGCTGCCACCCAGAACGTTCGGGCGTGCCCCACATGCAAATGCCCCGTCGGCGAGGGGGCAAGGCGACCGCGGTAAATACCTTGACGATTCAATGGGGAAAAAAATCTCATTCCTTTAGCCTCCGTTCAATGCCGAAGCTCCTTTGCGTCTACTGCTCCTCGAGCGACAATTTGGCGCCCCACTACGTGGAGGCGGCCGAGCAGATCGGACGGGCGATGCCATCCCGCGGCTGGGGTCTCGTCTATGGCGGAGGAAAGCGTGGCCTGATGGGAGCCGTCGCCACGGCGGTGAAAGCGGCGGGCGGCAGGGTGGTGGGGGTGATTCCCGATTTCATGAAAACGCGCGAGCTGGCGTATCTGGCTGCCGACGAGCTGCTCGTCGTGGAGACCATGGCCGAGCGCAAGGCGGCGATGATCGCCCGCGCCGACGCGTATCTGGCGCTGCCGGGCGGCATCGGCACGCTGGAGGAGATCGCCGAGGTCCTCACGCTCCGCTACCTGGCGCGGTTCGACAAGCCCGCGGTGTTCTTCAATCAAAACGGGTTCTACGACGACCTGTTTCGGTTTTTCGACAAGATGGGCCAGGAACGCTTTCGTTCGCTCAAGGGGCTCTATGCGGCGGCGTCCACCATCGAGGAGATTTGGCCGCATTTGGATGAACCGGCGCCATATACGGCCGAGAGGCTTTGGCAGTAGCGGACGCTTGCGCTGTAGCCGGGGGCGCTGACCCCGGTTTTTCCGCTTTTGACGTCGCAGGCCGGGGTCAGCGCCCCCGGCTACAGCAAAGGCATCGGTCAAGGGGGCATGTCTCGGCACGCGGCATGCCCCCTTCGTATTGCCTCTTTATTTCCACAGCGGCGTGGTATCCGCTTCGCGGATCCATCCGACGGTGCCGTTGTCGAACCGCATCCGCGTCCAATTCAGGAATTCCCGGTCGGGCACGCCAATGGCTCCCGGCGGCACGGTGGTGCCCGCTTGCACGCCGGCCACTTCCGTGGGGATCGGCCGCATGACCGTCGGACGCAGCACCCAGATGGATTCGGCATTCCCCGCGGCGCCGTAGGCGCGTGCGGCGGCGAACGAGATCATTCCTCCCACCAGGCCGATACCGAGCCCGACCAGTCCGGCGATCGGCGCCCGAGCGCCTCGCAGCACGCCGTAGCCTCGGAGCAGCAGCAGTAAAAGGCCGAGCGCCGCGATCCAGGCCGCGACGATCGCTCCGCGCTGCCAGCGAGCCGGCGACGCGGTTTGCACCAGGCGATGCCAGGGATCGGGGGCGAGGAATCGCGTCAGCGGGCCGGGATCGACCGACGCCCGGTCGCAGGTCGCCGTGAATTGGGAGCGGATTTCCCGCTGGGCCGGATCGCGGACAAACGCTTCCGCGGCGAACGGCACGGCTTCGCCCCATTTCCCTTGCCGCGCCAGCGCGACGGAAACGTCATGTTTGCCGGCGGCGTCCAGCGCCGGGGCGGCGCGCCAGGCCGGTTCGGCCTCGGCGAATTTTGCCGCCTCATCGTTGCCGGCCGCATTCGAAACATCGGTGCCAGCCGCACCCAACGAAAGGGCGGCGATGGCCATCAGGGCGAACGGGAACAGGTGCCGCGGCGCAAGGGCCCGGCTCCAGCGAAAGGGGGGCGGCGGCACCGCGGCAAGCGATTGGTCCGCGCGTACGAGCCAGTCCGGGGGCAATTCGGCCTTGGGCCCGAAGATGGCCCCATCGGCTTCGGCCCAAAGCGCGCCTTCCGCTCGGTCGCCGATCGATTCCGGCGTGGGCGAAGCCTGCGGCAGCCCCCAGGTCGTCACGGCGTCGCGTTGCCACTCGAGCAGAAATTTCCGCAACGCTGCGGTATCGTTTCCGTTCGCGGCCATCTGGATCCGCATGAGCCGATCCCGCTGCCTCAGCCAGGCCCGGCGGCGAAGCATGCCCGGGTCGTTTTGGCGTGCATCCCTCAACGCGAGAGCGAACCACCCGAACAACAGCAGGATAAACGGGGCTCCCGCGGCAATCCAGAGCAAGGTCCCGCTGAGAGGTGCCGCTGTCAGATCACCCAGGCTTAGAACCGCGGCTGGCAATCGCAGCGCTTCCGCGGAGGTCTCGGTTTCGGCGACGGCCGCTCCGGTGACGTCGATCGGCGCCGGTTCGGTCGACACGGTCTGGAAAACGCCGAGATCCGGATCGAAGTACACCCAGTGGACCGCGGGCAGCACGAAGTGGCCGGCCTCGGAGGGCACCAGCACGAGGTCTTCCGTCAGCTTGGCGTCGAAGATCTTTCCCGCTTCTGGCGTCCGCTGCAGTTGAGGATGCACGACCTTGAAACCCTCCGGCACATCGCGGACCGGGAGCGCCGCAATCTGAGGCCAGTTTCCCGTGCCGCTCAATTCTACCGTCCAGGTGACCGGTTCTCCCGGCGCAGGAGCCGCTGGAGCGACATGCGCGGCGATGGAGAAATGACCGACGCCGCCCAGGAAGCCGGCGGGGGCCGCCGGCAACGGCTTGACTGTGACCGCGGCGGGCTCGCACGGCACCGAGAATTGTTCGTATTGCGGGGTGGCGGGCCCGAAAGCCGCGACGCCGACATTGAGATTCACCAGTTCGCGATCGGGCTGAAGTTCCAGCGCGCCGGGGCGAAGCGCGATGGCCCGGGTCGTGTACTCGAGTCCGGACCGATTGCCCGCCGCGGTTTCGGCGTCGTGGGTTTGAGGCGCGCTCCAATCCTCGACGTCGATTCCATCGTGCGCCCAGGCGGGCGCCGTGTGTGACCAATCGGGCTGATAGTTGGAATCCGCGCCGATCTGGTATCGCACCGGGAATACCTGCCCCTGCCAGACTTCGGGGGGGACCACGAGCGCGGCCGATGCGGCTGAAGAAAGCGGCTCCTTGTTTCGGCCGACCGTGGCGGCAATCGGTTCAAAGCGCGCTTCCGGCACGGTGATCGGCCCGCGATCGGTGTCGGCGACGAAGCTGGGGAGGATCAAGTCTTCCATTTTGGACCAGTAACCCCAGAACACGTACTTGGTGTCCGCGATGCCGCTGAGGTCGAATCCGGCCGAGCTGGCGATGTAGCGCAGCACCAGTCCGGGAATTCGCGGAGGCTGAGGCGGGGCCAGCAAATGGCAATCGTGGCAGACCAAATCAAATTCGGAAGTGCGGCCGACCGAGAGGGATCCCCCCGGGGGATCCCATTGGACGGTTTGCGCTTGTGCGACGGCGCCGGCGGCAAGGACCGCCCCGACGAGATGGCGGACCCCTTTCACCATGGCTTGGGATCCGGCGGAGTGCGGGGATGCGGCGGACGTTTGCGGGCCAGAAGCTGGAACAGCTGCGCCGGGGAATCGCCCTGGCGCACGTGTTCCAGCTGCTGCAAGGGACCGACGAGCGTGAGATCTTCCGCCGGTTCGGGCGGCGGAGGTGGTTCCTCGCCCGCCGGTGGCGGCTGATTCGTCGAGCGCGGCGGGTTGTTCTGCTGCGGCGGAGGCGGTTTGGGCTTGGGCGGCGGAGGAATGAGCATCGCCTTGAGATCCGACTCGATCCGCGGCCAATCGGCCGCGTTCCGATCGAGTTTGCGGCCGGCGCCGACCGCCGCCAAGGCATCGCGAAGGGGGCCGACGGGCACCGTCTCGCCTTCCTCGGAAAATCCCCGCCCCCAGGTCACGGTCTGCTGAGCCATGTCCGCCCAATCGAGCGCCGAGGGTTTCTGGGGCGAAGAGGCCAATCGGTCCACCATCTGGGCGAGCAATTCCTGCGGCGGTTCGGCGCCGCTATCGGCGGCGCGGGCGCCAAGCAGCGTCAATGCCGCCGCCGCGCCGGCGGCCCAGCGAAGGGCGCGCGCCCGGGGTAGCGGAGGAAATTCGCGGCACAGGCTGAGAACGAGGCAGATCAGCGCGGCCGCCAGCGGCCATTGGTAGCGCTCGATCGGCTCCCCCGAACTGGCGGCGGCGAAATTCCCCGCGCGCCCGGAGGCGACAGTCGCGCGCACGATGCCCGCCACATCCACCCAGTTGCTCGCGTCTCGATACACGCCGCCCGTTCCTTGCGCCAGCCGCCGAAGCACGGCGCTGTCCAGATGGGATTGCACGACGGCGCCTTGATCGTCCTTTAGGAACCCGCCTCGGCCGTTGGGAATGAAGCCGCCGGCGGAAGTGCCGATGCCGAGGGCGATCACGCGAATGCCGGCCCGCTTCAAATCGTCGAGGTGATTTTCCCAATCGACATCGTTGGCGCCGCCGTCGCTCAGCAGGATCAGGAAGCGGTCGGCCGGCGTGCCGGCGGCAAAGGCCGCCGGCGCCGCCGTCAGCAGGGCACCGTAGTCGGTGCCCTGATCCGGCAGATAGTCGGTGTCCATCGCCGGCAGGAATTCGCGGAGGATCGCGTAGTCGGTGCTGAGCGGAGCCTGCAGGAACGGCGCGCCGGAGAAGACCATCAGGCCCACGCGCTCCCCCTGCAATTGGTCCAGCAGCGACTCGGTCAGCAGTTTGGCCCGCTCGAGCCGCGACGGGGCGACATCCGGAGTCAGCATCGAACGGGACAAATCCAACGCGACCAGGATTTCGCGCGAACGCCTCATGCCCGGCTGCTCCTGGCGGCCCCACTGCGGCCGCGCGAGGGCGATGATCACGAAGCCGACCGCATAGGCGATCCATACCTTGGGCTCGCGCCCGATCCGTTCTGCGGGCGGCGGGCGGACGATCGATGCGGCGGCTTCCGCGCGGGCGATGTTGGGATGCGCCGGTTTCGGCCCCTGGGCCCGTTCGTGGCGCGAAGGCCGCAGCAGCCAATACAGCGGCAGCGACAGCATCCACAGGACGTTGGGCCAGACGAAGTTCATAGTGCTGCCAGGACTGCGGCCCAGCCCGCCAGGCCCGCCGCGCCGCCGGCCGGCCAGGGAAACAGATCCTGGGCCGTCACATACTCCTGTGCGGCGATATCGATTTTTTGCGTCTGATCGATCGACCGGAAGGCCGATTCGATCGTGTCGGTGGCATCGGCGCGGTAAAACTGGCCGCCGGTGACCCCGGCGATGTCGCGCAGGGCGCCTTCGTCCAGATCGGATTCCTCATGCCGCTCGCTGACTTCGCGGCCTTCGAAATACACCGGCACCGTGACGATTCCTCCCTTGCCCGCGCCGATCGTATAGATCGGAATTCCGCGCGCACGGGCGATCGACGCAGCTTGCGGCGGAGCCAGGGAGCCGCAGTTGTTCGCCCCATCCGTCAGGAGCACGATAAAGGCGCCTTGGCGTTTGGCGGCCGGATTCTGTCCCGCCTGTTCGAGGCGCGTCAGCGCAACGCCGAGGCCGTCGCCAATGGCCGTGCCGTCTTCGATCAGGCCGATGCTCACCCGCTGCAGCTGCCGTTCGATCCATTCGTGATCGAGGGTCGGCGGGGCGAGCGTGTAGGCCTTGGCGGAAAAAAGCACCACGCCGACGCGGTCGTTCGGCCGCTGCTCGATGAACGCCTGGATCACCGGACGGACCGCGTCCAGGCGATTGATCCGATGCCCGTCGCGAACGTAGTCTTCGCTCAGCATGGAGGAAGAGAGGTCGATGCAGAGCATGATGTCGTAGCCCGCGTGCTTCACTTCATGGTGGCGCTGGGTGAGCTGCGGACGGGCGAGCGCGATGATGGCCAGAAATAGCGCCGCACCGGCCAGCCGGAGCGGCAGTTGGGCGCCGCGCAGCGTTGAGGGACGATGCCACGCGGCCGCATAGGGAACGACGCTCACCGGTGTGGGCGCCCGGCGGCGCGCCCAGGCCACGAGAGCGAACACCGCCAGCCCCGCGAGCCAGAGCGGGCTTTCGAACCGGAATGCGTCGGTGATCGGCAGGGTCACGACGCTCGCTCCGATCGGGCGCGGAAGAATCCGACCAACGCATCGAGGCCGTCCGCGTCGGCGGCGAGGGTCAGGCGGCTGCCCGCGCGGGGAAACAAATCGGACCAGGCGCGGTCGCGGCGGGCGCGCCACTCGGCATGGGCGGCCTTTTCGGCGCTGCTTCCCGTGAGCAGGACAAGGCGGCTGGCAACGGGATCGAATGCCGTCACGTGCGCTCCGCCCGGGCCCGCGCGCTCCCAGGCGTCCTCCACTCGGAATCCGAGGCATTGGTAGCGGCGCTGGAGGAGCGCCCAGGCCGGGGGCGGCGGATGAGGGGGAAAATCTCCCAGCCAGATGAGCACGCTGTGGCGCGGAAGGGAGCGCGAAAGAAAGGACCACGGGATCAGCGCGGGCAGCTCTCCTGCGCCAAAATCGGGCGGAGGCTGCGCCAGCAGCGTCGCGGCAGCGTGCAGGATTGCGCCCCGGCCCCGCACGGGCGGGCGGACGCGGCTTCCGGTCGGCGTGGCGTGGACGAAACCGATGCGATCGCGGTTGACGCTGCCAAGGAGCATGAGCAGCGAGGCGAGCTCAAGCAGGGCGTCGCGCTTGGTGCGCCGGCCGGAGCCGAATCGCAGCGCCGGCGTGTCCTCGAACAGGAGCATCACGGTCACCTCGCGTTCCTCGACGAACTTTTTGCGGTACGGTTCGCCCAGTCGCGCCGTGACGTTCCAATCGATGTCGCGGACGTCGTCGCCAAACTCGTATTTGACGACGGAGTCGAACTCCATGCCGCGGCCGCGAAAATGCGAACGGTACTCGCCGCTCAGCGTATTCTCCACCGCATGACGCACCCGCCATTCCAGGCGGCGCAGCACCTCGAGCGGAGCGGGGACCTGGCCGGTCGCGTTCACGTGGCCGCGGGCGGAGGCGTGGTTTCGAGAATCTCGCCGACGATGGCGTCGGTGGTCTTGCCTTCCGCCTCCGCCTCGTAGCTGAGGCCAATGCGGTGGCGAAGGACGTCGGGCGCGAGTTCGCGCACCTCCGCCGGTCCGAGATAGTCCCGTCCGCGCATCCAGGCGAGGGCGCGGCCCGCCTGCAGCAGGGCCAGCGACGCGCGCGGCGAGGCGCCGAAGCTCAAGAGCCGCCGGGCGGCCGGACCTTGCGCGGAATCGGCGAGCGCGCGGCTAGCCCGCACGAGCGCGAGGATGTAGTTTTGAATCTCAGGCCCGGCGTGAACGCGGTCGACCGCGGGGCGCAGGGCCAGAAGCTCTTCACCGTTGGAGACCGCCGCGAGGGCGGGCTGCTGGGTCACCTGTCCCCACCGTTTCAGCATCGACGCCTCTTCGGCCGCGGCGGGGTAGTCGACCCGCAGCTTGAACAGAAAGCGGTCGGATTGGGCCTCCGGCAGCGCGTAGGTGCCCTCCTGTTCGATCGGATTTTGCGTCGCCATGACGAAGAATGGGTTCGGCAGGACGTGGGTCACTCCGCCGATGGTCACTTGGCGCTCCTGCATCGCCTCGAGCAGCGCGCTTTGCACCTTGGCCGGCGCGCGGTTGACTTCGTCCGCGAGCACCAGATTGGCGAAGATCGGACCGTGGTGCGGCCGGAAATCGCCGGTACCGGGCGAGAAGATCATCGTCCCGACGATGTCGCTCGGCAGCAGATCCGGCGTGAACTGGACGCGCTCGAATTTCACCCCGATCGCGGCGGCGAGCGACTTGATCAGCAGCGTCTTGGCCAGGCCGGGCATGCCTTCGAGGAGCACATGCCCGTTGGCGAGCAGGGCGGCGAGCAGGCGCTCGACCACGGCGTCCTGGCCGATGACGGCTTTGCCGATTTCGCTGCGAAGTTTCTGGGTCCAATTCGGGCCGGTAAGCATGCGGGTGCAGCCAGGGTGGGACTCCGGGCGTGACGAAGAGTTTCGTGAAGCGGCGGGTTCAGCTCAAGACAAGTAAATGGAGCCTCATCTTGGGTGGAGCGCGTGGTCCCCACGCGCTTTGACCTCCATCCGCGTTTGGCGTCAAAACGCAGGCGACGCCGAAGCGCGTGGGGACCACGCGCGCCACCTGCTATGGCAGAGGAATTCCCGAGACCGGATCACCCACCTGGATTCTGGCCGGTCCGGTGTATTCATGCACGGCGTTCTGCCCGAACAGCAGCCGGGTGGAGTCGTTGGGATCGCGACGGTAAGTGGCGAGGAGCCGGATGGGCTCGTGGCCGCGTTCACCGGTCCAGGGATCGACGCATGGCAGCAGGCAGCGGACGCAGCAGCCGGCCGGATGGAGGCCCAAAGGGCCGGCTTGCAGGCGGCTCCAACGGTCTTCCGCGAACGGTTCGCCGCCGGAAAATGCAAAGCTGGGGCGAAAGCGTTCCATTTCCGCCTTGGGAAGCCCTTCGTCCTCCAGCCGACGGTTCAGGTCGTCCAGCGTGGCCTCGCCGATGATCATGAAAGGGAACGCATCGGAAAATGCGACGCGCGGCGCGGCGGCCTTCAAAGGTTCGGGCACGCGGTGCAGGGGAATCGGCCGGGCGAAGGCGGGTCCGACGCGCACAAGTCCGCATGGCAGTCCGACCGCCTCCGTCAGCCACCGGGCGGCGTCTGCGCCGCAATCCTCGGCCAGCAGGCCCTCGCTTTTCCAAATATTGACCGTACGCAACCGCGGCGCTTCGCGGGGCTTCGATTGCAGAGGCACGGCCAAAGGGGATTGGCTTTTGGCCTCGAGGACCAGGTGGTTTTCCACCACCTGAGCTGTCACCCGCGCCATCTGCGGCAGCGTGCGCTGCGTCATGAACTTTCCCGCTTCATCGACGAGCATGAACCGCCGATCTCCGACCATGCCGAGTTCGTCGATTTCGACGGAGTCGACGTTGCATCCGTGGAGGGATTTGACGGGCTGGAGAAAAATGCGGGTGATCCGCATTTCAGTCATGACTTCTTTTCGACCGCGCGCAGAGCCGTATCCACGTTTTCGGGATCCTTCAATTCCTTGCTGCCGCGCGCTCCCAGTTCGGCAAATCGCCGCGCGCCGGGCAGGAGCGTCTGCTCGAAGGAGCCCACCGCGGAGTTATAGCCTTTGACGGCGTTGTCCAAGGCTGCGCCCACCTTGCCGAGGTACTCGGCGAATCCCGCCACGCGGTCGTAGAGGAGGCGGCCCTGCGAGCGGATTTCCTCGGCGTTGCGGGAAAGCGCCTCTTGGTTCCAGCCGTAGGCGGCGGCCTTGAGCAAAGCGATCAGCGTGGTGGGGCTGGCCAGCAGAACGTGTTTGCCATGGGCGCGATCGAGCAGCGAGGGATCGGAGAGCAGGGCGGAACTGAGCAGATGGTCGCCCGGCAGGAAAAGCACGACAAAATCCGGCCCCGGCTGGAATTGAGCCCAGTAATTCTTGGCGCCGAGCGAGTCGATGTGGCCCCGGACTTTGGCCGCGTGTTCGGACAGCCGGGCCGCGCGGGCGCCCTCGTCCGTCGCCTCGCTCGCCAGACGGAACGATTCCACCGGGGCCTTGGCGTCGACAACGATGCGGCCGCCGCCCGGCAGGCGGATGACCATGTCCGCGCGCAGGCTGCCCGACGTTTCCTGCTCCGCGAAATCGCAATGCGGCAGCATGTCCGCCATTTCCACCACCCGGCGAAGCTGAAGTTCGCCCCAGCTCCCGGCGTAGCTGGTCGAACGCAGCGCCGTCGAAAGCCGCGCGGTCTCGGCTTGAAGCATCGCTTGAGCCGAACCCAGCGACTTGAGCTGCTCGCCCAGCGCGCCATAGGCGCCGGCGCGCGCCTTTTCCAATTCGAGGATGCGTGCGTCGACCTTTTCGAGCGACTCGCGCAGGGGCTTGACCAAGTCTTCGCGCGCCTGCTGCAGAAAATCCGATCGGTTGTCGCGCAGGGCGTCGGCCGAAAGCGCCTTGAACTCGACCGACATCCGCCGGGTCAGCAACCAGTAAAGCCCCAGTCCCGCCAGCAGCCCGGCGATGAAGACCGCCGCGATCACGTGCGGCCCAGCCGTGAAATGCCCGGCAGGTCCGGCCGCGCTCCAAGCGGCTGAACGCGGCCCAGGGAAATATGCAGTTCGGGTCCCGAGGGAACTTGGGCCACCTCGACCGAGCCGCCCTGGCGTTGGATGACCTCGCGGGCCACGAATACCTCGAGATCGGCGTGCTGGCCGGTTGGGCTGCCGGTCAATCCGGCCGGCGTCGTTTTCAGGCCGCGCACGCAAATGAGCGCAAAGGCATCGGCGCCCTCGCCGCGCTGAAGGATTTCGACCGACGCGGGATTGACGGCCGTCACCAGCGCCGAGAGCGCATCGGTGAGCGACCGCCGATCGGTCAGAAAGACCGGCGCCGGCTCGTCGACGGTGACAATCGCCCCGACGGCCGAGCGAAGATCGTCGGCCAAATCGCGCGCATCGAGATGCCGCGGCGTCGCGTCCGCCGCCGAAGTGAGGGCGCCGAACAGCCGTTGCAGCTTGGCGAGACGCTCCAGGTCCTGGCCAAAGCGATCGGTGACCGGAAGGGGCGGCGTTTCGCCGAGGGTCAGCATTTCCTGGACGGTCGACGCCACCTGCAGCGCATTGCCTAGCTGGTGCTGGATCAGAAGTCCCACTTCGGTGAGCGCGCTCAATCGCGAAAGGTGGCGCGCCTGCTCTGCCTGGAGCATGAGCGCCGAACAGTCCATCCACGTCACCGCCACCTTGTCGCCGGCGACCGGCGTGGCCGTGATGCGCAGGGGCGATCCGCGCTGCGGCTCATGAACGACATATTTGCCGACGTGAAATGCCTCGCCGATCACCGCGCGCACGACCGTCGGCAGATCCTCCTCGAGTGCCTGCTGGGCCGTCAAAACGCGCGAATTCGGAAGGTGGGCGGTGTACTCGCGATGCTCCTGCTCGAGGCGAATCAGCGCGCGGCCGCGTTCGTGGCGATCCAGCAGGCTCTCGAACAGGCGGGCCATCGACACGGCCCGCTGCCGCGAAGCGTCCGTGTGCGGCGCGCCGTCGGCGCGGCCCCCCACGCACAGCCAGCCCTGAAGCCGGCCCCGAATCAGAAGGGGAACCAGCAGCTTCACGCGCCACTGGGCCATGCGCCGGCGCACCTCCAATTCGGAAGTCGGATCCTGATCCCCGGTCCAGCGATCGACGTCGAGCATGGCTGCGCGATCCTCCAGCCACGTGACGAGAGCGGAGCCGGCCGGGCAGGGGATCGCGGCGTCCGCAGGGACCGTGCGGTATTCCGTGCCTTCGCGCAAAAATACGAGCGCCCGCATCGATTCCAGGCGCGAGCGGACGAGCCGCTGAAAATCCGCCAGGAGCGCTTCCCGGTTCTCCAGGTGCTCGAGCGCGCTTTCGAGGAACAGCCAATCTTCGCCGCGGCCCTCGACCGGAGCGGCGAATGCGGTCATCGCGGGCGGCGGCGGTTCGGCGCGCGCCGCGCGCAGGCGCAGCAGCGTGATGACCGCGTTTTGTTCGGCCAGGGCGGCGGCCGACGGCAGCACGCTATCCAGCCGGGCCTGGCTCTCGACGTAGGAAAGGAAATAGGCCCGCGGCTCGGCCGGCCGGAGCGCCTCGAATGCCGGGTTCTGCGGCTGGCCCACGATGATCCGCACCGTGTCGGGATGACAGTCCCAACGCACGCGTTCGTCGCCGCTATCGGCAATCCAGATGCGCGGCCCCGGCAGGCGCAATTCCCGGCGCAATTCCGCATCGTCCCGCGCCGGAAATTCCGGCCCAGGGAGCTGCCGCTGCCAATCGCGGAGCAGACGCTCCACTCGAGTGGTCAGGACATAACTAGGCTCGGTGCGGTGGACGGACATTGCAATGTGAGGCGAAAGGTGGCGCCCGGACCTTCGTGCTCAAGCAGCGCGATGGAACCTCGCTGAGAGCGCATCAATTTGGCCGACGTTGCAAGCCCAAGACCGAATCCGTGCGTCTTGTCGGACGAAAAAGGCTGGAACAATCGCTTACGTTGTTCTGGCGCCACGCCCTTACCATTGTCGGCCACATCGATATGCACTTGTCCGCCCGCCGTGGGCGTGACCACCACGTGGATCCGGCCGGCCGCGCCCTTGCTTTCGACCGCATCGAGAGCGTTGCCCAGGAGATTCAGCACGACCTGGCGGAGGGCGCCGGAATCGGCCAGCGCGTCGACCTCGGCGGCGTGGAGGGGAAAAATCAGCTCGGTGCCGATCTTGGCGGCGCGGGCCTGAACGAGCTCGATGCACTCTTCGATCACCGTGGCGAGGTGCACGCGCACCAACTGGGGTTCGGGTGCCGGTGTGAGCCGGCGAAGCTGCTCGCTGATCGTCTTGATGCGCGCGACCTCCCGGTCGATCAGCGCGGAGAACGTGCGGCGAAACTCCGGATCCTGGTGCTTTTCCTCGAGCAATTCGGCGGTGGCGCTCAGCGCCACGAGCGGATTGCGAATTTCATGGGCGATCGAGGCGCCCATGATTCCGATGGTGGAAATGTGCTCCGCCTCCTTCGCCTGCAAGGTGAGCATCGAACGCGCGATGGCCGTTTCCGACAGATCGGTCCATTCGAGCAGTTCCTGGCATTCGGGAAACGTGTAGGGCTGGCGGCGCCGCTTCGGACCCAGGCAGACGGCGAGCAGGATCTCACTGGACATCCAGCCGGTGCGGACCGCGATTGCGGAGACCCGATTCGCCAGCATGAAGGCGAGCAGCGCCTGGCGCTCCGCACTGTGGCGGCGCCGGGCCAGGCTTTCCGGCGTTGCCCAAAGTTCGGCGGCGAGGCATCGCATCGCATCGGGATCGCGGAGGGAAAGTGAGCGGCCCACCAAAGCGTTTTCCCCGGGCATCGGCGAAAGCAGCTCGGCGTAGGCTCCGCCGGACCATTCGAGCAGGATCGATTCGAGTTCATCCTTGAGCGGCTGCAACTCGGCGATTTCCCGCGAGGCGAGGAGAAGGTTGCGGCGCGTGTTGCCCGCGAGATTCGCCCGCCTCACCAAGCCAAAGGAAAATAATTGCCGCAACGGTCCTTCCAAAACCACGTATAGGGCGAGCGTGGTGGCCACCGCGGAAACGAGCACCACCGGCTGGCCAAACATCGGTGAAACCGCCCGCTGCCATAAGATCAGCCATCCGCTCAAGATCAGCGTCATCGTAAGCCACCGCATTCCGGAAAGGAAAAGGTGCCGGGCGTCGAAAATCCGGCGGGTCGAGATGGCCCAGGCAGTCATGGCGTAGAAGCATAACACCAGAACAGGCGCGTACTTGGGTAACGAGGCGTCGTGACGCAGCCGACCCATGCTGGTCAGAACCAGGATGCCGAAGCAGGCTCCGATGCCTCCCATGAGGATCGTTTGGACTTCGATCCTCTGAATGCCCTCGATCTGGCGCAACTCGTAGGCGGACAGCGAAAAAAGTGCAATGTAAGTTACTGCCAATCCGAGCTCATACAAATATTCGAGCGCCGGAAAGAAGTAGGAAGCGCAGGAGACGACGATCAGCCCCAGGCTGACGAAAAACCAGCCCCGTCCCTGAATCCAGGGAAAAGGTCCGGGGGTCTCGTCCCCCGTGATGGCGCAGGTTTTGAGACACCAAAGCAGCCAGGGATAGGCCGCTCCCAGAGCTTCGACCACCCGCAGCGAATGCATCGCCAGGGCGACGAGCCAAGCGCAAGTCAGTAACGAAAATCCGAAGAACGCGCGGTTAAGCGGTCGCTGGTTGTTCGAGGCGAGTACGCCAATTCCGACCGTGCAACACAGGATGAAAGCCGGAGTGATGGTGCTCAGACAGGAGGAGGCGTCGCGGCCGGAAACGTGAGGTAAAAGGTCGTTCCGCGGCCAGGTTCGGATGAAAGCGAAATTTCGCCGTGCTGCAGTTGAACCAGGTATCTCACGATCGTGAGCCCGATTCCAGTGCCGCCGGGCTTGGTCGAGGTGACATGCTTGCGAAGCGCAACTTTGGCCATTTCGGCCGCCATGCCGGGGCCGTTGTCGGTGACGGTCATTCGAACCATCCCGCTTTCGCAGTATCCCGACACCCGAACTTCCGTCGAACCGGCTTCGAGCGCGTTGTGGATCAGATTCTGAAAGATGCGCGCCAAGTCGACCGGGTTGGCCCGAACCGTCAGATCCGGCCCCGTCTTGATCCGCACTTTGGGCGTCGAGAAAAAGATTCCCGAGTGCAGCTCGGATAGGACCACCGAAAGGTTAACGCGTTGTGATTCCGCGCGATCCTTGGTGACCGCCCGCCAGTTTTGCGTGAGGGACACGCAGAGCTGCGCGGCGTTGTGCAGATTGCGCCCGGTTTCCAGGAGGCTCGAGCGCCGCTGGTAAAAATTCGCCGCGTCGACGGTTTGAAGATCCTCGGTCAGGATCGTGGCATGGCCAATCGTGGCCAGCAGCGGCTGAGAAAGATCGTGCACGAACGCCATGGCGGCCGACGCAGGCGGAAGGCCGTCATCGCCGCGATCGTCGATCTGCCGCTGAAGCTTGGTCACCACCTCCTGCATCGATTGGTGGAGTCGTTCCTTCGCCCGGCGATTGCGGCATTTTTCCGCCTCCTGCCAGACTTTGCTGCGCAATTCGGCCACCTTGGCCGGCTTGGTCATGTAGCCGCTGGCGCCCAATTCCATAGCCTGTTGGGCCGGAGCAAGCTCCGTGTAGCTGGTGACCATGATCACACTCACCATCGGGTCGATGACCCGGATCGCTTTCAATCCCGCCAGCCCATCTTCCCCGGGCATGCGGATATCGAGCAAAATGACGGCGTAGTCGTGCTGCTTTACGAGCGCCAGGGCTTCGGCCACCGAACCGGCCGCTTCCGTTTCATATTCGTCCTGCAGACCATACTTCCAAGTGAGCCGCGGCCCTTCGTCATCGTCGACAATCAGGACTCGCGGGCGTCTTAAATCGACGGCGGGCGGAGGCGTTTCGATACGGGGTGGGGCGGACGGAGGGGGAGACTCCAGGGGGACCATAGGTATGCCGCTCCCCGCTCACAAACCAACGCCGGACCAGTGCCTGCGAGGCATCGGCGAACCCGACCATGCACTTCGCTGTTATAATGCGCAAGGACGAAAGGCTTCCGTGAATATGAATAGTTACCAATCACCCTTAAAAACGGGTCTGAAGCGAGCATCGGCTTGTGCCGATGAATGATCAGTGGATCCTGCGCTGAATAATCCGCCCGATCTGCTGGCACCGGACGATCTTATCCGGGCCATGCAGCAATTGCCCTCCAGCGCCCAGGTGCTGCCGCGGCTGCTCCGGCTTTTGCCCGACGAATCGGCGACCGTCCAGGACGTCGTGCAGCTGATCATGATCGATGGCGGCATGGCGGCCAAGATACTGCATCTGGGCAACAGCGCCTACTATCACACCAGCCGGGCTTCGCGCGGACTGACGATCGAGGACGCGGTGGGCCGGGTGGGACTCGTGAAAATCTTTGAGCTGGTGGCGTATGCGGCAACCCACGACCTGCTGCTGCGCCGCATCCGCACCTACGATCTTGAGCCGGATACGGTCTGGCGCATGTCCGTCGCGGCGGCGATCGCGGCCGAACGGATCGCCACCCGGGCCGGCCTCGATTGCCGCATTGGCTACACGATGGGTCTGCTGCACACGGCGGGCCTGATCGCGATGGACGCCTGGATCGCACGGATGCCGCTGCCAGTGCGGTTTGCACGCCATCCCTCCGGCGCCGATTGGTCGGTGCACGAGAAGGGCCGCTTCGGGTTCACCAACGCGGCCGTCGCCGCGGCGCTGCTGCGGCAATGGAAATTTCCGGCGGAAATGACCGAACCGATCCGCTGGCAGTACAATCCCGGTCTCGCCCACACGCATCGCGCGATGGCGGCGGTGGTCCACGCCTCGAAGTGGTTGCGCGACATGGCGCTGCTGGAAGAAAAGCAGGAGGCGCCGCCCACCCCCGATCCGACGATTCTCGAAATGATTCCGCTGCCCCTGGAGGAGCTCGAGGAGCTGGTCCCCGAAGTGCAGGAATCCCTGGCCAAAGTCAGCCTGGTATTGCAGGAGCCGGCCGAACAACCCGCCTGAGGTCATGCCAGCGTTGATCCTGCTGGCGACGGGTGACGAACGCCTGGTTGCGATCTGGGAGCATCAGATCCCGGCCGGCTGGCCGCATGCGAAGCTCGCTGCCGATGATTGGCCCGGAGCGCTGCCGAGCGGCGTGGCCGCAATTCTGGTGGTCGACGCCGGCGCCCGGAGCCGGGTTTCGCCCGCCCTGCTGCGGCTGCCCATGGTCTGGGTGGGGGAGGCCGCCGCGGCGCCGGCGAACGCCAAGGCCGTGCTGACGGCGGACGCCACTCATCAGGGCCTCTGTTCGGTCCTGCGCCTGATCGACGAAACGGTCGATCAGCAGGCGGTGATCGCGATGCTGGCGGAGCGCTGCCGGAAGGCGGAAAGCTTGGTGGCGCCACCGCCGGCGCCCGCGGCCAATTTGGAGGCCGCGGCCGTGTGGGAGCTCTTTGAGGGCGCATGGGAGCTGCGGGAAGACCGCGATCGGCTCCTGGGGGAATTTCGCCGCGGGGCGAGGCATCTGCTTCAAGCGGGCGAGATCCAGTTTTTCCTGGCCGACGGATCGATTTACCGGTCGGACCGCGGACCGGTGTCGGTCCGAAGCGACGACCGCCTGGTGCAGTATCTTGAGTCGCGGCCCTATCCGATCGATGCCGATCGGTGGGAGCCGGGCGCAGATCCGATCGAGGAGGCCTCGATTCGCAGCCGGTTCGCCCAATGGGGAATCCGGCTCCTGGCGCCGATGTTCGACGGTGCGGCGCTGGTGGGCTGGATTGCGCTGGGACCGCGCCGCGACGGGCGGCCCTATGGCGAATCGGACCGCCTGAAGGCGGCCCTGTTCGCCCGCCTCCTGGGGCGCGGGCTCGCGGGCCGGCCGGCTTCGGCGGCCGCCTCCGGCGGCGATCGCGCGCTGCTGCACGAGATCGGTCTGACGCTGGCGCACGAACTGGGGAACGCGCTGGTGCCGCTCTCGACGCTCCGTCAATGGGAGGGCGTCCTGCCGGAGCCGGTGCTGGCCGCGGCCCGGCGGGAAATCGGCGAGTTGGAGCGGCTGCATCGCGAAGTCGGGCGCCTGCAGGAGCTCGACGGCTATCCCTTTGAGACGATCGACCTGCGCGACGTCGTCGCGGACGCGGCCCGCGAACTCGGGCTCGCCGCCCACCTGGGCGACCAGCCGGCGGAGCTCAAAGTCGCCATTCCGTTGATACGTTTTGCCCTGCGCACGCTGGCGGGCGCGGCGGCGTCGCGCGGCGCCCTGGAGGTGCGGACCTTCGACACCGCGGGCCGGCGCCGGGCGCTCATTTCGGTCCGCGGCGAGGAGATGAATTTGACCGGGCTGGCTCCCAAGGCCGAACGGCCGGGTGTGCCCAATCAGGGCCGCCTGGCGATCTTTCTCGCCAAGGAAATCGTCCGCCTGCACGGCGGCGAAATCCGGCTGGGGCCCGGGCCCCTGGGGAGCGAGCTCGTGATCGAGCTTCCCTCGGCGTAGTTGCGGGGTGGAGCGCATCGTCCCGATGCGCTTTGACGCCTAACGCGGATAGAGGCTAAAGCGCATGGGGACCATGCGCTCCACCTCGAGATAATCAGTTCCCTTCGTAGCGATAGCCTTCGCCGTAGACCGTGGTCACCCACTGGTCAAAGTCGACGCCGGCCTGGCGCAGACGCTCGCGCAGCGAAGACACGGCTTCGCGGATGGCGGCGTTGTTGCCGCGATAGGCGCGGCGCCAGATGGAATGGTACAGGGACTCGTAATCGAGGATCCGCGCCGGGGAGGCCTGGAGGGCCTGGAGAATGCGCAGCTGCAGGCGGCTGAGCGGAACATTCGGCGGCGTGGCGCCCTTTTTCTTCGGCCCCTGGATCACGCGGCGCTCGGGGAGCACCTTGACCGAGCCGAACGTGAAGTCCTCGGCCGCGGCCGGACGGGCCTTCTGCGCCGGCCGGAAGGGACGGCGGTTGATGAAGCGCGAAAGCGCGAGGCACTGCAATGCGGCCGAGCGGGGGGAATAGCCGGCTCCGAGGACGGCGAGGGCGCCGCGGCGGAAAAGTTCGGCTTCCGACTTGAGCGGAGACCCCAGCACGACAAACGCCGGCGCGTGGCCCTTGCGCTCCATCTCGCCCATCAGGGTGAGAACGCCGCTGCCGGCGACACGAAACTCGCCCACGATCAGATCAAATTGCGGGGCATTGGCATAGATAACGGCGGCATCCGCGTAGGAATCGCACGCCTTGGTCGACAGACCCTCATGCTCTAGAAAAGTGGCGAGCGACGAGCGCGCCGATCCGGGAGAACCAACGAGTAGAATCATACAATATAGGAACAATTTTAGTTTGAAGAGGCAAATGGTTTCCGCGTCCATTACGGCCGATGGCAGCTCTCTGGCCTAATGCTTATGCGCTCAACGGGGCCGCGCTCGCCTTGACCGCGGGCCTCGCGATCGCGGCGGATCGCTGGAATCGCCGCCGGCGAAATAGGGGAAACTCCTCAGACCAATATCTGGCCGCGCAGCTCGCCACGCACGCCGCCGGACGGGCCGCCACCGATCTGGGAGCATTGCATTTGGCTTACAGCCAAGTTCTTGGTGCCTGGGCGGAAGGCTCGGGCCAAGTATTTCTTTCTGACGGTTCCTTTGCAGCGGTCTGGCCGAACGAACCGCTGCCCCTGCGCCTGGTCAATTGGCCCGCGCCGGGCGGGGCGGCTTCGCCCGAGTCGCTCGCGGCGCGCGGCGCCGATTGGGAGGCGGAGATTACTTACCTGCGCCGAAACCAGGTGGGAGCGGTCATCGGCGCGGCCAGCGAGTCGGGCGAGCGCCTGGTCGCGGCGTTCTCGGCGCGCCACCGGAAGCGGGCCTTCTCCGACGCGGATTTGCGCGAAGGCCAGGAGCTCCTGGCGGCAATGCTGCACGGCACGCATCTCATGCGGATGCGACAGCGCGCCCGCGGCACGGAGCGGCTCAATTTCTACGCGCGGTACGCGCCGCAGTTCGCGCATGAGCTGCGCAACGGACTTTATCTGCAGACTGAGCTGGTGCGCACGATCGCCGCCGGCCGGCTGGCGGACATCCGGCCGGAAGACGCCGAGGCGGCGCTCGAGCGCACCGCGCAGATCGACCGCCTCTGCGATCACTTCTTCAATGTCGGCATGCTGTTCAACCGGCCGGTCGAGCGGATCGACCTGCGTTTCCTGCTCGAGACGCTGACGCGGCGGCTGGAACGCCAGTTCGACGGCGGCGGCTCGATCGTGCTGCAGCTGTGGCTGGACCGGAGCGACACCGCGCTGGTTTTCGGCAACCAGGAGCTGCTGTCGATGGCGATCGTGAACCTGGTCAAGAACGCGGTCGAGGCCTGTAATGGAACCTCTGATACCGTGGTCGAGATCGGCGTCAGCCGCCAGATGGACAAGATGCATCTGATCGTGCGCGACAACGGCCGGGGCCTGCCGGAGGACCGCCGCGGCGACCCGTTCGCTCCCGGCAAGAGCCACAAGCGCGAGGGCATGGGACTCGGGCTTTCGATCGTGCGCGACTGCATGGAGGCGATGGGCGGCACGGCGGGGGTGCGCGCCTCGGGCCCGGACGGCACCTGCTTCGAGCTGACACTGAGCTGCGCCGAGCGGATCTCGGTCGCGACGGCGCCGTGCCAGTACCTCGCGGCCCGCCAGCCATGAGCCTGCCGCGCGTCCTTTTGCTCGACGACGATCCTACCGTCCACCGGGCGGTGGAGCTTCGGCTGCGCGGCTTTGCCGACCTGACCGCCTGCTGCGAGGCGGCGGCGGCGGTCGAGGTCACGCGCAAATCGGTGTTCGAC
The DNA here is from genome assembly GCA_036502225.1 of Opitutaceae bacterium. GTDB lineage: Bacteria > Verrucomicrobiota > Verrucomicrobiia > Opitutales > Opitutaceae > Palsa-1447. The sequence goes on from DASXYY010000018.1 coordinate 21,667, forward strand.
GCGGCGCTGATCGACGTGAACCTCGGCGACACGGCCTCGGGCATCGAGACCATCATGGCACTGCGCGCCGTGGATCCCGATCTGGCGCCGGTCGTTTTCACGGCCCACAGCGATTTCGACACGGCGGTCGAGGCGTTCCGGGTGCACGCCTTCGATTTCGTTCCGAAGAGCCTGCGCCAGGACGAGGAGTTTCGGGTGAAGCTCAACCAGGCGATCGCGCACACGCGCGCGCGGCGGGCCCTGACGCGGCACGCGGGCGAGGCGATGCGCCTGCGGGCGGAGCTCAAGGAGGCGATCGTGCGGGGCCAGCTCGAAATTACGACGGGCGACATCCAGCGGGGTCTGCTCGCGGACTCGCTGGAATCGTTTTCCGCGCTGCTGGGGCGGATCGAGCTGATCGATTACACGCTGCAGCAGCGGCTGGCGAGCGCGCCGGAGCTGGCGGACGTCGTCCTGCTGTCGCGCAGCGCGGTGAACGAGCTGCACGAATACGTGGGCAACCTGCGCGATTATTTTGCGGCGCCCGATCGCGCCGCCGAATCGGTGAACCGCCTGCTGGCGCGCGCCGGGGACGTCGCGCGCGCCGATCTGCATGGCGGCGGCGAAATCACGGTGGCCGACCTTCGCCCGGACCAGCCGGTCCGGGCCGAGGCGCGGGCGGTGCTCCGGGCGGTCACGGTGCTGCTTCGGCTCGCCGCGCAGGCGTCGCCCGGCGCCCGGCTGGTCGTGACGCCGTCGGTCATGTTCAACCCGCTCTTCGAGTTGAACGCGCTTCGGGCCCGGCCCACGGCGCGGGTGCTGCAGATGGCGGAGGTGCGCCGCGAGGACAAGAGCGCCATCGCCATTGAAATCGTGGCCCCGTTGCGCGAAGCCGACGTGGACGCGCTGGCGGCGCTGTTCGCACCCGACAATCCCCGCAACGGAACGAATTCCGCGTGGGCGGCCCTGGCGATGCTGGCCCGGGCTGGCGCCGCGCTGGCGGTCGAGAACCGGCGGGAGATGGACGTGCGGTTCCTCGTCGTCCTCAAATCTTGAGAATCCCGCTTGCGCTGTAGCCGGGGGCGCTGACCCCGGCAGGTCCGCTTTCGACGTCAAACCGCGCGTGGGGACCACGCGCTCCACCTCGGGATATGCCCCCGGCTACAGCAATCTCAAGTTTTCGCCTGCGAAAACAGCTCGGCGATCACTTCCTCGAGCGGCACGTCTTCGATGGTGATGTCGGCGACCGGCCCCGCGGACAGGATCTCCTGCGACACCGCGACCACATCGGTCGACGGCGCCCGCACCACCACCTTGCCGTCGCCCTCGTAAGTGGTCGCGCCGAACTGGGAGCGCCATTCGGCCGGAAACTTGCGGCCGCTCGCGTCCGCGGGATCGGGCTGGAAGGTGAGAATTTTAATCCGCCCTTGGGGACCCGCCTCGAGCCGGTCGAGATGCCCGTCATAGATCTTGCGCCCCCGATGGATCACGACGACCCGTTCGCAGAGTTCCTTGATGTCGCCCATGTAGTGGCTCGTCAGGAGAATGGTGACCTTGTAGCGGCGGTTGTAGTCGCGCAGGAACTGGCGTACCGCCTTTTGGGAGATCACATCGAGTCCGATCGTGGGCTCGTCGAGGAACAGCACGCGCGGCCGGTGAATCAGCGCCGCGATCAATTCCATCTTCATCCGCTCGCCGAGCGACAGCTCGCGCACCATGACGTCGAGCTTGGGGCCGACGCCCAGAAGTTCGACCAGTTCATCGAGCGTCGCGCGGTATTGCGGTTCGGGCAGCCCGTAAATGGCGCGCAGGAGGACGAAGGATTCGCGGGCCGGCAGGTCCCACCAGAGTTGGTTCTTCTGACCCATCACGAGGGCGAAGATCCGGCGATAGGCGTTCTCGCGCAGGCTGGGATTGTATCCGGCGACCCGGGCCCGGCCGGCCGTCGGCTGAATGAGCCCGGACAGCATCTTGAGGGTGGTCGTCTTGCCGGCGCCGTTCGGTCCCAGGAAGCCGACGAACTCACCCTCGGCGATCGAAAACGAGACGTCGTTCGCGGCTGCGATCTCCTCGAATTGCCGGTTGAACAATCCGGTCACGCCGCCCCAGAAGCCGGGGCGCTTCTTGTAGGTGCGAAAGACACGCGTGAGGTGTTCGACTTCGATCATGAGGGCGGCACCCCCAGCCGGGTGAAATCGAGCACGGAATGGCTGATCCGGCCGGCCACCAGGGCGTCGCGGTCGGTAATGAGCCCCTCGGGTGACACGTCGTCGCCGGCCCGAAAGATCAGCCGGTGGGTGCCGTCGTCCGCTTGCGGCGAGAACAGCCGCGGGACCAGCATGTGGGCGGGCACCGTTCGCTGAACCGGCGTATCCGCCCGGCACGGGTAGGGAAAATTCACGTTGTGCAGAAGGAAGGGCCGTCCGAGGGAAGTCGCAAGCAGGTCCGGTACCAGCCGCGCGGAATGCCGTGCGGACACGGCCAGGGTCGCTGCCAGATCCGGGTCGGGCCGGCCGCCCGTTGCCTTGAGATGGTCGTACATCTCAAACGTCAGGTCCTGCGAGAGCGCGATGGCGGGCAGCCCATGGAGGGCCCCTTCCCACGCGCCGGCGACCGTTCCGCTGGCGATGATGAATCCCAGCGAGGCGTTGAGACCGACGTTGATGCCGCTGACGACGCCCTCCGGCTTTTCGGTCAGCAGATGATCGAGCGCGATGTTGACGCAGTCGCTGGGAGTGCCGTCGACGATCCAGGTGCGGCAGCCCAGGCCGACGTCGGCCGCGGCGGAATGCACCGCGCGATTGCGCGACTTGGCCGCTCCCACCCAGCTTTGTTCGCGGCGGGGCGCCACGACGCTCAAGTCGTGGCCGGCCGATCGCAGCTCCGCCGCGAGCACGTGAAGAAAGGGCGATTCGATGCCGTCGTCGTTGGTCAGGAGCAGCCGCATGGCAAAAAAAAGCCGGGGGATGAATTCCCCCGGCTGCAAGTCCGTTCGGTGGGTCAGCTCGCGGGCGCGGGCGCCGTTTCGGCGGCCGGAGCCGGCTTGGATTCCATTTCCTTCATCGCGGCCTTGCGCGAGAGGCGGACCTTGCCGGTCTTTTCGTCGATGCCGATGCACTTCACCCAGATCATCTCGCCCATCTTGACGACATCTTCGGTGCGGCGCACGCGGAAGTCGGCCAGTTCGGAAACGTGGCACAGGCCTTCCTTGCCCGCCATGCACTCGACGAAGCAGCCGAATTCCTTGATGCCGGTGACGCGGCCGTGATAGAGCTTGTTGACCTCGATCTGGGAGCCGCCGCCGCAGAGGGAGTCAATTTCCTGCACGGCGCGGTTCATCGCGTCGGCATTGTTGGAATAGATGAACACCTTGCCCGAATCGTCCTCGGCGATGTCGATCTGCGCGCCGGTCGTTTCGGTGATGCGGCGGATCGTCTTGCCGCCGGGCCCGATGAGCAGGCCGATCTTTTCCGGATCGATCTGGATCGTCTGGATGCGGGGCGCGAACTTGGAGAGATTGGCGCGCGGGGCGGGCAGGGCCCCCAGCATCGCCTTGAGGATCTCGATGCGGGCATCGCGGGCCTGGAAGATCGCGGTTTTGGCGATTTCGAAGGGCAGGCCGTTGATCTTGAGGTCGAGCTGGAAGCCGGTGATGCCCTTGGTCGTGCCGGCGAGCTTGAAGTCCATGTCGCCGAAGTGGTCTTCCTCACCGAGAATGTCGGTGATCGTGACCCAGCGGGAGATCGAGCCGTCCGCGGCGTTGTCAGTCATCAGGCCGCAGGAGATGCCGGCGACGGGAGCGATGATCGGCACGCCGGCGTCCATCAACGATAGACAGCCGCCGCAGATCGACGCCATCGAGGTCGAGCCGTTGGAGGCCATGATTTCGGACACGACGCGGATCGAGTAGGGGAAGGCGTCTTCCGGCGGGAGAATCGGAACGAGCGAGCGTTCGGCGAGCGCGCCGTGGCCGACTTCGCGGCGGCCGGGCGAGCCGAAGCGGCCCGTTTCGCCGACCGTGAAGGGCGGCATGTTGTAGTGGAGGATGAAGGACTTCGACGTGGCGCCGCCCGTCAGGCCGTCCATGTCCTGGGCTTCCTTGGTCGGTCCGAGGGTCGTGATGACCAGGCCCTGGGTGTCGCCGCGCTGGAACAGCGCGGAGCCGTGGACGCGCGGCAGCAGGCCCACTTCGCACGAGATCGGACGCAGCGACTTGGCGTCGCGGCCGTCGGCGCGCACCCCACGGTCGAGCACCGTGCGGCGGTAGGTCTTGTACTGCAGGTCTTCGAAGGTGATCCCAATGTCGTGGTCGGCGAACTTGCCTTCGCCCAGCTCAGCGACGAGGGCGGCCTTGGCCTCCTCCTTGAGCTTCTTCACGTTGGCCGAGCGTTCCGCCTTTTCCTTGCCGTAGATGGCCGCGGAAATGCGGTCGCCGACGACGCGCTCGATGATGGCGCGGGCTTCGGGCTTGGCGGTGACGAGTTCGATCTTGGCCTTGGGCTTGCCGGCGACGGCGACCAGTTCCTTGATCGCGCGGATGATCGGCTGCACCGCGGTGTGGCCGAATTCGAGGGCTTCGATGAAGCGTTCTTCGGAAATCTGGTCCGCCGAACCTTCGATCATCAGCATGTTCGTGTCGTTGCCGACGTAGATCAGGTCGAGCGTCGAGGAGAACATCTGTTCGATCGTCGGATTGGCAATGAATTGGCCGTCGACCTGGCCGACGCGGACGGCGCCGATCGGGCCATTCCACGGAATGTCCGAAATCGCCAAGGCGGCGCTCGCGCCGTTGACCATCGAGATGTCGGATTCGTGGCTTTGGTCGGCCGAGAGGAGCAGGCCGATCACCTGGACTTCATTGAGGAAGCCCTCCGGAAACAGCGGGCGGCACGGACGATCGCAGAGGCGCGACGTCAGGATTTCCTTTTCGGACGGACGGCCTTCGCGCTTGAAGTAGCCGCCCGGAAAACGGCCGGCGGCCGCGTATTTTTCACGGTAATCGACCGTGAGGGGGAAGAAGTCCTGTCCCGGCTTGATGTTCGCCGCGACCGTGGCGGAAACGAAAACGATGGTTTCACCCGAGGTGACGGTGACGGCGCCGTTCGCAAACTTGGCGAGGGAGCCGGTGGAGAAGGTCAGGCCGTACTCCTGTACGGTGACGGAATGTTTCTGATTCATTATATGCTTTGCTGACTGACTATATCCATCTGCCGGCGGCGCGCACGCCAGCCCGTCAGTTGGAAGTTGTGGTGTGAAATCCGCTCGTCCGTCGCGAGAGATTTCGGAGTGGGGTCGATCAGGGGGACGGCCGCACTCCGAAATGTCCCGTTCAGGTCCCGAGCCTCGGGGTGAGGACCGGCTGGCTCGCGGATCGAGCCGGCCGGCCGGAGAATGCGTTACTTGCGGAGGTTGAGCTTCTGGAGTAACTCGTTGTATTTCGGCAGGTTATGCCGCTTGAGATAGTCCAGAAGCTTACGGCGACGGCTTGCCATTTGCAGCAGGCCGCGGCGCGAGTGGAAGTCCTTGCGGTGGGTCCGCAGGTGCTCCGTCAGGTGGTTGATGCGAGCAGTGAGCAGCGCGACCTGAACTTCACTAGATCCAGTGTCCTTTTCGTGGATTTTATACTCTGCGATGATGTCGGGTTTGACTACGATTGACATATTTAGCGGTTGGATTGCACGTCTACCGAAGGCCTTGCAGCCTTCGTGCCACCCGCTGGTCCAGACCCCGAAAGGCTGGTTTCGCCGGCGACACCGTTGCCCCCGGCGGAATGCCGAGGTAGTCGTGGCAGGACCCTGAACCGACAGGTCCCACTAACGGAAGCGGTCATCCTCTCAAAGCTTAGCGGCACCAGCAAGCGCAAATTGTTGGGTGGAGCGCATGGTCCCCATGCGCTTTAACCTCCGCCCGCATTTGGCGCCGAAGCGCATGGGGACCATGCGCTCCACCCGTCAATCAGCCCGCCTTGAGCTGCAAGTGACTAACAACATCGCACCCCGGCAGCTTCCTGATCCGCTCGACGATCTCGCGGCGATGGAGGAAAAGTTCGTTACGCACCACGGAATGAGTGGCTTGCACAATCAAGCGGCTGCCTTCGATGCGCAGCGGATGGGAATACGACGCGTTGGCCGATCCTACCACCTCGGCCCAGGCCAGGCGCACGGCGTCTTCGGGCGCTTCCCGGCCAATCCGGTGTTTGACGCGCAGTTCCTCGATCAGATCGGCCACCGCCTGGGTGGGCCGGCGGCGCATCCGCGCCGGCACGCCCGGATCGATTCGGCGAAACTCGGCGATGGTTTTTTCGGCCAGCCGCGTGAAGACGGCCAGATTTTGAGGTTCTTTGCTCACGGGAGCTCCGACTCATATAGCCGGGTGTAGCGGATGAGAGTTCCGAAGGCGGTGCCCCAGGCGATATAAAATCCGGGGAATCCGTCCCAGAAACCGGCCTTCAGGACGTAAGCGCGAAAAAATCGCCAAAGCGGCCGCAAAACGGCGGCGCCCGCCGAAAACCGGCGTCCTTTCGCGCGCTGCTGTTCAACGAAGAGATCCGCGAACGGCATCATTTTGGAGACATGGGCGCCCAGGGTCGGAAACGAGTAATGGTGGAGATCGCCCCGCAGCGTTGCGACCGGACCGTCGCACGCCACTTTTTCGTGCACGAACGCGTCGCCGCCCCAGCGGCCTCGTCCCGCGGCCACCAGGCGCAGACTGTAGTCGGGATACCAATCCCCGTGGCGAATCCATCGCCCGAGAAAATGCACTTTCCGGGGAAACCGCGCGCCGGCAAACCGGCCGGCGTCCGGACTGGCGATGAAGGCGCGGATCGACGAGCGGAGCGCTTCGGACACCTCCTCGTCCGCGTCGAGGCACAGCCGCCAGGGCTGGGTGGCCAGATCGAGCGCCTCGTTCTTGGAATCGCGAAATCCCCTCCACGGGAGCTCGAACACGCGCGCGCCGGCCGCCGCCGCAACGCCGGAGCTGGAATCGGTGGTTTGGTTCAGGGCGACGACGATTTCCGCGGTCCAGCCGGCCACGCTCGCCAGGCAGCGCTTAAGGTTGGTCTGCTCGTTGCGGGCGACGATGACGACCGACAACGGGAGCTGGTCAGATTTTTCCACGGGCCGACCGGAGGATTTGATAGACGTAGCCGCAGGAACGCCAGCCTCGGACCAGGGCCTTTTTGGCCGCGCCGGTCCGAAAGCACAGGATGCAGAGGAGCGCCAGGATCCCGCAGCCCGCCGCCTTGAACGATTGGGCGAAAAATCGGGAGCAGAGATAGCCGCGGGCGCCCGGCTGTCCGGCGCGATCGATCACCCGCGAGCGCGCCGAGTCGAAGGCGTGGCGCGAGGCATAGCGAAACGTCGTGCGGCTGGCGGGCATCTGGTGCTGGACCGCCGCGGCGGGCGCGAACCAGGCCGCTTTGCCCGCGGCGCGAATCCGGCGGACCATTTCCGCATCGCCTCCGGAGAAATAATTGCCGGCCGAGCGGTCGAGCGCGGTATGGAACTGGCCGAGGTCGTCGAAGATCGAGCGGCGGATCGCCAGATTCGCTCCCATCGGCGATTGGTGCGGCGCCAGCGGACCGGCGTCGGCTCGGAACGCGAGAGGCCCATGCCAGTCCTTCACCCACTCCGGCAATCCATCCGGGAAAATCGGAATGACTTCGCCGCCGACCGCCGCGACCTCCGGTGCTGCGAACGGCCGGATCAATTCCGCGATCCAATCCGGACGCACCAGAATATCGTCGTCGGCGAAGACAATGATCTCGCCGGCCGACTCCCGAATCGCCCGGTTGCGAGCGTAGTCGAGGCCTTGCTGGGGCTCGACGATCCGGCGCGGCGCCGGAATTGCGCCGGCGAATTCCGCCACCGCGGCGGCGGTATCGTCCGGGGAATTGTTGTCGATCACCAGGATCTCGTAGTCCGAGGCCGGAAACTCCTGGCGCGTGACGCCCGCCAGTGTCTCGCGCAGGCGCTTCGACCGGTTGTAGGTGGGGATCGCGACCGTGACCTTCATCGCGACGACGCCTTGAGAATTTGCCAGACCCAGCCGGACGGAATCCGGCTGCCCGGTATGCGTCCCAGCCGGAGCGCACGGGCGAGCACTTCCGGCCGCTCGGAAAAGCGCTCCGAGTAGCTGATGGCATTGCGATAGGTGAAGAACCGCGCCAGCCACCGGCCCAACGCGGGCTGCCGCGCGAACTGCTCGCGGGCGATGCGCAGGCGCAGCAGATGCATGAGCCGGAGCATGCGCGTCCAGGCCCGCTCCGTCCATTGCCCCGGCGCCACGCGATAGAAGGCGCCCACTTCCCTCACGACCTCGACCGGTCCGGCGCAGGCGACGCGATACCAGAATTCATAGTCCGCCAGCGGGCCCCATTTTTCGTCAAAACCGCCGAGCTCCAGGGCCCTCTGCCGATGGAGCATCACCCCGGGGAACGGGCTCATGGAGCTTTTGAGAAAGTACCGGGGCGGATACTTCCAGACGCCTGGCTTTCGCCCGGGCGCGGAGCGGGCGATGCTTTCGGGTGAGGCGCCTTGCTGGGTCCGAACCGCCACCGCGGCGACGCCGCTCCGCAGCCGGGGTTGGACGAGCCGCAGGTAATTGGGGAAAAGCAGGTCATCTTCGTGCAGGACCGTGACCCACTCGCCGCGGGCTTCGCGCAGGCACCGATTCCAGTTTCCGACCGCGCCGAGCGGAGGGAGGTTGGGAAAATAGCGGAGCGGCAGCGCCGATTGCTCCAGGGCGGACCGAAGATCGCCTCCGCGAAGAGCCGAACCGTCATCACAAACCACGATCTCGGCCGATTCGGCTCCTTCGATGGCGTTGACGCTCGCAATCGCCGCCGCCAGAAGTTCGGGGCGGTTGTAGGCGGGGATCGCGAAGCTGAACCGGGGCCGGTCGCTCATGCGGCCTTCGTGACCCGTTCCCATTGCCGGCGCACGGCGGCAAACACTTCCTCGACTCCGTTCCGCCGCACGCACAGATTGTGGTACGAGTCCGCCCTCGCGCAGCGCTCCGGCGCGACGCACTCCACGCAGGGCAGCGGCGGCTGAACCAAAATGTGCCCATCGCCCGCGGGGCGAAACAGCACGGAATTCTGCGAGCCGAACAGCGCCACCACCGGGGTCCCGACGGCGGCGGCGACGTGCATGGGCCCGCTGTCGTGGCCGAGCATGACGGCGGAAAGCCGGGCCAGCGCGGCGAAGCGGGGCGCCGACAGTGGCTCGGAAAAGGAGAACAGATGGGATCGGGCGGCCGACTTGATGCCCGCGATCTTGTCCGCGTCGCCGGGGCCGCCCGCCAGCACCACCGCCGCGCCCAATTCGTCCTGGGCCCGGTCGCAGACGGCCGCGAAGCGTTCGAGCGGCCACACCCGCCAGGGGCTCCGGCTGCCGGGGTGCACCAGCAGCACCGGGCCGGCGGCGCCGACGTATCGGCGGATCCATGACAAATCGGCCTCCCGCGGCTCCAGGCGCACCTCGCGGCTGGCGGCCGGGATGCCGGCGGGCGGAAGCGCTTCCAGGTAATATTCGGTGATCGGGCGGGACTCGTGCCGTTCGGCGGGATCGCACACCGCGTGGGAATAGAATGAGCGGAGCTTGAGCGGAATGGCGCCGTGATGCAGTCCCAGGCGGAACGGGGCCCCCGTCAGGCGGGTGACGACCGCCGTGCGCTCCGTGTTGTCCAAGTTGAAGACGTGAGTGAAGCGTTCGCGCCGCAGGCGCCAGGCGAGGGCGAGCCACGACCGGGCGGGGGCGGGCCAGATCCGGTTCACGTCGGGATTGAGCCCCAGCACGTCGGCATAGGCCGGATCGGCGAGCACCGAAATTTCCGCGCCGGGCCAATGCAATCTCAGGTTGCGGGTCAGGACGCCCAGCAGCACCAGGTCCCCCAGATACCGCCGGCGGATGACGAGAATTCGCGCCGCCATATCAGCCGAGAATATTCAGAAGGTGGAGCGCATGGTCCCCATGCGCTTTAACCTTCATCCGCGTTTGGCGCCGAAGCGCATGGGGACCATGCGCTCCACCTTGGTCGACGACCGCCAGTTCCCGGCCTTGAAGCGTTCTCATCAATTTTTCGGGCTAGTGCGTCGATGGCTCGGGCTCCTGCGGCGGGCGGCGGCGCAGCGTGCGGGCGGGCTTGCCCAGCCGGTGGCGCACCCAGCACACGGCATACCACCAGCGCCCGAGACGGCCCAGCAGTTCGCCCTCGGCGCGCGCGCCCTCGCGCGGCCGGCGGCCGGCCTTGCGCGCTTCATAGATTTGGCGGAAAAGGCGCCGGCGATACTCCCAGGAGTGCGGCCGAAGGCCGTCCGCCGTCACCAAATGGCCGTGATAGCGCGCCACCATGACCAGGAAGTCGACGGCCGCCCAGCGGCCGCGCGAATTGGCGATGGTCGCCTGGGCCGCGTGCAGGCGGACGCCCGCCAGGGTCTCCGCCGTGTGCGTGGCGCCGCCGCCCCGCAGCAGGTGCAGCCACATTTCCAGGTCGACGAAGCGCCGCAACGCCGGGTCGAAGCCGCGGGCCGCGGCCGAGCGGCGGAACATCACCGCCGTCGCTTCGCCAATGACGTTGCGCTCCTCCTGCAGGCAGCGGGAGATCAGCGGATCGCCCGTGAAATACGCATCGGGTCCCAGGTCGTTCTGCGAGCCGATCGGGCCGGAGCTTTCGTCGATGAGCGCGCGGGCGCAGCAGGCGAGCACGGCGTCGGCGTCGCAATCGAGCATGGCCGCCATCTTCCGCAGCGCATGCGGCGACTGCAGACGGTCGTCGCCGAACACAAACTGGACGTAGCGGCCGCGGGCCTCCTTGAGCAGAAAATTCCAGTTCACCACCATCCCGAGATTGCGGGGCTGGTTCCAGATGCGGATCCGGCGGTCGCGCTTGGCCAGTTCGGGCAGCATCTCGGCCGTTCCGTCGTCGGACGCGTCGTCGCTGATCAGCAGTTCGAAATTTCTCTCGTCCTGCGCCAGGATCGAATCGACCGCCTCAGAAAGAAACCGGGCGTAGCGAAACGTCGGGATCAGAACGCTGATCCGGGGCGGCGTGTTGGCGGTCGTAGAGGGCTCGATAGAGGCCATTGGATGCGTACAGCTCCGGGTGGGAGCCGCGGGCGACGATGCGCCCTTCATGGAAAACCAGGATGAGCGAAGCGTCGCGAATCGTGCTGAAGCGGTGGGCGATGATCAGCACCGTCTTGCCGATCATCAACTCTTTCAGCGCGGCCTGCACCGCCGCCTCGCTTTCGCTGTCGAGGGCGCTCGTGGCCTCGTCCAGGATGAGGATCGGCGCGTTGCGCAGAAACGCCCGGGCGATGGCCAGCCGCTGCTTCTGGCCGCCGGACAGCCGCGATCCCCGTTCGCCGGCCGTCGTTTCATAGCCTTGGGGAAACGTGCTGATGAACTCGTGGGCATGGGCGCTCCGGGCGGCGGCGATCACTTCTTCCCGCGTGGCGTCGGGCCGCCCGATCAGCAGGTTGTTGTAGATCGAGTCGTTGAACAGGACGGGGTCCTGCGACACGAGGGCGATGTTGCGGCGCAGATCGCTGAAGCGCATGTCGCGGATGTCGATGCCATCGATCGAAAGCCGGCCCGCGGTGACGTCGTAGAAGCGCGGGACCAGGTTGGCGAAGGTGGTCTTGCCGGCCCCGCTGGGCCCCACCAGGGCGCACACCGTTCCCGCCGGGATGCGTTCGTCGACATCCTTCAGGACAGGGGTGTCGGCCTTGTATTCAAAGGAAACCGCGCCAAAGGCGAGGTTGCCCTGCAGCCGGGCCACCGTCTTCGGATGCGGCGGATCGGCGATGGTCACCGGCTCATTCAGCACTTCCTCCAGCCGCAGCAGCGACGCTTCGCCGCGCTTCAGCTCGTTGTTGACGCCCCCGAGGCGCTTGAGCGGGTCGTAGCTCATATAGAGCGCCGCCAGGATTCCCAGGAAGGCTCCGCTGTGCACGTTGGCGCGATAGGCGTAGACGAAGGTGATGGAGATGCCGATGGCCGAAAGAATCTCGATGCTGGGATTCAGGGCTTGCGCGTATTTGACCACCTTCATCTGGGCGCGCACGAGCTGCTGCGAGAGCTGGCGGAAGCGGCTGATTTCCTTGGCTTCGAGCGCAAACGCCCGCACTTCCTTCACCGCGGCCAGATTCTCGGTGAAGCGGTCGGTGATCGTGCCGGTCTGCGCCTGAAGGTGGATCGCGCGCGCGACCAGCTTCTTGCCCACGTAGCGAATGGGGAAGACGGCCAGCGGCACGGTGATCAGGCACATCAGGACGAGCCAGACGCCCTGCTCGTTGTACGCCAGGATGGCGACCGCGCAGATGGTGCTCACCAGCGTGGCCGGCTGCTTGATCAGATCGTTGGAGATCAGCGTCAACGTGTTCTGAAGCTGATTGGTGTCATTGAGTCCGCGGGCGATCAGTTCTCCGGTCGAAAGCCGCTGAAAGAAGGCCAGCGGCAGGCGCTGGACCGTGGCGAAATAATCCGTGCGAATTTCCTCCAGGATGCGGACACCCGCAAACTGAATGAGGTAGGTGTTGAAGTAGCCGGCCAGCCCGCGCACGAGAAAGATGATCGGCAGCCACAGCGCGATCGCCCAGATCTGCCAGGACGACAGAGGCGCGGGCGGAGGCGCCGGAGCCGCCACCGGCGCAGCCACGGCGGGCGCGGCAGCCGCCGGCACGCTTCGCTCCGTCGGGCGCGCCGGAAGCAGCTTCTCGAAGAACCGGTCGACGTCGATGACGTGGTGTTTCGCGGGCGCGCCGGCCCCCGGCGCCGCGGGCTGGTCGGGCAGCAGCACCCGCGGAAAAACATACTCCACCATCAGCGGGATCCCGAGACCGTTGGCCGCCCCGTAGAGGACGCCGCAAACGATTCCGCCCAAAAGCGCCAGGCGGACCGGACGCACGTATTTTAAATACGGCAGAAAGCGTCGCATCGGTCAGTCCTTGGCGGAACGCACGTCCAAAGCGTCCCTCAATCCGTCGCCAAGGAAATTGAGCGAGAACAGCGTCAGGGAAAATGTCACCGCCGGGAAGACCAGCAGCCACCAGTATTCTTCCATCGTGTCGGCGCCGTCCTTGATCAGGCTGCCGAGCGACGCCATGGGAATTTGCACGCCCAGGCCGAGAAAGCTGAGGAACGCCTCCACCAGCATGACGGCGGGGATCGTCAAAGTGGTGTAGACGATCACCGGACCCAGCACGTTCGGGATGATATGACGGAAGATGATCCGGCGTGAACTGAGTCCCATCGTCCGGGCCGCGTCGATATACTCCATCTTGCGCACCGACAGCACCTGCCCCCGCACGATGCGGGCCATCGTCAGCCATTCGACCGCGCCGATCGCAAAAAACAGCAGGACGAAGTTGTGGCCGAAGAGGACCATCAGCACGATGACGAAGATCACGAAGGGCAGCGCGTAGATGATGTCGACGATGCGCATCATCACCACGTCGACCTTGCCGCCGTAAAATCCGGAAATGGCGCCATAGGTGACGCCGATCACGAGCGCGACGAGGGTCGCCACCAGACCGACGGTGAGCGAAATGCGCGATCCGAACAGGATGCGCGCGAGCAGATCGCGGCCCAGCGTATCCGCCCCGAGCCAAAACCGGCCGGGACGATAGCGCAGCGACGGACTGTCGCCGACCGGCGGAGCCACCGCCTCCTCGCCCGAACGCAGATGACGCAGCAGTTCCTCGCCCGCGGCGCCCGAGGGGAAGTCGGCCCGGCCGGGCAGATGCGCCAAATCGGTGTACTCGATCGCCTCGCGCTGCCCCGGCGTGTAGATCTTGATGATGTGGGCGCCAGGCGGCGCAGCGACCACATCCAGGCCCTGGGCCGTCGTCGACAAGCCCAGCGCCCACGGGAGAAACGAGGCCAGGGCGAGCACGATGACGTAGATGCCACCGGCGACTGCCATGTGGTTTCGGCACAATCGATGCCAGGCGTCCGCGGTGGGCGAGCGGCTGAGATCCTCGTGTTCGACCGGTTCGGAAACGATCTGGCTCATTTGACGGTGCCCTCCCGGCTGATCCGCGGATTCATCGCCGCCAGGACGATATCCACGACCAGGTTGAGCACGATGATCAGCCCGGCGTACAGGATGACCGTGCCAATCAGGAGCGTGCGGTCGCGGTTGAATCCGGCGTTCACGAATTCGCGGCCGAGCCCCGGTATCTGGAATATGGTTTCGATGATGAACGATCCAGTCATCAACGAAGCGATGGCCGGCCCCAGGAATGAGACCACCGGCACCATTCCGCCCCGCAGGGCGTGGCGGACGACGACGCGAAATTCCGAGGCGCCTTTGGCGCGCGCGGTTCGGATGAAGTCTTGGTCGAGTATTTCCAGCATGCCGGCGCGGCTCATGCGCGCGATGTAGGCGGCGTACACGACGCCGAGCGTGATGGCCGGGAGCACCCGATCGCTTGGGCCGAACCAGCCCGAGGCGTCGAACCATCTCAGGTGGATCGCAAACAGGAGGACCATGAGCGGGCCCAGGACGAAGGTCGGCACGCAGATCCCGAGCATCGACACCGAGGATCCGACATAGTCGAGCCAGCTATTGCGGAATACGGCGGCCAGCACGCCCAGGGGAATTCCGATCGCCAGCGCGATCACGAGCGATTCGACGCCCAGCTCCAGGGAAATGGGCAGCTTCTCGGCGATGATCTCGTTGACGGTGCGGTTGGGGTATCGGTACGACGGCCCGAAATCGATGCCGAATGCGGCCTTGAGATCGAAGTTGTCCCCGAAGAGATGCGCCGGAGCGATCCGCTTCGGCATCAAGGCAGTTACGTATTCGACATACTGTTTCCACAGCGGCTCATCGAGATGGTAATACGCCTCCAGATTGCGTTTCACCTCCGGTGTGACCGCCTTTTCCTGGGTGAAGGGGCCTCCCGGCAGCAGGCGAAGCACAAAGAACGTCGCCGTGATGATGATGATCATCACGGGAATGGCTTCGAGAAGACGACGACCGATAAAGCGCAGCATCCGGGCAGAAACATCCTATTTTGCCGAATCCGCCCTGCCAAGCCGCAACGCATGCGGCTCGTCCCTTACGATTGAAGGTGGAGCGCATGGTCCCCATGCGCTTTGGCCTCAGTCCCGCTTTCGACGCCGAAGCGCGTGGGGACCACGCGCTCCACCCGCTTAGCGCCCTTCAACGCGAAGCGAAAGATAGCTGCGCTCCCACCGCCCATTTTCCCGCCACCCGCCAACCCGCGCCCGCATGAGCCAATTGTGGCGGTTGAAGTAAAGCGGAGTTCCGGGCAGGGCTGCGTCGAGCCGGGCTTCGGCGGCCAAAAGATCCCCGGAACGCATCAACCGGTCGTAAAGCGTGTCCTGCCAATGGGGGTAATTGTTGGGATTGCCGGACGCGAAAGTGTCCAGAACATCTCGCGGGTCCTCGACCCACGGAATGCGGGCGACCAGGGCGATGTCGAACTGGCCGTTTTGAAGCGCCGCCAAGTGAACCCGCGCCTCGCGACTGACCAGCGTGACGTTGATCCCCAACCGCTCGCGCCACATCTGCTGCACCGCTTGAAGCACCTGATTGCCGGCGTTGCCCGACCAACCGGCGAGTTCAAGCGCCGGGAAACCCCGGCCGTCCGGAAAGCCGGCGGCGGCAAGAATCCGGCGCGCTTCGTTGGAAGGGGACAGGCTATTTTCCGCGTCCCCGCTCTGGGACAGAGACGCTCCATTCAGGTTCGGGCCCAACGAGTACGCCGGCTGTTGTCCGGCGCGCAGGACATCCCTCACCAGGGCGTCGCGATCGATGGCCAGTGAAAGCGCCCGCCGCACTTCCGGCCGATCCAGGGGCGGCCGCTGGGTGTTGAATGCAAGATAGCGGGTCTCGGCCAGGGGCGCGCTGTGAAGCGGCGACGGATTTTCCTGCCGGTAGGCGGGCAGGCGATCGACGGGGACAGACATCGTGACGTCGACCTGGCCCGTTCGGAAGGCGCGGTCTTCAGCGTTGCCGTCGTCGAAGTGCAAAAAGCGAAGCTCGCCGACCCGAACGAGCGCCGGGTCTCGGAAAAGTGGATTGCGGCGGACGACGATGCGCTGGTGTGGCGTCCACTCGGCCAGCACGTAGGGCCCATTTCCGACAAAGTGCTCCGGGCGCGTCCACGCCCGGCCCCATCGGGAAACGACCCGAAGGTTCACGGGAATCCACGGGCCCGAGGCGGCATATTCAAGCAGATGGTCATTGGGCTGGTTGAGCCGTGCGACCACCGTGTAGGGATCGGGCGCTGAAAATTCCGAGACCGGATCGAACAATTCCGCCCGCGGCGCGGGGGTCGACGGCGACCGCACGCGCCGGAAGGAATCGACGAAATCCTGGGCCACGAGCGGCTCGCCGTTCGACCACTTGAGCCCGGGCCGCAGATGGAAGGTCCAGACGAGGCGATCGGCCGAAACGTCCCACGACGAAGCCGCGCCGGGAGTCGGTCCCGAATCGCCCGGCATGGCAGGCAGGACCAGCCCTTCGCTGAGCGCCCGAATGATGAAGAAGTCATCCGGCAGGGGAGCGAGCGCGGGATCCAAATCCGACGGTTCGTTGCGCTGGGAAATTGAAATCACGCTCGTCGCCGCGGCAGGTTCGGCCACCGGTTCCCGATGGCAACCGGCCAGAACGAGCGCCGCGACGACCAGGAGGCGGAAAGGAGCCAGTGCTCGAAGGCGGAGTCTTTTGAGGTGGGTCATAACCCAGCCGTCGCCTTCGGCTATGGCGGGTGCGGATCGCATGGCGATCCGCATTCTTGGGTCCACGATTGACCAACACAACCCCCGGCGGCAGGCTCCCCCGCAATCCTTTCGGAGGAGTGGCTGAGTGGTTTAAGGCACCTGACTTGAAATCAGACGTGGGCGCAAGCTCACCGGGGGTTCGAATCCCTCCTCCTCCGCCAGCCTTCGCAAAGCGAAGGCTGCCTCGGCTTCCCCCACGGGGAAGACGGGCTCGGCGCCCACGTTACTGTGGCGTCAGCAACACCGTTTCGTCATTGGCGCCAAGCCGTCCTGAGCTCGCGCAATTCCCGCAAAGTGCCCGCCGCACGATAGCCGTTCACCTTCAAATCGGGTCGCAGCACCCCGACGAGAAAGATGCCTGACTCGGCTCGGGTGTAGGGCAGGTTGCTGGGAAGCGGCTGCTCGGCTGCGACCAAGGGCGGCCAATTTCGGGCCTCGGGCGCCAGCCGCACCGGCCCGAACCGATAGCACCCGCGGTGTCGAATCAGCCACGTGATCCAATGCCGTTCGTCGATCACATCCGCCCCCGCCAGCAGAAATTCATCGAATGAGAAATTCTCCGCGCGTCCCAGCGCCGCGTGCATCGAATCGATCACCGCCGGCGTGAGGATGGCGGCCTCCTTGAGTTCGGCGAGCAGCTCTCGCTCTTTCGGAGCAATGAACGCGGCCATGCCAAATCAGCCCCCCCCGGCGGCGAACGCCATTCCGAACGGCCCGAGCACTTGCGCATGGCCGACCGGAAGAAAACATAAAGTGCCTGCATAGGCTCATCCTAGGACCAGGGTGCAGCGGCGCCATCGCAGCGCGGCCGCCGCCGCCGTGGCCAAAATCATGCCGCCTGACAGCCATAGCGCCACCACCACCTCGCGATGAGTTTGCGCCAATGCTTGCGCCAGATCGATCCGGACATCCGTGGGCATGCGTAACAATAGCAAGGCAACGGTCATGGCATCGGATCGATTTTGATTCCGAGGGGCGAAAGCCAGGCGCGCAGGGAGGGGTCGATGGGCTGGCTCGTAAAAATTTGCAGCCGCCGCGATTCCACCACCGCCCGGAAGGCCTGCAGTTTGAGCTGGTAGGTCGGCTCGAGCGGCGACTGGCCCGATTTGATCTCCGCGAGCGACATCTGGTCGTCGGAATCGACCACCGTGCCACGAGGCAGGCCCAGTTCAGTGTATGGGACAATCCGACCACGCGTTTGATTTTCTCGCTAGCGACCCCCGGCACCACTTCCTATTGCCGTAAACGTAGATATTCGCGCACAACGTGTACCGGTTGCAAAACGCTTCGGCATCAAGCAACCTCCGGGCTCAAATGTTCAGCTTGGCATCGGTCTTTTACCGTAATGCACTTTCATCAAGAGGTGGCCCAATCGCCAGTCTCGAAACGTTTGAGGTGGCCCGACGCGGCGTGCGAAGTTTCGAGGCGAATGCGTGCCTGCGCGAGGATCTTGCGCCAAAGCGCTATTCTATACTTTTCGCCGCGGTAGATGGCTCTGGGGCGGATCTGGTTGCTTCTGTTGCCCGCCAAAAGGCGGTCTCCGAAGCGATCGAAAGATGGGCTCTGCTTGAGTGCCTCGTGGGTGGCAATGGAAAGGGGGGCATCGAAACTGATCCTACTTCCAACGGTTTTGCTGCATTTCCGGGAATGTTCGCCCGCCAAGCCAGACATTTCGCTTGGTTAGAGGCAGCTGAGCGGTGGTGCCTGTTTTGTTGGTGGGAAGGGATGCTGCGAGCGGAGCCAATTGATGCGCCGGCCTCTGGGGTAAATGGGATCAGGCTGCTCGGGCCGTTTAAATGTACAGTTGTGATCCTTTGGACGGAGCTTGAAGGTGGCTTTCACGTCTACGGCTATGCGGCCGGACTTAACTTCGTTTCAGCTTGCGAGCATGCCCTAACGGAGCTGGATCGGCATTCCGTTGCACTCCGACGTTCGACTAATGCCGACCTCAACAATCTGAGCCAACATGAAGCGCGAGCCCTTTTCTTTGGCGGCAACGCTGGGTTCGCTTTATTTCAAGAGCGAGTTGAGAAGAGTCGTCGGAGCGTGAATGAGTTTTTGCTGCATTCAGTTTTCGACGGGGAGATATTTGGTCCCTGGAGCCGATACGCCCATGTGTGGAGGGTTCTATTTCGACCGCCGTCGAGCCGGTTTCTAACTGACGGGCGCGAATATTTCTGGTGGTAGAGCGAGTCGATTGCCGAATGTTATCAGCTCCGACGTTCGCAGCAACGGTCATGAACCACGGGACCACGCACGCCGTGGGCATAAAATCAACCTCATTGAATTCATCGTCGCTGTGCGCTACCGCGGCGTCCGGCCACTGGCAAATGAAGCGGTGAGTTTCCAGAAACTGCGGATCGTCGAACCTCTCCCACTTCTGCCCGACGCGACTCCACTTGCGGGTCTGGCAAAATGGACGCGCATCATAGGCGACCGCAATGGCGAAGAGATGCTGGGAGAGTTTTTCGGATGCGCCTTCGTGCACGGCGTGGGAAAGGGCGTCAACAGCCAGGTCCATGTCGTGCTCGGCGATGGCCAATCGCGTCAGCTGGCGATGGCGAGGCTTTGCGACGTCAGGGCGCCAGAGTCGCATGGGAAAACTCAAATTGCCGGGGCGCGTGGTGCAGCCGGATGAAGCTTAGAGCACGAAATCCGCTCGGTCGCGACAACAACGCTTAAATTTGAGGCCGCTGCCGCAGGGGCAACGGTCGTTTGGCTGGGGCCTTCGCGTGCCGGGAACAAGACGGAGCGGCGAAGCCGAGAGGTCGCGTTCGATCTCCACGTCATGGATCCATGGCGATTGAAGCCAGACGGCGGCAAAAAAGCGGGAGCCGGCCTGAGAGGGGTCGAAGGCCATTCCGATTGCCTGGGGGGCCCGGGTGCGGTACTTCTCGCGGGCGGTCAGATTCGTCAGTCGGGCTTGGAGTTCGGCCGGGTCTAGACCCCGATTGCCGAGCAACAAAACGAGCGTGTCATCCTCCCGGAAGGCCATGCGCGGCTGGCGGCCGGGCGGCATGACGACGGCATTCAGCCGCGCGATGTTCTTGGCGATCTGGTTAAGGGCATTCGGACTTAAGTCGAGGAGCGTGATCGCGATCGACCGGTCCTCGTCCCCGCTCGATTGCCGCAATGCGCCAAGCACGGCGGCGATTGCAGGCGGCACGCAAAGTCCAACTTCCGGGAGAGGCGTTCGTCCCTCACTTTCGGCCTGGAGCCGGTCAGCAAACTTGGCTTCCCCGTCAGAGATGTTGAGCATCGTGAACGGCCGGCCCGTGTCTCGACGTTCCCAATAGATGGACGGGTGGAGCCGGTTGTCGAGGTAGTGGCTGAAAAGATCGAGCTCATCGCCGCTGATATTCATTTTGCTCTCCTGCAGCTGAATTCGGCGGCGGGCATAGTGCAAAAGGACATCGGGCGACCCTGCAAAGTGGGTGATCGTTTCCCAATCAGCGAGGCTGACCGCCCAGGGATAGGTACCCGCCTGGAACCACTGGTCCGCGCCGACCATGGCAAGCTGGGTGGCAAGACCGGCAAAATGCTCCAGAGTAACGACCACGGGAAATCGCCGGCGAACCCGGGAGCAGTCGATTTCCAGGATCCGTCCGGTGTCTCGCTCGATCAGCCGACCGTGTGAAACCGAATCGAGATAACGAAGCACGCGGCGACATTGCCAAAAGGCCTCGGCGATATTGCGTTGTAGATCCGTGCGGAGCGCTGCCGTGTTGCCATCCTGGGCGGCCAATCGAAATTGGCGTCCCTTGGCTTCAATCGGCATTAAGCAGCCGCCCCAGTAGACAGCGAGATCGAGTTCGGCGGTCGAATTCGGATTGTCGGGATCAGAATAGTCGAGCTTGCGGAAAACCTGACTTCGCGGGAAAAGCCGCAACAGGTTGCGCTCGACCTCGTGCTCCATCCATGTGGCCACCTGCTGTCCATAACGTTCCCGCAGCGATGGCGAACTCCGGGCCAAACGATCATAGACGCCGAAAATAGCATCGTAGGCGCTAGAGAGGGAAAAGAGGGTAAAGCCCTTTTCGGGCAGAAAATAAAACGGCCGCTCTTTGATTTCGGCCGAGTCGCGGACTGTTGGCCGGTTTTCCCAGGTAAGGCCGAGAATATTTGCCAGCGCATTCCACTCGCCCGCGGTGAGGCTAGCGATCAGAGCGGACGCCCTTTCGAACGACACGAAGAACCGCCACGGCGAATCTTCGTGCACTTGATCGCATTCAAGCGTCGCGACCCGAAAGGCCTCCAAATCATCCTTTGGGATGAATCCATCGCCTTTCTTGAGCGATACTTCCGTTAAGCGCGCGTGGGCCGCGTCGTGCCGAGCGCGGTGTGCGGCCAATTGATTTTCCACCTGAGGCTGAAAAAGATCGAGAAGCTCCAGGACGCGGTCCGGAGCGATGCCAGCGAGAGCGGTCAGCTCGGTCGAGAAAGGAAGAATCAATGCTTCGACAAGCGCGCGGGTCTGCGCCGGATAGGCATCGCCTCGGACGAACTCGCGTTGGTTACGCAGGTGCGCAGTCGCCTCGTTGAAAGGGGCCGAGGACCCTGCTCCTAGCTGCATCGCCCGAAAGATTTGTTTGGTACGCAGATCACGCAGGGCCTGAAGTGCGGCGATGGCCTGGTCAAAATCCCGCGACCCCTCTGACCGCGCTTCCGCGTACAAATGGAAGGCAAGAAATTCAACCAGCGTCACCTTGCTGTCCTCGTCTCCGCCTTCCGGAGCGTCCGACCGAACAACCTCCATCATGCGAGCGAAAGCATGGCGTGAGTCCAAGGGGCGGAGCGCCGTGTTCACGAGCGAAACGGACTCTGCAAACTGAGCCTCATTGTGCTTATGGAAAGCGCCAAGATCGATGGCAGTGCCGGTCGGATGCACGCCCTAATGTTATTGGGAAATGCGGCCGATTGCCAAGACTGTCACAGTTACTCTTTCGGCGGTGTCGCGTGAACAGCGCTGCGGAACGGTGTGACGGTCGTCGGTTTGGACCCGATCTTCCCGCCGTGACGCGCACGGCAACATGAGACGGAAATGGGAGCGGACTCCGAGTTTGCCGAGATCAATTCGGAGAGGCATCCCGCATTTCGCTGAAGTCCCCGGGGAACCTGTCGCCATTGGCTGGCTCGGACGAATCCGGAGCTTAGATGCGGGCGCTCTAACGGCGCGTTCCTCGTCTCCAAGGATACTTGGTCTTAGCCTATGAAATGACGCCGGAAACGTTTGATAGGTCTTCATCGTCCCCACGCTCGGGGCCAAGTTCGCAAGTCATACGCATGGCCGATTCGACGGCAGGAATTTGCGTTTTCTCACTGCTGGCCCACATTTTCGGGGGTGGCTCGCGGCGCGCTTTGCCGCGTATGAGCAGACCTATTTCGCTGCCAGATTCGACTGGATGCTGAAACCCGGCATTCGTGATTCGATGCTCAATCTGGCGCCCTCTTCGGCGGTCCGAAGAAAGAGGTGGGCGACATTTTTCGATTCCTGGCAACGCCGTGGGATCCGCAGGCCCAATGCTAGGTCGAGGCCCGACACGGTTTTGTTGGATTTCATGTGGATGGGGAGTTTCCCCATCTCCTAAAAAACTGCGCATTTCGACCGGATTTGCGGAATTTCTCGATTTCCGGACAATCGTAATAGAAGCTGTTTAAGGCTAATAACTTAATAGATATTTCTTGGGATATCCAGGTGGGGCCCGGCGGTCATGTCGATAGTCGTCGCGAGAAGGCGGCCCGGCGCCATCGAACATACGGCAAAGAGGAGAATTCGATAGTAAGAATGAGTCTCGGACAACCTGATCAACCACCCAGTCTCGGACGACTTTATGACATTGCGCCTATTTTAAGGTGGATATGGCCCTGTGCGGGCGCCAAACCAGTACCTTACGTTTGGATGATAGTTCATGATCTCTTTCTGTCATCGTCTGCACCGCTCGATCGTCAAGGACGCGGTCGATCGTCGAAAGGTGGAGGAGAAGCTTCGGAAGCTATCTTCGGATCGGCTTAAGCGCCGACTCGCGCCCTTGGCCGCCCCCGTTCCCGGGGGGGCGCTCGCCATCGAATTGAGCACCGTATCGAAGGACGGCACCTTCGACGCGTGGGTCGACATCCAGTTCGATGGCGGTCCGGCGAACCAAAGCGCTCCGATGATCGTGGACTCGGGCAACACGGTTTTGGTGGTTCCGCGCTGGGAGGACATCCAAGGCCTTTCCGGTTACACGCTCCTGGGGCAAGTGAAGTACGGCCCATTCAACTCGGTCGATGTCAATGTCGTCGAAGGCCCGATCCTGATTCCAACGCAAGGAGGGGGCGTTCTGAGGATCCCGAACTGCATATTCTACGCGTGCACCTGTGATCCGCGCGTTTCCAATTTCGGAGTCGGATGTGTCACCCCTTGGTCGGCCGGCAGCTCGAACGCATTGCTTGCCGGCGCGCCGACGCTGCAGTCCCCGCTGAGTTACCTAAGCGCGTATCCCTGCGTCGAGTTTCTCTATCAAGCGGGCGGGCTGTTCGGGAACATCCCCGAGCCGGTCGTGTCGGGGGCCTCGCTCCTGAACCTGTATCCCGTCGTCCCGGACGGATACACGATGATGGGCATCTTCCCAAATTACGGGTGGATGTCGGTTGCGGCGACCAGCCTGGGCATCTCGGGCGCGACGACAGCTTGGCCGGGGGCCGCCCCAACTGCGATCGCGATGGTCGATACGGGCGGCGGTCCGGTCTTCGTCACCGATCCAAATAATTTGCTGGCGAATGGAGGCTGGGCTCCGGCCGCCACCTGCCCCAGCTGGATGGACTCATCGACCGCGTGCCAATGCATCGCGGCGGATCTGGAGATCGAACTCGCGGATCCCAATGGAGGAACAACGTTCTTCTACGCGATCAAGCCCGGGACGCTGCCCGCGTCCGCGCAGGGACTGACCGCGATCATGTGCGAGGAGAACGTATTTCTTCGGAGCCAATACGGCATGAACATCGGAGGCCTATCGCTCCTCTTCGCCTCGGTGGTGATCGACTACGCAAGCAATCGCGTCGGTTTCAAACTGAGATAGTCCCCGCGCCGTCCCATTTCCAGCGACAATCATGACCAACCGACTCGGACCCATCCACTTACTTTCGGCGCTCCTCGCAGTCGCCGTTCCCTCGCGGATTTTGTCGCAGCCCGCGACAACCACCACGACGACAACGACGACTCCGGCGACCACGACCACCCCGAGCACGACAACTACTCCGACCACCCCGACAACTCCATCGAGCCAGCAAATCACGGACCTCCAGAATCAGACGGCGCTGGCCACCGCGCAGCAGCAAGCTGTCGCCGCGCAGACAGCCCTTGTCACAGCCCAACAAGGATTGGCCACCGCCATTGCCACCCCGGGCAACAGTGAAGTGACCGCCCTTACCACCGCTCTGTCCGGACTCTCCTCCGCCGGGGCTAACATGCCCAACGGCCAGTATGCGGCGAATGCGAACGGCGTTGCGACTCCGATCTCCACCGAAATGGAGCTGCACGCGCTGGAGAACTTGGCGGGCAAGCTCGGATCCGACACCGAGAATCCCTTGCCGGCCTCGATCACCAACCTGGTTTTGGTCGCACCCGGGCAGGAGATCACCAACCAACTTCTCTACCAAAACTTCTTGTTCGCCGAGAAGGGCTACACCGACGCCGAAAAGGAGCTGCACAAGAATGCGGAAGCCGCCATCCGCGCGGTCGATGCCTCCCGGGGAGGGCCGCCGCCGGCGGCTCCCAAGAAACCGAAACCCGCTCCCGCGCCTGCCGGCGCTAGCATTCCCGCACCAGCTCCGGGCGGGGGGCCTCCCCCAGCGCCCGCCGCCGATGTGGTGGTCGACGCCGCCTTGGGAGTCGTCACCCAGCTCCCTGGAATCGCTCGGGAAATCGCCGGATTCTTCCAAACCAATACCACGGAGTCCACCTTCGGCCCTAGTTTCACCGGCACGGAGGCCCAGACTATGGTCATCGGCAAGGTGGTCGGATCGACCAAACCCAAACGCCACGTGTATCTAACCCTCGACGCGTTTTTCCGCTCGAAATACGGCTCGCCGAACCTCCTGAAGCATCGGAACACTTACAAAATGCTCTACTCCCTCGTTGGACTCGAGAACACCCTGAAACACGATGTCTATGAGCTTGATGAGCGGGCGCAGGAATTGAGCAACGAGGCGTCGATCATAGCCCCCTACCTGAAGGCGGTCGCCCCAGCCAGTGGTTCCGCGTCTCCGGCGGTCCCGCCTTCGCCGTTCTCGCCAAAGTCCACGCAGGATCTGCTGACTCTCTACAACCTCGACAACGTGTCGGTGACGCACCTCAACGACATTTCGACAGCGATCAACTCGTACATCACGACTCTGAACGCGTTCGTCAACAACCTGATGACCGTGCAGAACGGCGCAAGCCTCCCGCCGATTTCGATGATCCTCTACGAGGAGCTCGCGTCGGACGCCACGCTGAAGCTCGACGACTCCGCGCAATTCGAGGTGAATCTGGACAACCAGCTCGGCTCGATCTTGATCAAAACGACTTGGATTTGGGTTAAGAACCCGATCGTCACCTCGATGTTCGGCCTCGAGTACCGGCTTGTGGACTTCAACGGCGAGGTCAAGGCGGCCGGGGTGTTGCACGAGGCGGACGTCGCGCCGATGAAGAAGATTTCGAAGAACGGAACTTTCAAGCCGTAGAGGAGCCTTTGACGATGCTCTCGGATCGGCCGCTTCTTAGCGAACGGCTCGATCCGGCGGCGGCCGGATGTACCCGTGCGTCCATCGTCCGTTTACATGGAAGATGATCGACTTGAACCGGGGCATCCGGGTGAAGATGCCGGAATGGCAAATGTGCCGCAACTCCTGGCGGATCGCGACCGAACGACTGTTCGGCCCGTAGCTGTAGTTCTGGTCCAGGTGCCGTTCCTTACCGAAGATGTTCGCCGCCATTTCGCGCCCACCGGTTTCGCCCCGAATGGCTCCGATCACGTGGTTGTTCAGGTTGGTGAAGATAGTCTCAGCCAAATCCCGGCGACCCTTCAGCGCGGGGAGCGCGGACGAATAGCTCTGCATCGCGAGAATGAATGTTCCGCCCGCTTCACGGATCTTGTCCAAAGTGTTGTGATCGGCCAGCCCCTCCTCAGCGGCTAGTAGGCTGTTCTGACCCTTGACACAGGCGCTATGGTGTAAACCTGGAGGACGGTCGTCATCGAGGCATTGCTGGATAATCTTTAGTTATCCTGCATTTCCCGAGATTGCCAAGACTGAACCAGTGTCGATTCTGGCAAGACCGTCAGGGTGACGGGAGGGAGAGCTCCTCCGACGGGCCGTAAGCGGAGTATCTTCGGCTAGTGTCGGTGAGCTTTTCTTGGACCGGTCGTCACGGATTTGTGAGCTGGCGAAATTCGTTGGAAGCCAGCAGCGTCACTGGCGATGGCAGACGAGCTGGCATCTTCCCGAAGCGGCGCCTCGATTGACTACGAACCGCCGCCTCTCTCCCTGTTGGAAGAAACCAATGCAGATTCCGTTGCCCAAAATGAACGGGAGATTCGCCAGGTATCGGAGAATGTGATGAAGGTGTTCTCCAGCCTCGGCGTGTCGGTCGAACTGGGGAACGTCGCAGCTGGACCTAGAACATTGCATGTCGAAGTACTTCCAGCGCACGGAGTGAGGGTAGAGCGGATTATGGGGCTGGCAGAAGATTTGGCACTTGGGTTGGGCGGACTGCCGGTACGCATGTCCTTAGTGCCCCAGCACGGCGCCATCGGGATTGAAATGTCTCGCCTCCGTCACGAACCCGTACGCCTACGATCGGTCCTCGAATCGCCAGAATGGCTGTCGACCCGCGCGGCGTTGCCGATCGCAATCGGGCGCATGGCGAATGGAGGGATGCTGCTCGGTGACCTAGTCGAGATGCGTCACCTCCTGATCGGTGGATCCACTGGAGGGGGCAAATCCGTTTGGTTGGATGCGATGCTGGCTGCGACCGTGTTCCGATTTGGTCCCGGTGCAGTTCGCTTTGCCCTCATTGACGGTAAGGGTCACGATTTAGCAGTCTACCAAAGCTTGCCACATGCTGCATTTTTTGCGGCTAACGAGCAAGAATGCGGCTGGGGGTTGGCCTGGGCAGTTCGGGAGATGGAGTGCCGGTTCGAGTCGATGGCCCGAATGAACGCGCGGAGCCTGGCCGACTTCAACAGTCGAGCGCGTTCCGATGAGATCGAGCCGCTGCCCCGGCTTTTTGTCGTGATCAACGAGGTCGGTAACGTATTGGCTAGGGACCCCGAAAGGCGCTCCGATCAACTGTACCAGCTCGCGCAACGGGGCCAATCTTGTGGGATTCACTTGGTGGCGACCGCAACCCCGCGCCCTTCCGCGGAATTGCTCCCTGGCGCAATCCGAGAACGATTTTCGGCGCGAATCGCTTTTAAGGTGCCTTCGCACTGGGACAGCCGGTCGATCATAGGCATTGACGGAGCCAATCACCTTTTTGGCCAGGGAGACCTATTCTACCTTGCCCCGGGAGTCAGCGCTCCACTGCGGGCCCAAGGCATGGTGGTGACGGATGATGAGTTGTCGCGGGTGTTGCAGTTCCTACGCCTTACTCGGCCGCCGGCCCGAGCAATGGCTAGCCCCCGAAGGCAAACGGACTCGGTTCGCTCCCGCGAAGCGACCCAGCCTGGTACGGTGAGCCATTCGGAGTCCATGTCGGAGGACAATCGCAGTGAGGGTGAGTCAATGGAGCACTCTTCGCCGCTACCACCTGTTGGAGCGCCTCCTTCAACTTCGAGCAATCAGTTGACTGTGCGCCAAACGCCAGCCGCGCCAGACACCCAGGCCGGGCCGGTGGGTGGCCGCCGGCTTCCGCCTGAGCCCACCGGTTTAAGACGGCCGATCATCGTCACGAATAGCAGCGGCCCGCCCCTGAACGCGAAGCCCGCCTCATTGCGGTGGCTTTGGACGCCGGTGATCTTTCTGGTCGCGGTTTGGTTGCTCTACCTCCCCTTTCGCCTGCTCACCCATAGAGCGACCGATGCACCGCCAGCGGAGAGCGCGCGGGCCACTGTGGACGAGAATCCGCAGCATATTCCCGCGCCGCCGGTGAGCCCCATAGCGTCCAAATCGCCGCCAGCCTTACCTATTACAGTGGCAGTTACTTTCTCGTCCCAACCCGATGGAGCGACCGTGCTTGAGGCGGGGGCTAAGCTCGGAGTTACCCCATTCTCAGTGCCGGACGTAGCGGTGGGGGCTCATATCTTCGAATTTCGCCGCGCCGGTTTTCCGGATTCAATCGTGAAGCAACACGTGCAGCCGAATGCTGGACCGGTCAACATCGAGCAGGTTTGGCCGTTGGGGACATTGACTATCACGTCTACTCCCAGAGGTGCGATCGTGCTGGATGCCGGAGTCTACGTTGGCGTGACTCCGCTGCGTCGGGAGAATGTCGAGCCTGGCATTCATCACCTTGCGCTGGTTCGCAGTGGCTACGATCCTTTGAAGCATGATGCCTGGGTCGTGAGTGGAGAGGAGTTGAACTGGCAAGGCCTTCTTCAGGAAACTCCTTCGAGGGTGGTGTCGCGACCGCCAATTCCGGTCCCGCCCCCTCCGCCGCAATTCCCCGCTGCATCGGTGTCCCTTGAACTAGATACTTGGGCGGGCAGCATGACTTTCTTCAATAGGGCCGCGGTGCCGCTTCAGATCTCAGCGGTACTGGTTACTTTCAAGAAGTTGCATCGTTCGTCCCGGGTGGAAGTCGGGGAGACGGTGCAGCCGGGAGCGAAGCTCAACGTTAAGCTGAAGCTCACGATCCACGATGGGGATTCGATCGGGATCGTCGCCGTGCCGGCGCTTCCACCGGGCGCGGTGACATTCTCCAGCCATTAAACGGCGTGCGCAATTGCCGCGCCAATTAAAGCGGCTGTACTGCCAATGAATGGCGCATCGCCGCCGAAGCGAAAAAGCCGCAGCACTCACGGCGACGCGAACAGGAAGCGCAAGGAGCAAGAAAGATCTTCTTCCAATCTGAGATCGAGCGCGCAGCGATGTGCCGGAGATGGTCGGGGACGAGGCAGAGTGGGTGGTTGTAGAGACGAGCCGTGAGACCACCTGCCTCAAGGATTTCGACCGCCCGGCCCAGCTCGTCCTGATAGGATGCTGGATCAATCCATAATTCGCTCCAGTTCGACCGAGCGTATCCCGTTGGCTCAAGTCCCATGAGCACGATCTGCCCTGCGAACGAAAGGTTACGCGCGATGAAACGACAAAGTGACGTCAAACGGGGAAGGCTTTGCCGGTGGATCACGATCCGAATTTCGACCGGAACGTCAGCCGCCCCTAGGTTCATTAGGCCGCGAATAGTCTGATCGAACGCGCCCTTTGCCTGCACAATGAAGTCATGCGTTGCGCTGGTGTCACCATAGAGCGGAACGCCAATCATGAAGTCGGGATGGCCAACCGCCGCGAGTTGTGCCGCGAACTGCGGATAGACGAACATGCGTCCATTGGACAAGAGGTGAATGGAGGTTCGCGGCAAGTGCGCTTTCGCAGTAGCCAGCACTTCAGCCAGTTTCCCATGACGCAGGGTTGGCTCACCCCCCGTGATTCCCAAGGCCGGCGTGGCTTCGTCCATCCACGGAATAATCGCCAGAATGTCCTCGATTAGGTGCTCGTCCAAGGCGTCTCGCGGCGGCTGCGAGCACATAAGGCAGCGGCTATTGCAGTTCTCCGTGAAGAACAGGACGTTGTGAGGCGACGTGCGCCTGTAGAGAACACGGACGAACTGCTCCGCTGGACTGATGCGAACGATATCGCCAGGGCCGAGATAGCGAAACTCTTCCGGCAGCACGACGGTGGCCGTCCTTTCCCCGTGCGGGACAGTGAGCGTAAGTTCTTGGTCTCGCCTCAGCTGACCACGTTGGCCTTGTGGCGCTCGGCGGCTGAGAGCTTCATCGTCGATCATCGCCAGCGATGTCCGATCCGCGCCTGCGAACTTCGCTCGTCCAGCAAGGATCATAGGGCCCATTGTCGCAGAATCCGGGCTGCGCATGCATCATCCTCCAGCGACCGAATCAGGTGCCGCATGATTTCCATGTTGCGCCGGCAAAACGCGCTCGATGGCCGGTGCCCTACGCGATCTCCCTGCGTCACGTGGTGGAATACCGGATCAGATCCGCAATAGGGCTGGAACGCGCAATCGGCACATCCCGGCATTCCTTCAGTCATCGTTTCGTCGGCAATCGTTAAAAGTTCGCTCTCCAGGAACAGGTCGCGCCACCGGGTTTGGTGAACGTTCCCAAGGCGGAACGAGTCGTCCCCCATTTGGGCGAGCATTCGCCCCTCATCTGAGGCGTACACATCACCGTCGTAATCGTAAGCCAGGCAATTCAAACCCAGACCCGTCGGCGACAGCAAGTCGACATAGCCCGGTGGAGCCGTCGTCAAAATCCGATTGAGAAGAATCGATGCATAGGTTTCCCGCAGAGGATACCCCTGCTGGTTATGCCAGAGGATGCGAGCGAGCCCTCGCCGGTAGAACTCCAAGAATTGCTCGGTCTCGTATCCGATGCGCTGTTGCGATCGCGCCGCGAAGCCGTAGGGACTAATGTGCCGCAAGAAGATGCTCCGGAAACCTTGGGCGACGTATTCGTCCACAATCGCTTCTGGCTGGCGAAGGCTGTCGGCCGTACAGGTGAGCAGCGCCGAAACGCTTTCGTGGCCGAGCTGCTCCCGGCATCGCTGAATACCTCGCAAGGTGGCCTCGTAAGCGTCGCGGCCCGGCCGCGGGCGGTTGCGGTTGTGGAGCTCGCGGGGTCCGTCGAGCGACGTCGAGACCTTGATCCCGTGCTGCGAGAAGAACTTCAGCTTCCCGTCATCGAGGAGAGCCAGATTCGTTGCCACCACAAACTGGACGAAACGGCCCTCCGCTTGGGCTTTGGTTCTCCGCACAATCCGCTCGACGATCGGGAAGTTCAGCAATGGTTCGCCGCCCTGGAATTCCACCTTCAACTGCGGAGATGGACCCTCCAGCATGAGATCGACCGCCCGATCGGCCGTTTCCGGCGTCATGTCATATCCGGCTGCTGCGTCATGGGCTCTGGAGACTTGGCAGTATTGGCAACTGTGGTCGCAGCGCAGCGTCCCGACGAAGAGGTGCAGACTGGTGAACCATCGCCGCTGCGATTGTTGGGTCCGATACTGAGCCGCGAGCAATTCCAGGGGAGCCAGATCATAGCCTCGGCGCAAGAATTGCCGGGCCTCCAGATCGTTCAACAGCCGATCGTTGGCGGGGAGTCGCTTCTCGATGAACGCCGCCAGCTGCTCCCGCGATAAGCAGAGATAGTCGCCCGCCAAGTTCGTCGCGACATAGCGGCCTTCGTCCAGCCGCATGAAACGGAAGGGAAGGAGCTCGTACTGCGGATCTAGGAATTCGCTCGCTCCCCCAAAGCTAGGGGCTAAGCCGGTCATGGAGTTGGAGCGGAGTGTTGCGAGCTATTCGGGTCGCGAAACGATAGGGCCGGTCGGCCGATGCCGAGCGGATCGGCCCCCGAATCAACATCCGTCAATTCCGCATCGAGAAGGTTCGTCTCCGAGAGCGCATGGCCGAGAATCAAGTCCCGCACGGATTGTGTCTCCCGTGCGAGCGTTTCGCGTAGCTGCTGGTCCAACGCCTCATTGAACAGTTCCCTGGTCAGTGTGACGCCACTCTCCTCTGTTGTCTTGGGTCTCAGGTGCGCTTCAATCTGACCGTTATTCAGCTCGACCTTAACGTACGCGCGATGTGTGAACCGATAGGCGGCCTTGAGCACCGCATTGATCGAATACACCTCTTTGGCAAACGGTACGACGATCCAGCCGTCTTCTTCGGGCGGAGTGGGGGACTGTGACTCGCTAGCCATGGGCGGGAGATGCGGCCTCCGCGGGCGGAGGATCGTCGGGGAGAGCCAAGATGCCAGAGATCCCGCCCAGACGGTCGACGAGATCAGTGTTCTCAACCGGCACGGGGCAAATCGCGTCGGCGACGACCACAATTGCGTGCTCGGGCTTGATCTCGATCAAGTGCAGCTTGGTGCCGGCCTTAAGCGAAATATATCCCACGTCCTCTCCGCCGTCCTTCAGGGCAAAGTAAGACTCCTTTTTGATGAGAACGTCCCCCGGCCACCGACTGCGGATTCGCTGCATCTTTCGCATCACTGCGTCCCAGGCCTCCCCACGTGCCATGGTAGGTGCGGCCGCTGGAGCGGGCGCTGGTGAATCCTTCGGACCAGGCGCGGAAGTGGTGGGCGAAGCTGCCGATGGGGGCGGTGTCGCGGGGGCATCCGAGGTTGACGGCGCTGAAGTCGTGGTGCCGCTCGTGCCCGAATAGTGCGATGCATGGCTGGAATGCGAAGCGTGAGAAGCGAGTCTAGTGGCTCCCTTCCGCTTCAAACCATAAATAACCTTCACCTTCCGAACTTGGCTCTGTTGCTGGATCGTTGAGTTGGGTCCGTCTGCAGTTGGGATAGACGGGGTGGTCGGCTGAGGCGTAGAGGAAGCGGCATGTGCAGCCGCAAGAGACGTAGCTGCGGCGGTAAGACGTTGTAGCACTCTCTGGACGTTCAGCGTCATCGTTGCAATCCAACAAATTGACAGTGGAACGTCAATGTTTGGAAGGTCCAACGTCGCCAGCTGACGCGAATAGAAATTGCTGCTTGATAGGCGGAGTTCCGTAATCGGATCGATGCGGAGTACAGAAAAGTCATACTCCAACAGCGAAAGGAAGAGGCGTGTATCGTCGACTCATGCCGCCGTGGCCCAAAGCCCCGGAGGGAGCCAAGGGTATAACTCGCGCTGCGCGCTGAAGCCGTCAGGAGTCTCGGGGGGGCGGGCGACTTGATTGAACGCAGCCGTAAGCTTCGCCCATTTGACCTTTCTCAACAAGTGGCTCGTTGCTCGAGGACAGGCTGACCGTCGCACTCACCGAAAAAAGTAGCGGTCTCCGTCTTCTAGGAATCGGCTGCTTATGGGCCTGAAAGCCACACGCCACACATTTGCGTACCTCGACCATGGCCCGCGGATTTCGCCGTCGAAGATCGTGCCGGGCAGAGCCGGTCTTCCGGTCGGTGACCGATTGATGCTATCTTCTTTGACGCGCTTGCCAGAATGCGGCGAACCCTTCGGGTCGCGAAAAGTGGAGGGCGCGGCGTTCAAGGCGCCTTGTCGGATCACGGCCTGAACAATGCTTCAGAGCAGCTTCGTGGCGCTGGAGCTCGATCATGGCACGCAGCACTGCCTCCTCGAAGCCTGCGCCGGCAGCGTGTCCGTAAACGTAACGGCTGCCGTCTTGGGTTGGGCCGTAAAGAATCACCTCTGGTTCCGCGAACGGCCCCTCGATTTGAATCGGCGTGGATTTCGTCCCATCGGATCATGCGAAAGATCCCGCGGTAGAGACCTTCCCACCAACCGAAGAGACAATGGCGCTCGACTGCCTCCAGCCGGGCAAACCGGCGCGCTTGCTTAGCAATGAGCCCTGGAAAGGCTGCCATCCCATTGGAAGTTAGGTCGAGATCGAATCCGTAACTAGATCGTCGCGCACTCTGAGAGATTGATGTTATCGCCCAGCGTTCGAGTGCCTCAGACACGGCAATGTGCCGCGCGACGCTGGCCGAGGTATGAGTTCCTGAGCCGTCGGCGATCGCGAAGAGCGCTGTTGCCTTCCGCTCGGGAACTATGCTCCCACAGAGCAGCGCGTTGGCCTGGTACATGGGAACCCCTCCAACGTCTGTTGTGCCGATCTCGATGCTTTCGATGGGACCGCCATGCTCCTTCAAGACGTTGCGGTAGCGGAGCGATGCCAGGCTGAAGGGCACGCCCCAGTCACGAGGTTGGCCCGCCGCCAAGCCACTGCGGAATCAGCCTGAAAGTAGGTGGTCGCGGCGTTGGCTCCCTGCCATCACCGTCCGCCCAGGGGCTCTCATTCCTCGTCGCTGAGAGAGGTCGGGAAGTAATCCCAGGTGCGGCTTGAACCAGAGCCCCTCGGATCAGCCGAGTGGGCCTGGCGGCCCAAGGAATCGCTGGCTCTAGGTGTGAGCAGCAACGTCAGAATCGAACGTCCCTCTCATTGGACGAACGCGCTACCACTCTCATTGACCCAGGCGTCCTTTCCCGTAGGTACAAGTTCATTGACACCCAAAACCTATCCGTTTCTCGAACTTCGCGCCCGCGTCAACGAAGACTTCGCGGCCCGGGTTGTCGCGCGTTTGGGTGGGACCCGCTTCGACGGTTCGAGGAACTTTCCTGCCGGGATTAAGCCGGTCGACTTTCGCGTGGAGAATTACCTCCTAGAGCACAAGGGCCTCGAACAGGACCCCTTGGAGGTAGAAGACCGCCACGCCAAAACGGCCGCGTTTGTAAGAGAGAAAGCAAAGGCCGGGCTGATCCCGCTGTCCCCCGGGACGGAGCCGAACACCGTAGTGGCGCATCTTACCGGGGAGGTGAGCCAGGAGTATTGGCGCAGATTCCTCGGCGTCTCAGTAGGCCGCCAGATGGAGAAGGCCGCCGAGCAAATCCGCTCCAGCCGGGTCTTCCTGGGGGAGCCCTATCTGCCCGGGGCGGTCTTCATTGTGAACGAGAGCGCCCCTTTCATCGACCCGCAGAGTTTTCGTGGGCTGGTCGCCGCCCAGCGGGCTCGCTTTGCGGACGCAATCGACCTCGCCATTTTCTTCTCGTGCATTCCGGGGCAGGTAGCCACGAGCGGCCCCCCTCGGTTGGCCGTGATCCATGGGTACTTTCCGCAGGGTTCGGCTCATGACGCCTTCGGCGAACGATTCTTGGCTGCGTTCGAGCAGGAGCTCCTGGCGGTGCTCGGTCGGGAGCGGCTAGAGCCGCTGCCGGAAGACGCCACCCTCAGTCCCGCGCGCGCTCCGGTCAGGGTCGAGCTACCCGAAGGCGGGTTTATTCGCTACCACTAAGGTTCTCCTGCTTGGTTGCGAATAGGGGTTCAGGGGGCCGTCGTCGCGTCCACCGCCGAAGAACGAAGGCGGCGCCAATGCTTGGGATCGAAGCACCAGTCTTCGGCTCGGCGGGCGATTTCAGGGACGGATTCGACCGTCGCGCTCGAAGCGTTCCTGAACTGTGCATCCCGCTGGAGCACGTACGAGACCTCCTCCCACGGCGTCGACTCATTGAATTCCGGCGCGCAGATCAGCCGGAGCTCAAACGGCAGCCCCTCACTGGCACTGGGGCGGCGATAGTTGATCCAAGCCGAGACTCTGAACCGCCGGTGGTCGCCGCAATGGCAATAAAAGAAGCATTGGAGTCCCACAGCTGCCGGATCAGCCCCATCGCCGACCCGCTGCTGGGCGACCCCCATTACCTCTGCCATGGGCAGCTGAGCGGTGGCGAAGAGAAAGAAATGCTCCTCGTCATGGTCGCCCGCCTGCTCCCATTGGACAATAGGAAGGTTATCCCGGCGGTCGCACCGCGTCCGCAGTTCATCACGCAGCGCCGCGAGCGGCGCGGCAAACAGCTGAATCGCCAACGCGCTCTCGTCGCTCGCCAGCGCGCGGCGGACCGTCTCAGCTGCCGTACTCTGAGCATGCTCATTCCGGGCCGCTTCCGTTGAGGCGCGGCCCGGCGCCGCCGGTGTCACGGCCGAAGCCGCCAGCCCCAGACGCCCCAACATCTCCACGAAATCTCGGGTGCTTCGCGGGATATTCTTCGGAGAGGCGCACAGGGCCAGGATCGCCCGGGCCTGCTCCCGCCGCGGTTCTTCGACCATGTCGTGAAACTGCCAATGGAAGCGCTGCGGCCGGCGCCGTCCGCCCACGGGCACCCCCAAGAGATACCCGAAGAGCCAGCCCAACCCGGCGATATCGCGCCGGGGATCGCCATCCGCGAGCCCGTAGACCGCCGCCGGATTGAAGCCATTGCCGATCTGCTTCCCGTGAAGATCGGTCACCCCCTGCGCCGCGTAGTCGGCCCGGGTCACGAGCCCAAAATCAATAATCGCTGGGTCCCGCCCATAAAGGATGATGTTGTCCGGCTTAAGGTCGCGGTGCACGAGCCCGGCGCCATGGATTGCCGCCAATCCTTCTGCCAGCCGCAGCACCAGTCGGGCGGCCTGGTCGTAAAGCAGTTCCGGGGTGAACAACTTCGCCTCGAAATTCCAGTAGGTCTCCAGGGGCACGCCCAACGGTGTGACATACCCCAATTGGCCCCGCCCCGGCTCGCCGTTGCTCTCCAAGAGCTTTACCACGGCGGGGTGATCGACGGATCCAAGGGTCTCGAGTTCCCGCCGGAAACGCACCTGCGCAACCTCCCGGTCCCGTTCGTCATCCGTCTCCAAGAGGAGCTTGAGGACGCCCATCTTCCCCGATACCCAGTGCCGGACCTCCATAGCGCGGCTCTGGCCGCCGCCCGGCAGTTGCCGAACGAATTGCCAGTTTTCCTCGAATGGCTTCGGCACCAGCCGCAGCCGGTACATCCGATCGGCGATCTCTGGGAAAACGCCCTCCAGCATGCCTTGAGCGATCAACTCACGGCAGATCTCTTGAAAAGCGGCCTCTTCCGCCTGGGGCAGAGTCTCCCCGGCGCGAAGCGGCATCCGCCCGACGATTCCCGCCAAATAGTGCCCCAGTACAAACCGCAAGTCGTCCAAGCTGAATTCATCCGTATCGGTCCGGGCGCCGAAGTAGCGCACTGACCAAATCTCCGGAGCATCCTTCAGTATGCCACCCAGGACCGCGAGCGTCTGATCGCGAATGAATACCCTTAGATTGGAGTCGGGACCAGGCGGCATGACCGGATGCCACTGAACTAACCCGATGGCTGAACGACGCAATGGCGGGATGGCTTGGGGCGGGGGGGCGACCACGGTCTGGAGGCCGAAGTTGCCGACGCTCCCAGCGACCGTGAGTGCGTGCGAGCCCGCTTGAGTATCGTGGCGGGCTGGGCTATTCCAAGATCCGGCAGAGGTGTTCCCCCTGATTCGGAGCCCATCTGATACCACTTTCCTGATACCAGGGGGCAAGATTTTGCGGTGAACAACGGTAAGATCCAGGTATGTCTGAAGGCCGGGTTCCCTCTGAGGATGGGTGGGGAAAGGGTGAGCGGGAAAGGATCGGAAATTAGGTCGGTCTTATTTCATGAACCTTTCGCGATCGAGTCGCGTGTCGAGATGTGCGCCGAACGGACCGCAGGTTGACGAGGTATACTTCCTCCCGCATTGAGCGGTCGATTTGGCCAGCAACACAGGAACCCGAGAACCCGGCTCGACCGAACCGGCTCAATGTGGGCGGTTTGCTCACGGAAGTCTGATTCGCTCGGCCCCTCGCCTTGCGCCGAAAGCGGTACGAGAAACGTGCGGAGCGCCTCCACTAGGAAAATATTGTGCTCCTCGAAACGTGAGAGCTCATCGGGTGCAGCGAGGATCTGCAGGGCGAGCCGGCAAGATGCGGCGCAGCCGGGCGTACCAGTTGCCGAACACATCACGTCCCAGAAAATTCTAGAACCATACCTTCGGCGCAGCACCGCCCTTCACTTCCCGCCCCCGGGCCGCACGCTCGCGCCCGAGGACGTGGGCCGTTACGCGAAAAGGTCCGGCGCGGTCCGGCTCAGGAAATCCTCCATATAGGAGGTGGTCGCCTTGCCCTCGATGAACGCGGGATCGGACATGATCGCCTTGTGCAGCGGAATGGTCGTCTTGATGCCGCGGACGAGAAATTCGCTGAGGGCGCGGTAGCTGCGTTCGAGCGCTTCCTTGCGGGTCGCTCCGACGCAGATCAGCTTGCCGATCATCGAATCGTAGTAAGGGGGGATCGTGTACCCGCTGTACACGTGGCTATCGACCCGCACGCCGCGGCCGCCGGGCGAATAGTACAGCCCGATCGTGCCGGGCGAAGGTGCAAAATTGCGGCTCGGATCCTCGGCGTTGATGCGGCACTCGATCGCGTGGCAGATCTGCTTGATGTCGCTTTGGTCGAATTCGAGCTTTTCGCCGTTCGCGATTCGAATCTGCTGTTTGATCAGGTCGATGCCGGTCACCTCTTCCGTCACGGGATGCTCCACCTGGATGCGGGTGTTCATCTCGATGAAGTAGAAGTGTCCCTTGCCATCGACCAGGAATTCGATCGTGCCGGCGTTTTCGTAGTTGGCGGCGGTGGCGGCGCGGATGGCGGCCTTGCCCATTTTTTTGCGCAGGTCGGCGGTCAGGAACGGCGAGGGGGATTCCTCGATCAGCTTCTGGTGCCGGCGCTGGACCGAGCAGTCGCGTTCGCCGAGATGGATGATCTTGCCGTGGCTGTCGCCCAGGATCTGAAACTCGATGTGCCTCGGTTTCTCGATGTACTTTTCGATGTAAACCGCGCCGTTGCCGAACGCCTTTTCCGCTTCGCCGCGGGCCACGTGGTATTCCTTGGCAAACGAAACGTCGTTGTGCGCGATGCGCATGCCGCGTCCGCCGCCACCGGCCACCGCCTTGATGATGACGGGATATCCGATGGAGCGCGCGACTTTCACGGCCTCGTTCTCGGAATCGACCGGCCCGTCGCTGCCGGGCACGATCGGCACACCCGCTTTCCGCACGGTGTCTTTGGCGACGGCCTTGTCCCCCATCATTTTGATGGATTTCGACTTTGGCCCGATGAATTTGATATTACAGGACTCGCACTGCTCCGCGAATTTCGCGTTTTCGGAGAGAAAGCCGTACCCCGGGTGAATGGCGTCGACGTCCGCGATTTCCGCCGCGCTGATGATGCGGTCGGCGCGCAGGTAACTGTCCGAACTGCGCGGACCGCCGATGCAGATGGCTTCATCCGCCAGCTGCACATGGAGCGACTGCACATCCGCTTCCGAGTAAACGGCAAGCGTCTTGATGCCGAGTTCGCGGCAGGCGCGAACGATGCGCAGGGCAATTTCGCCGCGATTGGCGATGAGGACCTTTTGGATCACCTCAGCCTTGCCTGACCTTGAAAAGCTTCTGGCCGTATTCGACGGGCTGGCCGTTTTCCGCCAGCACTTCGAGCACGGTTCCCTTCACTTCGGATTGGATTTCGTTCATGATCTTCATCGCCTCGATAATGCAGACCGCGGTGTTCTCCGAGACCACGCTGTCGGTATCGACGAAGGGTTTGCTCTCCGGGGTGGGGGCGCGGTAGAACGTGCCCACCATGGGTGATTTCACGTACGTTACTCCTGGCTCATCGACCGCGGCTGCGGCGAGGGGCCGAACCCCTGACGCGGCGGGAGCCGGAGCCACGGCCCCTTCCGGCAATGAGTAAATTGGCATCGCGGCACGTCCGGCGTTCATCAAAGGTGCGTCCTGATTTCCGCGGCGAATCTTTAGCTTGAAGCCTTCCTCCTCGATCGCGAATTCGGTCAGTTCTGACCGTTTCATCAGATCGATGATCTGTTTAATTTGTTTAAGGTCCAATGGTCCCTTAGGGTTGAAGGTGGCGACGATCTGGCCGGCTTGCTTGGAGGTCGGAGGGCGCTTTCAAAACGATTGTGGAGCGATTTGGCAACCTTCTTACATGCATGACAATGGCGATAGATCGATTTTGCATTATTTCCGCTCAGAAATTGGGCTTTTTCGCCATTTTTGGCGGCAAATCGGCGCCATTTGTCCGCTTTTTGATTTGGTTTCACTCGTGCCAGAGAGCACTGTGACCCTTCCATGACCCCCGCCATTTCCCCTCCGAAACACGTGTTTTCCGGGGTTTTTGAGCTCCTGGAGCGGCACTTGGCGCAATTGGACCGATTTTTGGCGGCGCAGCCCAAGGATTTCGAGCCCGAGATCCGCGAAATGGTCGTCTATGCCATGGCGGCAACCGGAAAACGCATTCGGCCGGCCCTCGTGTTTTTGAGCGGCTGGCAGGGGCCTGACACCGTCCCCCACGAGCTGATTCGGGCCGCGGCCGTCGTGGAATTGATCCATTTGGCCACCCTGGTCCACGACGACATCATGGACGACGCGGACATTCGCCGGAACCGCGAAACGGCGGCCCGAAAGTTCGGTTCGACCCCGGCAGTCCTGTTGGGAGATGCCCTGTTTGCCCACGCTTTGAACCTGGCGACTCAATTTTCGACCACCGAGGTCTGTGCCGCAGTTTCCGATTCGACGCGACGAGTTTGCGCCGGGGAGATTGTCCAGACGATGCGCCGGGGGTCTTTGGCGGTGTCGCGGGAGGAGTATAGCCGGATCATTGAGCTCAAGACGGCGGAACTGTTCCGGGTTTCCTGCCTTTTGGGCGCCCGGCTGGCCGATGCGCCGGGGGGATACACCGATGCCGCCGCCTGTTTTGGGCGTCATTTGGGGGTCGCGTATCAGATTTACGACGATCTGGCCGACTACTTCGGCCACGCGGATCGGATCGGAAAGACGTTGGGAACCGATTTGGCGAGCGGGAAGGTGACCCTGCCCCTTTTCATTTTGCTGGAAAGGCTTAACCCGTCCGAGGCCGAGGCCCTCCGAGCGGAAGTGGTCGGCGGCCATCCGCCCCGGCTGGCGGAACATTCGCGGCAAATGCGCGAATTGGGCGTGTTTGATGCCGTGCAGATCGAGGTCGAATCCGAATTGACGGCGGCCCGGGAAGCTCTGACCCCCTGGCGGGACCGGCCGTCGGCCGGAATGCTGTTGGGGCTCGCCGATTTGCTGCAGGAACAATTAGCAAATCTACGCTGAGCCGCCTTTTCGTTTGCAGTCGGTAATCGGGCGGATTTCCTTCCATCCGTGCTCGACGCCATCAAGGTGTTGGGGAAGACGCTGGTCGCGTCGCCCGAGCGGTCGAAAGAGGCCGATGAGGACCTCGCCGTCGTCCGGCAGGTTCAGGCGGGAGACGTAGCCGCATTCGACCGGCTGATCTTCAAGTACCGCGCCCGCATCTTCGGCGTCGTTTATCATCTGACGTCCAATCGCGAGGATGCGGCCGATCTGGCCCAGGACGCATTCATCAAGGCCTTTCAGTCCATTCATCGCTTTCAGGGTCAGGCATCGTTCTTCACCTGGCTTTACCGGATCGCGATCAATGCGACCTTGAGCCACCTTCGGAAAAACCGCCGACGGTCGTTCTTCAGCCTGGAGAAGATGGATCCGGACGAGCCGGTCTCTCGTGAAGTCCTTGCGGCGTTGACGGATAAAGGGGGTGCGGAACGGGACACCTACACGCGTGAGCTCCAGGAAAAATTGAACGAAGCGATGCAAAAATTGTCTATCAACCATCGCACTGTGGTCACTTTATTCGAAATCGATGGGCTCAGCCACCAAGAGATTGCTGAAATCATGCATTGCTCCATAGGCACGGTGCGTTCCCGACTGCACTACGCCAAGCAACTGCTCCAAGCCGAGATGGTTTCGTATTTGCGCCGATGATGCCCATTGATCCGAAAAAACCTGTCACGATCGAAAGTCTGCTTCATCTCAAGCGTTCCGAGCGGCCACCCCAGGAGTTTTGGCAGCAATTTGACAGTGAGCTGCGCGCGAAGCAGCTCGCGGCGATCGTGGGCCCCAAGCCCTGGTACCGATTCGGAAAGATTCGCGGATTGGGCATGGCCTTGCCGGCCAGCGTGGGCGTGGCGGCGGCGTTTGGGGCGGCATTCCTGAGCGTGCACGAATTTCGTTCGGCAAGTCCGCAGGCGGTCTCTCCGCGGGTTTCGAATCCGATGCCGGCCGCCGTCGCGTCGATCGAGGCTCCGGCGGAAAATATTTCGGCCAAAGTGGTCTCGACTCCGGAGACTTCGATTTCAGCGCCCCGTTCCACGGCGGTCTTGGTGGCCGCCACTTCTCCAACGCGGCAGTCGATTCGGCCTAAGAATGCCGATGCCAATCTGGGAGCCGGAACGTTGGTGGTGACGACGCTTTCGGCACGTCCTGCGTTCCCCGATCCTTTCACTGGCGCCGTTTCCGTCGCGGCCGGCACGACTGAAACGTCGATGTCGCTGGCTTCGGCGGTGGCCACTCCGGCGGAGTGGACCCAGGCGGCATATGTCAGCCGTCCGGCGCAATCCGAGCCGCTGGCTCGGACGTTGACGCCGGCCGACGAACGCCGCGAGGCGCTCCTCAGCGATCCTCTGCCGAAT
Source organism: Opitutaceae bacterium (assembly GCA_036502225.1). GTDB lineage: Bacteria > Verrucomicrobiota > Verrucomicrobiia > Opitutales > Opitutaceae > Palsa-1447. The sequence continues at coordinate 63,462 of DASXYY010000018.1, forward strand.
TCGGCGTCGGCTTGGACCAGTGCCAATAGTTCCGATCCGCGCGACGTCAGCGAACTCTCCCAGGAGCGGCTGGCCCAGGCGGTCCGCCGCTTTGGCGTCGGAGGCGATCGGCTGCTCGTCCGCTTCTGAGCGGGCGCGGCGGCGGCCGCGGCGGGGTATCTGGGTAGGCCAATGAGAACCGAAAAGGATTCCATGGGCGAAATGCCCGTTCCCGACGAGGCGCTGTACGGCGCATCGACGCAGCGGGCCGTTCTGAATTTTCCCATCAGCGGCCATGTTCTGCCCGCGGCGTTCATCCGCGGACTGGGGCTCATTAAGGCCGTCTGTGCGCGCGCCAATCGCGAATTGGGCCGGTTGCCGGCGGCGAAGGCTGATTTGATCGAGCAGGGAGCCCGGGAAATCGCCGAAGGAAAATGGGCCCGGGAATTTCCGCTCGATGTCTTTCAGACCGGTTCGGGCACCTCGGCGAACATGAACGCCAACGAGGTCATCGCCAACTGGGCCGCGCAGAAGACAGGGCATCGGCTCGGAGGAAAGGAGCCGCTTCACCCGAACGACGACGTGAATCACGGCCAGTCGTCGAACGACATCATTCCGACGGTCCTGCACGTGAGCGTCGCGCTGGAGCTAAAGACGGCGCTGCGCCCGGCGCTTCAGCACCTGGCCGCGAAATTGGATGAGAAAGCCGCCGCCTTCGCGGACGTGATCAAGATTGGCCGCACGCATCTGATGGATGCCACGCCGCTGACACTCGGCCAGGAGTTTTCCGGCTACGCCGCCCAGGCCCACAAGGCCGCCGATCGCGCCGCCCGGGCGGCCCAAGCCCTGACCGAATTGGCGATCGGCGGGACGGCGGTGGGAACGGGCATCAATGGCGACCCCAAGTTTTCGGGGCTGGTCTGCCGCCTGCTGGCCGAGGAAACGGGCATTCCCTTCCGGGAGGCCGCCAATCACTTCGAGGCGCAGGGTGGGCGGGATGATGCCGTCGAAGTTGCGGGGCAGCTTTCGGCGATCGCTGCGGCGCTGGCCAAGATTGCGAACGACCTTCGCTGGCTCGCGTCGGGACCGCGGGCGGGACTGGGCGAGATCGTGCTGCCGGCGACGCAGCCCGGATCATCGATCATGCCCGGCAAGGTCAACCCGGTCATGAGCGAGATGCTCGTCCAGGTCAGTCTTTACGTCCAAGGCCTGTGCGGCACCGTCGCCGCCTGCGGCCGCGAGGGAAATTTCGAACTCAACGTCACCCTGCCGCTGATCGCGTATTGCCTCCACGAGGCGGTTCACTGCCTGGCCAACGGAGCCAGGGTCTTCGCCGACCGCTGCGTGGCCGGAATTGAAGCGGACGCGGCGCGCTGCCGGGAATTGACGGAGCGGTCGCTGATGCTGGTGACGGCGCTGAATCCCCTGATCGGCTACGACAAGGCCGCCCAGGTGGCGAAAGAAGCCCATGCGAGCGGTAAAACCTTGCGGGAGGTGGTCCTGGCCAAGGGCTGGCTCGACGCCGCGGCGCTCGACAAGGCGTTGGACCCGCGGTCGATGACCTGACTCGGATTGCTGTAGCCGGGGGCGCTGACCCCGGCAGTTCCGCTTTCGATATCGCAGGTGCCGGGGTCGGCGCCCCCGGCTACAGCTGGGTGGAGCGCATGGTCCCCATGCACTCTGTCGTCAAATGCGGGCGGCCATCCTTCGCCCGTTGGGCTTCGGCGGGCTGGCTTCTCATTGAGAAGCCAGGACCACCCGCTCCACCCGCTTTTAATGTTTCGTCGGCAGGCAGGCGCCGCAGCCGTTCGCGAAGAAGTCGTTGCCCTTGTCATCCACCAGGATGAAGGCGGGGAAGTTTTCCACCTCGATCTTCCAGACGGCTTCCATGCCGAGCTCGGGGTACTCGAGGACTTCGACCTTGCGGATGTTTTCCTTGGCCAGGATCGCGGCAGGGCCGCCGATGGAGCCAAGATAAAAGCCGCCGTGCTTGTGGCAGGCCTGCGTCACCTGCGGGCCACGGTTGCCCTTGGCGAGCATGATGAGCGAGCCGCCTTGCGACTGGAAGAGGTCCACGTAACTGTCCATTCGGCCCGCGGTCGTCGGACCGAAGGAGCCGGAAGCGTAGCCGGCGGGAGTCTTGGCCGGACCGGCATAGTAGACCGGGTGATCCTTCAGGTATTGCGGCAAGCCTTGGCCGGCATCGATTCGCTCCTTGAGTTTCGCATGCGCGATGTCGCGCGCCACGATCATCGGACCGGAAAGGGAAACGCGGGTCGTGACCGGGTGCCGCGACAGGTCCGCGCGAATCTCGGCCATGGGACGGCGCAGGTCGATCGGCACGGTCGGTCCGTCGCCCAGCGCCCGCTTTCCCGCCGGCAAAAACCGGCCAGGATCGGTTTCGAGCTGCTCGAGGAAGATGCCTTCCGCCGTGATCTTGCCACGGATATTTCGGTCCGCGCTGCAGGAAACGCCCATCGCGACGGGGCAGGACGCGCCGTGGCGCGGCAGGCGGATCACGCGGACATCGAGCGCGAAATATTTTCCGCCGAATTGGGCGCCGATGCCGCTCTTTCGGGCGATTTCGAGCACCTTGGACTCCCATTCCACATCGCGGAAGGCCTGGCCGCGCTCGTTGCCTTTGGTCGGGAGCCCGTCGAGATAGCGCGCGGACGCCAGCTTGAGGGTCTTCATGCACGCCTCGGCGCTGGTGCCGCCGACGACGAACACCAAGTGATAAGGCGGGCACGCCGCCGTGCCGAGCGTCGGCAGCTTGTCCGTGACGAACTTTTCGAAACCCTTCGGGTTCAGGAGGGCCTTGGTTTCCTGGAAGAGCACCATCTTGTTCGCAGAGCCGCCACCCTTGGCCACGAACAGAAACTCGTATTTCGAACCAGGGACGGCCGCGAGGTCGATTTGCGCCGGTAGGTTGGTGCCCGTGTTGATCTCCTGCCACATGTCGAGCGGCGCCGTTTGCGAATAGCGCAGGTTCTCCTTCGTGAAGCAGTCGTAAATGCCTCGGCTCAGCCACTCGGCATCGTTGGCTCCCGTCCACACCCGCTCGCCTTTCTTCGCCACGATGGAGGCCGTGCCCGTGTCCTGGCACATGGGCAGAATGCCGCCGGCCGCGATCTCCGCGTTGCGCAGCAGGGTCAATGCGACGTACCGGTCGTTGTCCGATGATTCGGGGTCGTCGAGGATCGCCGCGATCTGGGCCAGATGGGACGGACGCAGAAAAAAAGCGCTGTCGTGAAACGCATGCTGCGCCAGAAACGCGAGCGCCTCGGGATCCACCCGCAGCAGCGGCGCGCCCTCAAATTCGGTGACCCGAACGCCATCGCGGGAAAGCAGCCGGTAGGCGGTTTGGTCGGGAGCGAGCGGAAACGGTTCCTGATAGGTGAAGGGAGGGGGAGGCATGGCAGTCTAACGACTCTGCATGCTCCGTATCACTTCGGGCAGACGAGGCAAGTCGGCGGGGGTCGTCACCTCGCCGGTCGATCCCCCCCATTCGGAATCCGGCCATAGCCCCCGCGACAGGAATTGCTCCACCGTGATGCCAAGGCCCGCCACGCTGATGTAATCCTTTTGCTCTTTTTCCTCGCGTACCCCGGTCAGCCGGCCTGCCGGAATCTGGAAAATACGCCCGCTCGAAATGTACGCCAAGTCGTTGAGCACCACGAACGGCACGGAGTCGATTAGCGTCGTGGCCGGACGCGACGAATCGCCGCGCAAGTACCGGTAATACTCCAGGTGGTTTTCGGCCAGTCCATCGAAGGGATCCAGCGCGATGCGTTCCGGACTGCGGCCGTCGACCCAGCGCACCTCGGCGTGGCTGCCCACGACATAGTTGATGACTGCCTGCTCGCAGTGGACGGTCTCGCAATGGCTGCTGTTCCCGGCGCAGGCGTGGCTCAGCACGAAGCGCAGCGTGACGCCGGCGGCGTTGTCCGCTTCGACGAAAAACGTGTCGGCGCCCTCGATGGCATGCGCGCGATACAGCTCGGCACGCACCGCGGCCATTTCGGACCAGGAAAACAGATCCGCCGTGCCGGTCCAGAACAGCATGTTGTGCACGAAATGGGCCATCGCGTTGCCGAAGCACGAGTCCAGCACCAGGCGTCCGTCGAGAATCAGACGACTCGACCAGGCGTTGCGGAAAAAATAGGACTCGGGGCGCGGCCACAGCGCGGAAAGCGTGGCGCCGCGCACCGCGCCGAATTCGCCGGTGAGCAGCCGCTCCTTGAGCGCCAGCCGCGCGGGCTCGATGATGAAATTGAAACCCACCATCGACGATTTGCGCGCCCGCTGGTCGTGGGTGATCATCCGCTGCAGTTCGCCGTAGTCCAACGTCGGCGGCTTTTCCAGATAAGCGGGAATCCCCTTCGCCGTGATCGCCTCGTGCATCTCGGCGTGCAGGCCGATCGGCGTCGGCACGACCACCATATCCAGTTCGCGGTGACACGCGTCGAGCATGGCGCGGTAGTCCTCGAAGACGGACACTCCGCGTTGATTGAGCCGCCACGCGAGCCGCGCGGCGTTGAATTGCGGCGCTTTCGGGTCGCAGGTGCAGATCAATTTCACCGGGCCCTTCTCCTCCAGGCGCGCCACCGCGGTGTGGTGGGAACCGGCAAATCCTCCCATCCCGATGATGCCGATGCGGACCGGATTCTTCACACCAGCTTGAATTTCGGGAGGTCCTGAATGTCCACGATGCCGACCGGCTTGCCCTTTCGATCGACCACAATCAGGTCGTCGACTTTCAATTGCTCAAAGAGGCGGAGCGCGTCGGGACCGGGGGTGTCCACCGCGATGGTCTTCGGCGAGCGTGTCATGAAGCGCGCCACGGGCTGCCGCAGACAGTCCGGAATCGCCACGGCAGCCCGCCGGAAATCCCCGTCCGTCAAGATCCCGCTCAACGCCCCGGTGCGGGGATGGACCAGGGCGATGCAGCCGCTCTTGGCCTTCGTCATGGCCAGAATGGCGTCCTGCGTCGTGATGGTGTCGGCGGCAACCGGGAAGCGCGTACCTTGTCGCATTATGTCGCGCACCTTGAGCAGCAGGACGCGGCCCAAGTTCCCGGCCGGATGATATTGCGCAAAATCCTCGCGCGTGAGCCCGCGCGCTTGCAGAAGCACCATCGCCAGCGCATCGCCCAGCGCGAGGGCCGCAGAGGTGCTCGCGGTCGGCGCCAGCTTGAGGGGGCAGGCCTCGCGGGGGACGCGGTAAATCAGGTGGTGGTCGGCGTTTTCCGCCAAGTCGGAATCCGGGTTGCTGGTCAGGGCGATGATCTTCACTCCGAACCGGCGCAAGAGCGGAACCAGGCGCAGCACTTCCTCGGACTGGCCGCTATTGCTCAGAAGGATGGCCAGGTCGCCGTCGTCGCAGAGCCCCAGGTCGCCGTGGAGCGCCTGGGTCGCATCCAGAAAGCACGAGGCCACGCCCGTGCTGTTGAAGGTGGCGGCGATCTTTTGGGCGATATTCGCGGATTTGCCGACTCCGCTGAAGATCAGCTTGTGACCCGCCTTCGCCGCGGTCTCGATGGCGCGTGCGGTGGCGACAAATTCCGGTCCCAACCCGCGCGCCGTTTCCCGCAGCGCTTGGGTCTCGATCTGGATGCAGGCGCGCGCCCGGGCGAGGGCGGTTTTGGAATCGAGAGCCATTTCGCCCGGAGATTTCATGAAATTCGCCCCAATTTCGAGCGAAGAACTTATTCGGTCGAGGGGCGCTTTCAGAAAAACCCGGGTTTAATATTGAATCGACCGAAAGAGTGCCGAACGTGATTGGTCGAGCAATTCTCTCCTGCGATGCGCATTCGTCCGATTTCGGTCAGTTTGGCGACGCTGGCCCTGCTGCTGGGCTGGGCCGGGTGCGGCGGGGACACGGGGACGCTGCCCGTCGAAACCGACGAGCCGCTTTACCGGGAAGGCCAGCAATTCGAAAAGGAGGGGCGCACCAAGGAAGCGCTCGCGTCCTATTTGCGTTTGATCAGCCGTCGGGGGGACGACGCGCCCGAGTCCCACCTCGAGGCAGGACTGATCGAATTGCAGGAGATCAAGGATCCCATTGCGGCCATCTACCATTTCCGGCGTTTCCTCGAGCTGGAGCCCAAATCTCCGCTCGCGCCAAGGGTCCGTGACGAAATCGAGCGTTCGCGGCGCGATTTCGCCAGCACCCTCCCGGCCCAGAACTGGGAAACCAACGTGAATTCCGGCGACACGAGCGACCGCGTGGCGCAGCTCGAAGCGGAGAATGAGCGGCTCAAGGCCGAACTGGCGGCGTTGCGCGGCAACGCCCTGACCGGCGTCGCCCATCCGGCCCCGGAAACCTCCGCCCCCCCTCCGGTTCGGGCGCCGCTCAGCGAGCCGACGGTGGCGCTGGTGCCGGTCACTCCCTCCAATCCCGAGCCGAGGGCGGCTGCGGAACCGGCTCCCACGCGCCCGGCTCCCGCACACGGGCGCACGCATGTCGTGGCGCGCCATGAAACCCTCTACAGCCTTTCCGTGCACTTCTACGGCACCGGATCGCGGTGGCGGGAAATCTTGGCCGCCAACCGGGACAAGCTCTCCGGCGAGCATCCGTCGCTGGAGGTGGGCGAGGTGCTGAGGATTCCCTAGACCGCGCTTCCGATCGCCTCGTCCAGCACCGCCAGGAGGTAATCCGCATCGGCCCGCGTGATGCACATCGGCGGCGCGAACCGGATCGTTTGGCCCCAGAGGCCGCCCTTGCCGAGCAGCAGGCCCAGCTCCTTCGCGTTTTCCACCACCTGGGCGCAGATCTCCTTGCCCGGTTCCTTGGTCGTCCGGTCCTTCACGAACTCGATGCCGAGCATCAGCCCTTTGCCGCGCACGTCGCCGATCACCGGATACTTGGCCTGCAGCTGCTTGAGGCCCGCCAGAATGTGCGCGCCGAGCTCCAGCGATCGGGCCTGCAGGTTTTCCTGGTCGATCACCTCCAGGACCGCCTTGCCGACGGCGCTCACCACCGGATTTCCGCCGAACGTGTTGAAGTGGGTGCGCTGAGCGACGCTGGCCGCGATCTGCGGGGTCGTCACGACCGCCCCCAGAGGAGCTCCGTTGCCGATGCCCTTGGCCATGGTGACGATGTCCGGAATGACCCCCTGGGTCTCGAAGCCCCAATAGTGGGTCCCGGTCCGTCCGAAGCCGGTCTGCACCTCGTCGGCGATGCACACCCCGCCGGCGGCGCGAATATGCCCGTAGGTGTGCTTCAGGTATCCGTCCGGGAACACGACGAAGCCGCCGACGCCCTGGATCGACTCGGCGATGAAGCCGGCGATCTTGCCGGGCGTTGCGTACTCGATGAGCGATTTGACGTCGTCGGCGTATTTGCGCCCGGCGTCCGGATCATCGTACCCGAACGGCCCGCGATAGGGATACGGCGCCAGGGCGTGGTGCACGCCGAAGGAATGGGGCGTGTTGAATTTCCACGAGCTGTTGGCGGTCGCCGCCATGCCGGACGCGTTGCCGCCGTGATAGGCGTTGCGCAGCGCGATCAGATCGTAGTTTCCCGTGTGCACGCGCGCCATGAGCAGGGCCAGGTCATTGGCCTCGGAGCCGGAATTGACGAAATAGCAGACCTTGAGCTCGCCCGGGAGCTTGGACGCCAGCTTTTCGGCGTAGGCGCCGATGTTCGGATTCAGATAGATCGTCGTCGAGTGCTGCATCACTTCGTTCTGGCGATTCGCCGCCGCCACCACGTGCGGATGGCAGTGCCCGACGCTGATCGTGACGATGCCGCCCAAGCCGTCGAGGTAGCGCTTTCCGTGTTCGTCCCACACGTACTGCATCTTCCCTTCGACGAGCATGATTGGCTTCTTGTAGTAAAGGAAGATGCCCGGACTCAGGTATTGCTTGCGCTGGGCGAGCACCTGTTCGGCGGACGGACCCTGATACGGGGCCGGCTTGAAATCGGTCGGAGGGAGCGGAATGATCTTCATGACTTTGGGAGCGCTGGGCGAAGCGCGACGTAAACAATGAACGCAACGGCGAAACCCACAAGCCACGCCGCGTCGTAAATCAAATGAAATACTCCCGGGATGCTGGCCGCGGTCACGGCTCCGATGGCGGAGAGAAATCCGGGCAACGATGGCAGTATGCCCAGGGCCAGCGCCGTCATCGCCACCCAGCTGATGCCCTTCCGGAAGGAATAAGGGCCGTTTTCCTGATATAGGCCGGCCACGTCGAGCTGCAGGCGGCGGCAGACATAATAGTCGGCGATGAGAATGCCGCCGATCGGACCGAGCAGGCCGCTGTAGCCGACCAGCCAGGTGTAGATGTATCCGCCGGGGTCCGCCAGGAGCTTCCAGGGCATCATGGCGATTCCCACCAGCCCGGTGATCAATCCGCCGACGCGGAAGGAAATTCGCCGGGGCGCCAGATGGGAAAAATCGTTGGCCGGGCTCACGACATTGGCCGCGATATTCGTGGCGAGGGTGGCGACGCAGACGGCGAGCATCGCGACGACGAACGCGATCGGATTCTGAAAATGCTTCATCACCAAAACGGGATCCCAGATGGTTTGGCCGAAAAGCAGCGTCGTGGCGCTGGTCACGGCCACGCCGATGAAGGCAAACAGTGCCATCGTGAGGGGAAGCCCGAGCGCCTGGCCCAGGATCTGATCGCGCTGGCTGACAGCATAGCGCGAGAAATCCGGAATGTTGAGGGACAGCGTCGCCCAAAACCCGATCATCCCGGTCAAGGAAAGCAGAAAGAAGGTCCCGAATTGCCCAGCCTTGGGGCCGCCCGCGGCGAAGGCGGAAGGCTGGGAAAGAATGGGCCCGAATCCGCCCGCCTGACGATAAGCCCAGAACAGAAAAAGCAGGCCGAGCGCCACCAGAAGCGGTGCCTTGATGTTGAGCAGGAGGCGAATCGAATCGATGCCCTGGTAGACGACGAGCATGTTGACGCCCCAGAAGGCCAGGAAGCAGAGGGCCTGCGCCCACCCGCCCAGGCCCGGAACAAAGACGCACAGGATCTGGTAAATCGCGTCGCCCCCGATCCAGGCTTGAATGCCAAACCAGCCGCAGGCGACCAGCGCGCGCAGGACGGCCGGCACGTTCGCGCCCCGCGTGCCGAACGCGGCGCGGCAGTAGACGGGGAACGGGATGCCATATTTGGCGCCGGCATGGGCGTTGAGGATAATCGGCACCAGAACGATCAGATTGCCGAGGAAGACCGTGCCGATCGCCTCCTTCCAATCCATGCCTCCCGCGATCAGGGAGGACGCGAGCAGGTACGTCGGAATGCAGGCCGACATCGAGATCCAGAGCGCCGCGAAACTCCCCACCCGCCAGTGGCGCCGGTCGGAGGGGACCGGAGCCAAGTCGGGGTTGGTGAGGGCGGTCGACATCCGGTCAGCCCGCGGAGCCAATCAGGATGCCGGTCAGAAACACGAGAATGCCTCCCAAGACCACCTGGAAGATGGCCGAAAGCAGCGGCGTATCCATATAGTGGCGTCGGATCCAGGCGATGATGGCGAGTTCGACCGCCACCACTCCCGCGGCGACGCCGGTGGCGAGTCCGAACGAATGGATCAGGTAGGGAAGGGTATGCCCCAAGCCGCCGACGGCGGTCATGAGCCCGCACACGCCCCCTCGGATCAAGGGCCGGCCGCGCCCGCTCAGCACGCCGTCATCCGACAGTCCCTCGGCGAACCCCATGCTGATGCCGGCCCCCAGCGCTGCGGCGAGCCCCACGCGAAACGCATCCTGTGTGTTGCGGGTTGCGAAGGCGGCGGCGAACAGCGGCGCGAGCGTCGACACCGAGCCGTCCATCAGGCCGGCCAGGCCCGGTTGCACGACCTGCAGCACAAACGAGCGCTGCCGGGCGTGGGCCTCGGTCACATGGGCGCCCGCCGCCCGGTGCTCCTCTTCCAGCCGCTGGGCGACCTCGCCGTGCCCGATCTCTTCGGCCGCCAAATCGCCGAGCAGCTGCCGAACCTGCGCATCGGTGGCCCGCCGGGCCGCGGCTTCGTAGAAACGCCGGGTCTGCCCTTCCATTTCCACCACCGTGCGCCGCACCTGCGGCACCGAAAGATTTTTCATCTGCCAGACGGCGGGCCGCTTGATGAAGCCGCGAATGTCTTCGCGGCGGATCTGGGGAATGTGCTCTCCAAAGCGGCTGCGATACGCATCGATCAGCCGGTGCCGGTGTTCGGACTCTTCGCCCTGCATTTTGGAGAGGGCGGCGGCGCTCGCCGGATAATTCGCGCGCAGGCGCTCCGAAAGCTCGCCCAAAAGCCGGCCGTCGTCTTCTTCCAGCGAGATGGCCAAGGCCAGCACTTCCCGCTCATCGAGGTCCCGGAACGACTTAGGCATGACGGCGGCTGTAACTTTTTGCGTGCTGGCCGGGTTATCAAGGCGAAACCAGAAACCCATGAAGAATACTGCCTCCTCCCTTTATCGCGCCTCCCTGGGCGCCGCCGCGGTTCTCGCCGCGTTGACTGCCGTTTCCTCCGCGTTCGCCGCCCCCGACAATGTCGTCGACCGCACGGTCGTAAAGACCTTCGATGTCGGTGCCGCCGGCTCCCTGAGAATTTCCACGGACAGCGGCCTCATTTCGGTGGAGCCCGGCGCCGGAAATCAGGTCCGCGTCATCGCCCACGAACGCGTGCGGGCCAAATCGGACGGCCAAGCCACGCGGATCCTGCGCGGGCTCGATCTGACGATGAAGTCAACGCGCGACGGGGTGCTTGCCAGCGCCCAATACGACACCGGCGGATTTGCCCAGTACGGCAAGGCCCATCGCCCGGTCGAGGTCGATTTTGAGGTCATCGTCCCCGCTCAATTTGCCGCCGATCTGACCTCGACGGGCGGCGACATCACCGTGTCGCTCCGTCCGGGAACCGACTATTCAATCGACGCGGCCAGCGTCGCCGGCGCCGTCAAGGTCGAGGGCGTTCAAATCCTGGCCGTCAGCGGCGGAGCCGGGGAGAACAGTCTGGTCGGAAAGATCGGACACGGCGGTGTGACGCTGCACCTGCGGGCCAACGGAAACATCACGCTGGAAAACGCCAACGCTTAACTCTCCCGCCATGCACGCGCGCTCCGTCCTTCCCCTCGCCGCGGCCTTCGCCGCCACCTTTTGCGCCCATCCGGCGTTTGCCCGGATCCATCGCGACGTCGACAAGACCTTCACCGTCACTCCCGGCGGCACGCTCGAGGTTTCCACCTCCGGTGGATTCATCCACGTGACGACCGGGAGCGGCAATGAGGTCAGGGTCGTGGCGCACGAGCGGATTCGCGCGGACAACGACGCCGAGGCGGACAAGCTGCTCAAGAATCTCGACCTGGAAATGGATGGCGATTCCGCGGGGGTGAAAGCCACCGCCCGTTACGCGTCGGACGGCGACGGCTTCCATTGGGGCAGCTGGCCGCCGGTGCAGGTCGACTTTGACGTCACGGTTCCGGCGAAGTATTCCGCCAAATTGAACACCTCCGGCGGCGACATTCGCGTGGCCGACCTGGACGGCACGGTGCGCGCCCGGACGTCCGGCGGTGAAATCGTGCTCGGTCAAATCATCGGGAAGGTGGATGCCGACACGTCGGGCGGAGACGTGGAGCTGGCCGGCAGCGATTCCGACATCGAACTGCGCACGAGCGGGGGCAATATCCGCGTCGGCGTCGTCAAGGGCTCGGCCGAGGTCCACACCTCGGGCGGCAATATCGAGATCAAAGGGGTCGGCGGACCGCTCGTGGCCCGCACGAGCGGTGGAAATATCGAGGCGCATCTCGACGGGCCGTTGACGTCGGAATGCAGTCTCTCGACCTCGGGCGGCGAGGTGAAGGCGTATGTCCGGTCCAATGCCGGATTCTATCTGGATGCCGATACCAGCGGGGGCAGCGTCAACGTCGCGGGCGGCATTTCCGTGACCGTCGAGAGCGGCGGCTACGGCAAAAGCCACCTGCACGGAACGGTCGGAGCCGGCGGACCCAAGCTGCGCCTGCGCACGAGCGGCGGCGATATTTTGGTCAATAGCGTCTGAGGTACGGCGCTAAGCGATGACTCCGGGGCCAGGTCCGCGGACCTGGCCCCTTTTTTCGGATATTCTGAAATCGCGCGGGACTTTCTTACCTCTTTCCAAGATGCGCTCACACCTGGCTGGGATCTTTGACGCAACTGGCCTGACTTTCCGAAGCATGGGTGGGAGTCGGGCCGCGGTCCCGGCGGCCCTGCTGGCCTGTGTCCTGAGCACCCAGGGACGGGCGCAGTCGCGAGTAGTGGTCCCGGCCGGCGTACCGCTCGATGTCTTCGAATTCGTGCCGGCCAATTCTGGGCAGGCACCGAGCTATATCGCGTTCTACGCCGATAACGGGCAGTCATTCAGTTTTCCGCAGGGCCAGTCCTACTCCTATGATCCCCAGGTGGATAGCTATTTCGCTGCGTACGCCATTTTTGCCCCGGATGGCGAAGTGACCGACCCATCCGTCGGCGCATTTTCCGACTTTGACGCCAATGCCTTCATTTACGGCGGCAATGCGGCGTGGACCGGCACCGGCTATGTCGTGTACGATGGCTCGGCCTTTCCCGCGGCCTACGATGGCACCGCGACGATGCAGAGTTTGGACCTGGAATTCTACAGTCCGTTCGTCGTGGCGAACAGCCGCCTCTATGTGACGGTCACGATGAATTCGATCAGCGACTATTTCGTTGGCGATGCGGATCCGACAATTGCCGGCACTTGGCAGTACGACGCGGCGGGATTCGGCAATCCGATCACTCGCAGCGCCGCGCCGGACGGCGCTTCCACGGCGGGTCTCCTGGCCCTGGGCGGTCTCGGCGCGATCTTGCTGGGCCAGTGGAAGCGGCGTCCCGCCGCCTAAGCCCAAGCGATCCAGGCCGCCGAAGCCAGCGCGACCGCTCCGAAGGCCAAAAGGATGACGGCGGAGGCGCGCGCGATGAGGCTCGCGGCGCGCGCGCCGAGGACCTTGCCGATGTAGTTGGAAGTGGAACTGAGGATCATCCACCAAAGGGCGGAGCCGCTGAACACTCCGGCGACCAGAGCGAGGGCCGTCCACCGGTCGGGTGCGCTCGCCAGATTCATTCCGGCGAAGATGGCGACGAAGGAGAGGATCGTCAGGGGGTTGGTGAGCGTGAGACCGACTGAGGAAGCGTAGAGGGCGCTGACGCTGTAGCCGGGGGCGCTGACCCCGGCGGTTCCGCTTTCGACGTCAAACAGCGCGTGGGGACCACGCGCTCCACCTCGGGATGGGCCCCCGCCGCTTCGCCAGCCCTTGATTCCCAGATAAAGCAGGAAAACCCCTCCGTAGATCTGCAGCCACAGCCTTTCTCCCACCATGAAGCCCGAAATGGCGGTCAGGCCGAAGGCGGCCACCGCGCCGTAGAACGCATCCGCCGTGGCCGCGCCCAGGCCCACCGCCAAGCCGCGGCGCGGCCCCTGGGTCAGGGATGTCCGAATACACAAAACGCCGATCGGCCCGACCGGCGCGGCGATCGAAAGGCCCAGGCCGAGGCCCTTGGCGAACCACAGCGGCGCCATCTCAGAAATGAGAGGGAGTCCGCGCCAGGAATTTTCCGCGCTTGGGATCGCCGACGAATTTCCCCTCCCGCACCGCCACCGAGCCGCGGACCGTCACCACCGAAGGGCGTCCCTGCAGCGGCCAGCCTTCGAACGCGCTGTAGTCGACATTCATCGACTGCGTGCGCGCCGATATCGTCCCGCGATAGTTCGGATCGTACACCACCAAGTCCGCGTCGCTGCCGACGGCGATCGTGCCCTTGGCGGGGAACAGATCGAACTTCCGAGCCGCCTGCGTGCTGGCCACGTCCACGAAGGTGTTCAGATCGAGCCGCCCGCCCGCAACGCCGTGCGTATAGAGCAGGTTCACCCGTTCCTCGAGCGACGGGATGCCGTTCGGGATCTTCGTAAAATTGTCCCGGCCCATCGGCTTTTGGCTGCCGAAATCGAACGGCGCGTGGTCCGTGGCGACGGTCTGGATCAGGCCCGAGGCCAGCGCGCGCCACAGCACCGTCTGATTGCGCGCATCCCGCAGGGGCGGCGACATGACATACTTCGCGCCCTCGAAGCCCGGCCGTTCCGCGTACGTCTTGTCCAGAAGTAGATACTGGATCAGAGTCTCGATCCCCACGCGCACGCCGCGTTCGCGGGCGGCGACGGCTTCGCGCAGCGCCTCCGCGCAGCTCAGGTGCACGATGTAGGTTTCCGCCCCCGTCAGCTCGGCGAAGCTCATCAGGTGATGGACGCCTTCGGCCTCGACCGCCGGCGGCCGGCTTTCGTGGTGCTGGCCGGGGTCGGTCTTGCCGGCCGCGAGCAGCTCCTTTTGGCGCTCGGCCACCAAGGTCTCGTTCTCGCAATGCGCCGTGACGACGACGCCCAGCTCCTTGGCCAATTTGAGCGTGCGGTAAAGCTCGGTATCGTCGACCCCGAACGCGCCCTGGTAGGCCAGGAACACCTTGAACGAACTGATGCCCGCGCGGACGATTTCGCGCAGCTGTCCGGCGCGGGTGTCGTCGAACGCCGTCACTCCGAAGTGAAAGGTGAAGTCGCACGCGGAGCGGCCCTCCGCCTGGGAGCGCCAGAGGGCGAACGCCTCCAGGGGATCGTCCCGGCGCGCGGGGCAGCACATTTCGATCAGGGTGGTCGTGCCCCCGATCAGCGCGGCCCGGCTCGCCGTCTCGTAGGTATCCTTCGAATACGTGCCCATGAAGGGCAAATAGATGTGAACGTGCGGATCGATGAAGCCGGGAAAGACGAATTTACCCCGCGCGTCGATGACTTCGGCGTCGGGCGGGGCCTCGAGTCCGCGGCCGATCCGGACGATCTTCTCGCCCTCGCACAGGATATCGGCGGTGGCGCGGGCATCGGCCGTCACCACGTCGCCGTTGCGGATCAGCAGGGTCATTGCTTCCAGACGTCGCCGACGTCGCCGCCGAACCAGCGTGAGGTGACGACCTTTTGCTGGGTGTAGAACTGGACGGCCTCCCGGCCCTGGATGTGAAGATCGCCGTAGAAGGATTCGTCCCAGCCGGTGAAAGGGAACATCGCCATCGTCGCGGGCACGCCCACGTTGATGCCGACCATGCCCGCCTTGACTCGGTGCTTGAATTCGCGGGCGGCGTGGCCCGAACGGGTGAAGATCGCCGCGCCGTTGCCGAAGGCCGATTGGTTGGCCGTCTCGATCGCCGCGTCGAGATCGCCCATGCGCATGACATTGAGGACCGGCCCGAAGACCTCCTCGCGGGCGAGCTGCATGTCGCGCCGAACCTCATCGACGACGGTGGCGCCGACAAAGAACCCCTGGGGCGCGTCGGAAATCTTCACGCCGCGCCCGTCGCAGACCACGCGGGCGCCCGCCTTTTCGCCGCTGGAAATCAGGGCTTCCACCCGGTCGCGATGTTGGGCGGTGATCACCGGGCCCATGTCGGGCTGGGCGGGCCGATCCGTCGGACCCACGCGAATCTTCCGGGCGGCCTCGACCAGCGAGGGCAGCAAACGCTCGGCGGCGTCGCCAACCGTCAGCGCCGTCGAACCCGCCATGCACCGTTCGCCGGCGCAGCCGAAGGCGGCGGTGGAAAGCGCCTCGACCGTCTTGGGCACGTCGGCGTCCGGCATGATGACGATGTAATTCTTGGCTCCGCCGTTCGCCTGGACCCGCTTGCCGTGGCGCGTGCCCGTTTCGAAAATGGCCTTGGCGACCGGCGAACTGCCGACAAACGAGATGGCGCGGACCAGCGGGTGGGTGAGCAGCGCATCGACCGCGGGGCGTCCTCCGTGGACCAGATTGAGGACGCCTTTGGGCAGCCCCGCCTGTTCCAGCAGCTCCACCAGCAGCACCGCCGTCAGCGGCACCTTTTCGCTCGGTTTCAGGACGAACGTGTTGCCGCAGGCGATCGCCAGGGGGTACATCCAGAGCGGGACCATCGCCGGAAAGTTGAACGGAGTGATGCCGGCGCAGACCCCCAGCGGCTGAAGATAGGTCTCGCAATCGACTCCGCGCGCCAGGTTTTCCAAGGTGTCGCCGAAGAGGAGCGAGGGAACCCCGCAGGCGTATTCGATGTTCTCGAGCCCGCGATAGATGCTGCCGCGGGCCTCGGCGTGAGTCTTGCCGTGTTCTCGCGTGACCGTATGGCACAGGCGATCGAAGTTCTGCTCGACCAGGTGCCGGTAGCGGAAGAACACCCGGGCGCGTTCCACCGCGGGCGTGGCGCGCCAGGCGGGAAACGCCGCCTGGGCGGCCTGCACGGCGGCATCGACGTCGGCGGCCGTGCCGGCCGGACATTCGGCGATCACGTCGCCGGTCGACGGATTATAGACCGGGGTTCCGCCGGGGGCGTGGCGCCATTCGCCGGCAATGTAGTGGGGGCACGGGTTCACGAGCTGCGGGAAAGCGCGTCCGACTGCTTCACGAATTCGTCGCCCGACCACTCGGCGTCGTTCTTGACCGTCTGGGCGGCCGCCGCGGCCTTTTGGGCCGCCTTGCGCTCGGCCTGTCGGTGGACGAGGTCGGCGTGCGTCGTGAAATACGGCAGGCTCTTGCCTCGGAAATCGGCGAGCGTTTCAAACTGATGCTTGGCCATGAAGGCGAGCAGTTGGTCGCACATCGGCTTCACGCATTCATAGCCCATTTTCATGACGCCCGTGCAGACCTGCACCGTGTCGGCGCCGAGCAGGATGAATTGCGCGGCGTCCTCGCCGGTCTCGACGCCGCCCAGCCCGGAAAGCGTGCGCCCGGGAAATTCCGCGCGAATCATCGTCGCGAGCTCCATGACCATCCGCAGGGCGATCGGTTTGACCGCCCGGCATGAATAGCCGCCCGGGGTGGTGTAGCCCTCGACGGTCGGTTCGGGCCGAAGCGTTTCCAGATTCACGCCCATCACGCTGCGAATCGTGTTGATCGCGCTCAAGCCGGTGGCGCCGCCGCGCAGCGCCGCCCGTCCCGGGTCTTCGATGTGCGTGATGTTGGGCGTCATCTTCGCCCAGACGGGCTTTCGCGTGGCGCCCTTCACCCAGCCGCACACCTCTTCGAGAATCTCCGGATCCTGGCCCATCGCCGCGCCCATTTTTCGTTCCGGGAGGCCGTGCGGACAGGAAAAATTGAGTTCGAACGAGTCGACGCCCGCGGCCTCGCAGCGTTCGACGATCTCGATCCAGGCGTCCTGGCGGTACTCCTCCATGATCGAGGCGATCAGCACACCCTGGGGATGCTGGTCCTTGCACTTTTTGAATTCGTCGAGCCAGATGCCGAACGGCCGGTCGCTGATCAGTTCGATGTTTTCCCAGCCGATCACCTCGCCGGCCGCCGAATGCAGTTTGGCGTAGCGCGGCGATACGTTGATCACTTTCGACGCGTCCAGACTGACGGTCTTGGCGATGACGGCTCCCCAGCCTTCGCGAAACGCGCGGGAGACGACGCTCAAATTGGTGCCGGGAGGCCCGGAGCCGATGACGAACGGATTAGGCAGCGTCAGACCGTCAACCGTGGTGGCCAGAGATGGCATAATGGAATCCTCGTCGCTAAAACCGAGCGGAAGGCCTGCGCACAGGCTTGCGCCCTACTGGGGAAAAACCGTAACACAGGGGTAGAGGGATGCCTAGCACAATCGATCCGCGCCGCACCATCGCCGAGCTCAAGGAATTGCGGCAGCTCACGGGCGACGCCAACGGCGCCCAGCGCGTGGCGTTCACACCCGCCTGGGTCCAGACGCGCGATTGGCTCAAAGCGAAGCTTTCCCCGCTGCCGGTCGAAACGCATCGCGACGCCGCGGGGAATCTCTGGTCGACGCTGCCCGGCGAGCGCAAAGCCACGCTGATCATCGGCGGGCACATGGATTCGGTGCCGAACGGAGGATGGCTGGACGGCTGCCTCAACGTGCTCGCCGGGCTGGAAATCCTGCGCCGGATCGCGGCGGAATATGGCGGCCGCCCGCCCATCACCGTACGATTGGTCGATTGGGCCGACGAGGAGGGGGCCCGATTCGGCAAGAGCCTGTTCGGCTCGTCCGCCTGTTCCGGCAATCTGGATTTGGAGGAAGCGGCACGCCTGCGAGATGCACAGGGCGTGCCACTTCCCGATGCCTTGTTGCAGGTCGGCCTGGATTTGGATCAGGTGTTGAAGGCGGGATCGGAACGCGATCAGGCCTGCGCCTATCTGGAGCTGCATATCGAACAGGGGCCGGTGCTCCTCGATCTCGATTTGCCGCTCGGCACGGTCCTAGGCACCTTCGGCGTGGAGCGTCACGCGATCCTGTTTCGCGGGCAGGCGGCGCATTCGGGCAGCACGCCCATGAACCGCCGACGCGATGCGTTTCTCGCTGCCGCCAAAATGAGCCCGGAAATCTATCGGATTGCGGAGCGAAACGGCGGGGTGTGCACGATCGGATCCTGCACGACCAAGCCCGGGATCGTGACCAGCGTGGTCGAGGAGTGCCGCCTCACCCTCGACCAGCGTCACCTCGATGGGGCGGCCCTGGCGCGCATGCTCGCGGAGGCGAAAGCGGCTTCGGAACGATTCGCTGGCGAAGGCAAGGTCGGCGTGGAGTGGGAGCGCCTCTGGCGGATCGACCCGGTTCATTTTCATCCGGAGCTGCTCCCGCTCTGCGACCAGGCGATTGCCGGCGTGGGCGCCCCGGTCCACCGGCTGCCTTCCGGCCCGCTGCATGATGCCGCGGAAATGGGGCGCACGGGCCTTCCGACCGTCATGATGTTCGTGCAGAGTCTCCATGGCATCAGCCATAACAAGATCGAGGATACCAAGGAGGAGCACCTGGAATTGGCGGTGCGCGCCTTTGATGCGCTGGCGACGAAAGCGATGAACTGGATCGCGGCGAAGAATCCGTAGGACCGCCCGTGGAATTGCCCGCGTCCCTTCGCCCGGCGGTTTACGCCTTGGCGCAAAACATTCCCGCGGGAGAACTCGCCGCCGCGAGCGCGGCGCTGACCGCTCGGTATCGAGGGGAAGTCCGGGATGGCGCGAGGCATGTGGCCACCGCGGAAGCGGCCCGCGCCTATGCCATCGCACGGCTTCCGGCGACGTACGCGGCGGTGGTTTCCGCACTCGCCGAGGTCTCGAAGCGGGGGCCGGTCACGCTGGAAACCATGCTCGACGTCGGCAGCGGTCCCGGCACGGCAATCTGGGCGGCGCGCGAGATTTGGAGCGGGATCAAGTCGATCGTGGCCGTCGAGGCGAGTCCGGCCATGATCGATCTCGGCCGCAAACTTTGGGGGATGGCCGGCTTAGCCGACGTGGATATCCAGTGGCAGGAATCCGACGCCTTTCGAGCGCCTGCTGTAGCCGGGGGCGCTGACCCCGGCACCGGCGATTCCGTAAGCGGCAAGGTGGAGCGCGTTGTCCCCAACGCGCTGTTCGACGCCGAAAGCGGGACAGCCGGGGTCAGCGCCCCCGGCTACAGCGGGCAGCGTTTTGACCTGGTGACGATGGCTTACGTGCTCAACGAAATTTCGATGGATCCTGGACAGGCGGCGGTCCGACTCTGGGAGCAAACCGGGAAACTGATCGTGATCGTCGAACCCGGAACTCCGGCCGGGTGGAAGCGCATCCTGGCCGCGCGCACGGCCCTCATCTCAAGCGGCGCCCACATTGTCGCCCCCTGTCCACACGCGGCCGCCTGTCCCATCGTCGCCCCGGACTGGTGCCACTTCTCGCAGCGCGTCGCCCGTTCGCGCCTGCATCGATTGACGAAGGAAGCGGCGCTGGGCTGGGAGGATGAGAAATTCATTTATATCGCGGCGTCACGAACTCCCATCGGCCTGGAATCGCCGTCCGCCCGAGTCCTGGCGCCTCCGCGCACGGCCAGCGGCCGGGTGTGGCTAAAGCTCTGTCAGTCCGATGGCAACGTGCGGGAACGCCTGGTGACCAAACGGGAGGGAGAGCCGTTCAAACAGGCCCGCCGAACCGATTGGGGCCAGACATTGGGGTGAATTCCCTAAACTTGAAATCCGGCGGGCCGATACTTTAGGCGACTGGCGAGGAACTTACCCCCTATCTGCCTGCTATCATCCTATCATGGCCTCCATTGTGATCGTCGACGACTCCCGCTCCGTGCGCCTCTTTCTGGAGAAGGCGTTGCAGGACAGCGGCCACCGCGTCCGGTCAGCCGGAAGCGGTCCGGAGGCGCTTCGCCTCCTCGAAGCCGAAGCGGCCGAGGTATTGATCACCGACATTTACATGCCCGACGGCGACGGCCTCGAACTGATGATCGCGCTGCGCCGCCGTCCGCATCCCCCGACCGTCATTGCGATGAGTTCAAACGTCGTCGGCCCGAAGAGCATGCTGAACATCGCGCAAAAACTGGGCGCGAAGATCGTGCTGCCGAAACCCTTTAAAGCCGAAGAACTCCTGGCGGCGATCGATCAGGCCTTGGCCGATCGTTCGGCCCCCACGCTGGGTTAACTGGCCTATCCTGAGGTGGAGCGCGTGGTCCCCACGCGCTTTGACGAGAACGCCCTGCAAAGCATAAAGCGCGTTGGGAAATCGGGTCGAAGCGATCAAGGCGAATGTGGCTCAAGCCGGTCTGCGAGTTCCACTATCTGCGGCAAGCGCTCTTCATTTCGACAATTGGCTTCAGGGCTTTTGCTCAACAAGCCTTCTCGCTGCTGATATTAGGGCTAGCTTGAAGCCCTCCATATCCACCGCTCTTTCAATCATAGATTCGTCGACATCAGAACCGGGAAATTCCACTCTCAGTCGATCTAACCCGTTCTCTTGGCTTACAAGAGCAACAAACTTTCCGTCGCAGTGAACCTCCGCAAACACCTTTTCGTGCTCCGGATCACTCGCAATGGTTATTGTGAATTCTTCAGTCATAGTTCGTTGCGCCATCAAGGTTCGAGGAACCCCATAAAATTCCCGTTCGCGCCGAAGCGCGCTCCCCGTGATTCGGGCCCCGCGGGGCTTTTCCGGGCGAGGAACGCGACCACGTTTCCCAGGTCCGCGTCCGCTTGGTCAGTTATTGCGACCTGCCAGCCCATTGCCGCACCTTCTGTTCGAGTTCGCCGCGGGTGACCACGCGCGCGCCTTTATCGGCGAGGGAGCGCAGGCCCTCGTCCACGGCGGCAAGCAGTTCGGGCGACTCGTCGTCGTGCTCGGTCAGCCATTCGCGGACCTTCGCCACCTCTTCGGGCGGCAAGGTCTGGAGCTGATGGATCACGTCGGTGGCGGTCATGATGCCCAAGCCCTACTGGGAGCCGTTCCCGTCGGCAAGCTCGCCCTCATCCTCGACCAGTTCCGCGTCGAGTTCGGCCCGGGCATAGGGGCCGGGATTTGGCGCGAGGGATCGTGAGGCCTTTGGGCCGACGCGGTGCTGGTGTTCGATGGGGCCACGCCTTCGCTGAGCTAAGATGGCCTCGAATTGAAGATAGCCCTGCCCCGCCGTCCGCATCCCCCGACCATCATCGCGATGAGCTCAAACGTGGTCGGACCGAAGAGCATGTTGAACATCGCGCAAAACTGGCCGCGAAGATCGTGCTGCCAAAGCCCTTCAAGGCCGAGGAACTGTTGATGGCCATTGATCAGGCGATCGCCGAGCGCGTGTCGGCAGTTTCTTTTAGCTGAATCGCACCGCCCGGCATTTTCGCTTATTCGGCCGTCCTGGCGTTGGTGGTAAGTTCGGACTCGAGCCAATGAGCCCCCTGAGCGCGTGCGTTTACTTTGCGATCGGAAGGTTTCCCCTTTGCCTCGGAGTCGATCGAAGGGGCGGTATATTTGGCGATATACCGGCGATGAAGCACGAGAGCCCGGCAAGTGTCGGCCAATGGGTCGTCCATCTCCGCTTGCAGATCGCTGATGATACGATTGCAAGCGGGGAAAATCGCCTCTGGAATTGCCCGCACTTTCAATCCCAGAGCCGCCAGATCGCTCATCGCGATGACCTCGTGATGCCCCCCCCATCCGCGGATGAGCGACTCGCAGATACGATCTCGTTCGCTCGTCGTCGCAGAGGGGAAATGCTGTCCAAGTAGCTCTCGGCATACTTTACGGACGTACTTGTCCGCGCGATAAGCGGCCGTCAGCTCGATCGGGGAGAAATGCTGGGACAGGAGCGACAGCACGCGGAAATTCGATTCTTCGCTCTTAAGCTGAAACCACTCCTCGGCCATTTCCCGAAAACAGCGGATATCTTCCACCGAGATTCGCGGTCCGTCCGCGGTGTCTCCCGCTCCCTTGCTTTTCAGCAACGGATCGACCGGACCGAACACCGTGGTGTCGGTGGCCCAGATTTCGTCGGCCGCTAGGCACAAAAGGAGTGCGGAGGAGCGCGCGCGGAACGGAACGGTCGTCACCAAATATTTAGCCCGACGACGAAGTTCGCCCGCGATGGCCCGGGCGACGCTAACCGTGCCCCCGGCGGAATGAAGAATCAGCATGAGTCGCTCCGTCCCGGTTGGCAGGGCGTCCAGCGCGTTGCGGAATATCCGAATGTCGCCGGGCCTGAATTCCCGGTTGCTTTGGTTGCTGCCGCAATAGACCAATGGCACGGCATCAATCCTCCGTTCGAGCTCCTCGAGTACTAGGCCCAGTTGACGGCAGCGGTCGTTCATATGATCGGCAAAAGCGGCGGACCTGCATTGGCCGCCGGAAAAAGGGATGCGAGGCGGGATTTTTGCCGCAGCAGCGAGACCGGATCGCCTTGCTCGACCACCGTTCCTTGCTCGACCACCAGCACGACATCGGCGGTGCTGATCGAATTCCATCGATGGCTGACGGTGATGGACGTCAGCTGCCGTTGGCGGTGTTCTGCCTGAAGCAGTCGCTGAATATGCTGCTGCCGATGGGTGTCGAGAGCCGAAGTGGGCTCATCGAGCACCAGAATTGATGCCCGACGATAGAAGGCGCGGGCCAGAGCGAGGAGTTGGCGCTGACCGCCCGAAAGTTCGTGCCCCTGCCGTCGAGACCGGCTGAGCATGGTCTCATACCCGTTAGGTAGCCGGGAAATGGCGTCGTCAATTCCGACGGCCCGGGCGATGGCCTGAATCGTATTCATGTCGGCCGACGATAGATTCGCCTTCAGCGCGATATTTTTAGCGATGGTCAAATGAAAGAGTGCGTAGTCCTGAAAAAGCACGCTAAACCGCTCCGCCAGATATTCGGGCGGCGTGGCCGCAATGTTGTGACCGTCAACCAGTATCTCCCCGGCATCGGGCTGGTAGAGGCCGAGCATCAGCTTGACTATGGTGCTCTTGCCGGCGCCGTTTAAACCGACCAATGCGGCCCGCGCATTTCGATTGATCGCAAATGTTACGCCGTGGAGGATCGGGAGGTTCGTTCCCGGATAAGCGAATCGAACGTTACGGAACTCGATCGCCGCGGAAGCTTCGCGGCCCCGGCCAAGTTGGGCCGGCGATGCCGTGTAGCGATCATCGTCGATGAACGCGAATATCTCCGCCGCAAACAGTGCATTTTCGTAAATCGACGTGAATGATTCGGCCAAATCTCCGATCCGAGATTGCAAAAGAAAAAGCGATTGGAGGTAGAGTGTGAAGAGACGGAAATCAATTCGTCCGGAAAGCAGTTCGCTCATGGCCCAGCCGGCCGAGGCGAATTGGGCGAACAAACTGATCAATCCCACCGCCGCTCGTATCCAGCTCCGGCGGATGGAGTGGGTCGCGCGCGCCTCATAAATCATTTTCCAAAGCGAACGAAATTGTCCGATGAAAAACTCCGAGAGCTGCAATGTACGAATTTCTTTGGACGCCGAAACGGTCGTGACCGTCGACGACAGGTAGGCGGTTTCGCGCACAACATCGCTTTGTTCCCGACGCAGGACCAATTGCTCCCGGGCCAGTCGAGCGTTGATGACGAATGTCGCGACTGCCGGCGCGACCAGGAAAAGGATCATCCAGCCATGCCAGGCGGCAATAATGGCGGTTAACGAAAGCAGGGTCACCAAGGTCGACATGGCGTCGACCACGGCTTGCACGGCGGCGCCGGGCCGAACCGCGGCTTCGCCTTGAGCGACCTGCAGACGGTTGTGAAAATCCGGATCCTCGAAAGCGGGATACTTGACGCCGGCGGCTTTGCGCAGCACCTGCTCGTGAACCGCCGCCGAAAGGCGCGTCTGCTGAAGCTTGCCGATCGTCTGGCTGGCGGAGCGCACGACCGTGCCGATTCCGTTCAGAAGCGCGATGCCGACCAGCAACAACCAGGCATGATCATTCAGGGGCCGAACCTTGAACGCCTGGGCAAGTGTCGCGAGTAGGCGGGCAGTCAGGTTGATGCGTGCGACCGGCATCAGGCCTTGAAGTAGATTCAAAAGCACGATGGCGGCGGTAAGTCCGGGAACGGTGGCCCAAGCGAGCCGCAGCAGTCGTGAAATCAACGCCGGGTATCGGACGCAGGGTTCCGCCGGTTGGGAAGACCTGGGGACGGCGCGCATTATGAGCTAGCCAGTTCCTCGGCTAAGCGCGCCCCAATCTGAAACTGGGGGAAAACGCGCTCGAGCCAGAGAAAGGATGCGTTCGGATCGATGTCGATCAGGTACAGGCCCTCGGCCTCGCTTTCTACGAGAGTGACAATTGCGTAGTTGAAACCGAGTTCCGATGCGAGCGCTCGGCAGGCCTTTTCCGCCGTACTGGGCAGATTGATCTCCTGAGGGTGGCCACTTGCGCTCAAATCGACCGCGGCGGGCAGCGGATTGGCTCCGCGTTCGAACGTGAATGCCGCGGCGAAAAGCCGCTCCTTGACGATGGCGACCTTGATCACTTTTCGACCGGTGACATAGCGCTGGAGAATGCTGGGCGACTGGCCGAGCTGATCGACATTCGCGCTGAGCTCCTCCAGAGTCACCAGCGCCGACCTGATCCAATGTGGCAGGAGCGACCTTCCTTCGTTTGCGACCAGGGCGATTGGCCCGAGGCGGACCGGGCGCACCACCACCCGGCCGCCGGCCGCGCGGCAAAATTCCACTAGTTGGCGTGGATCGTCGGAAATCAGGGTTTCCGGGATTTGAAAGCCGGCCGCCTTGGCCCGATCCAAACGCTTCAGGATGCAGCCGCTCGATTGCACCGCGGCCGGACGGTTGAACCAGGTGCAATCAAGCAATCGATAAAGCGCCGTCCATGCTCCATCAATCTCACCTCGGATGTAGGCGCCGTCCGGGGATTCGTGGGCGGGCAGCTCCAGCAGCGTCGGCCTCCAGTAGGCGGCTTTGATCTGGTCGACATCAATCTGCCGGCGATCGGTAGCCACCCGCCCGGAAGGAGCTCCTTCGTTGGACAGACGGAGCGAGAAGGCCGCGTCTTCATAGATGTCCTCCCAATTGATGCGAATGGGCAAACATCCACGCGCGCGTAGTCTCAAGATGACGGCATCGGCGTCCAAGTCGTCGCGCCGGGTGATGATTGCTGGCGTCAGCATTGGACCGGCAAGATCAGGTCGAATAACCAAGGCGTTTCATAACCGCACCGTGCTCCGTCGCCAGTAGGGCGCGCTGTGCATCCGAAAGCGCAGTTCGGCCCTCGCCGGAATTGCCGCGACGGAAAAAAGAGCGATTCGCATGCAGCTTTTCCCGGAAGCCTTCAGTCTCCTCCTGGCGTTTGAGGACGTCAAAGCTGCTAAATTCGATTGCGCGATCGATCCGCGCTTCGTCATTGGGCAGTTCCAAGAAACGGATCGCATCGCCAAACGTCCGCCGCGGATCCGACTTCATGTCCTCGAATCGAACCAGATGCACCCGCATCAGGCTGCGGGCGGCGAGCCAACTCTCGACATGCCCGCTCCAGGACAACATCACCTGCCGAAGTTGTTCGTTGTAACGATCCTTTCGCTTGCACATCGAAAATTTGGGTTCACACATGCCGGAAACGACGCCGTCCAGCTCGTCGCGTCCAGAGTGATTGGCATAGGAAACCGAAACATCGTACGGATGCCGCACGATATAGATCGCGGCCAGCGTGCATTCCGGGGGAAACAACGGCCCGCC
Organism: Opitutaceae bacterium; assembly: GCA_036502225.1. Classification (GTDB taxonomy): domain Bacteria; phylum Verrucomicrobiota; class Verrucomicrobiia; order Opitutales; family Opitutaceae; genus Palsa-1447. The sequence continues at coordinate 89,375 of DASXYY010000018.1, forward strand.
GTCGACTTCAGTGAAGGCATCGTGCACCTTCACGAACCGGGGTCCGCGGTGCCCCTCTCGCGCCAGATGAAGATACGATTCGCGACGCATCCGGTCGCTCTCCTCCAGCGTCAAGGTGCTGGAATCATATCCGAGCAAATGGTCCAGCGGGCCGCGGGCGCTGGCCAGGGATCCCGGATCGAGATGGTTGATGTTGATGGGGCGTTCGGGCTGCTCCAGAAAGTTGGCGAGGAACGCCCGAAACCACGTGTTACCTGATTTTGGATACGATGCCAGCCAGACTACGGTCTTCATTCGGGCAATTCGTTGCGGAGGACTTCAGCCGTGGCTTGGGCGGAGGAGCCCCGTCGCGGACGAGTCAGGAGCCGGGTTTCGACCGTGCTGCTGACGGTCAACAGCTGCTGGCGGAACACCGCCTCGCAGCTCATTTGGGCGATCGGCAAGCAGGCTCCGCAGCGGATCGAAAGGGCGCGATAACCAGAAAAAGCATCTAGGGGTTCGACCACCGGCTTCGGCACCACGGCCGATCGATAAACGTAAATGCGGCTGATGGCGGAATTCAAAGGCGGAAAGGGCCCGATGGGCACATGCCGCTTCAAAACTCCCCGGCGGACTGGCACGTATTCACTGGGCTCCAGACGCAGCCGTCTCAGCGCATCGGGCCAAACGGTGGTGTCGCCATAGCCGGGCGGAGCCGACCAGCGACCGTCACCCATCGGCTGGATTACAACCACGTCGTCGGCGACCAACCTCCAGTCCTGTTGGGCGCATACAAATAGCGCCGCAGTGGTTTTTCCAATGCCCGCCGGGCCGATTATGACCACCGCACATTGTCCGCGAACGATCACCGAACCGCGCAGAGCCAGCAGCGACCGCTGGTGAAGGGCCGCCGGAATGGCGACGGAACGGATGAAGAATCCGATACTCCGAAAGTCGGGCGGACCTTCGGGCATGACCGAAATCTGGCGGCCGTTTCGAACCTCAAAACGTGCGATTCGGTCGACGTCAAATTGGAGCGCTTCGGCCGAAGCCCGGTAACGCAGTCCCGAATGCACGCGGGGCCCGGCGAGCTCCTCGAACGGCCGCAGACGAACCTCAATGTCCCCCGGGCCCTCGGCCTGCTCCCGAAGGCCAAACAGGGGAACTTCTGAGGAGATGTTTAATCCAAACGCGAAATATGTCTTTCGTCTTTTATCCCGAACATCTGGCGATTTGGAAAACGTCATATTCCGGTCTGGCCCGGCCCCGCATGCGCAGGAACAGTGTTTTCGCGACAGGTAAGTGCAAGGAAAAAAAGGTTGACATCATATCAACGTCAGGATCCAAGTGTCGACCGGAGGGTGGAGTGGAAGGCCTTTCGATCAATTTTCCTAGGGAAAAACCATGAAAAAATATATGCGACAGGGCGTGCTGATCACGCTTTTGCTATGCGTTTCGGGCGGCGAAGCGGCCCATGCCGGAGTGTTCAGGAATTGGCTCAAACACCACCGGGGATTTGTCTGTGCGGCGGCGATTGTCGGATTCGAGGCCGCTAAAGTGGGATTGGTGGTCGGATGCCTGCCTGAGCCCGGGGCGATCGTGGGTTGTCCGACTGCGGCAATCGCATTCGGCGCCGCAACCATTGCGCTTGCCGACGGCTGTAGCGACTAACCGCCATGCGCACCCCGATATTGTTGCTGGCGTTGGTGACGGGTTCCTGCGTGGCGGCGCCATATTTTTACCACTACCTCCTGGCTCGGAGGGCGGAGGGAACGCTGCCGGGGAAGTGGCTAGCGGCGACGGGAATGGGCGCTTCGGCGCTTTGCGGGGTATCCTTGTTTATCGTCGCGGAGGCGTCCAGTTGGCCCTGGATGCCGGCCGTAGCCGCGGTGGGCGACTGCTGCTGCGCCGCGATGTTTCTAAGTCTCATCTATCGATCGAATTCCTACAATACACGTAAACCAAACTCTCTATGAAATCGACTGCCTTCACTATGCAATTTGCCCAACCAGCGGCTCTGGGCGATTGCCGAGCGACGTACGACCCGTTGCTCGAATTGTCCCTGGCGCTGAACCGAAAGCCGATTTTGCTGCTCGACGCGGACGGGCCGGAGGCGGCGGCGGCATCGGGCAGCTTTGCCTTTTCGCTGACGACGACGACGACGACGACCTATACCACCGGCACCACGACCAGCGATTTTAGCACTTGGGGCTCGTCGTGGGGAAGCGGTGGTGGCACCTCGGATTATTGCTGATGGGCGTCAAGTCGCCGGGCCGCTCGATACTTGCCGGCTGCGTTTTCCTGGCTTGCGGCGTGATCGGCGGGCTGTTCATCAAATCTGTCGAGGTTAGCGATGCGGCTTCCGAGCGCACGCTGCCTGGAAGTACCACGCAATCCGGTGCCATTGGCCGCGGGGCGATTGTCGTTGGATTTGAAGCCAAACCGCGCCAGCTAGCCGGACAAAATGACGTTGTCCGGGAACTGGCGCAAGCGCGCGAGCGACTGTCGGCGGCAATGGATCGCGGACTTGGCGGTTGGATTGAACAACCGGCGGTGCCTCGGGTGCGGTTTCAAATGAAGCGGATCCGTGGAGTTGTCTGCGTTCGGATCGCGACTCCCCGCCGGAACACCATCCTCATCAATAGCCGAGGCCTGTGGGTACTTGGTCGCGGGCGGGCGGTTCGGCTCGCGTTTGTTGAAAATCAGATGTCGGCCTTGACCGAGGCGCTGGCGATGAAGAGCTTCGACGACGGGCCGCCGGCGTCCCCCCTGGAAGGGCAAGCCTTTTGGGACGACGGCGGGAGAAAGATACTAAAGGTGATCGCGCCCGTCGGCCGCCGCTTGGGGGAAAGCGCCCGGACGGCGGTTGCGCTCGAACATCTCTCCGGCGAGATGACCCGGCGCACGCTGGACGCATTGCCCAGTCGCACCAATTATTATATTGATGAAGCGTCGGTGACGTTGGTTGGCCAGTCCTCGCAGGATGCCGAGGGTGCGCCGGTAGGCTCCGCGCTGCGGTATGACTTGCCGGGAAATGCTATTCCCGACGCTACCTTCGATATTCCCGCTGGAAGTGGAAGCTACGAAGCAAACAATGTCGGTGAGCTTCACAAGCTGCTGATGGCGCCCGAAGATGAGCGCTAGGTTGTGGTACTTCAGATTTGCGGGATCCGTCTGCACAGTGGCCGTGCTGGTGTTGGCCCAGAATTGGAATCAAGTGGCGAGCGACTGGTTCCGCGGCCGAGGCCGCGTGCAATACGTGACATTGGCGGACGTACATCGCGCCGTTTGGCTATTGCAGCGCCACGCCGCACCGAGCCTCATCATCGATGCCCGCGACGGACAAGCCTATGCTCGCGGACATATCCCGGGTTCGGTGCAGGTCGATCAGATGAAGGTTCCGTCCATCGCGATGGATGCCATTGTATATTGCGACGGACCGTGGTGTCCGCGCGCGTTGTTGGTCGCGAGACGGCTGGCGGCGGCCCGACGAACAACGACGGCAAAAGTCTATGCGGGAGGGTGGGCCGAATGGACTTCCGCCTGCCTGCCATCCGAACCGTAGCCGGCAATGATTAGCAGAATGAGGATCGATAGCCTAAAGCGAGCGGCTCGCTTCGCAGCGGCGGTCGCTTCGCAGCTGACCGGGGCTCTGCTCTGCTTGGCGGGTTTCGGAAAGGTTCGAGTTTTGTCCGACACCGCCGAGTGGATCGTCCAGGCAGTTCATATTCCAATGGCGGCGGCCAACTTCGCCACCGCATTCGCCGCATCGCTCGAATTGGTCCTGGGGATAGGGCTGTTTTTGGATCGCGCGCATCGGGCGAAATATGCAGCAGTTGGCGTCGGCATTTTTGCCAGCTATGCGATCGTGCTGGCAACGTTCGGTGGCGCCGGTTGCGCCTGTTTTTCCGTCGACGACGCGGCGTTCCTGGCGTTTTTGAATCTGCATCCGATCGTTCGGGACGTGGTGCTGGCGGCTGTTTGCGGGTTCATTGGATTGGCGGAGCGTGGCAAGCGAGGGGGACACCGGGCATGAAGCTGCTTATAAACCGGGTGTCGGCATCCATTTTGGCGGTTGGCCTAACGCTGGGCGCCTATGACGCATATTTGTTTTCGCGCCTTAGTCACAATGCCGCCAAAACCGGTGAATTGAAGGGAAATGGCCAACTCCGGGATCGAGTCGTGGAGCTGACACAAGCCTTGCGAGTCGGAAACGGCGGCCACTGGGCCCGCCGGGGCTCAAATTCGGGCCGAGCTCAGCCGAAGCGGAACCCGCCGGCGGCCAACGACCCGGGAAGCGAGGTCCGGGATCGCGCTGAGGCCGTCGTCGCGCTGGGACGCGCGACGGCGGCGATGGACAAAAAATATGGGTCGCTCTTCCGGGAATTGGCGCTGTCCGAAGAGCAGACGCTCGAGCTGCGAAACCTTTTGGCGGAACGCGAAATGGTATTGCGAAGCGCGTGGATGAGTCTGCGCCAGGAAGGTTTGTCATTCCGGGAGGCATGGAGCAACGGTCTTGCTGACCAGGCGTCGGCCACCGAGCAATCCATTCAAGCCCTATTGACATCAGATCAATACGGACAACTGGAGGCGTACGAGCAGACCCTGGGGGTCCGCAATTCGGTCGACGGCTTGGCGGCATCGTTGAGCGGCTCGCAATTTGCGCTCGATGAAAAGACAACGGAAACCTTGGTTCAAACGCTGACCCGCCTGGAAACCCCGAATCAGATTGCGAATCAGACTCACTATAACCTGCTATTCGAAGGAGGGGCGCCGATCAGCCCGGCGGCTCTGAAATTGGCGGTGGCGGTTTTTTCGCCCGGCCAGGCGGACGCGGTCGCTGAGGCGGCCGAACTCCAAACCGAGAGCAAGGAGCTGCGAAAGATGGTTGCAACCCCCCCCCGGCGGTGATGCGTCGTTGGCCACGCCCGGCGGTCTTGATTCTATATGTTGCGGGCGGACTCCTCGTGGCCGAGGAAGGCTTGCTCGCGCTTTATCTCCGGCGGCGCTGCGCTGCGGTTGCTTCTGAACTCGCGGCCGAAACCGCGAAAAAGGACTCTGAACGCCGAGAGATTCGAATGGACCAGGCGGAACTGCTTCGCCGCGACGAAAACCAGATGGCGGACGGCGAGGGAGTGCCGGCCGCGGCTCCCCAGCATCGGTCCTCTTTTCAGGATCAGTTTGTCGCCGCCATGAAGGATCCGGCATTCCTGGCGCGGTTAGACCGGCAGCAGGCGAAGGAAATCGGCCTTCGCTATGCCCCTCTCTTCCGGAAATTGGGCCTCGCGGGAGCGGGCCTTGATCAGGTCGAGGAGATCATCGCCCAGGGGCAGCGAACCAAAACGGTGGTTTTGCAGCAACTTCAAGGCGAAGCCGGGGAAGCTGGGAATGCGAGCGGTGCGCTGCGCGCGGTTGCCGACGCGCAACAGCCGGAAAACGATTCGCTACGGCAGATTCTCGGAGCCGAGGGGTATCAGCAATTTGAGGTTTTTGAGCGTAGTGGCGGAATCCAAAACTTGGTCCGGACGCTGTCGGACTCGGTCAGCTATACGTCCGAACCGTTGACCGATGCACAGAAAGCGGCGCTAGTTGGACTTTGGTCAAGGGAACCGTCGGCTTCCGCTTCGCCAACCGGTTTGGGCGCGATCGCTGGTGCCGGTTTGTCCAACGGTGGCGAAGTCCCGGCCAGAATTCCGCTGAATCAGGATCGGGAAGTGCGTCAAATTCTTTCGGAACGTCAGTATGAAGCGCTCACGCAAATGGAACAGGTCCAAACGGCCCAACGGAAGCTTTCGCAAATTGGCGGCCTGCGCTCCGGACCATGAGAATCGCAACGAAAAATGCGAATGTCATTCCGGCTGATGGCCAGCTGGTAGCGCTATTCCCAAACCGGCGACACGCGGCCGTTCCAATTCATCCGGATCGGTCCGAGGTGAAGGACCTCGAACTGCAGCCCGTGCCGGCGAGATTCCGCGAAGGACAAGGCAAATCGGACATCGTACGAAGCAGCATTGCGGCTTGGGGGCAAAGCGCGTCCCCGCAGTGCGCTGAAATGCCAGAGCTGAAAATACCCCATCAATCCGGCGGGGTTTCGAGTCGGAACCTTGCCCCAAATTTTTCCGTCGATCGTAGGCGGGTTGTCCAGCGGAAAAGAGGACCAGTCGCGCCGCCCCGCCACAAACGCGTCCCATTCCGCTTTGGTCTGGCAGAGCCGGCGCGGAACGGAATAGAGCGCAGCGCGGTCGAGGCGATTCAATTGAATATCCAGGTGTTCTGGCAGCAGGATATCGGCGTCCAGAAGCAGAATCCAATCATCCGCGTCGGCTCGAGGGTGCCTCCGAAGGGCGTCCGTGAGCGCCGCGGATTTGTTGAAATTGGCATCATTTTGGCGCCAAGCCTCGCTGACGACCGCTGGTACGCCCAGATCGGCACACGCCGCCTGGGTCCGCGTATCTCCGGAAGAAGTCAGCACAAAGACGGCCTGAAATTGCTTCGCCACCCGGGGGAGCGTCCGTTGCAGAAAGTCCGCGTATCCCACGCAGGTTATAAAAACGGATATCGGCAATCGGTGTCAGTCGAATGCAGAGGGGCCGGGTTGTCGAAGGCTATGTCGCCGCCCGGTCGATGAACGTTGTCCTATTTTCAAGAGGCCGGGGCAATGGCCATGCGGTGCGGGACCTTGCGTTGGTGGACGCGCTGGCGCCCCTCTTGCCGGAAATGCGCCTTAATTTCGTCAGCTATTCCACGGGAGCCTCCGTTTTTCGCCGCGCGGGGCGCGAATGCATCGACTTGAATCTGCCGGCCGACACCCGGTTTGTCGACACGCTCGTGCTCGCCCATGAGGTTTTGGAGCGCCATGAACCGGACTTGGTCATTTCGCACGAGGAGTTTTCGGCCGTGGTGGCGGCTAAAATTCACCGTCGGCCCTGCATCTACCTCAGCTCGTGGCTGCCGCCGCCCGGCTCAGTCGGCGCCGACGCGTTGAAGTGCGCGGATGTCATCTATGTGCTTTCGGATAGAAATATATTCCCGCCGTTGGTGGATTTGAATCAATCCCCGCGCTTTGTTGGCCCGCTGATCCGCGAACTTCGGGCCAACGGTGAAAAATCCGAGGACCGAAGGCGGATGGGCATTGGCGACGACACGTTTGTGGTTGCAGTCGTCCCTGGCGGATGGGCAAGCGAGGCGCGCAGTCCGATATATTCTCTCGTATCGGCGGCATTTGATCGCCTGGCAGTTCCCGATCGCCGGCTTATCTGGTTGGCGGGAGATGATTGCGAAAACATCCGGGCCGCTTCCCAAGGTCGGTCGGACGTAACCGTCTTTCCGTACGTCGACGAAGTCGAGGCGATCTTGACGGCCAGCGACCTGGTCGTGACGAAAGGCAACCGCGGGGCGACACTCGAAGCCGAGGAACTTGGCATCCCATCGATTTCAATATCGTTCGGCACGAATCGAATGGACGATATGTTAATTCGGTCGGTGGCGTCGAACGTTGGTTTGCGCGCCGAAGGCCTGACGGCCGAAATTCTCTCCGGCCATTTCCGCCGGGTGCTGCAAAAAGAAGCTCCGGCGGCCTCCGGGAGGAGAGGGACCGCGAACCGGAGGCGACGGGAGATCGCGCAATCGATCGCGGACGAAATCCGCCGCCGGAGCGCACGCTGAATGCTTCCCGCCGGCGCCAATTATCGAAGTGTAGGGCAAGGCGCAGGATTGGCCCTGCAATACGATATTCTTGCGATGGCGGAACTGGGAAAGATCCACGGTGGCTACCTTCCCTGGAGCCGCGCTGCGCTTCGCCCTGCGGCAATACAGATTCTGGTCAATGACGTGATGATTAATCACCGGCGGCGAATCCTGGAATTCGGGAGCGGAATTTCGACCGTGTTTTTGGCAGCGATGGTCGCGCAGATGGGCGGGCTAATCATCAGCGTGGACCACCAGGCCGCTTGGCAAGCTCAGGTGCGGGAGTGGCTCAGCGTCCGCTCCCGGGAAGCGATTCGGTTTGTTTGCGCGCCTTTGCAGACCGACTCGGGTGAAGGCTGGTACGATCGGTCGCTGGTGGATCGGGCCCTGGAGGATTTCGGGCCAGTTGACCTTGTCCTTTTCGACGGCCCTCCGGCCCACGAGGAATGCCGCAAGTATTCGCGCCGTCCGGGCCTGCCCGCCGTCCGGAAGCATATCGGGGCGACTGCGACAGTGGCTCTTGACGACATTGGCCGCGAAGGTGAGCGGCAGATCGCACTGGAATGGTCTCAGCTCCTCGGAACTCCGTGCCTAAATCTGTCCGTCAAGGCCGGACTTGCGCTTTGGCACCTCGGACCTTCGTGGAATCCCGTTTAAGCCGCCGTCCGCCGGTGCCAATCCGATTTGATCTATCGTGGCTGAGCGCAGCGGTATTGCAACTGCCACTCGCGAGCGAGGATGGCATCGAGAAGGGCGCCTTGATCCTGAACTACGTGGACGAAATTATGGCGCAGTTCCCCGCGCTGCGGCGCAAGTTCTTCGTGATCGAGCGCCGCGGCTGGCGTGGCCCGAATCGGTCGGCGGAGGCCGAGATCAAGTTGGTGGAGGACATCGCAACTCTACCGGAGACTCGCGCCCGGTTTCCCAACGCGCTTTTGCTCCCGTTCGGGCCGGCGGATTTCGTCGATCACGATGCTTTTCGTCCCGTCGCCTGCGTTCCCGATTTTGACGTGATCCAAATTTCGTGCTGGAGCCCGCGTAAGCGCGTCGAATTGCTGATTCAGGCGGCCGCTCGGCTCCCCGAACTTAGTTTCGTGCACTTGGGGCACTTTGAGCACGGCGGAACGGAAGCCGAACGCGCCTATCGCGCGCATTGTCTCCGCATCGCAAGGCGGAGTGCGCCCAACGTAAACTTTCCTTATCTGGATTCGGATTCCAATCGAGGATTGCCGAAAGACAAAGCGGAGATCAACCAATGGATAAATCGGGCTCGGATCGGCGTGCTGACCGCCGCGCCGGAGGGGATCAACCGATTCAAGATGGAATGTCTTAGCGCCGGACGGCCGATCTTGGTGGCCGCCGATGCCGGGAGCGTCACGCAGAAGCATGTCAATCCCTTGACCGGACGGTTGTTCAGTCCCACCCCGGAGCGGCTCGCGGCGGAAATCCTCGCGGTGCGATTTGCGCTAGAGCAATTTAGTCCGCGGGCCTATGTTCTGGCGAACACCGGCAAGGACGTGGCAATCGCAGCCCTAAAGGAGGCGTTGCGGCAATTGTGCGAGCGCGGCGGCGGCCGCTATCACTTTGACCGTATCGTGTGGGACGGGCGGAACGAAAGCCTAGTTTGGGGCCAGGCCGCGCATGCGGAACTAGGGAGACTTTGCGGCGCGGGGGTGCCGTCCGGATTCGCCCAATGTTGATCTCGCACCCACACCATTTCATCTTTTTTGCGGCGGGCCGCACGGGGACAACTTCGATCGAGCAATGTCTGCGGCCTTATGCCGACACCTACGTTTTGACGGCTGAAGAGGAGCGAAAGTACTCCAAACACCTGCCGCCGGCTGTCGCGTTGGCACGCCTGCAACCTCAAATCTGGAATGGATATTTCAAGGTGGCGTTTGTCAGAAATCCTTGGGACTGGATGGTCTCGCGTCATTTTCATGACCGGTTGCGTCGGGGTGAGACTGGAGAGGTTTCCGAAATCAAGGTGTCGGACATCCAGCGCCTTTGCCGAATGCGAGGAGTCAGGAGGGCAATCTCGTGGTCGCCATATCGCACGCAATATTCGTTTCTTTCCGGCCCCGAAGGCCGGATCATTGTCGACTTTGTTGGCCGTTACGAGCGCCTGCAGGAGGATTTCGACGAGATCTGCCGTCAGGCAGCAATTCCGCAGCAGGTTCTGCCGCACCTGAACCCTACCTTGCGAGGCTGCTATCGAGACTATTTTCGCCCTCAGAGCATGCGGCTAGTTGAACAGCTATATTGGCAAGACATCTCGTTTTTTGGGTATCATTTTTAGAATGCTCTCCACTTGCATCATCGTGCCGTACTTTGGCCAATGGCCCGAATGGTTTTGGCTGTTTCTGGAATCGTGCGGCCGCAATCGCTCGTTCAATTGGTTGTTTGTGACCGATTGTCCGCAACCGCGGCAATCACCTCCCAATTGCCGGTTTGTTTCGATGAGCTGGGCGGATTGTGCCGCACGGATCGCGGACGTTTGCGCGCTTCGGCATCCGCCCACCTTGGTCTATAAGATTTGCGATTTTCGGTTCGCCTTCGGCGATATATTTTCCGATTACGTCGGCGGTTTTGATTATTGGGGATTCGGAGATATCGATGTGATCTATGGCGACCTGGAATCGGGTCTGGCGGCGGAGATTTGGGAGCACGAGCTGGTCACGTTCAATCGAACTCACGTGTCGGGCCACTTATCGCTCTTGCGCAACGATCCCAAGACCGTGCGGCGCTACCAAGTGTGGAGGCCCTGGCGGGAAAATGTCGAGGAGTCGCGCAATCGGCGTCTCGACGAAGACGCCGGCTACTATGGAATCGAAAACGTCTACGCCATCGAATCCTACAACACGCCGTTATCGCCGTTCATTCCGTGGGTGGACGGCACTTATCGGTTTCCCTATGTTTGGTATTATCGTCAGGGAACGCTTTCGACCAATACCGAGGGCAAGAGGCAATTCCTGTACTTGCATTTCATGCGTTACAAAAATTATTGGCGGAAGATTGGCTTGGGGAGCGTGATGCACGAGCGAAGCGGCCCGAGCCCAGGCGGTTGGAAACTCATGATGGACGGTTTTCACCCGTGTTCAGATGGCGACAGCACTCGGGAGGATGGCTGGAAGATTGCGCTGGTATCCGCCGGGAGGTGGCGGAGCTTCCGCGTTGAACGTTAGCGCAAATTCTAACCGAAGAATCGGACGATCCGCTGCAGCGAAGAGACCAGGGGCGCGATTTCCTCTTCTGTATTGTATACGTAGAAGCTGGCGCGCGCGGTGCTCGTCAGACCCAGCTTGCGCATCAGGGGCTGGTTGCAGTGGTGGCCGCCGCGCAGTGCGATGCCGTCCTCGTCCGCGAAGGTGACCACGTCGTGCGCGTGCACGTGGGTGAACGCGAAGCTGACCACGCCGCCGCGGTTGCGCGCGGGGCCCAGCAGTCGGATTCCCGGGATTTCGGCGAGGCGGGCGTAGGCCGCTTCGCCCAAGCGCTGATCGTGCTCCGCAATGCGTCGGCGACCGAGCTCCTCGATGTAATCGCAGGCGACGCCCAGCGCGTAGGCGTCGGCGAAGTTGGGAGTGCCGGCCTCGAAGCGCTCCGGCGTCGGCTTCCAGCGGCTGGTGACCAGATCGACGTGCTCGATCATGCCGCCTCCGCCCTGATACGGCTCCATGTTCTCCAGCAGGGATTTCCGGCCGTAAAGGGCGCCGATTCCCGTGGGCGCAAACATTTTGTGGCCCGACAATGCGTAGAAGTCGCAGTCCAATTCCCTCATGTTCACCGGCAGGTGTCCGGCCGATTGCGCGCCGTCGATGACCGTGATCGCCCCCACCGCGCGGGCCTTGGCGCACAATTCGGCGACCGGATTGATCGTCCCGAGCGTGTTGGACGCGTGCGTGAAGGCGAACACCTTGACGTCGGGCGTCAGCATCCGATCCAGCTTTTCCAGGTCGAGCAGACCTTCGTCGCCGGTGATCGGCACGTAGCGCAGCTGCGCGCCCGTCCGTTGCGCGACGAGCTGCCACGGCACGATGTTGCTGTGGTGCTCCATTTCGGTGAGCAGAATGACGTCCCCCTTGCGCAGGCGGCCGCCGCCCCAGCTCGAGGCAACCAGATTGATGGATTCGGTCGTGCCGCGGGTGAAGACGATCTCTTCCGGCGCCGCCGCTCCCAAAAAGCGGGCGACCCGGCCGCGCGCCCCTTCGTAGGCGTCCGTGGCGCGCATCGACAAGGCATGCAGCCCGCGGTGCACATTGGCATTGTCGCGCCGGTAAAAGTCCGCGAGCGCCTCGATGACGCGGCGCGGCTTTTGAACCGTGGCCGCGTTGTCGAGATAGACGAGCGGCTTCCCCTTTACCGACTGATGGAGGGCCGGGAATTCATCGCGGATATTCGTCCACAGATCGATCGGGACGGACGGCGCGGCGGACATCGGAACGGTGTTAGTCGACATGGGTTTCGGTGGTGGCCGGAGCCAAGTCTCCGCGCAGGGCGTTCAAGGCCGCGTGCCAGCTCAAGGTGGCGCACTTGATGCGGGCCGGAAAGGCATGCACGCCCGCGAACGCCGCCATGTCCGAGATTTCCTCCGGCTCCTTTCCGGTGGTCACGATTTCATGAAATTCGTTGTAGAGGGCCTGCACTTCCTGGGCCGTCTTCCCCTTCACCTGCGTGGTCATCAGCGACGCCGCCGCCTGGGAAATCGCGCAGCCGGAACCGTCGAACCGGATGTCCGCGATCCGATCGCCGTCGAGCTGCAGATAGACGTCGCATTGGTCGCCGCACGAAGGATTGTCGCCGTGGGCCACGCGATTGGCGGTCGGCAGCTTGCCCCGATTTCGGGGCCGGCGGTTGTGATCGAGGATTACCTGCTGGTAGAGCTCGGTCAGATCGGTGGACATGCGTCCAGCATAATGCCATCCCGCCCACGCGCAAAGCCGCGTTTTCATTTTGCGTGTCATCGCCGTTGTTTGATCAATGGGCCGTGCGCGTTTTTGTCCTCCCGTTGGCCGCGGTGATTCTGGCCGGCCCTCTGGCCGGACAGCCGAGCCTGGTCGGGCCGGCCCTGTTCGCGTCCCCGGCCCACCCGGTCTCCCCGGCGGGACTGAGCTTCGTCCGGCTGGCGGCGCCCGAAGCCCAGGAAATGGGCCTGTCGGAGATTGCCGTATCCCTCTATCAGAAAGCGCTGAGCACCCCCGGAGCGGATCGGCAGAGCCTGGAATTGGCGCTGGCCACATCCCTGTTGGATGCGGGGCGCCCGGATGAGGCGGCGGCGGCGCTCGGTGCCGCCCCCAATCGTGACGCCGCCGCGTGGCACCTGCGCCAGGGGCTGACCGACCTGGCGCTGCGACGCTTCGACGCGGCTCAAACGGAGGCGCAGGCCTGCGCCTCCGAGCAACTGGATGCCGCGGATCGTCCCTGGTACAACTATCTCCTGGGCGTGCTGGCGGGCAATGGCGGCGATGCCGGGCGCGCCGAGCAGTTGTTTCGGCAGGCGGAAAGCGGCGCGCAGTCCGCGCTGATTCGGGCTCGATTCAAGCTGGCGGAAATGGAGCAGTCCCTGCGGCGAACCCCGCCCACCACGGAGGAGCTGGTGTCGGCGCAATCCGCCGCCGCGCACTACGCGCATCAGGCGGTGGGATACGATTATGCGCGCGCCCTGGCGGTGATGCTCGCGCAGCTGGGCCGCCCGGCCGACGCGCTGCGGCTGCTCGACGAGCAGATCGACCGGTTGCCGGCGGACGCATCGGCGGCGGGCCGGCCCGAACGGGCAGACGATTTGAGGATGCTCGAAGGAGTGATCGGCGGCGCCGAAGGCGGCTCCGGCCGCGCGGCGCTGGTGGCCTTGCTGCAGGGCGGGGAAGGGGAGGACCGCCGCCGCGTCGCCCTGGAAATGCTGGCGGAGGCCTCGCGCCGGGACCCGCAGCGCCGGGAGTTTCGCGGCATTCTCGATCGCATGATCGGCGCTCCGGCGAATGCGAAGTCGCCGCTCCTGGACGACCTGCTCTTGTATCGGGCCAACGAGGCCATCGACGACGGCCGGCCGGCCGAAGCGATCACCCTGGCCGACCGCCTGCTCACGGAATTTCCCGGCTCGGAACTGAAACCCCACGCGCTCGCCGTGCAGACGCGCGCGGCCTGGAACCAGGAGCGCTATCGGGCCGCCGCCGCGCTGGCCGGGCAGGCCCGCGATGCGACGGGATGGGCCGACGGCCGTTCGCTCTTTGGCGTCGTGGTGGCCGAAGCGTGGTTTCGGGCGGGGCTGCGCGGGGGCGACCCGGCGGATTTTCGCTCGGCGGCGTCCGCCTACGCCGTCGTCATCCGCCGTCCGCCGGCCGGCTTTTCCTCGAGCGAGCTGCGGTACCAACGAGTGGAGTCGGAGATCATGGCCGGCGCCCTCGCTCACGCGGCCGCGCTGATCGACGAGATGGCCCGCTTGCCGGAATTCAACGTCGTGGATCGCTGGCGCTGCGAATGGAACCTGGCGGTCGCCCTGCAGCAGCACGGGGAAGCGGGGGCGGCGTACGCGCGGGTGAATTCGGTCCGGGCGGAGGCGCCGGGGCCGGGGATGCCGCCGGAACTGCACGGCCGCATGGCGTGGCTGCAGGCGGATCTGGCGTATGAGAATGGGCAATACGTCGACGCGCTGCGGCTGGCCGGCGGCCTGGACGGGGCCACGGCGCGCGTGCCCGAACCGCTGCGCGCGCAGATTCGCGCCTGGGGGCCCCTGCTGCAGGGGCGCGCCTTGTTCTCCCTGGGCCGCGACGACGACGCCCGCGCCGAGCTGGCCCGGCTGCGCGACGAATGGCCGCGCTCCGACGCGGCGGTGGAGTCGTTCCTGGTCGAGGCGACGCATAGCGCGGCCCAGGGGCAGATTCCCGCGGCGCTGCGCCTCCTGCTCCAATTGGCGGACCAATTTCCCGACAGTGCCTATGCCGACAATGCCCTGTTTCAAGCGGCCCAATTGTCGGAACGCTCGGGCCGCCCGGACGATCTCGACCGGGCCCGCGAGCTGATCGAACGCCTGGTCAATCGTTATCCCGACAGTCCGCTGGTGTTCGATGCCCGCATGGAAGAGGGCAATCTCCTGCGCAGCCGCAATCGCTTCGATTTGGCGCAGCAAACCTATGAATCGCTGCTCAACAACCCCCGGTTTTCGCGCGCGCCCGACCGCGTGCTGGCGGAACTGGCGCTGGCCGACTGCCACAGCGCCTTGGCGGCGGACCCGGGACATGCCGAAAAGGCCGCGTCGCTCTACCAGGATGTCCTCGAGCGGGTGGACTTGCAGGCCCGGCCGGACAGCACCGACATCCGCGTCGAGGCCGGCTGCAAGCTGGGCGAGCTTTACCAGCGCGGCCGCCAGGAGGCGGAGGCGCAGAACGTCTGGTTTGGCGAGGTGATCGATCCGTTCCTGCTCCATGCGGCCGCGCTCGGATCGACCGGCCGCTATTGGATGGCCCGTTCGATTCTCGATCTGGGCGAGATGCTCCGGGCGCAGGGGCGCGCCGAAGAGGCGCGCACCACGTTCGAAATCGGCGAGAAGGCGGGGCTGCTCGACGCCGCGCTCGTTCGAAAAAGGCTTTCGCTTTCGACGCCGGCGGCTCCACACTGACCGCGTCCATGCCGTCCCCTCACGCGAGCGTATTCACTCAGGGCGGACCCATGATGTGGGTTCTGCTCGCGATGGCCTTCCTCACGCTGGTCCTCTTCATCGAGCGCACGCTCTTTCTGCACCGGGGCCAGATCAGCTCCTCGTCGTTTCTGGACGGCATCAAGAACATCCTGGGGAAGCGGCGGCTGGTGGAGGCCGTCACCGTGTGCGAGGAAACGCCCGGTCCGGTGGGAGCGGTGGTCAAGGCGGCGCTTCTGCATGCTTCGGACGACGCGGAAAAGATGCGGTTTGCCGTGCAGGAGGCAGCGCTCGTGGAGCTCCCTTCGCTGGAGCGGCGCGTCGGGTCCATCGCGGCGATCGCGCAAGTGGCCCCTCTGGTCGGCCTGCTCGGCACGGTGCTTGGTTTCCTGGCCACCTTGAATGCGTTCAATGGCGGCTACGCCACCGCCGAGGAAGTGTCGCACGGGGTGCGGGAAGCCCTCTTCGCGACCGGCGCCAGCCTGCTGCTGGCGATTCCGGCGCATCTGGCCCATCATTTTCTCGCGGCACGCGTCCGGGCGATCGTTCGCGACTTGGAGTGGGCCGGCAACGAGATCATGCGATATCTGCAGACCGAATACCGGGACGGGCCTCCGGAAAAGACGGAATGATCACCCGGCCCCTTGATTTGGCTTCCCGGCTGGCGCCGCCGCCGCGGCGCCTGGAGTACGTTTTTTTCATCAACGTCGGCCTGGTTGCACTGCTCTTCATTGCGTTCGGTTCGCGGTTCGTTCTCGCGCCCGGCCTGCCGGGCGCGTTTTTGCCGGAAGCCGTCGGAGCGCGGGAGGGCGCCGTTCCGGCCACCGCCTATGTCAGCGTTCGGGCATCCGGCCAGATTCTGACCTCGGAGGGCCTGATGACGCTGGCGCAGCTCGAAGCCTGGCTCCGAGTCAAACAGGCGTCCTCGCGGACCGCCTTTGCGACACGGGGGGTGCGTCCGGTGCTGCTGATTCTGGCCGATGGCGGGCTTCCGGCTGCCACGCTTGCTCAGATTGTAAGTGCGGCCAGCGGCGCAGGATACACGAGCACGGTCATCGCCGCGCGCGAGCCGGCCGCGCCGTGAAATCCGATTGGCTCTTTGCGGTGATCGGCGGCCTGATTGGTGCGGGCGTCACGTTTGTGCTCCTGGATGTGCCCATTGCCGCCGGTCCGACCCGAATGGCCCGGGGCCCCGCGCTGCAGGTGGCTTGGGAAGGTTTGCAGCCGGAGCCGGCGATCGCCGCGGAGGCCCGATTGATGGATCCGTCGGTGCTGTTTTTGCCGTCGGCCTTGACTGCGGCGACCCGTACCACCGCGGCTGCCGGCAACGCAGTCGCCTTTTCGCAGCTGGCATGGCGCGAACCTCCGGAATTCGCGTTTCATTCTAACGATCTGCGGCTTACATTACCGGCCCCCATGCCGGCGCCCGCCTCCCCGGCCGAAGCGCTGCAGGTGCACCCACCCGGCAATCCCGATCTCGGATTTGGACGTAAGGACTTGACACCGCCAACGCTACCCAGGCGCTCGGGGTGGATTGAGGTGACGGACATGACCACGGGACGAATCATCCTGGCTCGGGCCTTGTCACAGCCGTTGGTTTCGGATGGATCGTCGGATGTGGTTCAACCCAGCACCTTTTTTGTCACGGTTGCCCCGGACGGAGTCGTCGGCGAGCCCGTACCGGCGGGAGTGGGCGCCGTGCCGTCCAAGCCGCTCGAAAAACAGCTCGACGAAGTGCTGTCGGAAGGGCATCGTTTTGGGGCTGGCTTTTACCGGATTTCCGTGGGCCCGTAGCGCCCGCGTCCCTTTTTTGGAACGGGGCCGAGTTTCCTGTTGACGGGGGGAAACCCGATCTCCACGTTCTTCCCTCTTTTCCGTTTTTTGACCGCCAGTCTCTGTCCGCCCAGATAGCTCAGTTGGCAGAGCACGTCCTTGGTAAGGACGAGGTCGCCGGTTCGAATCCGGTTCTGGGCTCCAGGGTCGCTAGGTTTTAGAAACTTCTCTTACTACAATCAACAGTCTCACACTCCATGGCTAAAGGAACATTCGAACGCAAAAAACCGCACGTGAACGTCGGCACGATCGGCCACGTCGATCACGGCAAGACCACTCTGACCACGTCCATTTTGGCGGTGCAGTCGAAGAAGGGCTTGGCCGAGTTCAAGTCGTACGCGGACATTGCCAAGGGCGGAACGGTTCGTGACGCCTCCAAGATCGTGACGATTTCGGTCGCCCACGTGGAGTACGAGAGCGACAAGCGCCACTACGCGCACGTCGATTGCCCCGGCCACGCGGACTTCGTCAAGAACATGATCACCGGTGCCGCCCAGATGGACGGCGCGATCCTGGTGGTTTCGGCCGCCGACGGCCCGATGCCGCAGACCCGCGAGCACATCCTTCTGGCCCGCCAGGTCGGCGTTCCGAAGATCGTCGTTTTCCTGAACAAGGTCGACCTGATCGACGACAAGGACCTCCTCGACCTCGTCGAGGAAGAGATCCGCGACCTCCTGAACAAGTACCAGTTTGACGGCAAGGCCGCCAAGATCATCCGCGGCTCCGCCACGGCCGCCCTCGAGAACAAGCCGGAAGGCGTCGAGGCGATCGGCCAGCTGATGGCCGCGATCGACTCCGAAATTCCGGAGCCGGTCCGCGAAGTCGACAAGCCGTTCCTGATGTCCGTCGAAGACGTCTTCTCGATCACGGGCCGCGGCACCGTCGCGACCGGTCGCATCGAGCGCGGCATCGTCAAGATCAACGATACCGTCGAGATCGTCGGCCTCAAGGACACGACCTCGACCGTCGTCACCGGCATCGAAATGTTCCGCAAGCTGCTCGATCAGGGCCAGGCCGGCGACAACGTCGGCGTGCTTCTGCGCGGCATTGAAAAGGAAGGCATCGAGCGCGGCCAGGTCCTGGCGGCCCCGAAGTCGATCACTCCGCACAAGAAGGCCAAGGCCGAAATCTATGTCCTCTCCAAGGACGAAGGCGGCCGCCACACCCCGTTCTTCGACGGGTACCGTCCCCAATTCTACTTCCGGACCACGGACGTGACCGGCGTCATCACTCTGCCGAAGGGCGTCGAGATGATCATGCCGGGCGACAACATTAACGTCGACCTCGACCTGATCGTTCCGATCGCCATGGAAAAAGCCCAGCGCTTCGCCATCCGCGAAGGTGGACGCACCATCGGCGCCGGCCGCATCACCGAGATCACGGAATAACGCTTCGGGCGCACAGGGGTGTAGCTCAATTGGTAGAGTAGCGGTCTCCAAAACCGTTGGTTGGGGGTTCGATTCCCTCCGCCCCTGCCATTCTCAACGCCGTTCATGAAAAACCCGTTTAGCAGCACTCGCATCTTCTTCGTCGAAATGTTCGACGAACTGAAGAAGGCGACGTGGCCCACTCGCAGCGAGCTGATCGATTCGACGATTATCGTCATCGCGTCGACGCTCCTGCTTGGCCTCTTCACCGCCATCAGCGACTTCTCGGTTTCTCAGGTCGTTGACCTGCTGACGAGCTGGTCTTCATGAGCGCCCAAACTCAAGCTCCGGCCGGCGCCCAATGGTTCGCCCTGCACACCCTTTCGGGGCAGGAGAACAAGGTGAAGCTGTACATCGAACGGTTCAAAAAGGCCGAGGAGTTGGACGACTCCATTTTCGAGGTGCTGCTGCCGACGGAAGTGGTTTCTGAGGTAAAAAACGGCAAGAAGTCGACGAAGGTTCGCAAGCTCTACCCGGGCTACGTCTTCATTCAGATGCTGCTGTACGGTGAAGACGCCAAGCTGATCAACAAACCCTGGTACTTCGTCAAGGAAGTCGCCGGAGTGATCGGTTTTGTCGGCGGAGAACATCCGGCGGCGCTGCAGCAAAAGGAAATCGACGAGATTCGCGCCCGCATCGAGGCCGCCAACGGCAAGGAAGTGCCGAAGGTGCAATATGCGGTGGGCGAAGAGGTGAAAATCAACGACGGCCCGTTTGCCAACCTGAGCGGGCGCATCGACGAGATCGATCCCGAGCGGGGCAAGCTTCGCGTTTCGGTTTCGATCTTCGGTCGGTTTACTCCGGTCGAGCTCGAGTACTGGCAGGTTCAGAGGATCACTGAGTAAAGCGACGTCTTGCGCGTGGGGACCACGCGCGCCACCCAATTTATATAATATCATGGCCAAGAAGATTCAGGGTTACATTCGCCTGCAGCTCCCCGCCGGAGCCGCCAACCCCGCGCCGCCGGTCGGGCCCGCGCTGGGTGCTCAGGGCGTCAACATCATGGCGTTTTGTAAGGAATTTAACGCCAAGACCAAGGACCAGAATGGAATGATTCTTCCGGTCGTCATCACGGTCTTCTCCGACAAGAGCTTCACGTTCATTCTGAAGTCTCCGCCGGCGTCCGTGCTGCTCAAGAAGGCGGCCAATATCGCCAGCGGCTCAGCCAGGCCCAATCAGGACAAGGTCGGCAAGGTCACCCGCAAGCAGCTGCTCGAGATCGTCAAGATCAAGCAAAAGGACCTCAACGCAAAGAGCGAAGAGGCCGGAATGCGCATCATTGCCGGCACGGCCCGCAATATGGGGTTGGAAGTGGTCGACTAAGTCGAGCACGTCCACCTCGGCGAAGAACACTTTTCGTAACCACATCCGCGGGAGCCCTCCGAACGCAGTACGAGGGCGCTACCACCGCAACCCACCATGGAAAATCAAAGCAAACGCTATCGCAACGCGGTCAAGGTCGCCGACCTGGCCAAGGACTACCCGCTGAAGGAAGCGGTGGAAATCCTCGGTAAATTCCCGAAGGCCAAGTTCGACGAAACCGTCGAGCTGTCCTTCCGCCTGGGCGTCGATCCGACGGCGGGCGAACAGATGGTGCGCGGCACCACGCCTCTGCCGAATGGCTCGGGCAAGAAGGTCCGCGTCCTGGTCTTCACCGACGATGCCAAGACCGCCCTCGCGGCAGGCGCCGACCACGCCGGTCTGCAGGAACTCATGCAGAAGATCAACGAGGGCTGGCTCGACTTCGACGTGGCGATCGCGACCACCGAGGCGATGAAGACCGTCCGTACGATCGCCCGCGTGCTGGGACCGAAGGGCCTCATGCCGAATCCCAAGAGCGGAACGGTCACCGACGATATCCCCGCCGGCATCAAGGCAGTCAAGGCCGGCCGCGTGGAATTCAAGATGGACAAGACCTGCAACATCGGGGTCGGCATCGGCAAGCGCTCGTTCAGCGCCGACCAGATCGTCGAGAACGCCTCGGCCGTCATCGAAGCCATCGGCAAGGCGAAGCCCGCCGCGTTCAAGGGCCACTATATCCGCACCGTCGTGCTGTCCTCTTCGCAGAGCCCGGCCGTTCGCGTCGCGTCCACCGAATACAGCAAATACTGAGGCCCGACCATGAGAGCGGAAAAACAATATTTGATCGATGAGGTGCAGACGCACCTCAAGAAGTCCGACTACGTCATCCTGACGAACTACACCGGCGCGACCGTCTCCGACGTCGCCGACCTGCGCGCGAAACTGGCCGTCGAAAAGGCCGAATTCCACGTCATAAAGAACAGCTCGCTGCGCGTCGCGGCCAAGGCCCTGGGCCTGCCCGACGTGGAAAGCGCGCTCACCGGTCCGACCGCCCTCATCGTCGGCGGCAAAAACTCGCCGGGTGTCGCCAAGATCCTCAAGCAGTTCTTCAAGGACAAGCAGAAGGTCGAAGTGAAGGCTGGCGTGCTGAGCAAAAAGCTCATCACCGCCGCCCAGGTGCAGCAGCTCGCCGACATGCCGTCGCTCGACGTGATGCGCGCCCAGTTCCTCGGCCTGGTTTCGCAGCCGGGCACGATGACGGTTCGCGTCCTCAACGCGGTGCCGCAAGCGCTCGCCAACGTCCTCCAAGCCAAGGTCCGCGCCGCGGGCTGAAGCATCCGAATTTTTTAACCATCCAACGTCCGCGCTTAGGGGATACGTCCCTTAAACTCGCCCCTTCCCGGGGCTGCTAAGCGAGGCAAATAGATACCATGAGCAACATCACCAAAGACCAAGTCATCGAGTGGCTCTCCGGCCAGTCGGTTCTCGAAATCGCCGGCCTCGTCAAGGACCTCGAAGCGAAGTGGGGCGTCTCCGCCGCCGCTCCGGTCGCCGCCGCTGCCGCCGCCCCCGCTGCCGCCGCCGCTGCCGCTCCCGCCGAAGAGAAGACCGAGTTTACGGTCGTCCTCGTCGAAGCGGGCGCCAACAAGATCGGCGCCATCAAGGAAGTCCGCGCGATCACGGGCCTGGGCCTCAAGGAAGCCAAGGACCTGGTCGAAGGCGCCCCGAAGCCGGTCAAGGAAGGCGTCAACAAGGCCGAGGCCGAGGAAATCAAGAAGAAGCTCGAGGCCGCTGGCGCCAAAGTCGAGTTAAAGTAAGGCTTACTGCACTCTGCTGTAGCCGGGGGCGTTGACCCCGGCACCTGCGACGTTGAACGCAGAACAGCCGGGGTCAGCGCCCCCGGCTACAGCAGAAAATCACCCGTCCTTAAATACCCACAGTTTCAAGGCATTGCCGCCGGCCCTAATGGGGCCGGCTGCGGTGCTTTTGCCTTTTTGCCTTTTCTGAGTTCGTTAATAAACCGCGACGCAGACCCCGGCGCCGCCGCTTTTTTCGTCTGTCTCGTCCGTCTCTAACTCCCGAGGATCCATTTCATGGCCGACCGCACACACTCTGAACGCGTCAATTTCGGTAAGCTCCGCGAAGTCATCCAGCCGCCGAATCTGATCGAGATTCAGATCACCTCTTACCTGGATTTCCTGCAAAAGGGCATTCCGGAAAAGCAGCGCAAGCCGCAGGGCCTCGAGGCCGTCTTCAAGGAGGTCTTTCCGATCCAGTCCTACGACGAGCGCCTGGTGCTGGAGTACGTCTCCTACACGCTCGGCGACCCGAAGAACACCGAGATCGAGTGTATCCGTGAAGGCATCACCTATTCCGTGCCGCTGTACGTCAAGCTGCGGCTCCGCGAAGAGGACTTCATCAAGGACGAGGACATCTACATGGGCGAGATTCCGATGGTGACCGAGCGCGGCTCGTTCATCATCAACGGCGCCGAACGCGTCGTCGTCTCCCAGCTCCACCGTTCCCCCGGCATCGCCTTCGAGGTGACGCCGCATCCGAACGGCAAGCTCCTTCATTCTTTCCGCATCATTCCCGACCGGGGCACGTGGCTCGAGGTTCAGTTCGACAACAACGACCTGCTCTACGTTTACCTCGATCGCCGCCGCCGCCGCCGGAAGTTCCTCATCACGACCCTGCTGCGCGCCATCGGCTATTCGGCCGATGTCGACATCCTGAACCTCTTCTACGAGATCAAGGACCTCAAGGTCTCCAAGGCTCTGGACATGGAGAACGTCTCCACGCTCGTCCTGGTCGAGGACGCGATCGACGCCCAAAAGGGCGTGGTCCTGGCCCGGGCGTTCGAGCCCCTGACCAAGCAGATCGTCCGCACCTTCGAAAAGCACGAGATCGCCTCCATCCGCGTCATCGACACCGCGGTGGACGAGGGCGCCCTGATCCGCGCGCTCAAGAAGGATCCGAGCCGCAACGAAGAGGAAGCCCTCAAGGAAATCTACAAACGCCTCCGCCCGGGCGAGCCGCCGACCACGGCGAACGCCAAGGCCCTGCTCAAGCGCCTGTTCTTCGATCCCAAGCGCTATGACCTCGGCCGCGTGGGCCGCTACAAGGTCAACCAGAAGCTGGGCCTCAAGGCCGAGCTTGAGCAGCGCATCCTGGAGAGCACGGACATCGTCGCCGCCACCAAGTACCTCGTCCGCCTCAAGAAGGGCGAGGGCGTGGTGGACGACATCGACCACTTGGGCAGCCGCCGCGTCCGCACCGTGGGCGAGCTTCTCGCCAACCAATGCCGCGTCGGCCTCAGCCGCACCGAGCGTCTGGTCCGCGAGCGCATGACCATGTACGATCAGAGCGTCGACTCGATCACGCCCCAGAAGTTGATCAACCCGAAGGCGCTGACCACGGTCATCCGCGACTTCTTCGCCCGCAGCCAGCTTTCGCAGTTCATGGACCAGATCAACCCGCTGGCCGAAGTGACGCACAAGCGCCGCCTTTCCGCCCTCGGGCCGGGAGGTCTCAACCGCGAGCGCGCCGGCTTCGAAGTGCGCGACGTCCATCCGTCGCATTACGGCCGCATCTGCCCGATCGAAACGCCCGAAGGCCCGAACATCGGCCTCATCAATTCCCTCTCGACCTACGCCCGCGTCAACGAATTCGGGTTCATCGAGACGCCGTATCGCGTGGTCAAGGATGGCCGCGCCACGGACAAGATCGAGTACCTGACCGCCGATCAGGAAGAGGCGAAGATCATCGCGCAGGCCAATTCCGAGATCGACGACAAGGGCCACTTTGTCGGCAAGGTCACCGTCCGCCAGGACGGCGAGTTCCTTGAGGTCGTGGCGGATGAGGTCCACTACATGGATGTCAGTCCGAAGCAGGTGATCTCGATCGCCGCCGGCATGATTCCCTTCCTGGAGCACGACGACGCGAACCGCGCGCTGATGGGCTCCAACATGCAACGCCAGGGCGTGCCGCTCTTGCAGGCCGAGGCGCCGTTCGTCGGCACCGGCATCGAGGAGCGCGTCGCCCGCGACTCCAAGATCGTCGTCGTGGCCGATGAAGCCGGCGTCGTGGCGTCCGTGGACGCCCGCCGCATCATCGTCACCAAGGACGGCGAGGTGCCGCGTCACCTCAAGAACGATCCCAAGAATCACGTGTACGTGTACGAGCTGCGCAAGTTCATGCGCTCGAACGCGGGCACCTGCTTCAACCAAAAGCCGATCGTCCGCCGGGGCCAGAAGATCAAGGCCGGCGAAATCATTGCCGACGGCCCCTCGACCGACCATGGCGAGATGGCCCTGGGCCGCAACGTGCTCGTCGCGTTCATGCCCTGGAACGGCTACAACTTCGAGGACGCGATCCTGATCTCCGAGAAGGTGCTCAAGGAAGACATCTTCACCTCGATCCACATCCAGGAATTCGAAGTCACCGCCCGCGACACCAAGCTTGGGCCCGAGGAAATCACGCGCGACATCCCGAACGTCGGCGAGGAAGCGCTGAAGAACCTCGACCACAACGGCGTCATCCGCATCGGCGCGGAGGTCAAACCCGGCGACATTCTCGTCGGCAAGATCACGCCCAAGTCCGAAACCGAACTGGCGCCGGAAGAAAAGCTGCTGCGCGCCATCTTCGGTGAGAAGGCCGCGGACGTTAAGGACACCTCGCTGGTGGTCCCGTCCGGCGTCGCCGGCATCATCATGGACGTCAAGGTGTCGTCCCGGATCGACAATCAGACGGACCGGCTGTCTCCCTCGGATCGCCGCCGCCAGATCAAGCAGATCCAGGAAGACTACAAGACGCAGATGGACAAGCTGCGCGAAGGTCTGACCGAAGCGCTGTCCAACATCCTCCTCGGCGAAAAGATCCCGCTCGACGTCATCAACGGCGAGAACAACGAGGTCATCATCCCCGCCAATCGCAAGATCACGAAGACCCTCCTGCGCAAGCTGGCCGCCGTCTCCAAGCACGTGCAGATCGATCCCTCGCCCGTGCGGATCAAGATCATGGAGATCATCGGCTCGTACCAGTCGAAGTTCGACGAGCTCGAAGGCGACCGCGAGCGCAAGGTCGGCTCCGTGGAATCGGGCGAAGGCTCGGCCGACGGCGCGATCAAACAGGTCAAAGTTTACATCGCCACGAAGCAGAAGCTGGAAGTCGGCGACAAGATGGCCGGCCGCCACGGCAACAAGGGTGTGGTCGCCAAAATCGTGCCCGAAGAAGACATGCCGTTCCTTCCGGACGGCACTCCGGTCGAAATCTGCCTCAATCCGCTGGGCGTGCCCTCGCGCATGAACGTCGGTCAGGTGCTGGAAACGCACCTGGGCTGGGCCTGCAAAAAGCTCGGCCTCAAGGTGGCGACGCCCGTGTTCGACGGCATTCCCGAAAAGCGCGTCCGCGAATATCTGCGCGAAGCGAAGCTTCCGAGTTCCGGCAAGAGCGGCCTGTACGACGGCCGCACCGGCGAGAAGATCGATCAGGAAGTCGTCGTCGGCTACATCTACATGATGAAGCTGAACCATCTGGTCTCGCACAAGATCCACGCCCGTGCGGTGGGTCCCTACTCCCTGGTCACCCAGCAGCCGCTGGGCGGCAAGGCCCAGTACGGCGGCCAGCGCTTCGGCGAAATGGAGGTCTGGGCGCTCGAGGCCTACGGCGCGGCGCACACCCTCCAGGAACTGCTGACCGTCAAATCCGACGACGTCCAGGGACGGACCAAGATCTATGAATCGCTCGTCAAGGGCGACAACACGCTGTCGGCCGGCACGCCCGAGTCGTTCAACGTCCTGATCAAGGAGATCCAGTCCCTCGGCCTCGACATCAAACTCCAGAAGCGCGACGCGCTCTCCTTCGGCTCCTAAGCCGCCGGCGCGCCCCATCCCTTAACAAATAATTGGATACCAGAGCATTATGATCCAACCTTCCGAAACCGCCAGCAGCACCACACGCAGCGACGCCCGTTCCGCCCTCGGGGTCGACGAGAGTCCGTTTGACTGCGTCTCGATCACCGTGGCGTCCCCTGAGACCATCCGCAAGTG
>DASXYY010000019.1:0-72412 GCA_036502225.1 Opitutaceae bacterium
ATCCGAAGAACGCCTCCGGCGGGAAGAAAATCCACCCGGCCCGAAGCAGATATTTCTATTTGGAATCGGGAAGTAAATCCACCGACCCGCTGGTCACTTTCATTCCGCCAGAAGAAGACTCATTTCATCCCGCCGCTGACAATAGCCGGCTGTCCCAACAATTCCACGGCATCCTTGTTGCCGCCAGCATGGCCGATTCCCGGTCGAGAGAAGAGACAGGGGTCGGTCATTCCCGGAGCCGATCAGTCAGCGACATCTCGTTCCACTCCCTGCGGCACACGGCCACTAGCCTACTCAAGAACGCGGGCGTCCCAGAATCTGTGGCCATGGACATCATCGGCCACGATAGCGCGGCGATCAGCCGCCATTACACCCATATCGATTATCGAGCCAAGAGGCTCGCTCTCAGAAAGTTACCCCTACTGGCCTCGTGATCAGCGTAGCGTGCCCTGGGGTGCTTGCAATCAAGTGTCCCATTTCGAGATGTTTGAAGCGACACTTCCGTGCGTCACAACAGAACACTATGGTTATCATTGGTTAACCGAATAATAATACATCATAATACAATGAACTTGACATTTGTCGTCATTCTTCGTACTATGTATGTATTATGAGTTTCAAGATCACCATCCAGGCTGCAGGGTTAAACCTCTCGGCCAACCTCAAAGACGAGGCTCTCCCGTCTTTGATCCAACTGATCCAGGAGAAGCGCGACGACTCCGTCGCTGCTATCCAGGCATCAGTAACGGCCATGCCAGAAGCCGCGGCCTCGTCGGGCGACGCTTCCGGCAGCGAGACCGAGCAGTCAATCAAAGAACGGCTCAGGTCGCTCGGCGGGGCCGAATTGCTGAACCAGCTCAAATGGGACAGCTTCCCGGAAAAAATCCTCCTCCTCGGCGCTTGGTTCGAAGCCCGCGGTGGCACAACCCCGTGGCGGAGCGCCGATATGGACGACACCTTCAAGCTGGCAAAAGAGAGTCCGCCCGCGAACTTCCCGCGCGACATTAAGAACGCAATCAAGTCCGGTTGGATCCACAATGAAACCCCCCGCACCTACGTCGTCACCCGCACGGGCTGGAACAAGATCGGGCAAGCCCTGCGAGGATTGACGGAATGACCGCGCTGGCGCACCAAGCACGATATCGTGTACTCCCCCTTCCCAGGGTCCAGCGGGACGCTGTCAAGCTGCTGAACAGGGAGCAATTGCGTGAGGCCATCGCGCTCTCGAAAGGCCTGCGATTCTATCCCGATGTACCGGACCTGAGCATCGGTCCCTGCGGCGACGGAATAGAATTGAGGATCGAATCTCCAGCGATCAATCCGCAGGGCTGGCTGCGGTCAATCTTCTGGGTACACGAACCGTCTCGAACGATCTATGTGGTCGACCTGTTCTGGAAGAAGACAAATAAGATATCGGCCGCCGATATCGAGCGCAGCAATCATCGGATTCGCCAACTCAAGGCTCTCCTTAAATCGGGAGCCGATCCATGGAAATTAGGGAAGTAGATCGGCGACATCGACGCCGAAAGCTCTCGCCAGCTTTTGCAGGGTTTTCTGCTGGGGAAAATGCTCGCCGCTTTCGATAACGGCAACGTAGCTGCGACTTAGTCCCGTTTTCTCCGCAACGGCGGCTTGCGTCTCGAACCCCGCCTTTCCACGAAGCGAAAAGTACTTTCGCAGAAACAGCTTCATGCGATGATCTGCTTTCTCGGATTCCTTAGCGAAAGCGGCATCCGTTGAATTCAGCTGAGCCTCCCACTGATCGACGGTTTCTGACGGCAATTCGAGCGGCTCGTTCGCGCTGATCTCTTCGAGCGTGCGCAGGATGTTCATTTTCTCCTCGGGATCAGTTTCACGCTCATATGCGAAGCAGAGATCGACGATCGACGTGATTCGGGCCTTTTCGTCTTCGTCGACGTCCACCCGCCGCGTCGATTGCTCGACCCGTTCCAGAGCTGCGCGCAAGCGAGGATGCGAAGCCAATTCCTTGGCCCCTAGGCGTCGTTCTGCGATGATTTCTAAGACTCCCATGCCCTATCAATATCGAGCATTATCGCACTTTATCTAGCTTTTTCATTTCTAACTTCTAAACGCACTTAGAGATCGTCACCTTATTTTTCTTCGTGTCTTAATCGACATTGATCTCAATTCAGACAAATCTCTAAACAAGTCAGGCGAACAACGGCATTAGCTCGTTATGCGACCGTGATCGCCCAGCCGAAGGTCGACTAGCAACTGATTCAAACCATCTCCTGCAACAGCGGCATCGGGCAGACTAGAGCGCTCAGCAGCCTCTTCGAGCACCAGGAGTAATCGATCGAATTCACCCCGATGGAAATCGATCACCGCGTTCGGCAACTGTGACTTCTCGGCATGCCGTAGTTTCCGCTCAACCAGCTCATCGACGTATGGGAGCTGGAACTCGCGGTTCAGAACGGAAAGATTCGCTTCCACTTCGCCGCTGCGCATTAGGTGGATACCGGTCAGTAAGACGCGATAAACATAGAGTAGAGGCTTCACTCGCGGCGGATTCTCCTTCGAAAAGAGCTTCCACTGGTTCTCCGCAAATCCTCGGTAGTGGTGACGATGATTCTTGGTGATGCAGCCACGCGCCAATTCCTTCAGGCGCGGGAAAAAGGGATGACTCATCACCACCAGCGGGGAGAATAGCTGCTCAAGAACGTAGCCATTCGGTCGCAGCATGAGTCCGAAGAACTTCTTCGCATCATGCGTTACGAGATCCAATTCCAAGCCCTCGCGTTTCTCGGAAATCTCCCGGGTCTCGTCTCCCGCATGCAGCCCCACAACTTCCTTCAAGGGCAGCAGATGAACCCCACGGAGATCGTAGTCGGAATCGGGTGAGGGAAATCCGTAGAGATGGGCGCCGCTGATGGTCGCGAACAACAGGGGATACGGTTGCTCCTCGCAGACCGCCCGGAGGCGCGGATCGTCGGCATAGTTCACAGTCATGAAGATTGAATCATGCTTTGGCGGGCTCGAATCAAAAAATCGTTCGCTGCGGCGTAATCTGGCCGTTCAGGCAATCGCGTGGCGACAAACGCCGCTTCGAATTCAGCGTGAAGTTGAAGCCGCCATGCATTGACGTCGGCCCAGCTCCGTTCGCCGCGCTTAATGGCCATGAGCGACTCCCGGTGCTCACCGACATCGATTGGGAGTTCTCCATTCTGAAGCACTCGGATTCCACTTAGTACCAGCCGAATCAGATGCATCGCGTGCTTCCAGCGAATCTCTCCGCTCGCACGGATGCCCTGCTCCAGCTTCTTGAATTGCGATAGGACGTAACCATTGAAGGTCTTGTAAACCAACTTGGAGAGAAAAATGGAGCGAAGGGACCGAAGCTCCTGAGCCAAGGGCTTCGCATCGAGTACGAGCGGCGTGTACAGGCATTCGAGGACGTTCGGATTCGCCTTTAGGGCCATGACCAGAAATTTTTTCAGTTCCCAAAAGCATTCCTCGTCATCGGCCGATTCGAGCTGTTCAGGAGCGCCGTACAGCGACCACTCCACTTCAGCCGGCGGAAGATAGATCCCCCGGACATCGGTATCTGATTCTTCGCCAGCCAGGCCGAACGCGCGGGAGCCGACAACGCACCGATAGATCACGAATTCGGCGAGGTCATGTGATGAAAGCGCCGCCGCGGCTTCGGCGAGTTCGTCCCCATGCACCTGCTTCAAGATGG
Source organism: Opitutaceae bacterium (assembly GCA_036502225.1). Lineage (GTDB taxonomy): Bacteria > Verrucomicrobiota > Verrucomicrobiia > Opitutales > Opitutaceae > Palsa-1447. The sequence continues at coordinate 3,701 of DASXYY010000019.1, forward strand.
TCAACTGTGGTCGTTTGATCGCCGCATGCCGTCCGTCCGGGAACCGGACGACGTAAGGATGGACGCCGTCCGTGGGAATTTTCTCGATCACGCCTACCGACCCCACCGGCTTAAGCATTTTCGGCCCACCTCCGGAATCGAAGCATTCCATTGGCTCACGCGTGACCACCCTCGTCCCTACCGGTAATAACAGGTACTCCTGCATCGTTCCTGCCTGCCGAATAACCCGGTCGTCGTCGAGCAAGCAAGGCTCATCAGAGGAGAATCGCGAGGACCGATCTGTGCCCGAATATCCCCGGTGTCGAGGGGCCTATGTCGTAGCCTCGTGTGCCGTCCGCCTACCGTAAAAGGGGGAGGCGGTCTACCCCATTTTCTGTAGGCGTGCGCCATTGTCCGAGCCGGCCGCTGAGGCATAGGTGAACCGCAGCAATGAAAGGACTCATGATGAACGCGAATGACATTGTCCCTGGCGGCCAGCCCGTCACACCCCGTCCGGAATTCTTCCGGCTTCCGCCTCCCGGCAAGCGAGATCCCCATTTTGGTCTCTCGCGCGGCTGGTACTATAAGGCCGCCGCCGCGGGCGAGATCAAGATGGTCGCGGTGCGCCAACGAGGTGCTATGCGTGGCATTCGACTCGTAGTTTTCGAGTCGGTCATCGACTACATTCGGCGTTCCGCCGAGGCGATCACTCCGGCGCTCTGAAGGTGAAACGTCCGTCCTCCGCGCTCGTCCACGGCCTGATCGACTTTCGCAAGTACGTCGGAATTGAGATCGGGCGCGCTGGCACAGATGTTCACGCATGCCGTATTGAACGGTCGGATTCATTGCTCATTCAACAAGGGGTAATGCGTCTGCCAGAAAAAAGGGAACGCGAAGCGTTCCCACGGTAACACGCGAAGCCGGACTCCACCGCAAGACTTACGTGATTTCGCTCGATGCTGAGGCCGAAGCCACAACTGAATCTGCAAAACGCTCGGGAATACTTCCGCGAGCACCTCTGCGTCGGCGACTACTACTCCGAAGGCAAGCAGGTCAAGGGAGAGTGGGCTGGCAAGGCGGCCGAGATGCTGGGGCTCTCCGGGCCCGTGCGCGAGCGGGACTTCCTCGCGCTTTGCGACGGGCTGAACCCGCAGAGCGGCGGCCGTTTAACCCAGCGACGGAATACTCTCCGTTGGGAAGACGGCAGGCAGGCGGCGAACCGTCGTATCTTTCACGACTTCACATTTAGTCCGCCGAAGAGCGTTTCGGTGGTCGCACTTTGCCAGGACACCCGGATCGTCGCGCTGCACGAACGGTCGGTGCGGACGGCACTCGCGGAACTGGAGCGGTTCGCAGAGACACGGGTCCGGCGATCCCGGCAGGAAAGTTCCCGGGTGACCGGCAACCTGGCCGTGGCCTGCTTCCGGCACGACACGAGCAGGGAACTGGACCCGCATTTGCACACGCATTGCGTCGCCTTTAACGCGACGTTCGACTCGGTTGAGGGTCGGTGGAAGGCCCTGCAAACGGAGGGCATGTACCGCGCTCAGAAATTCGTAGAGAACCTGTACTACCACGAAATGGCCAAGGGCCTTCGCGGGTTCGGATACCAGATCGAGAACAACGCCCGCGACTTCGAGATCAAGGGCGTCTCGGCATGCGTCATTGCTCGGTTCTCGAAGCGGCACGATCAGATCGTGGCCGAGGCAAGGCGCCAGGTCGCCGAAGGCTATTCCGGCGACCTCGGCGAGTTACGGACCCGGATCGCGCATGAGCATCGGCGGCGCAAGGTCAAGAATGCGACTGCCGACGAACTCAGGGACTATTGGCGGACCCAACTCGAAGCTGATGAATGCGACGGCCTACGAAGGCTTCAGTCACCCGCCGAGGCACAGCGAGAGACGATGGATGTGCGCGCGGCCGTGACCTGGGCCGAGGCCCACCTGTTCGAGCGGAGGGCAGTAGTGAACGATTATGAGCTAATGGCAGCGGCGCTTGCACGCGGTCGCGGCCACGATTTCGACCTTGCCGCTCTCGGCCGCGCCGTGGCGGAACGGGGGTACGTGCGCCAGGATGGCAGCCGGAAGCTGACTTCCCGGGAACTACTCGGCTTCGAACTCGAGATCGTGCTCGCGGTGCGCGACGGCCGAAACTGCTTTGCCGGATTCAATCCGGACTTTGAACCCGATGCCGCTTTGTCGGCGGAACAGGCCCGGGCAGCACGTCGGATTCTGACAAGCGAGGATTTTGTCACGGTGTTCCGAGGCGGTGCCGGTACTGGAAAGACTCGGACGATCGCCGAAATCCAACAGGGTCTCGCGAAGGCAGGGCATCCGGTGGTGGTGCTCGCTCCGCAGCGCCAGCAGGCGCATGATCTGGAGAGCGATGGCCTGCCGGCCCAAACACTGGCCCATGCCTTGGCCGTCCGCCAGCTACCACCACGTGCAGTCGTGATTTTAGACGAGGCGGGCCAAGTCGGCGGTCGTGATTTGCGCGAATTGATCCGGCTGGTGAAAGCGCACGACGGACGTTTGATCCTTTCCGGCGACACCCGCCAACACGGGGCCGTGGCGGCATCCGACGCCCTCCGGGCAATCGAAAAACATGCCCATCCACGGGTGGCGACCCTTCGAACTGTCCGACGCCAGGACCCGCGACTGGCCCGTTCAATCGACGAGCGACGCTTCATCCGCCAGTATCGCGCCGCCGTGAAAGAGGCGGCGGACGGAAAAATCGTCGAATCATTCGACCGGCTGGAAAAAATGGGCTGTGTCCGCGAACTCCCGGACGAACCCAGGCGAGAAGCGATAGCCGGGGAGTACCTGACGGCCCTGGCCCGAGGCGAGCGCCCGCTCGTCGTCGCCCAGACGTGGAGTGAGGTCCATTCCGTAAACGATGCCATCCGAGCGGCGTTGCGGGCCAACGGGCAATTGGCGGATGGGGCAAGCATGGCCACTTTTCATCCGGTGGACCGGGATGAGGCTCAGAGATGCGACCCCCGATTTTACGAGCAAGGTCACTGGGCAGCATTCCTGAAGGGTTACGGTCGTTTCGCGAAGGGCGAGCTGTACGAAATCGCCGGGGCGGACCAACACGGCGTGGTCCTGGTGAAAAATGGTCGGCGTTCGACCATGAGCTATCGCTACGTGAACCGATTCACGGTCGCGAAGGCGGTCGAAATGGAGCTATCCCCAGGCGACCGCCTTCAACTCAAGGCCAATGGCCGGAGCGTGGAAGGGACGAAGCTGCGCAACGGCGAGTTGGTCACGGTAACGCGCGTCGAGGCATCGGGCACTTTAGTGGTCGCCGATGAACGCGGGGAGACAAAGACGCTCGCGCGGTCTCAGCGGCTTTTCGTTCGCGGGTACGCCGTTACCTCATATTCGTCCCAGGGAAAGACGGTGGACACAGTCATCTTGGCCGACGCCGGCATTCGCGCCGCCACGAGCGGGCAGCAATGGTACGTCGGGATTTCGCGCGGACGGAAGCGGGTCGTGGTGCTCACGCCCGACAAGGAGCGCCTACGCCTAAATATCCAGCGCAGCGGCGAGCGCGATTTAGCGGTGGACGTGGTGCGTGCCGATTCAATCCAGGTAATGCACGTCCCCGGCCGTTCCCATCGCACGGCTGAGATGATCGACCTCGCCCGAATGCACCAGTTCGTCGAACAACGAGAACGCCAGGGGGAACAAAGGGGGATGCGGATATGAGCCTACAACCGGGGGACGCCCTCCGATCCCGCGACCCGCGCTACCGATGCTATACCGGAGGCCACCCAACGGCTATGTTGTCCATAGACTTGGCAAACGGGGAATCTTGGGGTTTCGCTTGGGCTCGCTTCAGCCGCTTCCATTCCGACCTCTCCAAGATCGTCCTAACATTCGCGGAGTACCAAATCGAAATCTACGGACGTAATCTACCAAAGCTGCTCGGCGACATAAGACAGTTCCGCCTCGAAACACTCCGCGAATTGCCACCGGACTACGAAGCGCTGGCCGACCCGTCGGAGCCATTTGTCGCAAAAATAGTGATCCAGCAGTCAGCGCAATGATCGCATGCCTGAAGGGCATCGCCCCTGCCTCCCGGCGGCCTGTCAGTTCACCGCGCGGCCTGAGAGCCAAGCTCGGCGGCAGCCTTACGTCTCATCAAGGAGCGCATGAAAAACCAGACTGCGATTGCGCCCCAAAAGGAAACGAAAGACACCGCAAGCGCGATGTTGCTGGCTCTCTTGAGAGCAAGATTGTCGTGCGTCCCCGTCCCGGATGCCCAGCCCCAAAAGAGCGAATAGTAGAAAGCGATGAACGACAGGGCTCCAAGAAGAACGACGGAGACTGTCCTGACTAAGCGCATTTCGGTGTCTCTGCCGATTTTTTGCAGATCAATTCGGTGAACAATTTACGCAGCTCCATCCGCTTCGCGCCGGAATGCGCCTCGCGGTGCTCATTGGGACAAAGCGCAATGGCATTTTGCTCAGAGTCTCGGCCATTTTCGGCAAGCGGCACAATGTGATGGGTTTCAAGGTAGACCCGTCCATCGTCCATCAAAAAGCCAACCTTCCCGCAGCTTTCACAAACCCCATTTGCGCGTGAGAGAACATTGCGGCGAACAGCCGGATTCCGAATAAAGCTTTCACCAGAGACGGAGCGCTTTCCCGGAAGTTCATCCACGCCTGAAGAAAATTGGTCAGCGAATTCGATTGGCGGACGCCCTCGAATCAGCCGGCATGCTCCCGTCTCCCGATCGTAGGCTGCCACGGACCATGGAACAGGATCGAGAGTGCGTCTGGCCACCTTCGACGCGGCTGCGCCGTCGTCCCCCCGTCTGATACCGTCAATAATGATCACACTTATTGGGAGCTTTCGATTCGTCGCCATTTGAAGCGCCCGATCCATCCGTTGAGCACGACTCTTTCGATTGCCTTGGGACCGCAGCGCCACGTCTCGATAGTTCAAGTGCTGGACGATCTCGCCATTTTCGTGGCGCATCGCGACATACCAGAGACAGAGCACAATCCGCCCGGCTTCATTCCAAAACGCCCATTCGTAACAGTATTTCGGATTCACCGCCGGGTCTTTTCCCTTGAAATTTGACCAGTCGCTTGTGTCCAATCCGGCCTGACCGACCAGTTCGTACACCTGCGATTTTATTTCAGGTTTGAGCGCCAAAATGGCCACTGGGGTTTCGGCCTCGCTGGCCGCGACCAACAAGCTGGCAACGTACGAACTCGTGAAGATCTTCTTGGGATACTTTGACGGGTGGCGGCGCTCCTCGACTGTCAAACGGTTGAAGACCGAAATGCAGTCCTCCAAAACCTCAGTCTTAATCGTCTCGTAGGTTTCGTCGGGGCGATCAAAGCGGACGCCATCAGCCTTCGACGGTTGGATGCGAAATGGCTTTCGGTCGCGGAGGGTCAGCAGCTTGGCGCCGGCATGTTCGGCGACATACGCAAGTACGAACTCCAATGTCAGGGTAGCGGGCACAAATATGCTTCCTGATTAGCGCGATCCGAACGGAAAGGGAAGCTCCCCGATCCTGTCCGCCGACATCGGTGAACGGTAGTGAATTTAGGCGGCCGTGCTGAGACTAGGTGCTGAGACTAATCCAAAAAATATGCGTAAATATTTGGAGCACAAGATGGTGGACGCTACTGGACTCGAACCAGTGACCCCGTGCGTGTGAAGCACGTGCTCTAACCAACTGAGCTAAGCGTCCGAACTGAGGCCCGGAAGGCGGGACAAGGGGACAGGTTTAAAGAATGCGGAGGGGGAGCGGCAAACAAAAAGGGGCACGACTTCACACGATCGTGACCAAAGCCGCATTCCCCACTTCGGAGTGGGCCCGGTCCAAGAGAGCCATGTCGCTTTCTCCCGCCACTTCGGTTCCGAGTTTCAAAGAGTACGATGAGGCAGGCATTTCGCATGAGCATTGGAAGATCGTGCTCATTTCGGGGATGGGATTTTTCACCGACGCGTACGACCTATTCATCATCGGCGTGGTAATGACGATCCTGAAGCCGCTGTGGCACGTGGGAAAGCTGGAGGTGAGCCTGACCGAATCGACCGCGCTGCTCGCTTCGGCCATCGGCGCCTTCGCGTTTGGCCGCGTGGCCGACATACTCGGACGAAAACGCATCTACGGGGTCGAGGTGCTGGTCCTGGCCGCGGGCGCCATCGCGTGCGCCTGCGCCAACAGCATCTGGTGGATGCAGGCCGCCGGCCTGATTTTTGGCCCGCTGCTGGCGACGGCGCTTCTGGCCACCCATCTTTCCCCGAACATAGTCTGGCGGATTCTCATCGGCTTCGGCGCCGTCCCCGCGCTAGCGGTCTTTTGGCAGCGGCGCCATCTGAAGGAGACACCTCGCTTCGAAGCTGCCCGCCGAGAGGCGAAACAGCAGACTTTCATGTCCGGGTTCGCCACACTGGTCGCCAGCCGAAAATTGCTGCTCTATCTGATCGGGACCAGCGCCGCCTGGTTTCTGATGGACGCGGCCTACTATGGAAACACGGTCTCCAGCCCCCTGGTGCTTTCGGTCCTCGGAGGGAACCACGATTTGCGGCACAAGCTGCTGAGCCAGCTCGCCATTTTTGTCCTGTTCGCGGCCCCGGGGTACGGTTTGGCCGCCGGGCTGATGGATCGGCTGGGGCGAAAGACCATCCAGTGCATCGGATTCCTGATGATGGCAGCGACGTTCTCCCTGCTGGCGTTCGTTCCCGACTTGACGCATCGGGCCGGGGCATTCCTGGCCGTCTTCGGTATCAGTTTTTTCTTTACGGAATTCGGGCCCAACGCGACCACGTTCGTCTATCCCTCGGAAATCTTTCCGGTCAAGGTGCGCACGACCAGTCACGGCGTCGCGGCCGCGGTCGGCAAATTGGGAGGCTTTGTGGGGACATTCCTGTTTCCCTACCTGATGCACTGGAAAGGGCTGCTGGGGGCCGAATCGGCGGCCGCCGCGGCCTGCGTAACGGGGCTGGCCGTGACGTGGTTTCTCCTGCCGGAGCCGAAGGGACGGACCCTCGAGGAGCTTTCCGATTAATGCGTCGGAAGCGGGATTGCCGGGGTCAGCGCCCCCGGCTACCGGGATCCGGAACTAGGGCAATTTGGCCCCGACGGCTTTGCTGACCGCGGCGAAGTCGATCAGGGCGGCGTCGGGGTGCTTCTTCAGGGCGCCGATCACCTTGCCCATCTCCTTCTTGCTGGCGGCGCCCGTTTCCGTGATCGCCGCGGTGATCAGTTCGTCGAGCTTGGTCGCGCCGAACTGCTTCGGCAGGTACTTTTCGAGAAGGCGGATTTCGACGTCGTTGGCCGCGACCAGATCCGGGCGGCCGCCGCGCGCGAATTCATCGCGGGCGTCAGAAAGATTTTTGACCGATTTGCGCAGCGTGGCAATGACCAGCGCATCGTCGATCGGCTTCGACTGGTCCATCGACGCGCGCTGAATCGCCGCGTCGTTGGTGCGCAGGGTCGTTGCGGTCGCGGAATCGCGGGCCTTCATCGCGGTGACGATGTCGGCTCGCAGGGTTTCGTAGATCGTGGCCATGGTCGCACGCTAGGGGGTTGGGGTGAGATGGCAACTGGGCTGTGGGCAGGCATATCCCGAGCGGGTGGAGCGCATGGTCCCCATGCGCTCTAATCGTCATCCGCGTTTGACGTCGAAAGCGGATCTGCCGGGTCAACGCCCCCGACTGCAGCTAAGGCAAAGCGCGCAGGGATTGTTTTACTTACTCCCTTTGACGTCGCAGACCCACGTGGCGCCATCCGCCACGGTTTCGGCGCCGAAATGGGCCACGGCGGATGCCGTGTTGCCGCCGGGCGCCAGGCGCACCTGCGGCCAATCGAAGACGCCGTAATTTCCCGTCCGTTCACCGAGCGACTTTCCGTTCACGAACAACTCGACGGTGCGGGCGTTCGAATAGACTTTGACCGCCGTTCCAGTCTCATGCCGAACGAGAAATCGCCGGCTGCCCAGCGCCACCACCGGGCGCGAAGACCAATTGGCCTGATAGTAGTAGTAGGCGTCCTTCATCGTCCGACGGCTGTACGTCACCAACCCCTTGTCGTTGCGTCCCACGTGATCGCCTTCGCTGCGGCCGTCCGAGGCAAAATCGAACAGGCACCAGATCAGTTTCACCCCAATGAACGGACGCTGGGCGAGCTGCGGCCAGACGCGCTCATGGAAATAGGCCTGGTATTCCTCCGGGTGAAAGCGGCCGGCTGGTTTCGGCGGCCGCGGCGGCAGCGCATGCTCATAAATGCTGGCGCCGGCGCCGTATTCGCTGATGCCGATCGGCGAGTGCGGATGCCGTTTGTGCACGCCGTCGAGAAACGTCGGCCAATTGTCCAACGTCGACCCGTACCAGCCGTCGTAATGATTGAAGCCCGTAAAGTCGGTATGCCAGTTCTTCGGAAGCTTGTCGTCTTCGTTGGATGCGAGCGTGGTCAGCCGCGAGCCGTCCTCGGTCTTGGCCAGCTCCGCCAGATCCTGCACGTCCTGGTTCGCCGCGGCGCCCTTGGTTTCATTGCCCACGCCCCAAAAGCAGATCGAGGGATGATTATAGTTCTGGAGAATCAGTTCGTGCAGCTGCTGTTTGGCGTTGGCGAGAAACGACGGATCGGGCAGCGCCGCGTTGACGAATGGAATTTCCGTCCAGACCACGATGCCCGTGCGATCGCAGCGTTCGTACCAGCTCTGACTCTGCTGGTAATGCGAGGTGCGCATGACCGTGCAGCCCAGGTCGGAAAGTATCGAAAAATCCTCGGCTTCGTCGGCGGCGGAGATGGCCCATCCCTGGTCGACCCGATCCTGGTGGCGGTTGACGCCGTGCAAATCCAGATAATGGCCGTTGAGCAGGAAGCCCCGGTCCGCGTCGACCTGCACCGATCTCAACCCCAACGGAACGGCGACGGCGTCCCGCACCCGCCCTTTCGAGCGCAGCGTGACCAATACCGTATACAGATAGGGATCAGCGCGGGCATTCCAGAGGTGCGGGTGCTCAAATGAGATTTTCTGCGCGGCGGCAAAGCCGTCGCCGGCCCCCATGCCTTGGCGAATCGTGTCGTGCGCGACGACCTGGCCTTCGGCGTCGTAGACCACCGCCAGCACGTCGACCTCGGCTGACTTGTCCTGGTAGTTCTCGACATCCGTGCGCACAAAAATGTCCGCCCGCTTCGCGGTCACCATCGTCTGATCCACGAACACTCCGTCGCTGCCGTAGTCGGTGGTCGAAATCTGAATCGGATCGGTTCCGATCAGACTGACCGAACGGTAGAGTCCGCCGAAAAAGGTGAAATCCGCGGACGTGGGCGGAATGCCCAAGGCACTATTGTCCACCCGCACGGCGATCACGTTGTCGCGGGGCTGGAGCGAGTCCGTCACGTCGAACCGGAACCGGGCAAACCCGCCGAGATGCGTGCCGACCTTTTTCCCGTTCACATACACGTCGGCCTGGAAACACGCTCCGTCGAATTGCAGGTAGATCTGCTTGCCCGACCAAGGGGCGTCCAAATTGAGATGCCGCCGGTACCAGCCCGCCCCGCGGTAATAGTTCGCGCCGCCATCCTGCCCGTCCCGGGCGTTCCAGGTATGCGGCAGGCTGACGGCATCCCATTTGGAATCGTCGCAGTCGACGTCCGCGCCGTGGTCGTTGTCGTGCCGAAAGAATCGCCAGCCGGGATCCAGATCCATCCGCAGGCGCGGGGACGAAATCGCCGGTCCCGGCGGCAGGCCATGCGCGGGATAGCCGACATTCTGATGGAGAAAGTCGATGAGCCCGCGCCGCCAGGCGGTCTCCTTTCCCTCGATACGATACGGGACTCCCCATTCGGTGAGGGTTCGGCTCAAATCCTGCCCCTCCGTCAAAAATATCGCCGGCGCGTCGGGCCGGATATCCGCGCGCACCGCCTCCACCTGCTCCGGGGCGATGGGACTGAGGACGCCCAACGCGGAGAGCGGCGCAGCTGGATCAGCCGTCAGACCCGCCATCAGGGCAGTCGCCGCACCCGCGCCGTCGCCGAAAAGAGCGACCCGATCGGCATCGACGTGATGGGCCGAAGCCGACGCACGCAGGGATTTGAGCGCTCCTTGGATATCCGCAGCGGAGGCGGAAGCCGGCAGCTCCTCGCAGACGAAACCCGCATTGACCACCGTCTTGGGCCCGGGGGAGCTCCCCCCGACCCAAATGACCACCGGGGTCGGTGGGTCATCCGGCGCCCGGGCCGGCTGGACTATCTCCCACGCGTGAACGACGGGCAAGGGCAGGCCCGCCGCCGCGAACGCCGCCGCCAGGCGCCATTTGCTCATGGAATCAGCAGCAGCTTCCCGGTCGTGCCGCGCGATTCGAGCGCCCGGTGTGCGTCCGCCGCCTTCTCCAGCGGAAACTCACCGCCGATCCGCACGTCCAATTGCCCCGCCTTCATCCATCCAAAGAGCGCGGTGGTCCGTCCGATCAATTCCTCGCGCGTGAGGGTGTGGTGCGCGAGCGAAGGGCGGGTGAAGAAGAGCGAGCCCTTCTGCGTCAGCAGGAGCGGCGCGAACGGCGGGACCGGCCCGCTGGCATTCCCGTAGCTCACCATCATTCCCCGGGGCCGAAGCGAATTGAGGCTGCCCTCAAAGGTGTCCTTGCCCACGGAATCGTACACGACGTCGACCCCTCGGCCGCCGGTGAGGCGCTTCACCGCCGCCGCAAAATCCTCCTGCCGATAGAGGACGATTTCGTCCGCTCCGGCCTGTTTCGCCAGGGCGGCCTTGGCGGGATCTCCCACGGTCCCGAGCACTCGCGCGCCGCAGCGCTTGGCGATTTGAATCAGCAGCAGGCCCACGCCGCCGGCGGCCGCATGGACAAGCGCCGTGTCGCCTGGCTTCAAGGGGTAGGTTGAATACGCCAGATAGTGCGCCGTCATGCCTTGGAGCAGTACGGCCGCCGCCTGTTTCGCCGTCACCGAACTCGGAACTTCGACCGCGTGCGCCGCCGGCACGATCGTCTCCTGCGCATAGGCTCCCTCGGCCTTGACGGTCGCGATCCGTTGGCCGACGGCCCAGCCCGTCACGCCCGGGCCCACGGCGCTGATCGCGCCCGCCGCCTCCAGGCCGAGCACGCCCGGAAGGGGAATGGAATAAAGTCCCGACCGCTGGTAGATCTCGATGAAGTTGACGCCCACGGCCTCGACCCGAATGCGGACCTCCCCGGCCTTCGGTTCCGGCACCGGCACCTCGTCCCATTGCAACCGTTCTGCTCCTCCCGTTTCGTGGATCCGAATCGCGCGCATCAGAGTAGACGCTACGCCGAGGAAGCTCGGATTCAAGTGAGGTTTGTGGCGATTGCACCCGGATAGCCTGGCTGTCATGAGCTTTGGCGATGTCCCCTCTCTCCGCACGCCGATGGCTGGTGGCTGGCCTGGCGGCCACCACGGCCTTCTCCACCCTGGCGCTGCGCCTGAGAGCGGCGGAACCGGCGGGGACGCAGATTGAGCTGTGGGTGCCGATCGTGGTCACCACCTTCATCGTGGCTGCGATCCTGGCGTTGCTGGTCGGGCTCGTGATGCCGGCCGTTCTTCGCGGAAATTTTCTGGCGGCCGGCGCGCTCGTCGCGCTCGGCGTCGCCGCGTTCGATCTGCGGCTGCTGGTGACCGCCATCGGTGTTTCGCCGGACTACTTCGCCATGGCGGAGACCGATCCGGCGGCCGTCGCGCCGCTGCAGCCGCCCTATGCGACCCGGCTGCCCTACGTATCCGTCCTTGCCTTACGCACCGCAGGCGCGGAGCCCCGGATCGCGCTCCGCGATGCGGCGGGACGCGAGCTTCCGCCCTATGGCGGAGATTTGGCGATGGACGGCGTCGCCCATCGGTTGAATTTCCTGGCGCCGGCGTCCCCGTTCACCCTCTCCGTCCAGGGATCGGTGCAGGTCCAGGCGGTGACGGCGTATGACGGGACCGTTCGCGCCGCGGGCAAATTCATCCATTTCTGGTGGCTGTTTGCGGTGGCGGCCGTCACCGCCGCCTTTGCGAGCCTGGGCCTGGCGGACGCCGCCCGGCTTTTGCAGCGCCGTGCGGGGGGCGGCATGTCCGTCTCGCATTGGGCGGTGCTGGCGCTGGTGGCCTACGTCGGCATCACCCTGCCCTATTTTGACACCTACGCGGGCGGCGCCGATTCGTCGGGCTATTTGAACAGCGCTCGAATGCTGGCCCACGGCCATTTGTCGCTGCCCCTGCCCCGCCCGTCGGACGCGGGCATGCTCCACGCTGCCCGATTCGTTCCGCTCGGCTTCACTTTGGGTGCCAGCTTGCCGGCGCGGCTGGTTCCCACCTATCCGCTCGGCCTCTCGCTCCTGTTCAGCGGCCCGATGCGCATCCTGCCCGAGAGGTTCGCCATCAGCGTCGTGATACTCGCCCACCTCGTGGCGGGGCTGGTCCTCATGTATCACCTGGCCCGCCGCCTCACCGCGAGCGAGGCGTGGGCGTTCGCGTTGGCGGCGGCGCTCGCCCTTTCGCCCGTTTACCTGTTCATGGGCGTGCAGCCCATGAGCGACGTCCCGGCGCTCGTTTGGGTGCTTGCGTCCGTCGTCGCGGCGCAGCGGGGACGGCCGACGTGGAGCGGCGTCGCGTTCGCCGCCGCGGTCATGATCCGGCCCAGCAATGTGCTGGCGCTGCCCGCTGTCCTGCTCGCCCGTTCCTGGCGGCCCCAGGAATTGCTGCACGCCCTCGCCGGCGCCCTGCCCTTCGCAATGGTTGAAGCCTGGTGCAATCAACGGCTGTACGGACATGCCTGGACGACCGGGTACGGCGACACGTCGACGCTCTTCGGCCGGCAATGGCTCGGGCCTACCTTTGCCCACTACGCCCGTTGGTTTCCGATCGAGTTCACGCCACTGATCCTCTTCGCGCCGGCGGCGCCGTTTCTTCGCCGGCTGAGTGTCGCCACCCGCCGTCTCATCGTGGTCTGGACCCTTCCGCTGCTGTGCTTTTACGCCGCCTACTACTGCACGCACCAAACCTGGTGGTACCTGCGTTTTCTTCTTCCGACGGTTCCCATCTGGCTGTGCGCCGCCGCGCTGGCCCTGCCGCCGCGGCTGCCGCGGCCGCTGCTGGGGGCGCTCGCGCTGTTCGCCGGCATCTGGCTGTTCGTGGCGGACGCTCGCCTGGGCACTTTGAATTCCGCGGCGGGCAACGTCGCCTACGAGCAGTCGTCCGAATGGCTCGCGGCGCACGCCCCCGCGGATGCGATTGTGATCAGCAGCGTGACCTCGGGGGCCCTGATGCACTACTCGCAGGTGCACTTCGCGTTTGTCGGCGCGCCGAGCGAGTCGCGCGACGTGGCGGACTACGCCGCCGCGAAGCACCATGCGCTCTACGCCGATTTTTTCCCGTTCGAGGACAAATATTTTCCGCCGGCGAATCCTTCGGGGCACTGGCGCGCGGTGCACCAGGCCGGTTCGATTGTCATTTGGCTCTGGGAGCCAGAAAAGACGCGATCACCTGGGTGAACCGGCGGGTGTCGAGCGGCTTCGTCATGAAGCCGTCGCAGCCCGCCGCCATCGCGGACTGCTCCGTTCCTTTCATGGCGTGAGCCGTCACGGCCACCACTGGAATGTGACGGGTCGAGGGGTCCGCCTTGACGCAGCGAGTCAGTTCAAGGCCGTCCATCGCCGGAAGTTGAAGATCCACGAGCACCAGGCAGGGCGGCGCGGTGCGCATGAGCTGGAGCGCTTCGAGTCCATTGGACGACTGCTCAACCTGGTAACCCGCGTATCCTAGGATTTTCGAGGTCAGCTTTCGGCTGATGGCGTCATCGTCGACTACGAGCACCCGCTTCATGCCTCGGGTTTCGGTCCACGCGGAAGCGTGACTGTGAAGGTGGTGCCCTGGCCCTTGGCGCTTTCGACGCGGATGCTGCCGCCGCACAGTTCGGCAAACCGACGCGTCAGCACGAGCCCCAGGCCGGATCCCTGGTGTCGTCGTCCCGGCCCGCTGTCCAACTGCTGAAACGGCACGAAGAGGCGGCTGATCTCCTCGGAGGTCATGCCGATGCCCGTGTCCCGCACTCGCACCTCGATGCAATCGACGGCGCCCTTGTCCGTCACCTCCAGCCGAACGCGTCCATGCGGATTCGTGAACTTGATGGCGTTGGCGCCGAGGTTGAAAACGATTTGGCGATAGATGCGGGGATCCAGCGTGACCACGTCTTCGGCCGCGATCACGACCGTGTCGAATTCGATCACCTTTTGGCGGGCGATCGACTGCAGGGTGCGGCTGACCTGATCCGTCGCCTCATTGAGCGACATGGGTTCAGGCTCCATGTCCATGCGGCCCGCTTCGATCTTGGCCAGATCGAGCAGATTGTTGATCAGGCCCAGCAAATGCCGGCCGCAGGTATGGATGTCGCCGACATATTCCTTCTGCTCGCCGTTGAGCGCCCCGGCCTTGTCGTCGATCAGCAGTTCGGAAAATCCAAGAATGCCGTTCAGGGGAGTGCGCAGCTCATGAGACATGTTCGCCAGGAAATCGCTCTTCATCCGGTTGGCGGCGTTCGCGCGCACGGTTTCGATTTCCAGCTCGCGGTTTCGCTCGGTCAGTTCCTGCTGCAGCGTCCTCAGCTCATCGAAGCTCTGTTCGATCGCCCGCTGCGCCAACTGGCGCTCCGTGAGGTCGCGGGTCAGTTTCGAATAGCCGACGAGATTTCCATTCTCGTCGTGGATCGCCGCCACGACTTCGTGCGCCCAAAAGCGGCGGCCGCCCTTGCGCACGCGCCAGCCCTCGAACTCGTGGCGGCCCTTTTCGCGCGTGCACTCGAGCACCTGCGCGGGAATGGCCGCATCCTCCTCGGCATAGAAAACCGTCAGCGCTTTGCCCAGCACCTCGGACGCTTCGTAACCGCTGATGGCCTCCGCGCCGGCGTTCCAGGTGGCAATGCGTCCGTCCGCGTCGAGCATGATGAACGCGCAGTCGCGCATGCTCGCCAGCAGGAGCCGATATCCTTCTTCGGCGCTGTGCCAGGGTACAGCAGCGCCTGTGCGCCTGGAATGAGGTGGGACCATCGCAGCCCTATGACAACGGTTCTAATCATTTTTGGCAAAAGAATCATCGCATGTGCCATTTTTAGCGGAACCTAGGGAAGCTATGATGGCCACGTCGTGCTTCAGGCAGTCCCCGCGATCATTCCCCCGCTCGATCCCACCTTTTTGCCCGCGGCAAAATGGAACCGTTCCTTCCGGGCAATGGTCAACGGTGACCCGGGTTCCCAGCCCTTTGTTTTCGCTCTGGAACGGCCGGATGGCGTGTCGCGGTTCGAGACCCGGATTCTCCCGGATTCGCATCCCGCCAGCCACCTCAATGTCCGTCATGCGGAACGGCTTCTCAAAGCGCTCCTTTGGCAGCAAGGCGCTCACACCGTTTTCCTAGGAGGAAGTCCTGGCCTGGCCGCCCAATTGGGGAAGATCTATTCCCCCGCCGGCGAGCGCGCCTTCGACCATCATTTCATGGGGCAGAGGGTGTATCGCCGTCCTTTTTCCCTTCGCTCGGTTTCGATCGCGGATTTGCCTCCAGCCTATAGCTATCCGCTCAGCCTCGGGCGGCACACCCAGGGCTGCCGCATCGGTTTCGATTTGGGCGGGAGCGAACGGAAGGTCGCCGCGACGCTCGACGGCCGAACCGTCTTCACCGGCGAACTGCCCTGGAAACCGTATTTCCAGACGGATCCCAACTACCACTATAGCGCGATCGACGAGGCGATCAGCCGCGCCGCCCAACACTTGCCGCGCGTCGACGCCATCGGCGGGGCGGCGGCCGGCATTTACGTCGACAACGAGGTCCGCGTCGCCTCGCTCTTTCGCGGCGTCTCGGAAGCGGATTTCGAGCAGCGCGTGCGCAAGATTTTCTTCGACTTGAAGCAGCGCTGGGGCGGTGTGCCGCTGGAAGTCGCCAACGACGGCGATGTCGCTGCGCTGGCCGGTTCCATCGCCCTGGGGGCCGGCTCGGTCCTGGGCATATCCATGGGAACCAGCCAGGCCGGCGGGTTTGTCACTCCCAAAGGCTCCATCACGCCCTGGCTCAACGAGCTGGCATTCAGTCCGGTCGACTATCGCCTCGACGGCCCGCAGGACGAGTGGTCCAGCGACCGCGGTTGCGGCGTGTCGTTCTTTTCCCAGCAGGGCGTGACGCGTTTTGCCGCGGCCGCCGGCTATGGCTTCCCCGCCGAGATGTCGCCCGCGGAGCAGACCACCGCGGTGCAGGCGGCCCTCAGCACGGGCGATGCGCGCGCCGAGCGAGTTTACGACACGCTGGGCATCTGCTTCGGCTACGCGATCGCCCACTACTCCGAGTTCTACGATTTTCGCCACGTGCTGGTGTTCGGCGGGGTCACCGCGGGACCGGCCGGCGCGCGGATTCTGAATGCCGCCCGCGCCGTGCTCGCCGCCGAATTTCCCGAAGTGGCGGACAAGGCGACGTTGCATCTGCCCGAGGAAGGGCTGAAGCGCCACGGCCAGGCGATCGCGGCCGCCACGCTGCCGGCGATCGATCTGGGCTGAGGCTCAGCTCGCCGCCGCTCGCGCGTTCGCCCGGTGCGCACGCTCGCCGTGGCGGTAAGCCATCGGCGGCACGCCGTAGGCGTTGCGAAAGGCGCGGCTGAAACTGTAGATCGATGAAAATCCGCAGGCCTCGGCGATTTCCGTCACGCGGTTTTGGCTCAGGCGAAGGAGACCGCACGCCTTTTCCAGGCGCAGGCGGCGCAAATGCCGGCCGATGCTGACGCCGCAAGAGGCTCGGAAGCGCGCGCGCAGATGGCTCGCGCTGATGCCGAGCGAACGCGCCATCGCCTTCACGCTCAATGGGTGATCGTTGCTCTGCGCGAGCTGATTGACCTGCATGATCAGGCCCGGCGCCGTCGAGGAGCGCGGCCGGCGCAGCCGGATCGGCTCGGCCTGGCGGATGCGCGACAGCAGCACCGAAAGGAGCAGCGTGGTCAGATCCGCTTCCCCGGGCGTCAGGTACGCCTCCACGAGTTCCGCGGCGATCTGCCGCACGGCCGAGGTCATCACAAACGGACGGAAACGCAGCATTTGCAGCGGGCCGGCGTCGATCAGATCGAAGGTGACGAAAAGCCAGCGCAGGTTCTCCCGCT
Source organism: Opitutaceae bacterium (assembly GCA_036502225.1). Taxonomy (GTDB): domain Bacteria; phylum Verrucomicrobiota; class Verrucomicrobiia; order Opitutales; family Opitutaceae; genus Palsa-1447. Next base: position 20,793 of record DASXYY010000019.1, read on the forward strand.
CGGCGTCGGCGTAATCGTGAAACTGGAACGGCAGGACAAGCACACCTTCGCCCGCATGGAGCCGGATCATGCGGTCGTCGACGCAGACCGTCACTCCGGTCTCGAGGGCCAGGATCAGAACGAATCGATGATGAAGCGCACGCCCGCGCTGCGGGCGGTTCAGATCGGTCGCCGAGCGCCGGCAAAAACAGATGATGTTGTCGGGCAGCGCCAGCGGCGACGCGCGGCGCCCGTGGAGCGGACGGAGCGGCGAGGGCAGCAGATCCACGAGCCGCTCCAGAGGAGCGGACGCGGCGGAAACGGAGGCGGGACTGGCCGAGGACATGGCAATTTCGGACACGTGCGTTCGAGACCCAAAGGCGGCCCAAGTCAATGGACGGGCGGCGATATTATCATAAATGTTAAAAACATCGTCATTTCTGCCATTTTTTAACTTACAGCGCCCCGTATACTGCCGTGATGAGTCCAGCCGCGGTCAATGTCCCCAGCCGTTTCGAGCACGTGCCGGTGAATCTCTTCGCCACCAGCGACGAAGGTTCACGCCGCATTGCGGCGGAAGTTGCCGCGCTTCTGCGCTCCCGCGCCAAGGAGGGAAAGAAGGTCGTGCTCGGTCTGGCGACCGGTTCGACGCCGCTCAGCTTCTACGCGGAATTGGTCCGGCTGCACCGCGAAGAGGGGCTCAGTTTCCGCCACGTCACCACCTTCAATCTCGACGAGTACTACCCCATCGATCCGGGGCACCCGCAAAGCTACCGGCGGTTCATGGATACGCATCTGTTCTCGCAGATCGACATCCCGCGCGAACAGACGAACGTGCCGGACGGCACCCTGCCGCTGTCGCAATTGGCCGCGCACTGCGAGGCGTACGAGAACCGGATTCGCGCCGCGGGCGGGATCGATCTTCAGATTCTGGGCATCGGCCGCACCGGACACATCGGCTTCAACGAGCCCGGCAGCGCGCGCCGTTCGCGCACGCGCCTGATCACGCTCGATCCGCTCACGCGTCGCGATGCGGCCGGCGATTTCGGGGGCGAAGAGCATACGCCTCGGTACGCGATCACGATGGGCGTCGGCACGATCCTGGAAGCCCGCCAGGTGGTCCTGATGGGCTGGGGCGAGCACAAGGCGCAGATCGTCCGAACGGCCGTCGAGGGTCCCGTGACCCCGCAAGCGACCGCGTCGTTTCTTCAGGAGCACGACGCCGCCCGCTTTGTCCTGGATCACGCCGCCGGCAGCGAACTGGCGCGCATCCGCACCCCCTGGCTCGTGGCCCCGCTCGAGGACCTGGGTTTGGCCTGGGACGAGCGCATGACCCGCCGCGCGATCCTTTGGCTCTCGCAAAAGCGCGGCAAGGCGATCCTGAAACTGACGGACGACGACTACAACGAGGCGGGCCTGCAGGACTTGCTCCGCGTGGTGGGCTCGGCCTACGAGGCCAACCTCGCGGGCTTTTACCAGATGCAGCACACGATCACCGGCTGGCCGGGCGGTCGCGATCCGGCGAAAACCAAGCCGGGCGATGCGCCGGTGCGGCCGCTGCGCGCCCCCTCCGCGAACGTGTTTCCCAAGCGGGTGCTGGTGCTTTCTCCGCACCCGGACGACGACGTGATTTCGATGGGCGGCACGTTGTGTCGGCTCGCCGATCACGGGCATGAAGTCCACATCGCCTATCAGGTGTCCGGCGCCAATGCCGTTTCGGACGAAGGCCTTTGGCGCACGCTGCGCTTCGTCGGCGAAGCGGAGCTCGCGAACCCCCAGGCGAAGAACGAGGTGGATCAGCTCTGCACCGCCTACGAAAAAACCGGCAATCTTCCCCCGTCGGCCGAACTCACCCGCTGGAAGGGATTGATCCGGCGCCAGGAAGCCGCCGCGGGCGCCCGCCTCTGCGGCGTGCCGCGCGAGCGCCTGCATTTTCTCGATCTGCCCTTTTATCGCGAACAACGCCGCGGACGCATCAGCGAAGCCGACGTCAAGGTGATGCGCGATTTCCTGGCGGAGCTGAAGCCGCACCTGATCTACGCCGCGGGCGATCTGGCCGATCCGCACGGCACCCACCGCCTGTGTCTGCGGGCCTTGCGCGAGGCGCTGGCGGTGGACCAGAATGCGGCGTGGGTGAAAGACGCCGAACTGTGGCTGTACCGCGGGGCCTGGGCCGAGTGGCCGCCGGACGAGATCGACATGGCCGTCCCGCTCAGCCCGCAGGAAGTGCTGCGCCGGCGCCGCGCGATTTTCCGGCACGAGAGCCAAAAGGACCAGGCTCTGTTTCTCGGCGATGACCGTCGGGAATTCTGGCAACGCACCGAGGACCGCGGCCGGCAGCTGGCGGAGACGTACAACCGTCTGGGCCTGGCAGAATACGAAGCGATGGAAGCCTTTCGGCGCTATGCCCCCAACGACTTCCTTCGCGATACCTCGATTTGATCAGAGTGGAAGCGGCGTCCCGCCGCTTCGTAGGATGAGAAACGCGGCGGGGACGCCGCGTCGACGTTGGCACGCCTTCGTCGCGCTTGCGGCTGCGATGATCGCGCCTGCGGCGTTTGCCGCTTTGCCTTCGCAGCTCGATCTCATGCCTCTGCCCCAATCCTGGCAGCCGGCCGCAGGCTCATTTCCGATTTCCCACTTGCATACCGCCTCCATCCGAGGCGCCGCGGGCGCTTCGTTCGATCGCGTCTGGTGCGCCGTTCAGCGGATGGAAAAACGGATGGGATCGCGCACGGGCGCGGAGTTCGAACCCATCCAGCGGTCGCTGCAAGGTCAGGGCGACCTGGCGATCAACATTTCCAGCGACGCTTCCACGATCGGCTGGCGGGAGGACGAACAATACTCGCTCCACATCGACGCCCGCGGCATCCGGCTCGGCGCCGCCTCTCCCGTGGCCGCTCTGCGCGGCCTGGCCACTCTGACCCAGCTGCTCGGCCAGGGCGGCCCGGCCCAGTTTCCGAACGGCACGCTCGAGGATGCGCCACGCTTTCCCTGGCGCGGGCTCCTGATCGACGTCGGCCGGCACTTCGAGCCAGTCGCGGTGATCGAGCGGGAGCTCGACGGCATGGAGCTGGTCAAGCTGAACGTCCTCCACCTGCATCTCACCGAGAACCAGGGCTTCCGCGTTCAAAGCCTCACGCATCCCGAACTGACTCGGCTGGGCTCGGACGGCCTTTTCTACACCCAGGCGGACATTCGCGCATTGCTGCGCTACGCCTGGGAACGCGGCATCCGCATCATGCCCGAGTTCGATCTGCCGGGTCATGTCACGGCTCTCGCGGTATCCCATCCGGAACTGATCAGCGCCCCGGGACCGTACCGTATCGAGCGCAAATGGGGCGTGTTCGATCCCGCGCTGGATCCCACGAATCCGGCTCTCTATCCGTTCCTCCGCGATTTCCTCGGCGAAATGGCCGCGCTGTTTCCCGATCCGTTCATGCACGTCGGCGGCGACGAGAACAACGGCGTCCAATGGAACGCCAATGCCAAGATTCAGGCGTTCATTCGCGCGCACGATCTCAAGGACAACGCCGGCCTCCAGACTTACTTTGAGCAAAAGCTCTCGCAGATCCTGACCGGCGACCGCAAGCGCATGGTCGGCTGGGATGAAATCCTGCAGCCCGGCCTGCCACGGGACAGCGTGATTGAATCGTGGCGCGGGGCCGATGGCGTCGTGGCGGCGGCGCACGCCGGCCACGACGTGATTCTGGCGCACGGTTTCTACATCGACCTCGGCTTCCCCGCTTCGGATCACTACCTCACGGAACCGCTGCCGGCGGGCTCCGGGCTTTCCCCCGAAGAGCAGAGGCATGTCCTGGGCGGCGAGGCGACCATGTGGGGCGAATGGGTCAGCCCCGGCACGATCGATTCGCGCATTTGGCCGCGCACGGCGGCGATCGCGGAACGCCTTTGGTCCGCCTCCAATGTCCGAGACATTTCGGACATGTATCGTCGGCTGGAGGTCGTCGACCGCCGGCTTGCGGAAGCCGGCCTGCAGCAGGAGGCCGAACCGCTCCAAATCGCCTGCCAGCTGGCCGGCCCCGGCGCTTCCGGGGATGCCGTCCAATCCATCGTCGCCGTCGCCACCGCGCTCGGGCCGATGCAGGGCTACACGCGCGGCGGCAAGGGACAGCCCGGGATGGACCAGACCCACCCTCTCACGACGCTGGCCGACGTGGTGGTGCCGGACGAAGCGGCCGCGCGCCATTTCAACCTGACGTTGGATCGGGCGTTTCGGCACCGGCTGCTGCTCCACTGGCGTGACGCCGCCCGCACCGCGGCGGCGTTCGCGGCGCAGGCCCATCAACCCGAACTTGCCGACGCGGCCAACAATCTCCGGCGCGCCTGCGACCTGGCGCTGACGCCGCAGGCTTCAGGGGCGCGCCCCGATCTTTCGGCGCAACTTGCCGCGCTGGCCCAACCGCACGGCGCCACGCTGCTCGCCATACTTCCCGGCATTCAATCCTTGCTGACCGATTCCTCCTCGACGCCCCCATGAACGAACAACGCCCCTGGACCGCTTACACCCTCCTGCTCCTCTTCATCGCCGGCATGGGCGGGTTTCTGTATGGCTACGACATCGGGATCATCGGCGCGGCGCTGTTGTACCTGAAGCATACCATCGATCTTTCGACGGCGCAGGAATCCGCCATCGCCGCGGCCGTGCTGGGAGGCGGCATGGCCGGTTCGCTCTTGGGAGGCTGGCTCGCGGACTTCTTCGGTCGGAAAAAGATGATGATCGCCTCCGGCAGTCTCTTCATCGCCAGTGTCGCCGTGATCATCACCGCCTCCGGTTATGCTCAGCTGTTTGCCGGACGGGCCGTACAAGGTTTCGGGGCCGGCATGATCGCGGTGGTGATTCCGCTCTACCTGGCCGAATCGCTTCCCGCCGCCATCCGCGGCCGCGGCACCGCCGCATTTCAGCTCATGCTGACGCTCGGCATCTTCATCGCGTTCCGAGTCGGCACCCACTACACTGAAGTGACGGAAGCGTTGATCGCCTCCGCCAGTTCATCGCAGGTGCCGCTGCTGCAGGCCGCCGCCTGGAAGAGCATGTTTCGCTCGGCATTCTACCCCGGCATCGTGTTCGTCCTCGGCGCCCTGTTCGTCAAAGAGTCGCCCCGCTGGCCGATTCAACGCGCCAAGCCGGCCACGGCGGCCGGGGCGCGCTCCGATTCCCTGCTGAGCCGCCGGTATATGCTGCCGTTTTTTCTCTCGTGCGCCGTGCTCGCGCTCAATCAAACGACCGGCATCAATTCCATTCTCCAATTTCTGGTGGTGATTCTGCGCGAAGCGGGGTTGCCCGCGATCACCGCGACGGAGCAAAGTTCGTACGTCACATTGGTGAACGTGATCTTCACGGTCGTGGGTTTGCTGGTGGTCGATCGCCTCGGCCGCACCACCCTGCTCAAGATTGGCACCGCGGGCATCGTCGCGGCTCTTCTAACCGCGGCCGGACTGTTCCACCACTTCGAGTCCAAGAGTGTCGACGTCACGCATGCCGTCCGGCCGCACGTCACCGCCAGCGGCGCCATGGCCATTCCCGTCGACGCCACCACGCTCGGCCATCCGGAAATTTCCGGCACCACCCAGCTCACGGTGATCTTTCTCGAGCACGGCGACCGCCATCTTGAGCGCGCCGCGAGCAATTCCGCCGACCCGGTCCTCCGAATTCCCTCCACTGAAATCGTCAGCGCGCGATTCGGCCCCGTCCCCGGCGAGTCCGTAGGATACACGATGACCGGGTGTCTCATGGTGTTCATCGCCGCCTTCGCCGTCGGTCCCGGCGTCTGCGTCTGGCTGGCGCTTTCGGAACTGATGCCGACGCGCATCCGCTCCTGGGGAATGGGCATCGGGCTGACGATCAACCAGGCGATCTCCGCCGGCATCGCCGCCGTGTTTCTGCCCTTTGTGGGCAATTTCGGCTACACGGCCGCGTTCGCGACGTGGGCCAGCTTCACGGTGCTATATTTCCTAATTGCCGCGTTTCTCCTGCCTGAAACCAAGGGCCGCACGTTGGAGGAGATCGAGGCTCATTTTGCAAGTTGAGTGTCAGGATAAAACGGTCGCGCTCCCCCGGGAGAAACCGCTGTCACATCTGTTAAAAACATCGTCATTTCTGCCATTTTTAAACCCGGATGGCGGAGTTATGATGAGCGCGGTCAGTTGAGATGCACTTGAAACCACCGGTCACTTCCATGATCGCCCAGTCTACCGCCTGATCCGCAGCGCGCCTTTGCGCCGTACCCTCCGGGGCCGGCCCGAGCGCGCTTTCCCAGTTAGCTTTTCCCGCAACCCCGCGAGCGCCCCCTTCGCTCGTCCTAGGTGCTTATTGTCCAATTTCTCCGCAACTATGAAACTCCCAGCCATCGCCCTAACCTTCGGTCTTGCCGGCACGCTCGCCGCGCAAACCGCTCCGCCGCCGACGCCCGCGCCGGCCGCCGCCACCAGCACGTCGTCGGACGCCCCCACCGACCAGACGGTTCAACTCAACGCTTTTGTCGTCAACGGCTACAGCCAAAGCTTGGCGGAATCGCTCAAGACTAAGCGCGCGTCCGATGATGATATTCAGGTAATCACCGCGGAGGATGCCAGCAGCTTCCCCGATCAGAATCTGGCGGAATCGCTTTCGCACCTGCCTGGCATCACCATCGACCGTCTATTCGGCGAGGGCGAGCGCGTCAGCATTCTCGGCACCGACCCAAATCTGAATCGCGTGCTGCTCAACGGCGAACCCATCTCGTCCGCCGATTGGTACGTCCTCGACAATGCGAGCCGCCAGTTCAACTACCTGCTGATCTCGCCCGACGTCATCGGTCAGGCTTCGGTCTACGAATCCCCCGAGGCCCGCCTTTTGGAAGGCAGCTTGGGCGGCACGGTCATCGTCAATACGCGCGACCCGCTCAGCATGGCCCCCCTGAACTTTTCCGGGTCGGTGACCGAGGCCTACAACGACCGTTCCGAGAAATGGGAGCCGTCGGAAAACTTCATGTTCGCCTGGCACAATGATTCCAAGACCATCGGCCTGCTCCTGGGCGCAGAAGACCTGCGCGACTACGTTCGCCGCGATGGCGTAGAATCCCTGTCCCAACAAACGCAGTCCACTCTCGGCGTCGGTGGCGCGGTCCCCGGCCAGCCGGCCGGCAACTGGGTTACGGCCGAAACCGTGAACAGCGCCCTGTTCCTGCAGGACCGCCAGCACCAAGGGGTCAACGGCGACCTCGTCTTCAAACCCAACGACAATCTGCGCATCGACCTGAGCGGGCTGTGGGTGAAGCAGACGATGAACAACGTCAACTTCTCGTACTACATCTACCCGGGCGACAACTGGTCCGGATTGCCCAACATCACGAACGCCACCGTCACCAACGGAGTGCTGAACAACTACACGATCAATTCCGCGCCGCTCGTCATCGACGCCTTCAATCGCGCCGCGCAAATCATCACCCAGGACTACAACGCCAAGATCGAGTACAAGTCCGATGACCTGGACCTGGTAGCCAACGCCGGCTACACCCGCGCCACGGGTGGCACGCAGCACCAATATTACGGCGAGTGGTTTGTGTTCGCCAGCGGCAACATCAAGGAAGGCCCGGACTTCTCGTCCTTTACTGCCACCAGCGTCCCCGGCGTGGACGCAAGCGCCGCCAACTTGGGCAGTGGCGCCGACTTCGGCAATTCCGGCGAGCCGAGCTTCGACTACGGCAACATCGCCAGCAATCCTGAGGTCGACGACGAAAAGTGGGCCCAGTTCGATGCCACGTTCCCGATGAAAGGCGTCCTGCACAACCTCCAAGCCGGCATGCGCTTCAGCGACCATAAAGCCGGCGAAAGCGGCAACGTCGCCAGCGTCCCCGGCCCCGATGAAGTGATTACACCCTTGTCGGCGATCGGCGTCACGAACGCTCCGTCCAACTATCTCTCGGGCCTCGCCGGCGTCACGCCGACCATGGCGGACCACATTGTGGCGGGCAGCTACGGCGGCGTCGCGAACTTCATCGGCAATCTGCCGAGCTCCGTCGCCGGGGAAACGCTGCTGAAGTACTTCGACACGCAGCCCCCGTCCGATGCCGCGGTGTTCACCGCCACCCCGTCGTTCACGCTCGACGAGCGCATCACGGCGGGCTACGCGGAAACCAACTTCGGTTCCGGTCCGGTCACGGGCAACGTCGGCGTGCGGTTTGTTGAAACGACCACGACGAGCTCAAGCTACAACTTGAGCACGACACCGCCCTCGCTGATTACCCAGCAGTCGACCTACGACAATGTTCTTCCCGCGGTCAATCTGACCTACGATCTCGGCGGAAACCAACTCGTCCATCTGTCCGGGTCCGAAGTGATCTCCCGTCCCAACACATCGCAGGAGGCCAATTACGTCGAACTCTACGACAGCACCCTCGCGGGCGTCGGCGGCAACGCGGCGCTCAAGCCCTACGAGTCGACCAACTTCAACGCCGACTACGAGTACTACTTCGCCCGCAATTCAGCGTTGGTCGTCGACCTGTTCTATCGCGACATCAGCAATTATATCGTAAACGGCACGAATCCCGAACAGTGGACGGACTACTCGCTTACCGGCAATCCGACCGAGACATACGAAATTTCCCGTCCGACCAACGGGGGCGCGGCAACCGCGCTCGGCGCTTCGATCGGCATCCAGGAGCAACTGTCGAACGGCTTTGGCGCCAACCTGAACTACACGCGGATGCACACCTCGAGCAGCATCGGCGCCCTGCCCTATTCGTCGCCCGACGAGATCAACTTCAGCCCCTACTATGAAAACAAGTGGGGTCTCATCCGGTTGGTCTACTCCTGGCGCGATGCCTACATCACGAGCTCGTTCAACGGCAACGCCCTCGTGACGACGGAGCCCTACTCCGAACTGGATGCGAACCTCCAGATCAACCTCACCAAAAATCTGTCGGTCGTTATCCAAGGCCTCAACCTGCTCGACTACCGCTACCTGCAGGAATACGTGGGCAACAACGGAACGCATCTCCTGGCCGACGAATACAAGTTCGGCCGGACGTTCACCGCCGGCATCCACTGGAACTTCTGATTTCGGTTAGCTAGTCAAATCTGTGGTCAAAAGGCCCGGGGCGAACGCCTCGGGCCTTTTTGTTTCAAAGCGGGTGGAGCGCGTGGTCCCCACGCGCTTTGACCTCTGTCCGCGTTTGGCGCCAAAGCGCATGGGGACCATGCGCTCCACCCGGCGAGCCGCCGCTCTTACTTCAACTTCTCGATCAACCGATCGATCGATTCCGTCACCGAGGGATTTCCCTCCCCCCGCGCCAGCACCTCCGCCTCCGCCAGCCGGTCCATCATTTCATCGTGCAACCCTGCCTGGTAAAGCTTCAGCGCCAGCGTCAGTTCAAACGTCGCGTCCGTCGGTCCGCAGCGCTCGGCCGCTTCCATCCAACGGATCGCCCCGGCCTCGTTCTTCGCCGCTTCGCAGGCCTTCACCGCCCGCAAATCGTTGGCCTGATTCTGGGGCTGGTCCGGCGCCCGAGCCAGGGACAGTTCCGCGGCCGGTCCGGTCTGCCCATTGCTCGCGAGCATCGAAACCAATCCTTCCAAGGCCGGCTGGTTCGCGGGCGCCAGCGCGAGCGCGTGCAGATATTGCTCCCGCGCGGCGGCGGCTCCCGCCGGCGACGCGGCCAATTCCTCGGCGCGCAGCACATGGAGCGAGGAGTCGCGCGGATGCGCTTTGAATTGATCGCTGAAATAGGCGTCGGCCTCCGACCAACGCTGCGTCGCTTCGAAATAGTCGGTCCACACGGGCGCAAAGGCGCCGCTGGGATCCGCGGTGCGCGACAACGCGGTCCGCGCATCGTCGTAACGCTTGAGTCGCACGAGAACGGAGGCTTCGTCGTCGATCAACCCCGCTTCCGCGGGCATGAGCGCTTCCACCCGCCGTGCATCCCCGAGGGCGGCGACCCAATCGCCCCGATCCGAGTCGATGCCCTCCAGGAGGCCCGCCAAGTCCGCATCATCCGGGTCTGCCTTCCAAGCTTTCTCGACAATTTGAGCTGCCCGAGCTTGGAGCGACGGATCTTCCGACTTACGGCGAGCCAAAGCCGTCTCACGGGCCAATCGCACCTGATCGTCCCGGTATGTCAATTGGGCCGTGAAGGGCGGCTTGCGCACGATTTCCTCCACCTGTTGCAGCACCTCGTACCGTTCGTGCGCCGTGTATCCCACTGCGGCGGCACAGGCGGTGTCATCGAGCGGCGCTAAGCGGCCACTAATCCGCTCCGCCAGTTGGCGGGCGATGAAGGCATTGCCGGGCCAGTCGAAATGGACGTGCTCGAAGAACCAGCCGCGCCCGGCGATCGGCTGGTCCGAATCCGGATCGGCCCCCATCAAACGGGCCAAGTCGAGCAGATCGTCGCCCGCCACCTTTCGAATCGCGTCGTTGATCGGAACGTCCGGCCGAAAGCGCAGCCCATCCCAATGAAGCGCCGCCGCCAACTCGCGGCGGGACGCCGAAATATCCGTGGCCAAATCCAGTTGGCCGAGCAAATACCAGGTCTCGGCGTATTGGTCGTCGATGCGCAGCGCCGCCGCAAGCGACTTTCGCGCGCGATCGGTGCGTCCGAGCCGCCACGAAAGAACGCCATCATTTTCCAGGCGCAGCCAGTCGGCCAGTTCCGACGGCGACAGGCCAGGCCGATGCAGCGAGAGAAACGGCGCGGAATCCTTCCAATTGGCCGCCACCGTGCAAAACAACGTCTTGGCGCCGCACGCCCGCGCCGCATCCGCGATACCCTGCAGATTGGCTTCGAAGTTGGCATAGACACTGGCGAGCCGCGGATCATCCCCGCGAACACTCGAATCGACGAACATGCTCATGCCGCCCCACTCCGGCGTTCCCGAGCGGCGCGCCGCGACGTGTGCCAGGATGGCAGCCAGCCATTGTCCCGTGCGCGAGGCCTTCAGCGCGACGCTCAGTCGTATCATCCAGAGCGGCGGCATGCGGTTGAGATACGCGCAGCCCGGTCCATAGGGACCGACCACCTCGTTGTTGCCCGCATAAACGACGAACCAGTCCGGTTTCAAAACCATCGTGTCGCGCGCGATTCGATAGATCACGTGCGAATTGATGGCGACGATGCCAGTGTCGATGATCTCGATGTTTTTGTCCGGATAGCACGCTCGCAACTGGGCCCTTAATTGAGGTGCAAAGGCAAAGCTGGGCACCGGCACGCCCTGCGCGGCGGATTCGCCCAGAATCACCACTCGCAAGGTGTTGGGCGCCTTTTGCTCGGCCACCCGGAAGTTCAAAGGCCGCAAGTCAAAGCTCGCAGGGAGAAAGAGGTTCGCAAACGCCGGATTGGTGCGCAGGCAGCCAGGCCGGTCGGGATCGGAAATGAGAAAGGACGGCGAATGCCCGTAGCCGGCAAGCCGCAGGCCCACTTCCAGGGCGGCCAGAACAAAAAGCGGGGCACAGACGGCGAGCAGCGCGCGGTACAGCCAAGTCACCGGGCCATTCAAGGCGCCGCGGGTGCATTTTTCAACCGTTGGAGCAATTGGGCCGCCATCGGAAATTGCGGATGCGCGGCCAGGGCCGCCTGCAATTCGGCGATCGCCTCCGCATGGCTGCCATGCGTGCGCACCAGGGCAACCGCCAGAAGGAAATGTGCCGCGGCGTCCCGGGGAGCCAATCGCACGCAGGTGCGGTATTCGTTGATCGCAGCGGGCAATGTCGCCCGGTCGCGGCTGAGCGCATTCGCGTAGTTGAAATGCACCGACTCGTTGTCCGGAGCATCGAGCAATGCCTGCCGGTATTGGTCCAGCGCTTCCGGCCGTGTGGCGGCAGCTCGCGCCAGCACGGTGGCCAAATTGACTCGGGCTGCGACCGAGTGAGGATCCAGGCGCAGCGCGGCACGATACTCGGCCATGGCCGGCGCCGGATCGTTCGAAGCGTTCATCAGGGCGTTGCCGAGGTCGTAGTGATATTCGGCATTGGCCGGGGCCAGTTGAACCGCCCGGCGGTACTCCGCCACGGCTTCGGCCGTTCCCTCGGATTGGTGCAGCAGCAGCCCGGCGAGGTTGCCGTGGGCGGCATCGTAATTCGGCCGAAGCTGGATCGCCTGCCGCAATTGCGCGATGCCGTCCGCTTCGCGTCCAGGGACTCTTGCCAAGGCAATTCCCAGATTGTTATGCGCCTCCGCGAAATCAGGCCGCAGCCGGATCGCCGCTTCGTATTCGGAGATCGCCCCCTCCAGATCGCCGCGGGCCCCGAGCAGCGCCGCCAGATTATTGCGCGCGGGCCAGTGACTCGGATTGAGGCGCAGCGTGGCGCGATACTCGGCCATGGCCGCCGCCGCGTCGTTCGGACGCCCTTCCAGGATCACCCCCAGATTGTAGTGCGCGAGCCAGGCGTCCGGATTGCCGGCCAAGGTCGAGCGGTACAGCGTTTCCGCGTCGCGATACTCCTGGCTTTGACGGTGTGACGCCCAGGCCAATCCCGTCGGGAGCAGCACCCAAAGCACCGCCGCCAACGGAGTCCGATCGATGATCCAGGCTATCGCCGCCAAGAGGGAAGCGGCCGCCAGGTATTGAAAGTGATCCGCCACATACGAAAAGAGAAACGGGTACACGTTCACGAAACCGAGCGCGGGGAAAAGGGTGCCGGTGAATACGAGCATCGCCGCCAGCGGCCCGCGGAGTCCCCGCCGAGCCAAACCAATCAGCACCACCGCCACCCCCACGGCCGCGGCCAGCGGCAGCCAATCGGCGGCGGTTAACGGGGTAAGAGTCCACCGAGGATAAATGAACAATAGTTTTCCCGGCCAAAGCAGCTTCCCCGCATAGAACCCAATCACCTTTCCGCTCAGCGCGAGCCGTTGCACAAAATCCAAATTAAACGCCGCCCCCTCCGCGCCGATATACCGACGCTCAACCCAAGCCGTAACCGCTCCGCACGCCGCCCCCCAAACCAGCCAGGGAGCAAGCCGCCTCAGATGCCAAAGCCACCCCCTCTGTAGCCGGGGGCGCTGACCCCGGCCGGCGGCCCCCCCGGGCCCGACCTCGTCTCCTCCCTCCCGCCACCAAAAAACCACCAGCAACGCCGCGGGCAACGTCGCCGCAACCGTCTTCGTCAAAACCGCAAAAACAAAAACCACGGTGGCCCACCGATAATCGCGCCGCCGGCCGTCCTCCGCCCCGCGCAGATACAACCACCCCGCCAAAAAATATCCCGCCGCCGACAGCGTATTCTTCTGCTCCGAAATCCACGCGACCGATTCGACCATCACGGGATGCAAAAACCATAGCCCCGCCCCCAGCCAAGCGGCACGCTCCGCGAATCTGAGCCGACGCAAGCACAAGCCGAGCAGCACCGCCGCTGCCGCGTGCCACATCAGATTGACGAGATGATAGCCCAGCGTGGAGCTGCCCCAGAGCCGGTGTTCCACCCAGAACGCCGTATGCAGCATCGGATAGTACTGCTGCGTGGCGCCCAACTCGAACCAGATGCGCTCCAGGCCGTGCCCTGATTGCAGGGCCGGCCTGGTCACGTGGGCATCGTCGTCCCACAGCATGCCGCCGTTCAGCGCGGGCCAGTAGGCCCACACCCCGATGAGTGCCAACGCGCCAGCGGCGGCGAGACGACGGATCCGAAGCGAAAATTCTATCCGGGCATTTTGAACGGCCCCGCAATATTTTCCAACCCCGGATCGATTGCGCGTTGCGGTCGGACGGTGAAACCGCCAGCGTCCGGCAACGGAGTCCCATGACGATCGTCGAGCTCAAACGCCTCATCACCCACGGCGGTTTTTACCCGGTATCGATCGTCCTCAATAGCGAAGACCGCACCAAGAACCCGCGCTTCGAAGGGGACTTGAACGACTTTTGGCAGGCCGCCAAAGCCCTCGGGGCCAAGGCTGTCTTTATCCAGACGGCGCGGCTGACGGAAAGCGACTTTCAGCAGCAACGCCCGGGATCCAACGACAAGGTAGCGCTCGAGAACCATTTGCCGCGGCTTTCCGACTTTCGGAAGCACATCGGCCGCGAGGCCGCCTTTCTCCTCTCGGCCCGAAGCGCCAGTTCGAACCTCGATTTCCTGATCCAAGAGGACTGGTGGATCGAGTTCCACAAGACGGCCGACGAGGCGATGGCGAACGCGATCGGCAAAGGCGGGCCCGAAATCACCGGTTAGGGCCCGAACGGAAGGTGGAGCGCATGGTCCCCATGCGCTTAGACCTCCATCCGCGTTTGGCGCCGAAGCGCGTGGGGACCACGCGCTCCACCCCCAGCTACAGCTCGTTCCACGTTGGGCGCTGCCCGGAGCGATTGACATTGACGCCCCTTGCCCAAGTCGAAGCGTAATAGCGCCTATCTTCGCTCGGGTGGTGGAATGGCAGACACGACGGTCTTAGAAGCCGTTACCGAAAGGTGTGCAGGTTCGAGTCCTGTCCCGAGCACTAATCCGCTTAAAATCAACATATTGCATCATCACCTCGTGATAATCCGTGGCTTAGTTTTGGAGGCAAATGTACTCGATGGTGCCAGATAGGTGCCAGATAAAGCTAGACATCGGGCGCTAAGCGGTGCATTCGTGCGCAATGCCTCGCGTTGCTCGCCCAATAATTCGCCGATGCCCGTGGAAACGAGACCGCTGGATTGCAGACGGCCTTCGCGATGACCAAGGCAAGAGATTCAGAAAGTTCTTCGAAACCAAGGAGGCCGCCAAAGCGTGGCTCTCAAGCCATCGCGAGAAGTCCCTTGTGGAAGGCCGCGCAGGTCTTTCCTTCAGCGACAACCAGCGTGCGGACGCACGGCGCGCGCTCATCGAGCTAGCTTCATTTCAGGGAGCAACGCTTACGGATGCGGCGAGACATTACGCTGAATTTCTGCGCCGCATCGAGAAAACGGCTCCGGTGTCGGAGCTAATTCCGTCATTCCTTGCGGCGAAAAAGGCGGACGGAAGGTCAGACCGGTATCTCTCCGATCTTCGCTCGCGACTAAAGGATTTCGAAGAAGCTTTCGGCGACAAACTCGCCGCGGCGATAACTACCCGAGACCTTGACGAATGGCTCAGGGCGTTGCCCTTGGCCCCCCAGGGCAGGGCCAACCACCGTAAGACCGTCAAAACCCTTTTTAGCTTCGCCATCGTGCAGGGCTTAGCACGAGAGAATCCCGCCACAAAAACGGCCCGGCCTAAGATCGTGCCGAAAGAGCCGGGAATTCTCACACCGGTTCAACTTCACCGCCTGCTCAGTGTTGCGGACGAAACGCTGCGTCCTGTCATCGCGATAAGCGCCTTTGCCGGACTGCGCCCTGCCGAAGTACATCGCCTCACTTGGGACGCAGTGAATCTTGAGGAGCGGTTCATAGCAGTTTCTGCGATGACGTCAAAGACTGCGAGCCGGCGCATTGTTGCGATGACGGAAAATCTTCTGGCGTGGCTGGTCCGCACGCCAAATCGCAACGGACCGGTATGTCCAGTCGGCGAGCGCCAGTTGTTCCTCGATGCCCGCAAGGCCGCTGCAATCAATCCTTGGCCGTCGAATGCGCTCCGACATTCCTGGGTGACTTACCGATACGCCTTAACGGGCGACGCTGCCCGAACCGCTTCCGAGGCTGGTCATGACCAGGCGATGCTACATCGCCATTACCGAGCTCTCGCCACAAAGTCCGACGCAGAAAAATGGTTCAATTCGCTCCCCGCAGAGAACGCGGACAACGCGATTTCATTTGAGCCCGGCATTGCGGCTGGATGAACTCCAAAGCGTCGGCGAGCCGCGCGATGCTGGCGAGTGCTTGACAAACAGTAGATCGGGATTAATCGGTTGTTCGTCCACAAGGACAGGAGGATTTCCAGCTGAAAATGCTGCCCCAGTCGCACCTTGAGGACCGGTCCGAGCGAGTCGCCCCAGCCTAGCTGGAAATCCGCAGCGGAGGACATGACAGCAACGGTACGGCTTCGCCGTGCCAAAACCCGGAGCGCGCTCAATCGCGCCCAGCTAACCATGTCTCCAATGAAAACTATTGCTCATCCTGCCGCAGCAGAAACCCGCCTGCCCGAGCGACTCGTCACTGATGTTGAGTTGGCCAATCGCCTCGGAATCTCACGTCGACACATCCACGTTTTGCGAGCGCAAGGACAACTTCGCGGAATCAAACTCGGCGGATCGCTAAGGTTCCCGATAAACGAAAACCTTCAGCGTGTTCTCGGCACGGGAGGAACGGGCACCCAAAGCGGGGGAATCGCATGAACACCCTGTCGAAAAGGGGAACTCTGGCTCGTTCCAACCAAAAAACCGCATTGATTCGAAGTTTTGAGCCGCGGAATCACTGCCATCGGCAGGTCAAACAAAAGGCCGCCGTTGAAAAAGGGTCGCCGTCTTTTCGGCCATTGGCGGCGACGTTTGAATGCAAGGGATGGGTATTTCGCCAACTTTGCCGCGTCGGCGAGTTTTGTTTATATTCGAAAAGTAAGCGAGGCGCCACTCAGCCAATCCAATCTTGGGAAATAATCCTGCCGAACCGTTACCCGGCTCAAACACTCCCGTCGGGAAGCATTCTCCCTGCACGGGAAACCTATCCGGGCGATAGCCAATGGGGGCAAACCGGTTGGAGTTTCAGCAATGAAGGTGCGGCACGAGTTGCATTTGCCGAGAAGACAAAGGCTCAACGATGAACCTTTGCAAATCCCCGGCTCCGCCAAACCCAAGAAAAAGTCCCGGCGTCGTATCACCGACGACCGGGGCTCAGAGAAAACTCGCCGCCGGAGAGCCTGACCGCGTTTGGCTGTCCCGTCAATTCCGTCCCAAGTCCGATGCGAGCCCGCTCGAATTCGCCTTGGGCCGCATCAGTCCACAAGCCGCTGACGGCCTTAATGCACAATTAGGCTTTCGCATAAATTGGGGCGCCGGGGAAAAGGCGGCCCATGTCTAGCGAAAAGTCAATGCGCCGCCCCGGAATTACGGCTTCAATGCTCGCCGAAGCCGGCGTGCGCGAGGTCGGCAGAGACGAGGCCCGCGCGCTGTTGGGTTTCGCTGCGCCCGGCCTAGCCATACCCTATCGTAGGCGCAATGGCGACCCGCTGGAGATTGACGGGAAACCCTTTCATCGGCTGCGCCTGTCCAATCCATCAAACGGCGCGAAATATTTCTCGCCTAGGGGTTCTGGTTGTCAGCTATACCACCCGCCGCGCCTTCGCTCGTTACTCGCGCCGGGATGCGTGCTTGGTGTTGTCGAGGGCGAATTTAAATCAATGGCTCTTGTGGACGCTGGCTTCCCCTGCGTTGGGATCGGCGGTATCAACTCGGCGTGCCCGCGCAATGATGCTGACGAGTCCGAGTTGTTGCCGGACTTGGCCGAGCTTATTGCCGAGGTGCGCCCGCGCTGCCTCGCGTTTATCGGCGACTCCGACACCGCTCTGATACCCGCATTTTCTCGCGAGGCGGTAAAACTCGCGCAATTAACCGGCGTGCCAGTATCGCTTCCGCGAATCCCGCTCGATGCACCAGGGAAAGGCGCGGACGACCTGCGCGAGATTCTGGGCGGGGAGTTTTCCGTCCGCTGGAAAGCGATCCTCGATACCGCCGAGCGCATCACGGCGGACACGAAGCCGGCTGCGCTTGCCGTTCGGCTGCTTCGCCGTGAAGCCAACGCTTTTGCAAACCTCGATCCCGACAGCCTCGAAAGCGCTAGGGGACGCTTGGTAAAGCTGGGCGCCGGCTATCAGGACGATGCGCTGGCCTTCGAGGAAATTTCTACGATTGCCGCCAGCGTCGCCGGCCTGAGCAAACAGACTTTTCGCTCCGCGGTTCGCGAAGAGGCCACCCGGCAAGCAATTGCTGCAAACAAAGCCCGCGAGGGCTCTGCTTTGCAGGCCTTCGAAAAAGATTTCGCCGACAATCCCATATTTTTTGACGGACGAGCCTATTGGCGGAAAGAACGTGACGGCAGTTTCGGCCAGCTCTGCCGGGAGGACGCGCGGCTGCATTTGGGGATGCTCGGTTTGAACCAATTCGCGTCTGCCGGTAAACCGTCACCGGTCGATTGCGCTTTGCACCGGATTCAACAGGAACGACGTGTGAACTACGCCGGCCCAGTTTGCGGGCGACCGCCCGGCTTGCTGGTCGAAAACGGGCGGCGCGTTCTTGTTACGAGCGGACCGATATTCATTCCGGCGAAGGCCGGCAATTGTCCGACCATCCTGAATCTCGTTGCGAACCTGTTCGGCCGGGCGTCGCGGGACCCACTCGCGCAAATGCAAACTGCGGTCTTCATCGCGTGGCTTAAACTTGGTCGGCTCGCCGTCCACAACCCGAGAGAACATCGGCCGGGCCAGGTTCTCGCGCTTGTTGGGCCGGCCGATTGCGGCAAGTCGCTCTTGCAGTCCACCGTCATAACGCCTGCGCTCGGCGGAAGGGTGGCCGACCCGGCGCTCTGGACTACGGGCGGCACAGCGTTCAACGCCGACCTTTGGGGAGCCGAACATCTCGCCATCGGAGACAAGGGACTTGGGGAGGACGGCCGCGAACGGGCACGGCTGCGCGATGAACTCAAACGGATGACGGCCGCGAGCGAGTATCCTCTGCATGCCAAGAATCGCGACGCGCTAACCTTGCGCCAAATTTGGCGCGTATCGCTTTCCGCCAATGACGATCCTGAAAGCGCGTCGAACCTGCCAGCCCTAGACGCCAGTTTCGCCGACAAAATCATTTACCTGCAATGCTTCTCACCGCCTAAGCCGTTTTTCAACGAAGACGAGCCCGGCGCGCGAGCCCGTTTCGCCAAAGCACTCGCCGACGAGCTGCCGGCGTTTCTCGCCTACGTCGAAAGTTTCGAGATTCCCGCCGACCTCCGGAAAGAAAGGTTTGGCGTGCGTGAATTTCATCACTCCCGCGTCCTCGACCTGATCAAGCGCAGTTCGCCGCTTGTGCCCGTCGGTGAGGCGTTGGAAGGCTGGATTGCCACTTGGGAATCTGGGACCGCGGAAGTTGAGGCACCGAGCGTCGAACTTTACGCAAAGCTCGATCAGCATTTTGATGGCCGGCTGCGGGCGATTTCCAGCGGACCAAAGCACCTTGGGCACCAGCTTGCGCGCCTCGCGATGCTCGAAGGCTGGAGCGGACGGATTGTCCGCCACGAGCGCCGTATCGGCGATAGAACGCGCAACCAGCGGCAGACTGTGTGGGCGATCCGCCGCGAACCTGTCGCGGAATGACCTTCGCTGACCTTTTCGCTGCCTACCCGATCCGCCGGCCGCTCGAACCACGCCAGCGGATATTGCGGAGAAAGCGACTCCAACATTTATCAGGGAGGTCGAAAAACAAGAGGGAGTAGAAAACATATGTCCCCCTATAAGAATAGAGTCCGGAATGGATTTATCCGCACTATCCGCACTCCTCGTGCCGCTCGACGAACCACGCACTGAGGAGCCATGTTACCGGCAAACAGACGCGGTAGAATGGCCGAGCCGTCGACCTATTCCGCCCTGACGCGGACGGGCCTTGGCTGAGACGCAACGGCATCCTGATAGCGGCTCCCGGGAAAAAGGACCTATGAACACGCCCTTGTGGTTCCGCGTGGCCAGCGTGCGAAAATCCGCATACGCACGGTAGCGGGCGCTACTTAGCGGGTAAAAGGTCATGTTGGTTACGGCGTGAGGGCGTCGAGCATGCCTTCTCGTGCCGGTCCTGGCGAAGATTGAATAATTGTCACGATTTCACCGACCTTATACTCCAAAGCGTCGACGGTCTTGACTCGGTCTTCCAATTCACTCACTCGGTCCTGCAACGGGAGCGTTTGGCTTTCAATGGGCTTGGAACCGCTTGGCCCATAAATGGATTCCTCTAGGTCCAGAATTCTGAGGTCCAATTTTGATAAATCAACTGCCTCGGCCTTGGTTTGTTCCAAACCGTAAACCCGCATCCCCAGGTTCTCCTTCAAATCTCGTTTTCCAATATCCTCGACGGAGGTTTGCAGGTCGTGGATGTCAGACGAATTTGCTTCGGTTATCGAAATGTCGGTCTTCTCCTTATTCAATGTTGATATATTGTCCCTTAGTTCCGCCAACTTTCCATCGACTCCCCTCCGGATTTCTCTCACCTCGGAATTGATTGCGTCTATTTTGGCCTGTAGATTAGCGTCGGAATTCGACTGCTCTTTCTGTAACTCTGCGACTTGGGCTTTCAACTTCGCCAGGTCACTATTCTTAGCGCATCCAACTACGAGAAAAGAGATAGAGAGGATGAAAAGGATTCGAAGGTTCATAGCGGGGGTCTCAGTGAGGCGGGAAGGACGTTCTAGATTGCCCGATTTGTCGTTGGCAGACACAGGGCTGCAGGATGGCCGAAATCACGTTGAGATCAAAGCGCTAACAATGGCGCCGACGCCTGCTATGGCAATCGAGTGGCCGGTTAGTACCGATGCACCCGGGGTGCGGCTCACTACCACACCGCGGCGCAGTCCGAGCTTGGTGCTCGGGCTTTCCAAAGTCGTGCCGGTACAAGCAGAGACAGTCTTCCACCTCGCGTGGGAGGAGTTTCCGAAATGGGGGCGATACCTCGCCCATGGTCAAAGTCGGCCGGTCGGTGGGCCATCCTAATGCTTTTGCACCTTTTGCCGTGCCCGCATGGAGGTAAACGAATTTCGGCTCCTTTCGGCGGTAGGCGCCGATGCGAGTCGCGGCATCGTAAACCGTCAAAGGTCCGATTCCCGGCACCGTGCATTCAGTGACGATCGTGATGAGTTCTTCAAAACTCCCGGCGGCTCTCAAATCCGCTTCCCGCTTCTTAAGTTTCCCACACAAGGCCCTCCTCGCGGCCTTCGCTACGCAATACTGGTGAGGGTGCCATTCGCCGTTTGGCCGTTTGCCCCAAGCGGCGAATTCTATGACCATCTCGATTGAGCCAAGTTTGCGGTAACCGCGTAGCTCCTCATTGGCGAAGCGCCGGTGGCACCGAATGTACCTACGAACAGCTTCAACTTCTGTCACCGCCTGAATCGTATCCTCAGCCGCTTGTAGGGCAAGGCATTCAGCCAAAGACCCACGGGACAAGCGCAGAGCACCGCACCTGCGATTCTCGCACAAGTTCGCGCGCGCGTAGTGCGCGGTCAGTCTGAAGGTAACTGTGCGGGAGCCGAGGGCGGCCTACTTTGGCTGTGCAGCGCCCAACACCCACCCGCAAAGAGCGCCCAAGCGAAAAAAATTGGGACCAATAGCCGAGCGAAGAACTCCGGTGCCGTATCTGATGCGGTAAAACGCCAAGAAGGATGACCCGTCACGCGCATCCCCGGATAGCTAGGAAGGTAACGAATTACTTCGACGTCGTGAAAATAACAGTAAAGCGGCCGAACGCCTGCCACGTAAGCTGTCCACGCAAGCGACAGAACAAATAGCAAACGAGCCGTTCTTTTTATTACCACTTCGCCTTATGCCTCGCTGGCACGGGAAGAGCAAGCTGCTGTTGGGCCTCCAGAATCTTGCGAAGGGTCGCGCTCGCGTGTACCGTTTCGCAACAGGAGTACTGCGTAGTACGGGAGTCCTGAAACAGGGGAAAACAGTGAGTGGGCGCACCGTTCTGAAGATTCTGAACGGACTCATCACGGGTAGTGCGCGTGCGCAATTGCAGATAAAATTTGAGCGTGAAGTCCCATTGCTTGGAAACGCCTACCGAGAACCGGCAAATATCCGGTGCCGTGTGCGGTGTCTGATCGGGCGATAAGGGACGTAGCGGTGCCAGCCGGGTGCCGGAAACCGACCATTCCGGTGCATCTCGGCACATCCTAAAGCAAAGCTGTGCGAGCGGCACAAATTCTTGTGTCGAAGATAATTGGACTTAGAAGCCGTTACCGTAAGGTGTGCAGGTTCAAGTCCTGTCCCGAGCAAACCTTTCGCAATGCGAAAGGTATCCGCCGCAGCCCAACGGGCGAAGGAGGACCGAAGCCCGGCGATTCGCTCAACATGAAAGGTGGAGCGCATGGTCCCCATGCGCTAAAATCGTTGCCCGCGGGCGACGTCGAAGCGCGTGGGGACCACGCGCTCCACCCACAATCCTTCGGACCTTGCGATTTCAACGGGCCCTGCGCCCCAACCCCAAGCGGTCTCCCATCCTGGCAAACGTCTCCCGATGGGTCGCGCTCTGAGCGATCAGATCGGCGTCGAATTGGATCGCACCGGCCTGGAACAGCGTGATCACGCACGATCCGCCGTAATAGAAATAGCCTTTGTCCGCGCCTTTCTTGACCGCTCGGCCGGGGACGAAATCCTCCAGAATCGAGCCCACGTTGGTCGCACCAATCTCGATCATGGCCACCGAACCGAACTCCGGCGACTTGATCCGCGTGATCACCCGCTTGTTGCGGACCAGGTAGGAAATATTGCGCCGCAGGGCGATCGGACTCACGGAATAGAGCCATCCGCCCACTTCGCGGGGCTCATCGGGCGTTCCGTTGACCGGGAAATGAAACCGGTGGTAATCGACTGGACAGAGGCGTGAGATCAGCATGGCCGCCCCGGCAAACTCCCGCGCGTCGTCTTCACCGATCAGCTCCGCCACGGTGAATTTCGCGCCCTTGGCGTAAAAGCCATCGGCGGTGTCGACGCTCGGAAACACCAGATGCCGGCCGTCGGCCGGGAAGACCGCCAGGTTGTCCCCGTCCGCGATCGGCCGGGCCTCGGGCTTGAGCGCGCGGCTGAAGAACTCGTTGAAGGACTTGTATTCGAAAGGAGACTTCGCGAATTCCTCCCACTTCAGCTCGTAGTCGGTGATGAACGGCAGAACCAGGTCGGCGCTGCGGACCCCCTTCATCTTGCGCCCATACCATTTCGAGAACCACAGGCGGCGCGCGAAGAGCCAGACTCCCATCCGCCCCAGCGGATTGCCGTAGGCCCGGCGCAGCCAGTTCTCGCCGTAAATGCGCTCGGTTTCGATGGTTCCGCTGTAGCGGTCGAAATATTCGATCGGGGCGCCGGACATCACTCATCCTCCTCCAGGACGGATTCGCCGCGCAGCAGGTCGTGCAGCGTGAGCACGCCGCTCAGCTCGCCGGTATCCGGATTACCAACACAAAGAAAATCCGCGCCGCCGGCCAGCATGAGCTTGCGCGCCGCTCCCACGGTCGATTTCGCCCCGACCCATTCGGGCCGATCGATCCGGGGAGCGGTTCCCGACTGCATCGCCAACTCGGCCTCGCGGCGCGCGACGGTGCCGTTGATCCTCCCGTCCGGTCCGCCGACCGGGAACCGCAGATGCGGGGAGGCGGCCAGCACCGCCCGCAGGCCCGCCGGACTGAGGTCGCGGATCACGATCGGCTGAAATGTCGCCAGCGCGCTGACGGGGATTTCGCGCCAACGCTTGAAGTGCCGGGGCGGCAGCACCTGGTGGGGATCGACGCCATCCTGCAACAGGATCTCCTCGTACATGTCATGATGATTCACACGGCGGGCCACGAACTGGCTAACGACGGCCGCCAGCATGAGGGCCGGCACAATGACCCACTGGTTGGTCACTTCGAAGAGCAGGAGCACGCAGGTGAGCGGCGTGCGGATGACGGCTCCCAGGCTCGCACCCATTCCGACCATGACGAGCATGGAGGTCTCGCCGGGAGAAAGGTGCAGGTAATGACTCGCCGCTCCCGCGACCGCCCCTCCGCCCATCGCCCCGATGAACAGGCTGGGAGCGAAAATTCCGCCGCAGCCGCTCGCTCCGACGGCGGCAGCCGTGGCGGCGATCTTTCCCAGGCACAGCAGCGCCAGCGTGCCAACCGCAAGATGTCCCGCAATCGCCTCGGTGATGTCTTCGTAGCCGATCCCGAACACGCCCGCATGGCGGGTCATCAGAAAAACCGCAATGGCCGGCGCCCAGCTGAAAAAGGCGCCAATGGCCGGCCGGTACGGCGCCACGCGGGCCGGCAACACCAGGCGGTTGAGCCGGCTTCGCACCATCAGTGCGAGGCGCTGGAACCAGGCGCCTCCCAACGCGGCGACGACCGCGACCACCGGAACGAAGGTCCAACCTTTCCAGCTGAGATCCGCCAAGGGCGAAGATTGGAATGCCGGCTGCGGCCCGAGAACGGCATGGCCGATCAGGGCGCCAATCACGGCCGCGAACACGACCCGGCCGAGCAACTTGCTGTTCAGGTCTCCGATGATCTCCTCGAGGATGAAGGTGATCGCGGCCAGCGGGGCGTTGAATACCGCGGCCAGTCCCGCTGCACCCCCGGCCGCGCACCAGGCTCGCCTCGATTGCTTGGCCACGCCGGCCGCACCGGCCAATGAAGACATCGTGGCCGCACCGATCTGGATCGAAGGCCCCTCCGGCCCCATGCTGACACCCGAGCCGAGCGTCAGCGCCGAGGCGATTAGCTTTACCGTGGCCTCGCGTTTGCGCATCACGCCGAAATCGCGCCAAAAGGCCAGCTTGACGGGAAGCACGCCACCGCCGCCCGCGGTTGGCGCGAAGGTCGCGATCACCCAGCTCGCAAGCAGGCTTCCGCCCATCACGCAGACGAGCGAACCCACAACAAACTCCCAGGTGTGGCGGTGCTCCAAACGAGCGATAGTGTTGTCCTCGATCCAGTGGGTCAGTCCGTGAAAGAGCATGACGGCCAAGCCTGCCGCGATGGCCAATGCACTCAGTCCCAGCGCCTCCCACAACTTCGAGGGCGTGAGCAATTTGAGCCGCTCGAAGCTCGCCCAAAGTCCCTTGCGGCCGATCGAGTCCGTCGCCGGAGATGTCATGAAGACCGCGATTGTCTCGCGGTCTGGCGCTGGCGCAAGGCCTCATAAATCGGAGGACAGCCCAACGCCTCCGCAACACCATAGGCCGCGAACGAGCAAACGAGCAGCGGCAGCATGAAATCGTAGGTGCCGGTCAATTCGATCATGAGAACCAACCCGGTGAGGGGGGCGCGCACGATCGCGGCGAATATCCCGCCCATTCCGAGGATCACGAATACCTCCGGCCGCGAAAACCACGACGGAGAAATCTGATGGGCCAATCCGCCGAACGATAGCCCCCCGAGGGCCCCGATGACGAACATGGGAAGGAAGATGCCCCCAGCCGAGCCACATCCGTAGGCGCCCACGGTCATGCCCAATCGAACCAGCATGAGAAGTGGCAGCCAGCCAAACGCGACTTGTCCAACCAGAGCCTGGGTGACCAAACCGCCTCCGGAGCCAGCCAAACCTGGAACGACCCATCCGGCCACGCCGCAAAAGAACCCAATGGCGGCACCCTTGCCCAAAGGGGAGAGCCGATCGCGGCGCCCGAAAAATTCGAGACTGGCGAGCAGCGAGATATTGAAGGCGACCCCCACGAACCCGGCCAGGACCCCTTCAATTGCGGCAGCGGGCAGCGCCTCCAGCCCCGGAGCGGCAACTCCCTTGATCGCGAAGACCGGCGTCGCCCCCGCGAGCAAACGCGCCACGATGTCGGCCGCGACGCAGGCCAGAAATGACGCGACGAAGATGGATCGGCTAAACCGGCCGTGCAGCTCTTCGAGCACGAACACCATTCCGGCCAGCGGGGCATTGAATGCCGCCGCCAGACCCGCGCCGGCGCCGGCGCTGATCAGCACCTTTCGCTCCTCCTGTCCCTCAGCCACCCCCAGCATGTCGCAGACCATTTGCGCGGTCGCACCACCCATCTGAATGGTGGGGCCTTCCCGCCCCAAGGCGAGTCCGCCGCCGATGCCCAGGACGCCGGCGCAGAATTTGACGGGCAGAATCCGCCGCCAATTCAGCTTGGTCTCCCCCAGCACGACACGTTTGATGAAGGGAATTCCGCTGCCGGAAGCTTCGGGAGCGAAACGCTTGACGGTCCACAGGGCCACCGCACCGGTGGCGGCCCCGATTGCCGCCGCGGCCGCCAGTCCTCGCCAGGAGTGTCCGCCACCCACGCGGCCGGCGCGCCACCCTTCGCTCCAAGCGAGCCCCAGGCGAAAAAAAGCGGCGAGCAGTCCCGCCGCCGCCCCGACGAGCAGCGCCTTCGGAAGCAGCTGACGCTGGCGAATTTCATCCCGTGCCACTCCGAACTCCGAGTTTGCCGCCGGATCCATGCGCGATATCGTCATCTTCTCTGGCGCCCATTGGCAAGAGTCTCACCACCGGGGCCGAGGCGAGTTGCGCAAGCCTTACGCCATCACCAAGGCGTCGTCCTTGACGCTGAACTTCACTTCCCGCCCTTCGCGAATGTCTCCCGCGATCAGCCCGCGCGCCAGCCGGTTCTCAATTTGGCGCTGCAGGAAGCGCTTGAGCGGCCGGGCGCCGAAGACGGGATCGTAGCCTTTTTCGGCGACCCATTTTTTGCTCTTCTCGTCGAGCACCACCGTGACGCGCCGGTCGGCCAAGCGATGGTTCAGGTCGGCGAGCAGGAGATCCACGATGCTCTCGATTTCCTCGAGCGTGAGCGGCTTGAAGAACACGGTCTCGTCGATGCGGTTCAGGAATTCCGGACGGAAACTGCGGCGCAGCTCGGCCATGACGCTTTCGCGCACCGTTTCCGGTATCGCGTCACCGGTGACCCCCTCGAGCAGGAAGCGGGCGCCGATGTTCGAGGTCATCACGATGATCGTGTTCTTGAAGTCCACGGTTCGGCCCTGCGAATCGGTGATGCGGCCGTCGTCGAGCACCTGCAGCAGAACGTTGAACACGTCCGGGTGGGCCTTCTCGATTTCGTCGAAGAGCACCACCGCGTAAGGCTTGCGCCGCACCGCCTCGGTGAGCTGCCCGCCTTCGTCGTAGCCGACGTAGCCGGGAGGCGCGCCGATCAGCCGCGAAACGCTGTGCTTTTCCATGTATTCCGACATGTCCAGGCGAACCATCGCCGCCTCGGTGTCGAACAGCGTCTCGGCCAGGGTCTTCGCGAGCTCCGTCTTGCCGACGCCCGTGGGCCCCAGGAACAGAAAGCTGCCCACCGGGCGCCGCGGGTCCTTGATTCCGCTGCGGCTGCGCAGGATCGCGTCCGTGACCAGGGTCACGGCCTCGTCCTGCCCCACGACGCGCTCGTGCAGCACCTCTTCCAAGCGCAACAGCTTTTCCTTTTCGCCTTCGACCAGCCGCGTCACCGGTACGCCGGTCCACTTCGCGACCACCTCGGCGACTTCCTCCTGCGAGACTTCCTCCTTGAAGAGGGTCGTGCCAGTGCCGGCCTTTTCCGATTGCTTGAGTTCGGCCTCAAGCTGCGGCAGGCGTCCGTGGCGGATCTCCGCCACCTTGTTCAAATCATAGGCGCGTTCCGCCTTTTCCATTTCGAGCCGGGCGGCCTCGACTTCCTCGCGCAGATTGCGCGCCTTGCCGACCACCGCCTTTTCCTTTTCCCACTGGAGCTTCAAACCCTTGGACTTCTCGCGGACCTCCGCGAGTTCGCGGCGCAGCGTCTCGAGGCGGCGCTTGCTGGCGTCGTCCTTTTCCTTGGCGAGCGCGGTCTCCTCGATTTCGAGCTGCAGGGCGCGGCGCGTCAATTCGTCGAGCGCCTGCGGCATCGAATCCATTTCAGTGCGGATCATCGCGCAGGCCTCGTCCACCAGATCGATGGCTTTGTCGGGCAGAAAGCGATCGGTGATGTAGCGGTGCGAGAGCAGCACGGCGCTCACCAGGGCGTTGTCCTGAATACGAACGCCGTGGTGCAGCTCGAAGCGCTCCCGGAGCCCCCGCAGGATCGAAATCGCGTCCTCGACCGATGGCTGGTCGACGATCACGGGCTGAAACCGCCGTTCCAGCGCGGCGTCTTTTTCGATGTGCTTTCGATACTCGTCCAGCGTCGTGGCGCCAATGCAATGCAGTTCGCCGCGGGCCAACATCGGCTTGAGCAAATTGCCTGCATCCATGGCGCCTTCGGTCTTTCCGGCGCCGACGATCACATGGAGTTCATCGATGAACAGGATGATGCGGCCTTCGGACTGCTTTACTTCCTGCAGCACCGCCTTGAGGCGTTCCTCGAATTCGCCGCGATATTTTGCGCCGGCGACCAGGGCACCCATGTCGAGCGCGAACACAATGCGGTCCTTGAGCCCCTCCGGCACGTCACCGCGCAGGATGCGTTGGGCGAGGCCTTCGACGATGGCCGTCTTGCCGACGCCCGGTTCGCCAATCAGCACTGGATTGTTCTTCGTCTTGCGCGAAAGGATTCGGATGGCGCGGCGGATTTCCTCGTCGCGGCCGATGACGGGATCGAGCTTACCTTTCCGGGCCTGCCCGACCAGGTCGATGCCGTACTTTTCAAGGGCTTGGTAGGTCGCCTCCGGATTGTCGCTCGTCACGCGCTGGCTGCCCCGAATCTCCTTCAACGCGTTGAGCACCTTGGTACGATCCAGACTGAAGCTCTTGAGCAGCTGCTTCAGCCCGTCAGGCCGCGCCACGTCGAGCAACCCCAGGAAAAGGTGCTCCACGCTGACGAAATCGTCCTTGAGCGAATCCGCTTCTTTTTCCGCCCGGCTGAGGACATCATTAAAGGCCTGCGTCACATAGAGCTTAGAGGTATCGACGCTGCCCGTCACGGCCGGCAGCCGCTCAAGTTCGCGGTTAACTGCGAGCTGCAAGGCGCTTGTGGTCAGACCCAGCTTATCGACGATGCCCGGCACGATGCCGTTCTCCTGCGAAAGCAGGGCGGCGAACAGGTGCCAGGTGTCCACCTCGCTGTGGTTGTGCCGGCGGCCCAGCGATTGGGCGTCCGTCACCGCTTGGCGGGACATTTGGGTGAATTTGGCAAAATCCATCGGCATCTATGCTTGCATCCGGCGGGCCATCTTCGATTGGACCCGTTTCCGAGGGAAACGCTGCAAATCGTTGCAAGCTATTGGACAGAATGGCGCGCCGTTCTGTCGCAGCCGCGTGAAATTGACCCTTTTTCAGTAGTTCTGTGACCTTTCGTTCCTGAATCCGTCCCTTCTTCTGTTCCATGCCGAAGTCCCGTTCCCGCCTGTTTCTCGTCTTCATAATCCTGCTGCTCGTCGCCGGTGGCGTATTTATTTGGTGGAATACCCGCCAAAGCGGGGGCGGGGCATCCGGCCGGTCCGCCCGGATGAAGTTTCTCTATGGCCAGCCGCTGCCCGTCGTCGTCGCGAGCGCCCATGAGGGAAATATCAACCTTTACCTGAATGGTTTGGGTGCCGTGACTCCGCTGGTCACCGACATCGTTCGCACCCAGATCAGCGGCCAGTTGATGCAGGTCAACTTTCAGGAGGGGCAGGAGGTCAAGAAAGGGGACGTCCTGGCGGTGATCGACGAGCGCCCGTACAAGGTCGCTGAAGAGCAGGCGGAGGGTCAGCTCGAACAGGCCCAGGCCCAGCTCAAGAACGCGCAGCTCGACCTGCAGCGTTACACCGAGCTGGCCAAACAGGATTCGATCGCGCAGCAGCAGGTCGACACCCAGCAAGCCACGGTGCTTCAAGATGAAGGTCTGGTGAAGGTCGACCAGGCGGCCATCGACACGGCCAAACTCAATCTCACCTATTGCAACATTCAGGCCCCGGTCGACGGCGTGGTCGGCCTCCGGCAGGTGGACGCGGGCAACTACGTGACTCCGGGAGACGCCAATGGGTTGGTGGTCCTGACCCAGATCAAGCCGATCTCCGTGGAGTTCACATTGCCGGAGGACAACATTCCCGAAGTCGTTTCGAGGATGCGCAAAGGGGAGAAGCTCAAGGTGGACGCTTTCGACCGTTCGGAAACCACCAAGCTGGCCAGCGGGACCCTCACCTCCGTGGACAACCAAGTCGATCCCTCGACCGGCACGTTCAAGCTCCGCGCGACCTTCTCCAACGAGGACGGTGGCCTGTTTCCGAGCCAATTCGTCAACGCCCGTCTGCTCCTGGGTGTGCTCAGCAACGTGACGATCATTCCCACGTCGGCCGTCGAGCGCGGCGAACAAGGGTCTTTCGTTTATGTGGTCCAGCCGCCGCAAAACACGGCGGTGGTCAAAAATGTGCAGCTCGGCGTCACGGAGGGCGAACGCGTCCAGGTGACGTCCGGCCTCGAGGACGGCGATCTGGTCGTCACCGATGGCGCAGACCGGATTAAGGAAGGGTCGATCGTCTCCATTCAGAAAGCGACGGACGCCATTCCCTCGACCGGCGTCCCGAAGACTCCCCGGCACCGGAAGGGCAAGAAGGGCGGCTGGGGTGGCGGTGGCGGCTGGGGCGGTTCCGGCGGTCAAGGTGGCGGCAGTGGCGGCCAAAGCGGCACGGGCGGCGGCAGCGCGGGCAGCGGCGGTCAAAGCGGCTCCAGCCAGGGCTCGGGTCAGGGAAGCAAGCAGTGAGCCCTTCCCGGATCTTCATTCTGCGACCGGTGGCCACCACGCTGCTGATGGCCGCGATCATGATCGTGGGCATCGTCGCGTACAACTTCCTGCCGCTGTCGGCGCTGCCGGAAGTCGATTACCCGACCATCCAGGTCCAGACCTTCTATCCGGGCGCGAGCCCGGACGTGATGACCTCGTCGATCACGGCGCCGCTCGAGCGGCAGCTGGGCGAAATGCCGGGCTTGAAGCAGATGACATCGACCAGTTCGGCCGGCGCCTCGGTCATCACGCTGCAGTTCACCCTCAGCCTGAACTTGGACATCGCGGAGCAGGAAGTGCAGGCGGCCATCAATGCGGCCGGCAACCTGCTTCCCTCGGACCTGCCGGCGCCGCCGATTTACGCCAAGGTGAATCCCGCGGACGCCCCCGTGCTTTCGCTTTCCCTGACGTCGGACACGATCCCGCTCACGCAGGTCGAGGACATGGCGGACACGCGCATTGCGCAAAAGATCTCGCAACTGCCCGGCGTCGGCCTGGTCAGCATTGGAGGGGGACAGCGCCAGTCGATGCGCATCCGCTTCAACCCGCTCGCCATGGCGTCGATCGGGCTGAATCTCGACGATCTGCGCACCACGATCGGAAACAACAACGTCAACACGGCCAAAGGCGGATTCGATGGCCCGTCGCGCGCATATACGATCAACGCGAATGACCAGCTCAAGTCTCCCGCCGAATATGAAAACCTGATCGTGGCCTACAAGAATGGCGCCCCAGTCCATCTGAAGGACGTGGCGTCGGTCGAATTTGCGCCCGAAAACACTCGCTTGGCGGCGTGGGTCGGCGCCGCGGGCGCAGTGACGCCCGCGGTGATCCTCAACGTCCAGCGCCAGCCGGGCGCGAATGTCATTGAAGTCGTTAAGAATATCCGCGCCCTTTTGCCCGCCCTGCAGGATTCGATGCCGGCGGCCGTCAACGTCTCGGTGCTGACCGACCGGACCGACACGATTCGCGCGTCGATCCGCGACGTGGAATTCGAACTGACCCTGGCGGTCGTGCTGGTCGTCCTGGTCATCTTCGTTTTCCTGCGCAACCTGCCCGCGACCCTCATTCCCAGCCTCTCGGTGCCGCTTTCGCTGGTGGGCACGTTCGCGGTCATGTACCTGCTCGGGTTCAGCCTGAACAACCTGTCGCTGATGTCGCTGACCATCGCCGCCGGCTTCGTGGTCGACGACGCGATCGTCATGATCGAGAACATCGCCCGTTACGTCGAACAGGGCGATGACCCGCTCGAAGCGGCGCTCAAGGGATCGGCCCAGATCGGCTTCACGATCATCTCCCTCACGATTTCGCTGATCGCGGTGCTGATTCCGCTGCTGTTTATGGCCGACGTGGTGGGGCGACTGTTCCGGGAATTCGCGATCACGCTCGCGGTCACGATCCTCATTTCGGCGGTCGTATCGCTCACGCTCGTGCCGATGATGTGCGCGCGCATCGTGCGGCATCACAAGCCCGAAGAGGAGGCCCGCTGGAGCCGCGCGGCCGGCGCCTGGTTCGACTCGCTGATTGCCGGCTATGGAAAGTGGCTGGAGTGGGTGCTCGACCACCAAGGCCTCACGCTGACGATCGCCGTCGGCACCCTCGTTCTCACGGCTTTTCTGTACGTGGTCGTGCCCAAAGGCTTCTTCCCCGTGCAGGACACGGGACTGATCCAAGTGATCACCGAGGCCTCGCAATCGGTTTCTTATCAGGCGATGACCGTCCGGCAGGAACGGCTGGCGGAGGCCATCCTCAAGGATCCCGACGTCGCGAATCTGTCCTCGTTCGTGGGCGTGGACGGCAGCAACACGACGCTCAATGCCGGCCGCATGCTGATCAGCCTGACGCCCCACGATCAGCGCAGCTTGAGCGCCTCGGCCATCATCCGGCGGCTCAACGGGGAAATCCAGAACGTTCCCGGCATATCCGCCTACATGCAGCCGGTGCAGGATCTGACCATCGACGACACGGTCAGCCGCACGCAGTACCAATTTGTCCTGGAGAGCGCGAATCCGGCCGACCTCACCAAATGGATACCTCAATTGGTCTCCCGGATGCAGCGGCTTGCGCAGGTGACCGACGTGGCCAGCGACCAGGCTGAAAACGGGCTCGCCGCTTACGTGGATGTGGACCGAGATACGGCCGCGCGCCTCGGCATCACCGCGGCGACCGTGGACAACGCGCTCTACGACGCGTTCGGCCAACGCATCGTTTCCACGATCTTCACCCAATCCACCCAGTACCGGGTGATCATGGAGGCGAATCCCGCCCTGCAGGAATCGCCCGATTCGATCGGCCATATCTACGTTCCGTCCGCCGCCGGCGGCCAAGTCCCGCTCTCGGCCATCGCCAAGGTCGAGATCATGAACGTTCCGCTGCTGATCAACCATCTCGAGCAGTTCCCCGCCAACACGATCTCGTTCAACATTCCCGCCGGCGGTTCGCTCGGCGCGGCGGTCAAGGCCATCCGGAACGTCGAAGCGCAGATCGGCATGCCGGCCAGCATCATCACCAGCTTCCAGGGCGCCGCGTCCGCGTTCGAGGCCTCCCTCTCGAACGAACTCTTCCTGATCCTGGCGGCGGTGCTGACGATGTACATCATTCTGGGCGTCCTGTACGAGAGCTTCATCCACCCGATCACGATTCTCTCCACGCTCCCGTCCGCCGGCATCGGTGCGCTGCTCGCCTTGATGGTGACCGGAACCGACCTGGGCGTCATCGGCATCATCGGCATCATTCTCCTGATCGGCATTGTGAAGAAGAACGCGATCATGATGATCGACTTTGCGCTCGATGCCGAACGCAACGGCGGCCTCGCTCCGCGGGACGCCATTCGCCAGGCGTGCCTGCTGCGCTTCCGCCCCATTCTGATGACGACGATGGCCGCGCTGCTCGGCGCGGTGCCGCTCATGGTCGGCAGCGGCACGGGCTCGGAGCTGCGCCATCCGCTGGGCATCACGATCGTCGGCGGCCTGATCGTGAGCCAGGTGCTCACGCTCTTCACCACCCCGGTCATCTATCTGGCGTTTGAGCGCCTCGCCCGCCGGGTGAAGGGCGATGTGCCGGAAACCGCCGCCATCGCCCAAGGACAGCTGCCGATATGAGCGTTTCCGCGCTGTTTGTCCGGCGGCCGGTGGCCACCATCCTGCTGACCTGCGGCATCGCGCTGGCCGGCATCGTGGCCTACCCGCATCTGCCGGTATCGCCGCTGCCGCAGGTGGACTTTCCGACCATCCAGGTTTCGGCGGGCATGGCCGGGGCCAGTCCGGAAACGATGGCCACCAGCGTCGCCACCCCGCTTGAGCGCCATCTGGGCGCCATTGCCGACGTCACGGAGATGACATCGACCAGCCGGGTCGGCTCCACGTCAATCACCCTGCAGTTTGGTTTGTCGCGCGACATCGACGGCGCCGCCCGCGATGTGCAGGCCGCGATCAATGCGGCGCGCGTCGATCTTCCGGCGGCGCTGCGCTCAAACCCCACCTACCGAAAGGAAAATCCGACCGACTCGCCCATCATGATCCTGGCGCTGACGTCGTCGACGTTGACGCAGGCCTCCCTGTATGACGCCGCATCGACCATCCTGCAGCAGAAGCTTTCGCAGGTGAACGGCGTCGGGGACGTGACCTTGGGCGGCAGCTCGCTGCCGGCCGTCCGGATCGAGATGAATCCGACCGCGCTGTTCAAATACGGCATCGGGATGGAGGACGTGCGCGCCGCGCTTTCCAGCGCCAATGCCAACAGCCCGAAGGGCATCATCGAGGACTCCCGCCATCACTGGCAGATCTACAGCAACGATCAGGCTCAGGAAGCCGACGTCTACAAGCCCCTGATCGTCGCCTACCGCAATGGCCGGGCCGTGCGGCTCTCCGACGTGGCCAGCGTGCTCGATTCGGTCGAGGACATCCGCAACGTTGGCGTTTCCAAGGACAAGCCGGCCGTGATCGTGGTCATCACGCGCGAGCCGGGCGCGAACATCATCGACACGGTCGACAACGTCCGCGCGCTGCTGCCGGCTCTGCAGGCGGCCCTGCCGGGCGGGGCGGACCTCGATGTGGCCATGGATCGCAGCACCACCATTCGCGCCTCGCTGCGCGACGTGGAAATCACCCTGGGCATCGCGATCACCCTGGTGATCCTGGTCGTATTCGCCTTCCTCCGGGACGTTCGGGCGACCCTGATTCCGTCGGTGGCGGTCCCAATTTCGCTGATCGGCAGTTTGGCGGCGATGTATCTTCTCGGATACAGCCTGGACAATCTGTCGCTCATGGCGCTCACGATCGCCACGGGGTTCGTCGTCGACGACGCGATCGTCGTGATGGAGAATATCGTGCGTCACATGGAAGCGGGCATGCCACGCATGCCGGCGACGATCCTGGGCGCGAGCGAGGTGGCCTTTACGGTTCTCTCGATGAGCCTTTCCCTGATCGCCGTCTTCATCCCCATGCTGCTCATGGGCGGCATTTACGGCCGGCTTTTCCGCGAGTTCACCGTGACCTTGTCGGTGGCGGTGGTGATCTCGATGGTCATTTCACTGACCACCACGCCGATGATGTGCGCGCGGCTTCTCGGCACGCATGCGGACCGAAAGCACGGCCGTCTCTACCAGTGGAGCGAACATATCTTTGTGGAAATGCTGGCGATTTATCGCAGCTCGCTCACCTGGGCGTTGCGGCACCGCCGGGTGATGATGCTCACCCTGGCGGCGACGATCGGCCTGAGCTACTGGCTGTATCACTTGATTCCCATGGGGCTCTTCCCCGAGCAGGACACCGGCATGATGTTCGGCGGCTTCCAGGCGGATCAGAGTTCCTCCTTCCAGCGCACGTCGGTCAAACTGAAGCAGTTCGTGGACATCATTCAGGCCGACCCGGCGGTGGCGAACGCGGTCGGGCAAATGAGCAACACGGCCGGCGGCCGCGTGTTCATTTCCCTCAAGCCGCTGCGCGAGCGAAAGGTGTCCGCCGAGCAGGTGATCACGCGGCTCAGGCCCAAGCTGAACGCCGTCGCGGGCGCCGTGCTTTACCTGGTTCCCGGCCAGGACTTCCACATTGGCGGCCGCCAGTCGAATTCCAGCTATCAATATACACTGCAGTCGGACGATCTGAGCGCGTTGCGCGAATGGACTCCGAAACTGCTGGAAGCGCTCCAGGCCGAACCGGTGCTCCAGGATCTCAATTCCGACCAGCAGGACAAGAGCCTCGAGACCGACCTGGTCATCGACCGGGCCACGGCCTCCCGCCTGGGCCTGACCGCCAGCCAGATCGACAACGCACTTTACGACGCTTTCGGCCAGCGGCAGGTGTCGACGATCTATCGCGATCTCAATCAGTACCATGTGGTCATGGTCGTCGCGACCAAGTATTGGCAGGACCCCTCGGCCCTGAAGGACATTTATGTCAGCACCTCGGGCGGGGCGGTGACCGGCACGCAATCGACCAACGCCGTGGCCGGGACCGCGACGGTCGGCCGCGGCGCCGCGGCCGCCGCCGGTTCGGTCGCCTCCGACACCGCTCGCAACGCCGCGATGAATTCCATCGCCGCCACGGGCAAGGGTTCCGCGTCGACGGGACAAGCGGTCAGCACCAAGCACGAGGTCATGATCCCCTTCTCGGCCTTCTCCCACTACCAGATGGGCACGACGCCGCTGCAGGTGAACCATCAGGGGCAATTCGCCGCGACCACCATCTCGTTCAATCTGGAGGACGGCGCCTCGCTGAGCGAAGCGGTGGCCGCGATCAACCGGCAGATCGATCGAATCCATCTTCCTTCCTCGGTCCACGGTGTCTTTGCCGGCAACGCCAACGCCTTCCAAAAGGCGATGGCGGACGAGCCCATCCTCATCCTGGCGGCGGTCGTGGCCATCTATCTGGTGCTGGGCATTCTGTACGAGAGTTTCTTCCATCCGCTCACCATCATTTCCACGCTCCCCTCCGCCGGATTGGGCGCGGTGCTGGCGCTGATGCTGTTCAACACCGAGTTCAGCCTGATCGCGCTGATCGGAGTCATCCTGCTCATCGGCATCGTGAAGAAAAATGCGATCATGATGATCGATTTCGCGATCCATGCCGAGCGCACGGAAGGTCTGAGTTCGGAAGAGGCGATCTTCAAGGCGAGCCTCCTGCGCTTCCGCCCCATCATGATGACGACGATGGCGGCGATGCTGGGAGCCGTTCCGCTGGCGGTGGGCCGGGGCGACGGCGCCGAACTGCGCCAGCCGCTGGGTATTTCGATTGTCGGCGGGCTCCTGGTCAGCCAGCTGCTCACCCTGTACACGACTCCCGTCGTTTATCTCTACGTCGAGCGCATCCGCGTAACGATTACGCGACTGACTCGGCGCCTGAGCCATCGCTCGGCGCCTGCCGCCTCCTCCCCCCACCGCCTTCCCGTATGAACGTCCCGTCCCTTCGATCGACCATCCGGCTGAGCAGCCTCTGCGGCCTGGCCGCGCTGGCGGGCTGCGCCGTCGGGCCGAATTATCAGCGTCCCTCGGCGCCGACCCCGCCCGCGTTCAAGGAGCTGTCGGGCTGGACCCAGGCTGCGCCCGACGACCGGGCGAACCGCGGCGCCTGGTGGGAGGCGTTCAACGATGCCGATCTGACCGGGCTCGAAATCCAGGTGGACGGCGCGAACCAGACGCTGGCGGAGGCCGCCGCAAATTATCAGGCGGCGCGGCAGCTGGCGCGCTCGGAGGTCGCGGGTTTCTTCCCCACGGTCTCCCTCGATGGCAGCGGGACGCGTTCCAAGGCGCGCAGCGGCTCGACCGGATTGACCACCACCGGGGCCGGCGGCTCCACGACTTTCGTTCCGACGAGCAGCGGGATCGTCAACGAATTCTCGGCTTCGGGCGCGATTGGCTGGAGCCCGGATATTTTCGGCAAGCAGCGCCGCCAAGTGGAGGAGGACATCGACAGCGCCCAATCCTCCGCCGCCCTGCTCGCGTCGACTCGGTTGTCGCTGCACGCCGAACTCGCGACCGATTACATCCAGCTTCGCGAATTGGACGCGCGCAAGGCCCTGCTCGACGATTCCATGGATCACTATCAGCGCACGCTCACGATCACCCAGAACAAATACAAGGTGGGGGTTTCGGCGCGCAGCGATGTCATCACGGCGCAGACTCAGCTGGACAGCACTCACGCGGCCGCCATCGACACCGGCATTCAGCGGGCGCAGATGGAGCACGCGATCGCCGTCCTGATCGGCAAGGCCCCGGCGGAACTCACCCTGGCTCCGCGCAAGAATTTGGGCATCGCGGTGCCGGTCGTGCCGGTCGCCCTGCCGTCCCAACTGCTCGAACGCCGTCCGGATGTCGCTGAGGCGGAACGCGCGGCGGCGGCGGCCAACGCGCGCATCGGCGTCCAGGTGGCGG
This sequence comes from Opitutaceae bacterium, assembly GCA_036502225.1. Classification (GTDB taxonomy): domain Bacteria; phylum Verrucomicrobiota; class Verrucomicrobiia; order Opitutales; family Opitutaceae; genus Palsa-1447. The sequence goes on from DASXYY010000019.1 coordinate 58,386, forward strand.
CCTATTACCCGGACTTCACGCTGACGGCGGAAGGCGGGTTTCAAGGGTCGTCGCTGACCCATCTCTTCACGTTGCCGAACCGCTTTTGGACCCTCGGCGCTTCCGCCGGTGAGACTCTGATTGATTTCGGCGCCCGGCGGGCCCTCGTGAAACAGGCGGAGGCCGAATACGATTCGACCGCTGCCGCCTACCGGCTCGCCGTGCTGACGGCGTTCCAGCAGGTCGAGGATGGCCTCTCCGACGTCCGCACGCTCGAGCAGGAGCACACAGTGCAGAAGAACGCGGTCGACGAAGCCGCTCAGGCGTCGCGCATCGCGGAAAACGAATACCGCGCCGGCACCGTCGACTTCACGACGGTCGTGACCGCCGAAGCCATCGAGCTGACCAACCGCGAGACGCTGCTGTCGCTCGAGCAGGAACGCCTGACCGACACGGTGACGCTGATTCAGGCGCTCGGCGGCGGGTGGACAACGTCGGCATTGCCAACGTCAAGCGACGTGCGGCGGCGCTGATTGGCTGTAGCCGGGGGCGCTGACCCCGGCGCGTGCGACACCGAAAGCGGGACTGCCGGGGTCAACGCCCCCGGCTACAGATTACCACCGGCCGACATCGCCACCACCGCCTCAGCCATGCTCCGGGAAATCTGCTCCAGCCACCGCTGGCCCTTCTCGACGGTCGCCGCGGGCGCATCGCCCATGATCCCCGATTTCGACAAATCCCGGGTGGCCCAGGCCCGTATCACCGGGGCCGCGACCGGCCGAATGTTTCCCGGATCGTTGACCCGCGCGAAATACTCGCACTGAGCTTGGCTCAGGTCGACGAGCGGCCCCGCCGCCGCCAGCATCCACGCCGTCTCGGTCTCGTTGGCGTGAATTCCGTAGGTGGCTTCCTGCATCGACAGGCCCAGGTTCGCCTTCGATCGGATCACTTCGGCGCGCAGGCCCGTTTCCGCCGCCAGTTCCCGCAGCGTGGGCACCAGCACCGCCACATTGCCGCCGTGCGTGTTGATCACACCCAGATGCTTAAACCCCCACGCCGCGATCTGCCGCCCCACGCAAAGAATCAACTCTCTCAACGTCTCTTTCCGAATCATGAGCGTGCCCGGAAAACCCGTATGTTCGTTGCTCTTTCCGACCGTGATCGCCGGCGCGACGTAGCAGGGCGTCCCTCCGGTCAAGTGCTCCAAAATCAGCTTCGTCCAAATCTGCCCCATGAGCGCATCCACTGCGACCGGAAGATGCGGGCCATGCTGCTCGATGGCCCCAATCGGAAACAAGACGACCGCATGCGCCTTATGCGGCAGCGCGGCAATCCGGGCCGGACTCATGGCCGCCAAATACCGATCTCGGTAAGCCGGATAGTTCATCCCTTGATCCCGTCCGGCGCTTGCGCTGTAGCCGGGGGCGCTGACCCCGGCAAAAGACGCCGCCAGTCAAACAACTCCCGTAAAAGCGATCCGACTCTCTTGGCACTCGCATCCTCCCCCAACGCACTCATCTGCAAACAAAACATATCCAAATCCATTTCCACATGCAGGTCCCGCGCCGCCGCGACGCAGATCTCCTCATTCCAAGGACTCGAATTGAACAAGAGGATCTTCCGAAATCCCGCCGCGGCCACTGAGCCGACCACCTCGGCAATCAGCGCATGCGCCACGGGCGGCGAAACCGCAAACGCGCACCGCGGATCCGGTCCGGCGACAAATCGCAGCGGCGACAGCGTAAGCAGCCACTTCGGCGATCCGATCTCGCGCGAGGCGCCCGCCACCAAATCCGTCAATCGCGCCTCTTCGGCATCGAGCGGCGCGTATTCATCCATGGCCATGAATCCCGCGATCGGCACCACCACCACCGTGCCGGCCTTGTCTGGCCAGGCTTCGAACGCGGGCCACGCCTGCCACGGCCAGAACGTGGCATCGTCCGTCACGCAGAGCGGATACGCGGTCGGCCCGAGCGTCACCCGTGTTCCTTGATCGCCGTCACTTCGATCTCGACGTGGCACTCCGGGAGCGCGAGCCCCTTCACTTCAATCAGGGTGCTGGCCGGCTTGACGTCGCCCAGCCAGCGATCCCGCACCGCCCGGTACAGATGAAAGTCGTTGATGTTCGTCAGGTAGGTTTGCACCCGGACGATGTGCTTCATTTCAAAGCCGGCCTGCTTGAGGATCTCGTCGGTCAGCTTGAACGTGTATTCGGTCTGCATGCTCACGTCGTTTGGCCCCACGACCTGTCCATCGGGCCCGCGCGAGAGTTGGCCGGTCACAAACAGCATGGTCGCGCCTGGCAGCTCGACCTTTACGGCCGGCGAATAGGCCCCGCGACACGTCGCGTGGCCTTCCACGGTAATCGATTCACGCGGCATGGTGAATTACGCGCCCTCCTCTTGGCGCCCGCCCAAGTGAAGCACGATGAGGCAGACCCCCATCATGGTGAACATCCGAAACGCGGCCTCCTGGCCGTTCCAAATTCTGGATTGCCACATGAGAAACCATTCGCCCCCAACGGCCAGAAAGGCAACCCACCATTGCAGCATGCTGATCGTCAAGCCAAGGGTCCCGAGCGCCCGGGCCTGCTTTCGCGCTTCGGGCGTGACCGCGCGCCAGAGCCGGAGCGCGGCGGCTGACTGCAACGCGCAGGCGAGCATTTCCCAGGCGATGATCGTGAAATAGAACAGGGTGTGGACCGTCGGGCTGCTCACGGCGCGCCACAGCCCATGATTTCCCGGAAACGTGGTGTCCATGGACAGCACGTGCTGCACGAACAGGAGATTGGAGCCATAGTCGGTCAGGTTGTTGAACACGACCAGGAGCAGATAGAAGCCGGAGGCTCCGAGGAGTAGCGCTTGGGCGCGGCGCAGCGTCATGGTGAAATCGTCGTCCCGTCGATTCGGCGGCGCTTGCCCGGCGCGCGCCCGAGCAGCTCGGCAAACGAGCGGGCTTCAAACGCGACCAGCCGCGCCGGGCTCCCGGGCACGACGCGCCCCAGGTCCGGCCGTCCCACCAGGCGCGCGGCCGTCGAGGTGATCACGGCGGGGGCCTCTCCCAGGCGCTCGTCGAGATGGCCCAGTTTGACCGCCATCGTCCAGACCGCGATCGGGTCGTAGTCTCCGTAGGGATGGAACGCATCGCGCACATTGTCGCTCGCGCACGCCACCGCGACGCCGGCATCCATCAGGTCATGCATCAGCGTCAGTCCGCGCCAGACGGGGCTGCGCGGGTACGCCCCGCGCCGGCGCCCCTGCAGGTACAGATTGCAGTCCGGCAATGAAACGATGCCGATCCCCGCCGTGCGGACCAAATCGATGGTCGATCGCACCCGCTCGGGCGACTGCGTCGCCAAGTTGCAACAGTGCCCGCACACGACCGGATGCGGGAATTCAGAATTCAGCACCGCTCCCGCCACCGCCCGGAGCACCTCGGCGGCGGGATCGTCATTTTCGTCGACGTGCAGGTCGAGGCCGACGCCGCGCTCGACCGCGAGCTGCAGCAGACGGTCGATCTGGCGGCCCAGGTCGGACTCCCGCGTCAGAAACCCGCCCAACGCACTGGCGCCATATTTCATGGCCAGGTCCGCGACGGCAGATCCGCTCGACGAAAGATAGGTGGCGCCGCCGCAAATTGGCACAGTCTGCAAATCGATGCGGCCCGCCCAGCGCCGCCGCAGTTCCGCCATCACGGCATGGCTGCGTTCGCCTTCCGGCAGCCAGGTGTCGACGTGCGTGCGCAGAACGCTCGTGCCATGTTCATAGGCGGTCCGAAGTCCCAGCTCCGCCCGCTGCAAAAGGTCCTCTTCCGTCCAGTGCGCACGGTCGGCGTTCAAGGTCGCCAGCGCATCCGCAAACGTGCCGGTGCGATTGGGCGAACGCTCCCAGGTATGAGTCTTGTCGAGATGCACATGCGCATCGACCAGCGCCGAAAACACCACCTGCCCTCCCAGATCAACGCTCGCGCTGTGGCCGGGGGCGCCGACCCCGGCCACCGGCGACTCGGCCCCCGAACGAAAGACATTCCAAATCCGATCCCCTTCAATCGAGATATCGACCTCGACCCACGGTTCCGGCGACTCCAGCACCCCTCTCCCTGCCAGCTCCGCTGGCAAAAGCACCGCCGGCACACGCGCATGGCGAACGATCAGCATCGGTTGGGAGGACATCCGTTATGCCAAGGCATTGTCATGGGGCCTGACTTCATGCTGACTGGAAAGGAATGGGCACTGCCAGCTTCGTCCGTCTGCGGAACGTATCCAAGTCGTTTGGCGCCGTGCCGGCGCTGGAAGCCATCGACTTGGAGGTTCAGCGAGGCGACTTCGTGAGCCTGATCGGACCCAGCGGCTGCGGCAAGTCGACGTTGCTGCGAATGATTGCCGGCATTGCGCCTCCTTCGGCCGGCGCAATCCAGGTGGAGGGCCAGCCTCCCGAGGCGGTGCGCAGGGACATGTTCTTCGTCTTTCAGGACGCGACCCTTCTACCCTGGCGCCGCGTGGCGTCCAATGTGGGGCTGCCCTTGGAATTGCGCCGCGAAGCGCCCGAGCGGCGCCGCGAACGGGTGCGGGAAATGCTCGATCTCGTGGACCTTCTCCCAGCGGCGGACAAGTACCCCTGGCAGCTTTCGGGCGGCATGCGCATGCGCGCCTCGCTGGCGCGCGCGCTCAGCATCGCCCCCCGCATTCTTTTGATGGACGAGCCGTTCGGGTCGCTGGACGAAATGTCGCGCGACCGGCTCAACGAAGACCTGCTGGCTCTGCGCGAGCGCGCCCCCTTCACCGCGTTTTTCGTGACTCACTCGGTGGCCGAGGCGGTGTTTCTTTCGAATCGGATCGTGGTGCTCTCGCCCTCCCCCGGCCGCATTGCGGCCCGGATCGAGGTCCCCTTTCCCTACCCCCGCCGCGGGGAATTGCGCGAGGACCCGCAATTTCTCGGACTCCTGGCGCAGACTACGGCCGCGCTCCGTTCCGTTCGTCCCGCCCCCCGATGAACCGGCTGCGCCAAAACACCCTGCCTCCGCTGGTCGCCGGCGGCTGCGCCCTGCTGATCTGGTATGGCATTCGGTGGACCACGCATCTGGGGCCGTTTTTGCTGCCCCTGCCTCACGAGATCCTGGAGGCGGCTTGGCGCGAACGCCACACGCTGGCGGAGGCGACTGCCTTCACCTTTGCCGCCGCCTTCCTGGGCTTCGTGGCGGCGGCCGGGATCGGCTTTCTGCTGTCGCTTTTCCTTTCCTGGTCCGTGGCCTTCCGCCGCGCGCTGATGCCCTTCGTCCTGGCGCTGCAGATGACGCCGGTGATTATCCTCACCCCTTTCCTAGTGCTGTGGATGCGCCAAGGGCTGGCTCCGGTCGTCACCATCACCTTCATCATCTGCTTTTTCCCGGTCGTCGCAAACACTACATTCGGATTCACCGCGGTCGACCGCAACCTGGTCGATCTATTTCAGGTGTGCGGGGCGAGCCGCTTCGATGAACTGCTTCGTCTGCGGGTCCCGTCCGCCCTGCCCCACTACCTGACGGCCCTCCGCATCGCCGCTTCGCTGGCGCCGATTGGCGCGGTCACGGGGGACTTTCTCGCCGGCAGCGCGGAGAACTCAATCGGCGGCCTCGGCTTCATGACCATCACCTACTTCGCCGAGGCCAAGACGGCCGAGCTCCTGGCGGCCGGCCTGACCGCGTGTCTGATGGGCTTTATTTTCGTCGGCGGCGTCCACCTGCTCCATTGGTGGGCGCTCCACGCCTGGCACGATTCCGCTCGCCGGGCGGAGTGATCCGCCGACCAGCCGAAACCCGCTTGCGCTGTAGCCGGCGGCGTCAACCCCGGCAGATCCGCTTTCGACGTCCAACCGCGCGTGGGGACCACGCGCTCCACCCAGGCTACATATGCAGGCGGATCGTGAGCGACGCCGCGATCGGCTCGCGGACAAAGATCACGTCGTTGCCGGCGAAGCTCGTGTCGATCGGGTCCAGCACCCGCTGGTTCGTGAAGTTGGTGAGGTTGATGCGCACGTCCCAGCGCTTGCTCGGGATGAACGTGATATAGCCATCCGCCTCGTACTCGCTCGGGATGTGGAGCAGCCCCTCGTCATCCTGATTCTGGCGTCCGATGAAGTTGGGACCGGCGCCCACTTCCAGCCAGCGCGTCACGTGGTAGTCGACGAACAGATTCCACAGCACGCCGGGCACGCCGGCCGCCCGGATGCGCCCGCTCGGAGGCGTGTAGGCATAGCCTTGATACGCGCCGTAGTTCACCGCGCCGACGCCGGTGCCATAGGTGCCGTCGACCGGCGTGGTCGTCGCATAGGCGTCGAGGTAGTTGCCCGTCTCCTCGAAAAAGGAGCCGAAGTCGGTCACGTTCTGATAAGTGAAGTTGGCGTTGAGCGACAGCTTCTTCGTGGGCTGGTAAACGGCCTCCAATTCGATGCCTTCGGCCTTGATGATATTCGGCGGGATAAAATTCTGGCCGTGGATTGACTCCGGCACGTCCTTGATCTGCTGGTACACCGATACGCCGCCATAGAGCGTGTTGTTGAGGAAGCTCCCCTTGTAGCCCGCCTCATACAGGGTCGAGCGGTTGTTGATGTCGTCGAGCACGCGTCCGGCGCCCTGGTAGCCATTGTTGATGCCGCCGAAGTTCGTCTGGCCGTGGATGGCATCGACCTTGTCGTAGGTGACGTAGAGCGACTGCGTGTCCGAAAGCTTGAATACGAGGCTCGCGAAGAGCGAGGGATCGAGATTGTGCGCCGAATATTTGTAGAGATCGCCCGTGTTGTAGAAAACGGGGGCCGGCAGCGAATAGTAGCCGTAATAATTGTAATACGGAATTGTGCCGTAAAGCGCCGCCGGATTGTCGTCGATGTTCACGCCCGCCTGAGTCAGCGGCGGATTGGCCGTGGTCGCGTTGATCTGGTCCTCGCGGCCGCCGATCAGCAGGCTGAGCCACTTGGTGAACGAGACGTTGTCCTGGAAGAACGCGGCATCGTCGTTGATCGTCGAGTCCTGCATTTCCTCGTAGCTGTAGCCCGGGTGCCCCGGGACCTGCAGGCCCGAACCCCAGGTGTTGTTCTCCAGGGTGTAACCGGCGTAGAAAACACTATTCAGCGACTGGCTAAGGTCGTAATAGGAAAAGGGCTCCGAACTGTAGTCGTCGCCCGACCGGATGTACTGGTAGCGAATGTCGATGCCGGTGACGATGCTGTTCTCAATCGACCCGAGATCGAACTTGTCGTGGAGTTCCGTGCGATCCTGGAGATTGAGGTTGCGCGGCACCCACTCGTCGTAGCCATAGGTTTCGAACTTGTTCGAATGCTCCAGGCCATAGTAGGCGAGATTCACGAGCTCCAGGTTGGGCGAGAGACCGAGGCTCGTCTTGAGCTGGGCCTGGAAGAATTTCGAGCGCGCGGTGTCCTGGGGACCCACGAGCGAATCGTAGGCCGGCAGCTTGACGGTATGCGCCGTCGCCGGATTGACGACTTGGAAGGCGCCGTCGGAACCCGAGGCAAAATTGTTCGGATTGCCGGGGCTTCCATCCGCCGGCTGGTAGATGTCGTAGCCGTAGTAAGCCAAAGGCCCCGTCGTCGACACCTCGGTCGGGCCGGCGATGTACTTGCCGTTCCAGATGAATTGCTGGGTCACGCGATTCGCACCGGTGTCCTCGTTGGTCCGGGTCGCGAAGCCCTGGACCCAGAAGTCAAATCGCAGCTTGTCCGTGGCGAGGTAGGCCAGCGCCAGGTAAACATCCTGCGTCTCGTCCTTGGCATTGACATAGTACTCGTCGCCGTAGCGGGCGAGGTAGCTCACGCGGTAGGCGAACTTGGGGCTGAGCGGGCCGCCGAAGTCGAGCGTGTATTGGGGATCTCCATACGAGTGCCCGCTGGCCCAGGTGCCGAAGGTCGCCGAAAAGTCATAGTGATCGTGGTCGAAGTAGGGCTGCTTCGCCACAAAGTTCACATAGCCGCCCGGACCGTTGCCCTGGGGGCCGAAAACCGCCGTGCCCGGACCCTTGACGATGTCCATGGCCTCCACTCCGTTGAAGGAGAGCGGCACGCTGTTGCGCGAATAGGGAATCTCCTGCCCGTTGACGTAGATCTGCGCTTCGTCGCCGCGAATCTGGGGCACGCCCGGGATCCCGTAGTCCGCCGCGGCATAGACGCCCGGCGAGAATTGGCCGAAATCCATGGCGTTCTTCACCTGGCGATCATCCATCCAGGCCGCGTTCACGCTCGAGACCGAGCGCGGAATATCGATGATCGAAAGGTCGTCGCCGTAAACGCTGCCGATGGGGCGAACGGTCGGAAGAATCTGTTCCTTGATCGGCACGTCGCTGACCGTGAACGCGTCCAGCTTGGTCACGTCGTCCGTTGGCGGAGTCGTATCGCTGTTCGTGTCGGTCGTGGTGGTGGTCGTCGTCGTCGTGGCCGGGGCGGTGCTGGACGGAGCCGCGGGCGGCGGCGCAGCCGATTGGGCGCGGGCGCTGGCAACAAAGATGGCGGCCGTGCAGGTGAGCGCCGCGCACCGGAGCGTTCTCCGGTTAGAAGTGGTGGTGTTGGACATGACGGTTGAAAGAGGTGCCAAAGCTTTGGTCATGCCAAAGCCGGGTTCGATTTAAAATTATCCCGGCTGGGCCGCAAGAAACGCGATCAGCGCATCCAGGGCCGGCCCGACATCTTCGGGCTGATCGGGCATTTGGGCCGCCGGGTTCACCTTTCTCGGCGCTGCAACATAATGGCGGATGAAGTCGGGCCGCGCGCGGGCGTCGGCCTGAAGAACCGCAAAGGTCCGCCCACTCTTGGTGCCTCCGGGAAAATTGCCCGGCCCCGCGTGACAGCTCGCGCAGGAGTTGATCCACAGCCAGCGCGCCGCCGGCGGCGCGGCGCCAAGTTGACCGATCAGGTCGCCTTCGCTCGCGAACTCGAGCGATACCACGCTCCACGGCTGCTTATGGGAAATATCTCGGATCTCGTTTACACCGGGGGTCAAGGCATCCGACTCGGTGATCAAATAGGGACCCGGATTGTCCCGCATGCCGGGCGGCGGCCACCGCCCGGGCGTGAGACCGTTGATGGTCAGCACGAGAAACGGCTTGTCGCGCGCCATGAATTCCACGGGAAAAATCGAGAGATACCCGTCCGAGCATCGCGCCAAAACGACCGTGGCCTTGTCCTCGCCCAGCGCGTGCTGCAGATCAGACAGCATTACCGCTTCCACCGGCAGGAGCCCTGAACCCAATTCGGACGGCATCGTGAGCGCGCGCCGCGGCACGTCCCGATAAATCGATTCCCATGAAACAAAGCGCGGCGGGGCGCCAATGATCTCCAGATCCTGCGGCGATTGGCGGCTCGGAGTTCCGGGGAGCAACGCAGCCAAAGCGACGTACGCGAGCGGCGTGAAATTCATTTCAAATTCAAATCATAGATGGCGAAGGCAAGGCGGCGAGCATCCGCTTGGTTACTTTCCGCAACCGCCGGCTCCCGGCTCGAAAATTCCAGGTGCAAGCTCCCCTTGGCAAACGGCACCGGCCGAAGGTGCACGTAGTCAAGATCGGTTCCCACCGGCCCCGACCAAAGCACACCGCGCGACCACCGGATTGTCACCTGGCGCGGGGTCAGACTGCGCAGGGCGAAGTCGACCTCCACGTTGGGCCGCCCGCTCGCGGAGACGATATCGATCGATCCTTCCCCGCCGGTCCAGGCCCACCGATCATCGGAATTCTGCTCGGCGCTGGACCAACCCTGGTTCAGAACGGCGCTGACCCGCGCCCCGTTGAGCCAGGCATAGGAGAATTCGTTGACGGCCCGCTGCTCGGAAAAGAGCAGCACCAGGACGCCGGCTAGAATCCCATTCGCAAGCGCCCAGGTCGTGCGCTTCCAGCGCGACGCCAGCAGATCTGGCATCACGGCCGGCGCCGCCGCCGGCGGGATCATCAGCCCCGTGAACCAGAGGGCGCACGGCCACAACTGCATCAGCAGCCGATCCAGCGAATGATTCAAATGCCAGTTCAGGTCATAGGGCGTCAGCAGATAGACCAAACAGTACCCGCCAAGCATCCCCCCCAAGATCAACCCCGATCCCCCAGCCGCCGGTTCCCTGTAGCTGGGGCCGTTGACCCCGGCTACAGCGCGACCCGCCCGACCCGCAACGACCAGCAGCACCAGCAAAACCAGCACCGCCGCCGCCGGCACCAGATTGTGCCCAAAGGCAGCCGCGATCAGCTCGAAGCGCTCACGGTCGAATACGGCCTCCCACCGATGCCAGGGCTGGCTCGCGAGCAGATCATTGCGCGGCGAGATCCACCCTTTGAAGTAAATGGTCGGCAAGGCCGCCACCGCCAGCGCCATCCCAAACCTAGCCTGTCCCCTCTGCCTGAATCCCCGGCGCACGAGCCACGCGCCCGAAACCACCAGAGCGAGGAGCCACCCCTCGTTTTTTACGCCCAGGGCCAGCCCGGCGCAAAGACCACACAGGGCTCCAGGTCCCTCGGAAGCGCCGGGTTCCGATTCCGCCAAGGTCAACAGGACTGCGCAGGCCAAAAGGAAAAAGCCCATCGGGATGTCCGCCTGCTGACTGGAGGCCGCCAGAACGAAAGCGGGCGTGCCGATCAGGACAATTCCGAAGATCAGGCCCAGCGCAGGCCGGCGCGCGCGCGACAGCCCCGCCACGAGAACGCCCGTCGTCGCCACGGCGAACAATAGGCTGATCGCACTTCCCGCCCATCCGGCCTCGCTGCCGATCCACGTCCAAAGGCGCGCCACCGCCGCGGGAATGGCGAGCGGATAATCCGGATGGCTCCAGGTGAGCCCGGGCTTCCGCAGCAGATCCATCCATTCGGCTGGGGCCCGCCACAGGAAGCGGGCATGCATGTTCCAAATCGCCCAGCCGTCCCAGTCGCCAAAAGGCGCGCCTCGGGCACGCCGCGCTGCCGCGACCAACGCCGCCAAGGCCATTTGCGCAAAGAGGGTCGCCAGCAAAAACGTGCACCCGGAAAACGGCCGGCTCGGCCGACGCTGATCGTCCTCGCTGCGCCTTTCATTTCGCCGCACGCGCAGCCAGGCAGTCGCCAAACCCGCCACCGCCAGTGCGCCCTCCACCACGGTCGACACCCCGCCGCGCACCGCTGGAAACCACGCCGCCGCCAGAAAGTAAACTTGCGCGGTGACGACCAATCCAATTCCCAGGCCCAAAAAGACGATGAGGGCAGCGGCATTCCCGGTCCGCCTCAAGCGGGGAACCCACAGGCCCGCTGCCGCAGCCGTCCCGACGCCGAGCGCCAGGAACAGGGCATAAAACGCGTGAATCATGGCGAGGTCGCGCGGCGGAGCAGTTGCCGACCGCCGCCAAAATCTCGCACCACCGCATATCGTTGCGGATGGTTCCGGCGTTCCTCCGGCCGTTCGTCGGTCACCACCCAATCTTCCTGGCCGTCGGCCTCCAGCACCAGGGGTGCCAGGGCGAATTGAGCCTGATAGAACCGTTCCACCGGAGGCCCTTCTCCCCGCAAGTTTTCGGCCGCGACCGGTCCCCAGTAGCCGACGACTCCGTGGACGCCTCGGGCGGCCAGCTGCCGCGCGACCGGTTCCCAGCCCTGTTCAGCCCGCATGAGCAGGCTCGCCGGCCCGACCAGCCCCCCGGTGATCGCGGGCGGAGGGCGCAATGCCAGCGGGACCAGCTCAATTGCCGAAATCGCAACCAAGCCGCCCGCGGCCATCCAAAAAAGGAAACCAACGTGAAGCCGCACACTTCGGGTTTAAGGCCTGAAATACCCTTGGCCCAACTTTTTTGCAAAAACCGTGAAATTCCAGGCAATTTTCCGACCACTTTCCGTAGATCTACCTAATGTGAACACTTGCGATACACTCGGCACAGCCCTTGGAACATCCGTCAGGACGAACTCGTTTGTCATCGTTACTGAACACCACTTGATGCGGCACTGGCTGCGCGAGTCGCTGCAGCGCGATTCAGACAATCGCGTGATGGCGGAATGCGATAACGTGGCGGACGGGGTCGAGTCTTGCCTGACCCTTTCGCCGGCGATCGCCATTGTGGATTGGAACCTGCCCGACGGACGGGGCTCCGACCTGGTCCGCTCGGTGCGAGGCCGATCGCTAAAAACCAAGTTCCTGATGCTGGCAACGGAGCCCCGGCCGAACATCGTTCGCCAGGCGTTCGACTCGGGAGTCCAGGCGTGCCTCTTCCCGCAGGCCACCTTTGAAATGTTTCAGGAAGCGGTTCACGCCCTGCTCAATGAGCGCACCTATTATTGCCCGCAGGCCAGCCGCCTGCTGATCGAGGCACTGCGGACGAATCGCCGGTCACCTGGCGAAGCGCTTTCCAATTCCGATCGCGAAATCCTGGTGGGCGTCGCTTCGAGCGAGCCCATGAAGATGGTGGCCGATCGCCTGGGACTGAGCGCGAAGACCGTGAGCAATCGCCTTTCGAACCTCAAAACCAAGCTGGGCCTCGCGGACGTGGCCGGCCTAGTCCGCTACGCGATCCAGGTCGGTTTGGTCGAAGGCCCCGGGGTCCAAGGTTGATGACATCGCAGGGTGGAGCGCGTGGTCTCCACGCGCTTCAGCGCCAAACGCGGATAACGGTCAAAGCGCATGGGGACCATGCGCTCCACCTTTCAATCTTCACGCCGCGCTGATCGCCAGCAAATGCCTGAGTTCGGCCTCCAGTTCGGAGCGGTCCACAAGCGTATCTGCCACTTCCGCACGGACTAGCTCCGCGAACCGGCGCGATAGCCGGTGAATCAGCACCGCCACCTGGCCGCGGCGCAGTCCAAGCTGCTGGCTTAGCCGTTCATAGTCGCCCGCGGCGGGAGCAGCGGTAACAAACGGCCGCAGCGCGTCAAATCGTTCGCCCTTCCCCGCGGCGACTTCCTCGGCCTTGATCCGCAGCCAGGCTGACTCGAGCACTCCCTGCGCCCAGGAGGATTCATAGCTGCGCGCCGGATCGGGTCCGCCAGCTTTCAATGCGGCGAAGATCCGTTCGCCCTCGGCGGCATTGATCGAAAGCTGCTCCTTGCCCGCGCCCCGCTTCTCGGCCTGATCACGGCGGCGATAGTTCGACAAAAAGTTTTTCAGCAGCGCCAGCAGATAGGCGCGAAAGCTCCCCCGAGCCGGATTGGCCTGCTGAATCCACTCCTTGCGCAGCAGATAGAGGAAAAAATCCTGCGTGACATCCTCGGCGTCGGACGCCGCCACGCCGCTTCCCCGCACGAAAACATAGATCGGCCGCCAATGTTTCCGGCAGAGCCGCTCCAAAGCCTGCCCCCCGTCGTCCGGTTTGGACGCGGCCAGGACCAGGCTCCAGGCTGTGTTGCCAAAGCCATCCGAGCTGGAAGCGGGATCAGGGGAAGGGCCGCTCACTAATCCACGATCCTAGCACATTAAAGCCGGACCATGGAGGACAAAAAAAGGCCCGGATCCCCTTTTCGGGAATCCGGGCCATAAACCTGGCAATAACCTACTCTCGCGGGACCTATCGTCCTACTACCATTGGCTGCTCGGGGCTTAACGGCCGTGTTCGGGATGGGAACGGGTGGAACCCCCGGCAAATGATCACCAGGAAGGGAAGCCGGCGCGTCGCGCCGGCAATTGACGCCAGGATCGGTGATCCCGGCAAAAATAAAGTCTCAGTCTGTAAAGCGTATCGCTTCGATCTATATAATACGGCGTATGGTTTTATACGTCTCCGTAAGGAGGTAAATTAAACGCCAAAGAATAACGAGCGCTTAATTTGCATAAACCGGCAAGGTCATTAGTACCAGTAAACTGAACGCCTTACGACGCTTGCATTTCTGGCCTATCAACCGGGTGGTCTACCCGGACCTTGCACCAACTTGCGTTGGATTGTGATCTTATCTTGGGACGAGCTTGGCGCTTAGATGCTTTCAGCGCTTATCTCTTCCGAACATAGCTACCCGGCGCTGCCGCTGACGCGACAACCGGAACACCAGAGGTTCGTCATTCTCGGTCCTCTCGTACTAGAGAATGAACCCCTCAAATCACAAACGCCCACAGCGGATAGAGGACCGAACTGTCTCA
>DASXYY010000020.1:0-126476 GCA_036502225.1 Opitutaceae bacterium
CGCCGCCGCCCGACGAGCCTGTCGATTACAAGGCGCTGTACCTGGCCGAACGCGAGGCCCATGCGGCGACCAGCGATCGGTTGAAGCTGGCCGAACTGGAGCGCGACGCGGCCAAGGCCAAGCTGAAGGCGGCCCTCAAGCGCTACTTCGGGCGCTCCTCCGAGAAGCTCGACGAAAACCAGCTCAAGATGGCTTGGGCTGCCGTCGAAGCCGATCTGGCCAGCCGGGAAACGGCGCCAATGGCGGCCCCCGAGCGAGCGCCCCGTCCGCCGCGAGTTCCCTCGCAACGTCGGGCGCGACGGATGGAAGAGCTGCCGATCCTGGAAACGGTCGTGATCGACGTCCCCGCCGAGGCGAAGATCGCTCCCGATGGCACCCCGCTGGTCAAGATCCGCGACGAAGTGACCGAGGAGGTCGATTACCAGCCCGGAAAGCTCTTCCGCCGCCAGATCATCCGGCCGGTCTACGCAAGCCCAGCCAAGAACTGTGAACCACGCATCGCCGAGCTGCCCAAACGGGTCATTCCCGGCGGCCAGATCGGCCCTGGGCTGCTCGCCCACGTGCTCATTTCCAAATACGCCGATGCGCTGCCGCTTTATGCCGGGAGCGGCATAAAGCGGCCTATGCCGACCGCCGGACTATGCCGGGTGCAGGCGCTTCCGCGTTGGGCACGACCCGGTGCCACCCGGCATAGTCTGCAGGTCAGAGGCTTTGAAGGTAAGCCAGCAACCGGTCGCTTGGGCGGAATCGGCGTGCGACTCCCTGTGTCGGGTTCATGCGTTCGAGGATTTTTTCCTTCAACGCAAGGTTCGCATCGAGATAGACCTGGGTCGTCTCGACCGATTCGTGCCCGAGCCAGATCGCGATCAGGGACCGATCGATGCCGGCTTGCAGCAGCTCCATGGCCGCGGTGTGTCGCAGCATGTGCGGAGTGACGCGGCGCCCGGGCAGCGACGGGCAGATGGCGACCGCCGCGGCGGCGTATTTCGTCACGAGATCTTGAACGGCGTCGTGGCTCAGGCGATCACCCCGTAGAGCTGGGAACAGGCGGGAGATGTTGTTTCCGCGCCCTGCCATCCATGATCGCAGCACGGACGCAGACGATTTGGTCAAAGGCGTGCAACGCTCCTTTCGACCTTTCCCGTTACACCGTAAGTGGGGCCCGGTCCCAAGGTGCACGTCGGCGTCGGTCAAACCCGTCGCCTCCGCCAGACGAAGTCCGGTCTGCATCATCGTCAGCAGGAGCGCGTAATCACGCTGGCCGACCCATGACGAGCGGTCGACGACCGAGAGCATTCCCTCAATCTCCGCTCGAGTCAGGAAGCCGACCACCTTCTTGCATGCCGCTTTGAAGGAATCGCGAGGACTCGCTGCACGAGTTCGGCGTGTTCGGGCGCTTCCAGAGCTGCATACCGGAAGAACGAACGGATCGCTGTCAGTCGTAGATTGCGGGTGCGGGCCGTGCATGGCCGTTTGGTTTGAAGATCGTCCAAGAAGGCGCTGATCAACGACGCATCGAGATCCGCGAGAGCCAGGTTGGAGGGAGGTCGCCCGAGCCTGACCTGGGTGAAACGGAGCAGCATGCGGAAGCTGTCCCGGTACGAGGCGATCGTGTGGGGACTTACGTTTGACTGGGCGATCAATCCCGTTGCGAAAAACCCTTCAAGCAACGGAGCTAAATTCGCCGGCTTCATCGCACGACTCCTTCCCACCGGGCCTCGACCCGTGCCGCGACCGCTGCCCGTAATTCGGGCGTGCAGCTCAGATACCAATACGTGGCCTCGACGTTGACGTGACCAAGATAGGTCGAGAGCGATGGCAGTCGCTGTTCGACATTCTCGCCCGACAGGTACCAACGGCGCAGGGTTTCGACCGCAAAGCGGTGCCGCAAGTCGTGCAACCGCGGCGCTGGTCGCCCACCAGCGAGCAGTCCAGCCTTGCGCGCCAAGTCCCGAAACGTCGCGCGCATATTGTTGTCGCTCATTGGCGTGCCGCGATTCGTGGCGAAGAAGGTGGTACCGCTTCGGCGGTTTGTCCTCGCTGGCTGTTCAGGACGGCGGCGGCCATCAGGATGCCGTGCTCGGCGAAGGCGAAGGGCAGCTTCCGGTAGCCACCGCGCCCATCGTTTGATGTCACAGATTGTGATATCAAACCTGCAACCTCTTCATGGGTAAGCTGAAAGCGGAAGTCGTCCGGGAACCTGGAGAGGTTGCGTTTGACGGCTTGGTTCAGGGCCGCGGTCGTCACCGCGTAGAAGATCGCGAGGTCGCGGTCGAGAAGGACGCGCTGGCCGCGCAGGACGAGAATTCGCGACTGGATCTCGTGGATGGGGATGATTTGTGCGTCGGACATGACAAGGATGACTATGGCAAGGGTGGCTACCGGGCCGGGACCTTGAGCCGGGTTCGGATGTGGGGGGGCACTTCGCCGGGGTCGAAATAGACGAAGTGGCCGACCTTGTGGTGGGGGATGCGCCGGAGCTTGGTCCAGGCGCGCAGGGTCCGAATGGAGGGTTCGTGGCCCTTCGGAAAGACCCCGGAGCGGCGGAGCCCTTCGATGTCGATGAGTTGGCTTTCCAGGGGAGCGATTGGGTTCGTGTCCATGCCCATCGTTGCGCGTCAACTCACGCGGCCGGCTTTGCCCGGCGCCCAGCGAATTCCGGCGGCTGGACGACGTTGGCCGCCTGGCCCGCACCGGCCGGGGCGTGATTGGGGACGATGTTGAAGAACTGCTCGGCCTCGGCGGGGCTCTTCAGGTCCAGGTAGTGCTTGCGGATGATCGGGTCCGACCGGCTAACCGCTGGAAGGCGCCTTCCGCCTCGCGCACCTGCTCGACCGTGAGGCAGGTCGCAATCGAATGCAGGCCGGAGGCGGCCTCGTCGGCCCTGCGCTCAATGGCCGCCTTTTCTGCCGCCGCCTCCTCGCGCGTCTTGAAGTTCTTCCGAAAACGGACGCCGTGCAGCCACCCGGACACTCGCCAAGAGATCGCGCCGTTCCGGTTTTTGAAACGGACGACGGTGAAGGAATTTTCGTGGATCATGCTTAGGTTGCCACGTCAACTGGCAACCTAGCTTCGGCCGAAAACTTAGCTGTTGGGGTTCAACAACTAAAATGGGGCGGCCAACGGGACTCGAACCCGCGACCCCAAGATTCACAATCTTGTGCTCTAACCAACTGAGCTATGACCGCCGTATGTAAAGACTTGAAGGGGTAGCGTCCCAACTGCAGGGTGGGGTGTCAAGACCCTGTGGACGAACCCCTGGCCCTTAGTCCAGTTATAACCCGTTGGCGGCGTTTCCTGGCGTTTTTGTGTGACGCCGCCGTGTTGGCTCTGGTGGGGGCGATTCTTGGAACGACGGAATCCGAATTCTTTTCTTCGATCGGCGAGTGGGGTCGATTGGTCGGGCTGGCCATTTCGGTCGTGTATTTCACGTGGGCGATCGGCCCCTTCGGCGAAGGGCAGACGATCGGTCTAACGTGGCAGAAGATTCGGGTGGTGAGCCGCGACAGTAAGGCCGTTAGTGGAAAGAAGGCGCTGATCCGAGCGCTCGTCTTGTGCCCTCTGCTCGTTTTGAATGGGTTTGTGATCCAGGCGACCACCGCGGTCGCACTCGTGGTCGGGTTGATTTTCGGGGCGCTTGTCGTCCTGACTCTCGCGAATCTCTATTTTTGTCTCTTTAATCGCCGCGACGGTCGCGCGCTTCATGACATCATTGCGGGGACGGCGCTGGTGGATTTGCGACAGCCGTGCCCGCCGCCGGTCGGTCCGCCGTGGCGCGGCCATTTTGTCATCCTAGGTTTGCTCGGCGGCGCCTTGGTGTTGATGATCGCGGTGGGAGGAATTTTGGTGAGTGGTTTGCTTAAACCGGCCTTGCAAGAGCCCATGGCCATTGCCCGGTCCTTGGGTGATATGCCGGGCCTGCGGGTCAGAACGGTAATGGAAGGCGTCAACTACAACTGGATCAACGGCCATAAAAGCCAGGTCCGGTATCTGCAAATTGGCGTCGCTTCGATAAAATATCCCGAGGACCGCCGGGCGATCGCCGACCGGGTTGTCAGCCGCGCCGTGCGCGCCGCCCCCGGCATCTCACGGTTCGATGTTTACGCGGTCGAAGTAGGCTGGGGGTACACTTTGGGCATCTGGAGCTGGCCTGTCAGCACGACCTATTCCCTTCCCCCCAATCAATGGCCCACGGACTCAAGCGTGTCCGCGTTGCGCTTTCGGCCATCCCATCGTTACTTGTGGGACCGGTCATGCCTCGACTGCGCCTGGTCACCTTCAATATCGCCCACGGTCGGGGGCTGACGCCCATCCAGGGCCTGACTTCGCCGCGCAAGATTCGGGTCAATTTGCGCAAGATCGCGGCGCTGCTGGCACGGTTGAAGCCGGACGTCGTGGCCATGCAGGAGATCGACGAGAATTCGCGCTGGGCGGGGAGTTTCGACCACCTGGATTACTTGCGGGTGCATGCCCGGTTTGAGCATGGGGTGTTCGGCATCAACAACCGGCGCGCGGGATTCATGAATCTGTGCTACGGCAACGCGCTGCTCTCCCAGCACCAGATCGGCGAAACCGAGACGGTGGTGTTCGGCCGGCGAACGCTGGGGGAAAAGGGATTTCTTTTTGCCGAGATTCCGGTGGGCGGCAAGAAACTCGCGTTCGTGAACCTGCATCTTCACGCGGCGTCCCGCCGGCAGCGGCTGACGCAGCTCGATTTGCTGATTGGCTGGCTGCGGCAGAAACAGCGTTCCGAATTTCACCGCTGGGCCATGCCGCCCATCATCTGCGGGGATTTCAACAATCCGCATACGCGCGACGACGCGACGGTGGCGCTTCAGAGCCACCTGCATGACTACGGCGACTACACGATGTATCCCCAAATCGGGGGCACGTTTCCCTCCCCGATGCCGCGCCGTCGCCTGGACTTCATTTTTCTGCCCAGCCACTGCCATTCGGTGCAGTGCTCCGTCCTGAAAACGCTGCTATCGGACCACTGTCCGGTCATGGTCGAATTCGACGTTTGATTGGCCCGGAGTTTGACCTCAAGCTGACCGCCCCATGTCTCGAATCGCCGACGCCTTCGCCCGCGCCCGTAGCGCCAATCGCGCCGCGTTCATCGCGTATCTCTGCGCGGGCGACCCGGATTTTGAGACTTCCCTGGCCGCCTGCCGGGCCGTGATCGACGCGGGCACGGACATTCTCGAATTGGGCATGCCGTTTTCCGATCCGCTCGCGGACGGCATTGCCAACCAGCTGGCGGCCCAGCGCGCCCTCGAAAGCGGCATGACGACGGCCAAGGTGTTCGAGCTGGTTTCCCGCCTCCGCGAAACCAGTGCGGTGCCGATCGTCCTGTATGTCTATTACAATCTGGTTTTTGCCAACGGGATCGAGAAATTCGTGCGGGCGGCGAGGGCAGCGGGCGTCGATGGACTCTTGACGTTGGATTTGCCGCCGGAAGAAGCCCGTGATTTGAACGACGCCGCGAAGGCTGCGGGGCTCGAAATCGTTTCACTCGTGGCGCCGACGACGCCCGAATCGCGGCTGCCGGTCATCGCCAGCGCAGCCAGCGGCTTCATTTACTATGTTTCGCGCGAAGGCGTGACCGGCGTGCGCGATCAGGTGGCGGCGGGCATTCGCGAAGCGGTGAACCGCATTCGGAAGCACACCGATCTGCCGGTGGCGGTGGGATTTGGCATTGCGCGGCGCGAGCATGTGACGGAAGTCGCCGCCGCCGCCGACGGCGTGGTAGTGGGCAGCGCGCTGGTGAGCGTCGTGCAACAGCACGCCCACGACCGGCCCAAAATCGCGCCGGAACTGCGGAAGCGCGCGGCGGATCTGGTCGCAGGGACGGCGCGCATCCCCTGATATAATACCGAATCATGTCCCGCACGATCCTGCTGATTGACGACGATCGTCTGCAGTATCGGCTGACGCAGGCTCTCTTTAAGAACTTCCACGGCGAGCAGTACGAACTGGATTACGCATCGACCTATGCCGACGGGCTGGCCAAATTGCTGGCCGGCAACTATGCCGCGTGCCTTTTGGACTTTCAGCTGGGCGAGCGCGATGGGCTGCAGCTCCTGCGCGAGGCCGTCGCCCAGGGGTGCCGAACGCCGGTGATCTTCCTGACCGCCGAATCGGCGGCGAAGATCGACATCGAGGCGATGAACGCTGGAGCGCTGGACTATCTGGTAAAGGGCGAACTGACGCCGTCGGCGTTGGAACGATCACTGCGTTACGCGCGCAAGCTCGGCGACACGCTGGAAGCGCTGCGTCTCTTGGCGACGCACGACGAATTGACCGGCCTGCTCAATCGCAGGGAGTTTGACCGGCTGCTGGCGCAGGAGACGGAGCGCGCACGGCGGTTTGTCCAGCCGCTCGGGCTGGTGATGGCGGACCTGGACCATTTCAAATCGATCAACGACCAGCATGGCCACCAGGCGGGCGACGACGTCCTGCGCGAAGTCGCGCAGCGCCTGAAGAGCCAGGTGCGGAGCGTGGATTGGGCCGCGCGATTTGGCGGCGAGGAGTTCGCCTTTTTGCTGGTGCTGGCGGATGAGGACAACGCCATGGCGGCGGCGGAACGGCTGAGGGAGATCATTCATTCCACGCCGGTGCTGGCCCAGGGAAAGGCATTGGAGGTGACCGTGAGCCTGGGCGTGGCGGTGCTGCCTGACTCCGGGCACACCGGCGTCGAAATCTTGCAGGCGGCGGATCAGGCGCTCTACGCGGCCAAGCGCGCGGGCCGCAACCGAGTCCTGCGCGCCGGCGCGTGAGTGCGCCGACGGCACCGCGCAAGCTGCGGCTACTGACCGGCTGCACCGGGGCCGGCAAGACGGCGGCCGCGTTGGCCTGGGCCGAGCGGAGCGGCGCGGAAATTGTTTCGTGCGACGCGCTGCTGTTCTACCGCGGAATGGATATCGGCACGGCCAAGCCGTCGGCGGAGGAGCGGGCGCGGGTGCCGCATCATCTGATCGACGTGCTGCCCGTGGATCGGCCGATGGACGTCGGGCGTTATGCGGACCTGGCTCGCGCGGTCGTGGCGGACATCGCGGAGCGGGGCAAACAAGCGATCGTGGTCGGCGGGAGCGGGTTCTATCTGCAGTCGTTCCGGCGGCCGATGACGGACGGGATCGAACGGCCGCCGAAGGTGCGCTCGGAAGTGGCGGAACGGCTGCGGACCGAGGGAATGCCCGGGCTCCGGCGCGAGCTCGAGCGGCTCAATCCGGAGGGTCTGGGAAAATTGGATACGGCCAATCCGCGGCGGGTGGCGGCGGCGCTGGAGCGCTGCCTCGCGTCCGGGTTGACCCTGGCGGAGCTGGTGAGGCGATTCGAGGCCCAGCCGGCGCCATTCGCGGGGTGGGAGACGGACGTCATGGAATTGGTGGTGCCGGCGGGAGAATTGGAGCGCCGGATCGAGGAGCGCGCCTGGCAAATGGTGAAGGCGGGCCTGCTGAATGAGGTGCGCCGGCTGCGGGAGCAGGGGCTGGAGCGGAATCCGACGGCGAGCCGGGCGATCGGCTATCGGGAGTCGCTGGCGGTGCTGGATGGCAAAGCGCCCGAGAACGGGCTGGCGGCGGCGATCGCGCTATCGACGCGGCAGCTGGTCAAGAAGCAGCGCACCTGGTTTCGGACGCAGTTGGCGGGGAGACGGCAGATTACGCAGGCGGCGGAGATAGGCTGAAAGCGGGTCGAGCGCATGGTCCTGGCTTCTCAATGAGAAGCCAGCCCGCCGAAGCCCAACGGGCGAAGGAGGGCCGCCCACGTCCGCCGCCGAAGCGCGTGGGGACCACGCGCTCCACCCGCTTAATGATTCAGACTATGACTTCAAGTCGATGTGGTAATGGTCGAGGGACAGGCCCTCGAGGAACCGCAGGTCGGCCGACGCGATGCGCAGGCTGACTTGGGCTTGGATCAGGCCGAGGCGCGAACTTTCGAGCTGATTTTGGGCCTGGAGCACGTCGTAGCTCGTGGCCAGGCCGGAATCGAATTTGGCCTTCTGCAATTCGTACTGTTTCTCGCTCAAGGTCGCCGCTTCCTGCGCGGCGGCCACGGATTCGCGGTTGGCGAAAATGGCGCGGATGGCCGAGCGGAGATTGACGACGAGTGTCTGGTCCGTTTGGTCCAGGGTCGCCTGTTCACCATGCAGATTGTCCATGACCTGGCGAAGCGCTGCCCGCGACTGCCGCAGTCCCCAGGGAAAGCTGAGAGTGACGCCCGCCTGCCAGTTGTAGCCGGGGCCGGCAAAAACGTGGGTGAACGCACTGCCGTAGTTGGCGCGCTCGGCGCTGTAGCCGCCCGCGCCGTTGGCGTTGAGGCTCGGCAGCGCGTCGCGTTTCGCGCGCAGCGCCTGCAATTGATACTGTTCGATCGTCGCCTGCACGATCGCCAGATTCGGTCCATTGTCCCGCGCGATCTTGTAGGAGGAATCAAAGGATACCGGCGTTTCCGGTTCGCCCGGCAGGTCGATGTGACCGACCCGGGTCTTGAATTCCCGCTCGCCCATCGCCTGAAGGAGCAGATCCTCGTTGTTCTCCATGGCC
Organism: Opitutaceae bacterium; assembly: GCA_036502225.1. Lineage (GTDB taxonomy): Bacteria > Verrucomicrobiota > Verrucomicrobiia > Opitutales > Opitutaceae > Palsa-1447. The sequence goes on from DASXYY010000020.1 coordinate 8,544, forward strand.
TGGCGGAATCCGATCAATTGGCTGCGCGACGTCGCCACGCCCGCCTGCGCCTGCACCACGTCGAGGTCGGTCAAAACCCCCGTTTTGCGCTTGTAGGAGTTGTCGTCGAGCAACTGCTGGGACTGCTGCAAGGCCGCTTGGCCCACCTCGTATTGGCGCTGGGCGCCGATGACGTTGAAGTAGGCCGTCTCGACATTGAACACCATCGAGAGGACGGAATTCTTGAGATTGAGTCCGGCGATCCGGCCGTTGATCCGCTGGATTTCAATCGCGGCCCGCGCGTAATCGGTTCCCGCGCCCTGCAGCAAGGGCTGCGTGACGTTCAGCGAAACGTCGCCGACATAGGCGGGATTCAGGAAGTATCGCTCCGGAGAGCTCTGATCGCGCGTGAGCACGTACTGCGCGTCCACGGTGCCGCCCGTGATCAGGTTTTCCTTGGCGCTCAGGGTCGTCGTGGTCGAATTGTCGTAGGGATAGACGCCGACCAGTTCGACCGGCTGATCGTTGATGAACGCGAAATCGATCGATTGGTCGGAGCTGCGGGTGACGGTCTTCTGCCACTGCACGCCGAGCACCGGATCGTAGACGGATTGGGCGATGATCACGCCCGCCTCGGCGGAGTCCTTCTGGAAGGTCGAGATCTGGACGGTGAAGTTCTTGGCCAGCGCCCCGGCCACGCATTGATCGATCGTCAGGGCGACCGTTGGTGCAGCGGTCGGCTGAGCTGAAGCGTGGGAAAGGAGCAGGGCGGCGGCCGCGGCGCAGGCTGGGAGGCGCATGAAGGTGGTGCGGGTGTTGTCGCCGATAATACCCGCGCGCGGGACCAAAGTTACAACTATTCCGTGGCGAGCGGGGTGCCCTTGATCTTCAGATCCACCATTTCCCCGAGATACTCGTTGGCCGTGGCCGCGGAAAAGGTCATGGACTCGCGGGCGCGCATCATGGCGAACTGACCCGCCGCCTTGGCGGGATCCGGGAGCTTCTTGGAATCGGCGTAAACCAAGACGCCGTTGGTGCCGTCAAATTGCAGCTCGGAGATCTGGCCTTGGGACAGGGTATCGAACGCGGGCCTCAGCGCCGGGGACAAATCCGGAATGCCGTTCACCGCCTGGAAGGCCGGGATGTTTTTGACCGTCACCTTGAGCTTCTCGTCGTTGCCGGCCGCAATCGCGGCGGCTCCAAAGTTCATGCCCTTTTTCAGATCGGCCTGGATGGCCGTCCGAAGCCGGGCGCCCGCGGCCACGAATTCGTCGTGCCTTTGGGCGTTCAGATAGTCGGCTTCCACCTTGGAGCGCACCTCCGTGAGAAGGGGCTGGCGGGGCGCTTCGGTGCCCTTCCAGAGCAGCACGACCGCGCCGGTCGGAGTGGCAGTGGCGGATTCCGAATAGAAGTGCTCCGCATTCAATTGGAATGCTGCTTCCGCTGCCTCGGGGGAGCCGCCCAATTCGGCTGGAACGTCGTTTTCGCTGAACGCCGGCAGGCTCTTTTCAACCACGTGATGGGAGGCCAGGAATTGATCGAGGGCAGGGCCGCGAGTCGCCTTGGACTGGTAAAGCGCGTAGGCAAAATCGGAGGCTTCCTGGGCGGCCTTGCTGCGCGCTTGGTCCATCGCCGCTGCCAATTGCACTTGAGAGCGAACGGCGGCGAAATCTGCGTTGGGATCGGCTTTGGGGGGCGTCTTGCTGCCGGGAGCGGTCTTGGGTGCCGGCGCCGGGAAACGCGAAGGGTTGCGATCGTAGTATTCGCGCACTTCGGCATCCGTCGGGTGGATGGACGCGAGATACTTGGAGGCCGGAAAATCGACATAGCCCACCGAAACCCGCGTCGGAATCGTGTACTGGGCCGCATGGGCGGAGAAGTACTTGCGCAACTGTTCGTCGGTTGCCGAAGACGGGCCCTTGAAGCTTGCATAATCCACCGTCGCCGTGGACACGGTCCAGGTGGTCTCCTGATCGAGGAAGTCGTTGCGGATGTCGTTTGCCGGGATGAAACCCGGCCCGCCCAACAGGGCTTCGACCTTCTGGATGCGGTAGTCTTCCGCAAGGATCATGGCCAGGTATTCTTCGCCCGAGGGGCCGGCGGCCCGGTACTGATCGCGGATTTCCGCGTACCGTTGGGCGTCGAATTGGCGATCCTGGCCGAAAAACGCCGGCGTGCGGCGGATAAAGGCGACCATTTCCTGAGAGTCCGAGGCAATTTCGGGCAGATGCCACTGATTGGCCAGCGCGAGGGCCGCCACCCGGGAGAGGGCATAGGCCCGGACCTGCTGGGTCGTCAGGTAATAGAGGGCCGAAGGCTCCTGGAGCTGGATGCTTTCCCGGCCATCCCGCTCAATCCGATCGACCACGGCGGTGGACGCCACATTTTGCCCGTAGAAATCCTGCTCCGTCACACGGCGGTCGCCGTTGCCGATGCCAGGCGACGCGCCGATGGTGATGATGAACGAAATGATGATGACGGCGAGAAGCACCCCGAATACGGCCCGGAAGTGCTGCTGGAACGTGCGCTGAATCCAGGAAATCATGAGGAGAAACGTCCACTATTAGCGGTTGCCGGCACGTTTTGCACGGCAAAACTAATCTGTCCGCCAATGAGAACAAAGAGCCAGAAGACGTAGAGACCGATCATTAGGATCGGCACGACTCCGAGCGAGCCATAGAGGCTGCGGGTCAGGATGACCCGCCGCAGGTAGAAGAACGCCAGGAAGTTGTTGATCAGGAGCAAGGCGGTGACCACCGACGCGCCGATGCTGGCGGAGCGCCAGGTCACCTTGGTATTGGGTATCAGCCGATAGCCGAGGGTCAGGACGGCGGTCAGAAACGCGAAGGCGGCGATCGGCAGGAACCAGCGGATGATTTGGGCGGCGACGGGCAGGTGCTCGATGAAGACGTCAATGAACGCCCCCACCGACAGCAGGGCGGCGGCCGAAAAGAACAGGGCGCCGCCAATCAGCAAAAAGGTCAGTTGGAACAGGATCGTCCGGAAAAACGAACGGCCGTGGCGCACGCCCCAGATTTCGTTGAATGAATTTTCGATCGTACCGAAGAGCAGGAACACGATGACCACCAGCGAGACGGCACCGAAAGTGCCAACGGTGCCCCGGTGCGCTCCGGTGACAAAGCCGTCGATGATTTCCCGCAGTTTGGGATTGTACGACGGCGCTGCGGCAACGTTGGCGTTGGACAATTGCTCGTACTGGTCGATCTGGGGCGCGATCAGATGGACAACATGGCTGATCGCTCGCGCGGCCAGCAGCGGATCGCGCTGGCCCAGGATGGGGGTGCCGATGATGACGATCAGGGCGATGAGCGGACCGAGCCCCAGCAGCGTGCTGAAACTCAGGGCCGCCGCCCGCGTCGAAGCCCGCGTCTGGTGGTACGTTCGCCCCGTCAGAAGAATGACGTCCAGGAAGCGTTCCATCGTCACATGCGGTCGAGCGTGCGCAGTCCGAGCAGGCGCAGTCCGGTTTCCAGGACCAGGACGGTCTGGCGGCAAAGTCCCAGGCGGCGGGCACGGACATCGGCTTCGTCGGCAAGCACCTTGTCCGTGGTATAGAACGCGCTGAACTCCCCGGCGAGTTCATAGAGGAACAAGGCGAGGTGATGCGGCCGAAGGGTGTCGGTTGCCACGCGCAGGGCGTCCGGAAAGCGGATGAGCCGGCGGGCGAGTTTCACTTCGCCGTCGGAGATTGGATGGCGTGCGGAGTCAGGGGTGCCGGGGTCGGCGCCCCCGGCTACAGGTAAATCGCTCACGCGGCGCAGAATCGAATTGATACGGGCGACGGCGTACAGCAGGTACGCGGCGGTATTGCCCTCGAGGGAAATCATCTTGTCCCACGCGAACACGTAGTCCGTGCTGCGATTTTGGCTGAGATCGGCGTACTGCACCGAACCGATCCCGACGATTTCCGCGATGGCGCGGCGCTCGGATTCGGGCAGATCGGCGTTCTTTGCGGTCACCAGCGCGAACGCGCGGTCGACCGCTTCGCTGAGCAGGTCCTTGAGCCGGACGTTTTCGCCGCTGCGCGTCTTGAGCGCCTTGCCGTTGTCGCCGAGGACCATTCCGAAATCCACGTGAACCAGTTCGGGCAGCGCGCGGCCGGTGTGCGCGAACCATTTGCGCGCCGTCAGGAAAAGCTGCTCGAAGTGATCGCCCTGGCGCTTGTCGACCACATAGAGCACGGAGTCGGCCTTGAAGTGATTCACCCGATACAGGATGGTCGCCAGATCCGTGCTGGCATAGTTGGCCGCGCCGTCGGATTTGCGGATGATCAGCGGCTGGGTCTTGAACCGCGGATGCTCGGGATGAAACACCACGAGCGCGCCTTCGCTCGGGACGGCGATGCCGGCGGCCGCGAGCTCGGAATACACCGGCTCCAGCCGATCGTTGTAGAAGCTTTCGCCGAGCGTGTGATCGAAGCGGATTCCCAGCCGGTCGTAGATCGCTTGGAACGACGCGACGCTGGCCTCGCCAAACATTTTCCAGAGGGCGTAGTTCGTCGGCTCATGGGCCTGGAGCTTGACCAGTTCCTGACGCGCCTCGTCGAGCTCGGGCGAACCATCCGGAGTCGCCTGCGTGCCCAATTTATACAGGCGTTCGAGCTCCTCGATCGGATCGTTCGCGAGGGCTTCGCGATCCAGCCATCGGTTGTAGGCGTAGATGAGCTTTCCAAATCCCGTGCCCCAGTCGCCAATGTGATTGTCGCGCACGACCGACGCCCCATTGAAAGCGATCAGGCGGCTCAAGGCTTCGCCAATCACCGCGGAACGGAGATGGCCTACATGCATTTGCTTTGCGGTATTGGGTGAGCTATAGTCGATCACATAGCGCTTTCCCGCAAAACGCTGCCCGGCGGCCTGAGGGAGTGCCGTGGGCGTCAAATGCTGCGTCAGCCAGCTCGCGAGCGCAGCGGGCCGAAGACGCAAATTGATGAAACCGGGGCCCGCGACCGAGACATCCGCCGCGGTTTTCAGGTCCTCGGACAATGCCGAAACCACCTTGTCCGCCAACGCCCGGGGGTTGGCTTTATTCTTCTTTGCATAGGCCAATACACCGTTGGCCTGAAAGTCACCGTGGGCCGGGTCGGCGGTTCGGACCTCGGGCTCGAATGCTGCGGGGTCAAGTCCCCCGGCCGAGCCCGCCGTCTTGAGCGCCGCTTCCAAGTCGTTGGCAATGTTGAACGAAAATGACATAAACAACCGGTCAAATTGCACCTCGGCCCCCTCGGGCGCGAGCCTGTTTTGGCTCGACATTCGCCCAGAAGCGGGTTTGCTCGTAAACTTTTCCCGAGGGGTACCCCTCCTCCGCTCCTTTCCCATACCACATGACGAGTAAACGCAGCATTCCAGCCCGCCGTTTCATTAAACCACCATTCGAATCCCTGATCGAAAAGAAGCGAGACGGCGCCGAATTCAGCCAGGAAGAAATTCGATATATCATCGATAGCACGCTGGATGGGGAAATGCCACAGCACCAATTGGCTGCTCTGGCCATGGCGATATACTTTTCGGGCATGTCCGCGCAGGAGACGGCGGACCTGACGGAGGAGATGATGTTGTCGGGCGAGGTGATCGACCTTTCGAACATCGCCAAGCCCAAGATCGACAAATACTCGACGGGCGGCGTGGGCGACAAGACGGCCCTGGTGCTCGTGCCGTTCGCGATGGCTTCCGGAGTGGTGGTGCCGATGATGTGCGGCGTCGAGCACGACTACGTCATCAACACACTCGACAAGCTGGGCGCGATCCCGGGCTTCAAAGGCAACTTTTCGAACGATCTTTTCGCCTCGCAGCTCAGCCGCATCGGCGGCGCGATCGTGGCGCAAAATCAGGATTTGGCCCCGGCTGACGCCAAGATTTACGAGCTTCGCAAGGAAACGGGCACGATTCCCAGCCTGCCGCTCATCACGGGCAGCGTTCTTTCGCGCAAGCTCGCGGCGGGCGCCGAAGGCCTGGTGATCGACGTGAAGTGGGGCAATGGCTCCTTCATCAAGGACCTGGAACAGGCCAAGCAATTGGCGCGCTCGATGACCCGCGTTGGCCGCTCGATGAAGCGCCGCTGTGTGGCGCTCGTCACCGACATGAACCAGCCGCTGGGCGATGCGGTCGGCACCTCGCTCGAGGTCAAGGAGGCGATCCAGCTCCTGAAGGGCGAAGGCCCCGAGGACATGAAGGAGCTCGTGCTCAAGCTGGGCATGGAAATCGTGCGGCTGGCCGGCGTCGCCGGATCCACGCTTTCCGCCAAGCAGACCGTTCAGCGCCACCTGTCCGACGGCTCGGCCCTCGCCAAGTTCAAGGAACTGGTCAAGGCGCAGGGCGGCGATGTGTCGTTCATCGACCATCCGGAAAAATTCCCGCAGGCCCGCCATATTCGGAAGCTTCCGGCGCCGAAGCGCGGCTATGTGCACACGATCAACGCCGCGATGATTGCGCGGGGCGTCCACCTGCTCGGAGCGGGCAAGGACGAAGGGCATGACAAGATCGATTACGCGGTCGGCGTTTCCGAGGTCCGCAAGGTCGGCACACAGGTCAAGCAGGGCGAGCCCCTGATGATGATTCACTATAACGACGAAGCCAAGCTGGAGCAGGCGCTGGAGTATTTCAAAAACGCCTACCGCCTGGCTCCGAAACGGCCCACGCCGCCTCCGCTCGTCGTCGAGCGCGTCGCGTAAGCCGGCCAAGCCGTGGACGCGCCAGTTCCACGCGAAGAGCCCTGGGCGCAGCTCAAGTACTTCACCTTCCAGCCGGCCATCTTTCCCCGGCTGCTCAAGGAGGTCTCGCGGGGCGCGAAGCCCGGGGACCTCGTCGCGGTTTACGACAAGGGCGGCCAGCGGCTCGGCGCCGGGTTATATAATCCGCGCGCGAAAATTCCGATCCGGGTCGTTTCCCACGGCGTGGATCCCCTGTCCGAGGATTATTTCCTGGGCGCGATTCGGCGCGCGGTCGATCTGCGGCGCAAGGTGCTGAAACTCGACGGCGAATCGGATGCCTACCGGCTGATCAATTCGGACGGCGACGGGATGAGCGGACTGGTCATCGACAAGTACGCCGACGTGCTGCTCTGCGAACCGGCCAGCCTGGGAATGGCCCAACGGCTGCCCCGGTGGCTGCCGCTCCTGCACGAACTCGCCGGCACGCGGTTTGCGCGGGTTCAGGTCGATCACGATCTGGGCAGCCTCGAAGGGATCAAGCCGTCCCTCTACAATGAGACCAACGCGGCGGCGCCGCTCTCCGTGAAAATCCGGGAGAATGGGATTCGCTACGAGGTCGATTTCGAGGCCGGGCACAAGACGGGATTCTTCTGCGACCAGCGGGAGAATCGCGCGGCGCTCGCCCAATTCACGTCCGGCGCGCGGGTCCTCGACCTGTGCTGCTACAGCGGAGGATTTTCGCTGTCCGCGAAGCTGGCCGGCGGCGCGGACGAGGTGACCAGCGTCGATTTGGACGAGGAGGCGCTGGAAATGGCGAAGCGGAACGCCAATTTGAACCAGGCGCGGCTCAAGTTTGTTCACGCCGATGCCTTCGCGTACGCGCGGCAGATGCAGCAGAACGGGGAGACCTGGGACGTGGTCGTGCTCGATCCGCCCAAGTTCATTTTTACCCGGGAGGACCCGGGCAACCGCGAGGGGCGGGGCAAGTACGAGGACCTGAACCAGCTGGCGATCTCGCTGGTGAAGGTCGGCGGCTACTTTGTGACGTGCTCCTGCTCAGGTTTGCTGAGCCAGGAGGATTTCGAGGCGCACGTGATCAAGGCGGCCCATCGGCTGGGCCGGCGGCTGCAATTCATTCGGACCACGGGGGCCGGGCCGGATCATCCGGTTTACTCGAATTGCCTTGAGAGCCGGTATCTCAAGGTGTTTTGGGCGAGGGTGCTGTAAGCGATGGGTGGAGCGCATGGTCCCCATGCGCTTCGGCGTGCCGGGGTCGGCGCCCCCGGCTACAACTCGTTTCACGTTGGGTGCCGAACGTCTTCGGCGTCGACAACGCCAATCAGGCGCGGCCGAGATACGTGCCGTCGGCCGTGCTGACGCGGATCACGTCGCCTTCCTTGATGAAAAGGGGCACATGGACGACCAGGCCGGTTTCCAGGACGGCGGGCTTCTGCACGTTGCTCGCGGTGTCGCCTTTGATGCCGTCGGCGGATTCCTTGACCTTGAGGGCCACGGCGGACGGAAGCTCGACGGTGAGCGCGCGGTCGTCGACGAACAGCACGTCCACTTTGCCGCCGGCGGTCAGGTAGTTCTTCACGTCGCCGAGGGTCGATTCCGTCAGCTCGATCTGGTCGAACGTGTTCGGATCGATGAACGCGTAGCTGTCGCGGTCGGCGTAGCTGAATTCGAGCTGACGACGATCGGTCGGGAGGACCTCCATCGAGTCGGTGGAGGCGAAGCGCTGGTCGAGCGACTTGCCGTAGCGGAGGTTGCGCATCTTGATCTGCACAAACGCCCGCAGGTTACCCGGCGTCCGGTGCTGCGTCTCCATCACCAAATGGGGCTCCCCGTTGAATTTGATGACTTGTCCTTTGCGAATGTCGTTGGCTGCGGGCATGGGAAAAGGGTCACGAATTACTCGGTTGACCCCCGATGTGTCAAGTTCGAGTGAAGGTGGAGCGCATGGTCCCCATGCGCTTCGGCGTCAAACGCGGATAGAGGTCAAAGCGCGTGGGGACCACGCGCTCCACCCACGATGAGCGCAGGCTTGCGGTTACGTAACTGCATTGGAACGATCACCTCTCATCTATGAAACAACGCACGGTCGCCCGGGAGGCCTCCATCAAAGGGACGGCGCTTCACACGGGAGAGGCGGTCACACTGACTCTCAAGCCGGCTCCCGCCAACCACGGCATCGCCTTCCGCCGCATCGACCTGCGCGGATCGCCCGAAATCAAGCCCCGGGTGGATCTGGTGACCGATCTGGTCCGCGCGACGACGATTCAGTCGGGCCACGCCAAGATTCATACGGTGGAGCATATCCTGAGCGCCCTGCACGGCCTCGGCGTCGACAACGCCATCGTGGAAATGGATGCGTCCGAACCTCCGATCGTCGACGGTTCGGCCCGGCCGTACGTCAATTTGATCCTCGAGGCCGAGCCGGTCGAACAGGATGCCGAACGCGAATATTTCGAATTGGACGCGCCCGTTTCCGTCAGCCGGGGCAACTCGTCGGTGATCGCGCTCCCGTGCGACCATCTGAAGATTTCCTGCACCTCGGCCGACGATCGCGGCATCCACACCCAGCATCTTTCGCTGAGCGTCGATCCGGACGTCTACCGTTCCGAGATCGCGGCGGCCCGCACCTTCACGATCTACGAGGACATCGAGGAACTGCTCAAGCTGGGCAAAATCCGCGGCGGGTCGCTCGACTCGGCCGTGGTCATCAAGGGCGACAGCATCATTTCCAAGGAGCCGCTGCGCTTCAAGGACGAGTTCGTCCGTCACAAGATTCTGGATATTATTGGCGACATCATGCTCCTCGGCGTGCCGCTGCATGCGCACATCGTCGCGACGCGCCCGGGCCACGCGATCAACGCGGAGTTGACCAAGCTGCTGTTCGAGCGCCGGGAGCAGCAGAAAAAGGCCGGGAAGAAACCGCCGGCGGCGGGCAAGGCGGGCAAGGTGGTGGTCGAAAGCGAGACCAGCATGGACATCCGCCGCGTGCTCGACGTGCTGCCGCACCGCTATCCGTTCGTCATGATCGATCGCGTCGAGTCGTTCAACGGCGACGAGATCACGGCGATCAAGAACGTCACCATCAACGAGCCGTATTTCGGCGGTCATTTTCCGGGCAACCCGGTCATGCCGGGCGTGCTGCAGCTCGAGGCGATGGCCCAGGCCGCGGGGCTGGTCATGATGCGCACCGCGGGGCGGGCGGGCGACCACGCGTTTTTCATGAGCGCCGACAAGGTGAAGTTTCGCCGGCCGGTCAGGCCCGGCGATCAGCTCGTGATCACCGCCAAGCTGCTCAAGTCGCGCGGCAAACTCGCGACGGCGACCGCGCAATGCCGGGTGGGGGACAAGGTGGTTTCGTCGGCGGAGCTGATGTTCACCACGATTGAGAATCCGGACGGGGAAGGGTGATGGCGGAGCGCATGGTCCCCCGGCGCTTTGACGCGGAACGCGGATGGAGATTTTAGCGCGTGGGGACCACGCGCTCCACCCGCTGTGAGCGCCGGCGTTACTTCTTGTACAGCGTCTTGGGGTCGACCACCCGCTCGGCGGCGAACTCCAGACGGCCGTCGTCGGTGACGCGGCGGTAGAAGCACGACCGGTAGCCGTTGTGGCAGGCGGCGCCGCCCACGTTTTCGACCCGCAGCAGGATCACATCCTGGTCGCAGTCGACCCGCGCCTCGACGACTTTCTGGATGTTGCCGGACTCCTCACCCTTGACCCACAGCTTGTTTCGCGAGCGGCTCCAATAGGTGGCCTTTTTGGTCCGCAGGGTCTGGGCGAACGAGTCGGCGTTCATGAAGGCGAACATCAGAACCTCGTTGGTCGCGTGGTCCGTCGTGATGCACGGAATCAGCCCGTCGGGGCCGTATTTGGGCGAGAGGACCGGGCCAAGTTCGATTTCGGAGGACGCTGCCATCGTTAACCGGCCACTTTAGCCAAATGACGCAGATAGGGAAATGAATAAAGGCCGGTGTGGTGGCCGTCGCTGAAATCGAATCGAAGGGCGTAGTTGCCGACCGGCGCCCAACCGACGACGGTGACGCCGGGAAACGCCTTGGGGGCATGGCCGCCGTATTGCTGGCCAAATACGTCCCGCTCGCCCTGCGTTTCGGCGCTGGGCGAGGCTGCGCGCAGCAGCTCCGAAGGGAAATAGGTTTCCGCGCCGTCGCTCCAGGCGACGGCGACTTCGGTGCCGATTACCTGCACGTTGACGGGAATGGGATCGGAGGAGGCCATGGTTGATCGGAGGCAGTCTGAATCGTTCATGAACACGGCTCAAGAGCGAGGGAGGGGCGAGAGAGAACGGATCGAACGCGTCGTGTTTTCGTGATAGATCCAGCTTAGGCGCGCAGGCGCAAAAAGGCGGCCAGCTCTTTCACGGCGGGTGAGGCCTTGAAGCCGCGGCGCACGCTTTTCCCCACCACCTTCAATCGGCCCTCGTCGCGGTTGGCCTTGGAATCCACGTGGCCAACGATCTCCAGCCCGCTCAACAGCGGCATCGCGTAGTGGCCGCGCACGCGCTTGGCGGGCGGCGTGTAGGCTTCCCAGACGTAGTCGAATCCCCACACGGCCTGCGTGACCTTTCGATCATAGATAATGGGATCGAGCGGGGCCAATAGCAGCGGAGCCGGAGGTTCGGGATCAGCGGTCCCGGCGGCCGGACTCCGGACCTCCTCCCAGATCGGCCGGTCGGTTTGAAGGCAATGGAGCAGGGGGCCGCCGGTGGTGAGTTTGATCGGCTGGACGAGATCCGTGACCGCTGCCAACGCCGTCTTTTTGAGGGAGACGAGCCGCCGCTGGCGCAGGGCCGTGATGGCGAGCCAGCGTTCCGTTTCCCGCGGACTTGCCTCAGGCAGCGAGAGCACCCGGGCCGGCAGCACCCGCTCGGGCAAATCGTATTTCCGCCGGCCGTGGCTGCGGCCGGCGATCAGGAGGCGTCCGTGAAAATACATCTTTTGCATCGCCGCTTTGGCCATCGTGCCGGTGCCCCAGTAGTGCCGGCCCGGCCGCTTGTCGCTCAAGTCTTCCGAACTTAGGGGTCCGCGGGCGCTGATTTCCTCGAGGATGCGCGGAACCAGGGCGCTTTCGGCGCGGGAAAGCCTGCCCGACCAAAGGCTGGACTCCCGGGCGCGAACGCGCATGGCGGCCAGCAGATGGGGCCAGGCATGCAATTCGAAGGCGACCAGGATGTGCGTGGATCCCCCGGGCAGATGGTGTTCGAAAGCGATCCGCTCGTCGGCGCTCAGGTAACGGTCCTCACCGTGAAGGTGCGACACGAGATCGCCCTCGCGGTAGCCCTTGACCCGGTTGCGCAAAATCAGGTCGTGCATGCGGCCGCAGACGTTGATCGGGTCGATCTGGATGTACCCCAGATGCGAAAGCGCCGCGGCGACGGTGGGCGCTTTCTGATCGATCAGCAGCGCGCGCCGCACGAACCGCCGGGCCGCGTCCGGCGGGACTTCGATCGGTGGTGGAGTTTGCATCGAAGGGGATAGATTGTTGATTGCGGTCATGCGCGTCGACTTTTCCGCAATTTCCCCCCGCGAGGCCTATGGATGGATGACCGCGACCATTCTTCCCCGGCCGATCGCATGGGTTTCCACGGTTTCCGCTGCGGGAAGAACCAACTTGGCGCCGTTCAGTTTCTTTCAGGGCGTCACAGCCAATCCACCGACTCTGATGATTTCCGTGGTGAACGATCGCCATGGAAATTTGAAGGACACCGTGCGCAACATTGGCGAAGTGCCGGAATTTGTCGTCAACGTGGTACCCTACGACGTCCGGGAAGCGATGAATGCGACGGCGGCGTCGCTTCCGCCCGAAGTCAGCGAATTCGAACGCTGCGGCGTGCCGGCGGTGCCCAGCGAACGCGTGCGGCCGCCGCGCGTGGGCTCATCGCCCGTTTCCTATGAATGCGCGCTGCATTCGATCGTGAAGATCGGCGAGGGTCCCATTGCCGGGAACGTGGTCTTCGGCCGCATCCTGGTCGCGCACGTGCAGGAGGCGGTCTTGGGGGACAACGGGCTGCCTGATCCGGCCCGGCTGGATCTGATCGGCCGGCTGGGGGGGGCGGGCTATGCCCGAACGACCGACCGGTTCAATTTGGTGCGTCCGGACTAGCCGAGTCGAAAACTCTGGCACCCGCACGGTCCCATACGCTGCGGTCATCCTCGCCGTGGCGCCGTTCGATTCGATCGGCCAATTGGGCGGTGAGACGCTCCAGTCTCAGGAGCAAGCGTTCATCGTCTTCCAGCAACGCCTCAGGTGAGGGCACATCCGATTCCGCAAATCCAAAGTTCATAGCAACGGGTAAGCTTGGTGGCAGCGCTAAGTACACCGGGGTAGCCGCCTGCCTCTATGGACCCGGGCGTTTTGCGCGCGTTCCGCAAGGGCCGTTAGGCCGGGGTTACTTTATTGCGCGTACGCGACGCGGTACCGCGGTGTCTCGGCGGCGCGAACATGCGCCTCTTCTTCGACAATGTTTACGACGCGGGAAGCGTAGCCTCGCGTCGCCGAAGGAATACGGCCGCGGATCACCGCGCCCACGCCGCCGTTCCAGGCCTCTGCAACATTGTAAACGGTAGGACGCAACCCGCGGTCGCTCAGGACGTGCACGATCCAATCGTAGTGGCGTTCCGCGACGACGTCGGCATAGGCCGTGCGCGCCCGGTAAAACGGAGCGCTCGTGTACTCCTGCCACACGGCTCGGCGAAATTGGTAGGGGCCCCGCTCGCCATACGGACCGGTCGGACAATTGTAGTTGTCGCCCGATTCGACCACGCGAATGGCGTAGAGGAAATCCTGCGTGGGCGCCAAGGCGGCAGCCTTGACCACCCCGGGCGCCAGCAGCGCCAGGGCAATTCCAAGGTTGTTCACCAGTCGTACCATGCTGCCCGTAGACTGCAGGGCATAAGGCGGCGTTCCATTTCGATGAAGTATCCGGTCCTAACCTTTGGGACGGGGGGCGTTTTACCCTATGCCTTTGTGCTCCAATGCCCGGAGGAACCGATCTGGGGCCTAGGCTACGATATTGGCACCATGAAAACGCATATCCTCAAGACTGCTTTGATGTTAGTCCCCCTGTGCACCGCGGCGACACTTGTTGCGCAAACCAATGGCAACGCTGATGCCACGGCGAACGCGCCAACCGCCGCGCCGACCCAATTGTCCCATGCCGACCATTCGTTCGCCCTGCATTTGGCGATGGGCAGCACCAATGAAGTGGCGCTCGCGCAGCTCGCCGATACGCGGGCGGGGAGCAACGATGTGAAAGAATTCGCCCAGATGATGATTCAAGACCACGGCAAGTTGAACACGCAGTTCGGAGACCTTTGTCAGCGCAAGGGTGTCGATATCGCCGAGGCGATACAGAAAGGCCAGGAACACGATCTTTCCGACCTATCGAGCAAGACCGGCCATGACTTCGACGAAGCTTACGTGAAGATGGCGGTGAAAGCGCACAAGAAGACCGTCGACCTCCTCAACGATGAAATCAAGGACGGCAAGGATTCGGACATGGTGGCGTTCGCCAACCAGGCGCTGCCCATTGTGCAGCATCACCTCGAGGTGGCGGAGCAGCTCGAACAGAAAGTGAGCATGTAAGTCCGGAGAATGTACCGTAAGCGAATTGGCGTGGCGGCCCGATGGCGGCCGCTGTGCCCCCTCGCTAAGCTCTCGTTTTGTCATGAAATCGGATACGAAGAAATTCTCGGAAAACGCCTCGGCGCGGACTCCCACGTACGAAGAAATCTCCCGCCGAGCATATGAGCTCTGGGAAAAGGACGGCCGGCCGGAAGGCAGTGAGCAGGATCATTGGTTCCGGGCGGAGCAGCAGTTGGGAAACAAGCAGCCGTCGAAACTCTCGGCGGGTCGTCTTTGACGCGGGGTATTCTCCCAGGCGGTTTTTGATCGCGCGAGCGCCGGCGGACGCTCGCTTGGTCGTTGATCCTCAAGGCGCAAGGACGCTTGCCTTGGGGATTGGCCTCGCGTTGGAGTCAATTTTGGCACAAAAAATCTACTAAGGTTCGCACCGGGGAGCGGATTAGGGGTCTCACCAAAACCACCAGATGTCCGGACAGCTGCCATCCACGATTCGGGTCCTCGTCGTCGAGGACAAAGAGGATGATTTTGCCTTTGTCCGGCTGCTGCTCTCCAAGCGCACGATTCACCGCTACGAACTCGACTGGGCGCCGAATTTCGAGGCGGGCAAGATCGCGATCGCCAAGAGCGAGCACGACGTTGCGCTTTTCGATCACAACCTGGGATTGGAAACCGGCGTGCGCCTGCTCCGCGAGGCGGTGGATGCCGGCATCACGACGCCGATCATTCTCCTGACAGGAGCGGACAGCTTGCAGATCGACCAGGAGGCGGCGGCGGGCGGGGCGGCCGATTACCTTTCCAAGGCGAGCCTGGATACCATTCACCTGGAGCGTTCGATCCGCTACGCTCTTCGCCATGCGGCGACGCTGGCGGAGCGCCGCCGGCTCGAAAAGCAGCTGCTCAGCATCAGCGACGAGGAAAAGCGGCGCATCGGCGCCGACCTGCACGACGGCTTGGGCCAGTACCTGACCGGCATCGCCTGTCTCACGACGGCGCTGCGCGACCGCCTCGACGCAGCCTCCCCGGAAGCGGCCCAGGCCAACCACATTGCCGGTCTGGTCAACGAGGCGCTCGATCGCACCCGGATGCTCGCCCGCGGACTCAGTCCGGTGAAAGTGGAGCAATCCGGACTTTACGCGGCCCTGCAAGATTTGGCCTACGAAGCCCAGCAGCTCCATAGCATCGCTTGTCAGTTTAAAAACGGCGGACCGCATTTGAAATTCGAACCGGATACTGCGCTGAATCTTTACCGCGTCGCCCAGGAAGCGATTCACAACGCCGTGCGCCATGGCGGCGCGAGCGAGATCCTCCTGCGGCTCAACGTGGAGGGCGCGGCCTCCCGCCTTTCGATCGAAGACAATGGCCGCGGTTTCGACCCGGCCGGCAGCGAGCACCAGACGGGTCTAGGACTCCATCTGATGCGGCATCGCTGTTCGCTCATCGGTGGAAGTTTCCGCATTCAGCGCCGGCGTCCTGCCGGAATGGTGATTGAATGCGCGTTCCGTGTGCCCAATCCTACTTATGAAAGTTGAAATGAAGCCGCCGCCCACTGCAAAAGAGGCCCCTCGCGACGAAAAACTGGCCGCGAAGTTTCGAATCTTCCTGGTCGACGATCATCCGATCACGCGCCAAGGCGTGGCCGCCCTGATCAATCAGGAACGCAATCTGATGGTGTGCGGTGAGGCCGACAGCGCCCCCAAGGCGCTCGAAGCAATCACCAAGCTCCAGCCCGACCTGGCGATTGTGGACATTTCGCTGAAGACCATGAGCGGAATCGAGCTGATCAAGAACCTGAAGGTGCTCGATCCCAAGCTGCCCGTTCTCGTCATGTCGATGCATGATGAAAGCCTCTATGCCGAACGCGCCCTGCGCGCCGGCGCCCAGGGCTACATCATGAAACAGGAGGCGAGCGAAAAGATCCTGACGGCCATCCAGCGCGTGCTCGATGGCGAACTCTATCTGAGCGAGGCGATGAAGGAGAAAATGCTCCATCGCATCGTGAACACGAAGAAGGAGGAGACGGGCTTTTCAATCGACCGCCTGAGCGACCGCGAAATGGAGGTGTTTCAGCTCATCGGAAACGGATTCAGCACCCGCCAGATCGCGGCCCAGCTCAACCTCAGCGTGAAGACGATCGATTCGTATCGCGAACACCTGAAGTTGAAGCTGTCCCTCGAAAAAGGCTCCGATCTGGTTCGCTACGCGATCCAGTGGGTCAAGAGCCAAAGCGTCTGAGTCATCCGTTCTTCAGGGCGATATGGTCCTGAACGGATCTCACGCCGGGCACGCCAGTCGCGTCGCGCTCGGCGGCGGCGCGCTGGTCTTGGTTGTCGACGAAGCCGCTCAATTGGACAACGCCTTTGAAGGTATCGACCTTGATTTCGGTCGATTTCACCGCGTCGTCCTTGACCAGCGCGGTCTTCACCTTGGCGGTGATCGCCACGTCGTCGATGTACTCGCCTGTGCTTTGCTTGGTTGGAGTGCTGGCGCAGCCGGCGATGAGGAGGCCGGCGGACAGAAGGAGCGCCGGACGTAGGAGGGAGGAAGTTGTCATAGTGCAAGGACTAGAACCGCTTTGGGAAGGATTGGTGCCCTAATCCCGAGGTGGAGCGCATGGTCCCCATGCGCTGAGCGACGTCGAAAGCGGAAAAGCGCGTGGGGACCACGCGCTCCACCTCGGGATAGGCCGGCGGTGGAACGGCCACAGTAATGGTCGGTCCATCGACTTATTCCTGAACGTGACAGCCAAGATGAGCGGGAACAGCCGCTGTTCAGGCCGGGAGCAACGGGTTATTTCCGCCTCGGTCTGGTGCTCGTTGCAATGTCAGTGGCAGGTGCGATTTGGGGCACCTACGCCTTTTATCATTCGCCCTGGTGGACGCGCATCGGATTCGCCCCCGATCAGCCCGTGCTGTTCAGCCATCGGCATCACGCGGGAGAACTGCGTATCGACTGCCGATATTGTCATTCGAGCGTCGACCGTGCGGCGTTCGCCGGCCTTCCGGCGACGCAAACCTGCCTCAGCTGCCATTCGCAGATCTTCACCGACACCGCCATGCTGCGTCCGGTCGTGGCGAGCCTGCGCGAGAACCGCCCGATGGCGTGGCGCAGCGTCACGCGCCTGCCGAATTTCGTCTTCTTCGACCACAGCATTCATATCGCCCGCGGCGTCGCCTGCGCCTCGTGTCATGGCGACGTCGCTCATCTGGCCCTGGAGGAGAAGCTGCAGAAGCTCGATATGCGAATGTGCCTGACCTGCCACCGGCATGCGTCGGCCTACGGGGTGACCGCCGATCATCTGCTCAACTGCTCGACCTGCCACCGATGACCGATCGCCGCGACGAATTCTCTCCCGACGCTTCCTCGCCGCCGCTGGAAATGGAGCGGCGCGAATTTCTGCGGCTCGCCGGAGCGACGGCGGCGTTGGCGGGCCTCGCCGGCTGCTCCCGCCAACCCAAGGCACTTCGGCCGTACGTGGTTCCTCCGGATGGGTGGATCCCGGGTGCGAAGACTTTCTACGCGACCGCGATGCCCTGGGAAGGATTCGGACGCGGCATTCTGGTCGAGACCCACGAGGGGCGGCCGACCAAGATCGAAGGCAATCCGCGCCACCGCGACAGCGGCGGGTCGACGGACGCGATCACGCAGGCGTCCATCCGCGATCTCTACGACCCGGATCGTTCCGCCGCGCCGGTGCGCCAGGGAACGGTGGCTTCCTGGGCCGACTTTTCCCAGGACTGGCTGCCGCGGTGGGAACGGCTGCGGGCCGCGCAGGGCGACGGGTGGGGCATCGTGATCGAGCCGACGACTTCGCCCACACTCCGCCGGCTGATCGGCGAATGGAGCAAGGCGTTTCCGAAGGCGCGATGGTATCAGCATACGGCGCTGGCGCGGTACGATCGCGCGGGAACGCAGGAGGATTATCGGTTCGCCGCTGCCGACGTGGTACTGGCGATCGGGAGCGACTTTCTCCTGAACCATCCGGCGGCGCTGAGATATACCCGGGAATTCGCGCAGCGGCGAAAGATCGACCAAGGGCGGCTGAATGCGAACCGCCTTTACGTGATCGAATCCGCGTGGACGGTGACTGGCGGGATGGCGGACGAGCGGCTGGTGCTGGCGCCGTCGCGTTTTGAGCCGGTGTTGCGGGCGATTTCGGACGGCCTGAACGGACGGGACGATTTTGCTTCATTGGGAGAAACGGAACGTGATTTTGCCGCGAAAGTGATCGCGGATTTGCGCCGGGTGCGAGGCACCGGGCTTTGCCTGGCGGGGCCGGAGCAGTCCGCGTCCGTTCGGACGTGGACGGAGCTGGCGAATCGACTCTTGGCGTCGGAGGGACGGACGGTGATATCGGGTGCGGCGATGAGAGGAGATGGGGATGCCGGCTGCGCCGGCGGACTGGCCGAACTCACCGCTGCGCTGAATGCGGTGCAGGTGCGCCAGGTGTGCATCCTGGGGGCAAATCCCGTCTATACCTCACCGAACGGATCGGAATTTCGCGAAGCACTGGCGAAGGCGGAGTATTCGGTGCATTTCGGCCAGTACCTCGATGAGACCGGCGAGGGGTGCCAATGGCATTTGCCGGAGAGTCATTATTTGGAAGCATGGGGCGACCTGCGGGGATATGACGGCACGCTGCTGATGCAGCAGCCGCTGATTGAGCCACTGCGGCAGGGGAAGTCGGCGATTGAGATGATGCATTGGCTGACGACCGGTCTGGCCGCGGAGGGGTATGATATCGTTCGCGGAGGGTATTCCGTGGATGAAGAAACCTGGCGCGAATGGTTGAATGCGGGGGTGGCCAGTGGAAGCGGCGGCTTATCCCGAGGTGGAGCGCGTGGTCCCCACGCGCTGTTTGATATCGAAAGCGGAACGGCCAAACACGAATCCGGCTCGATCGAGTTGGTTATTCGGGCGGAGCCTTATTTGCGGGACGGCCGGTATGCGAACAATGCGTGGCTGCAGGAATTGCCTCGGCCCTTTACGAGCCTGGTTTGGGACAACGCGCTTTGGGTTTCGCCGGAGATGGCTCAGCGCGAAAAACTGGCCACCGGTGACGTGCTCCGATTGACGGTGAAGAATCGCTCGGTCGAGGCGCCGGTGGTCGTCGTCAACGGCACGGCGGATGGATGTGCGATCGCGGAATTGGGGGGAGGGCGCCGGCGAGCGGACGGGTCGGGAAAGGGCGGGGGCTTTGATGCGTTTGCCCTGCGGGGCGAAAGCGAAACCGAACGCTGGCTGGGCCGCGCGGCCTGGGAGCGCACGGGGCGCAGCATGCCGCTCGTCCAAATCCAGACCGAAATGGAGACGGAGGACCGCCATCCCATTTGGCAATTTGCCGCCGCCGACACCGAGCACCTGCAGCCCCGGGAGGACCCGGCCATTTCCCTGTTTCCCACGCCGCCGCCCGGAAGCCCCGCGGCCGCCTCGGCGCCCGTGCATCATCGGTGGGCGATGCTGATCGATCTTTCGTCGTGCACCGGCTGCAGCGCCTGCGTCGCGGCCTGCCAGGCGGAAAACAACACGCCGTCCGTGGGAAAGGACCAGTGCGGCCGGGGCCGTCATATGCACTGGATTCGCGTCGACCGCTACTGGACCGATGGCGGAACGCGCAGCGCGCCCCAGCCGGTGCCGTGCATGCAATGCGAAAAAGCCCCCTGCGAGCTGGTTTGTCCGGTGGGCGCGACCGTGCACAGCAGCGAAGGCTTGAACGAAATGGTCTACAATCGCTGCGTGGGGACGCGCTACTGCTCGAACAATTGTCCTTACAAGGTGCGGCGGTTCAATTTCTTCGATTTTCGCGCGCCCCGCGAATCGCCGCTGCATCTGCAGGAAAATCCGGCTGTGACGGTGCGCGCCCGCGGGGTAATGGAAAAATGCAGCTACTGCGTCCAGCGGATCGACGAGGCGCGCATCGCCTCCGAACGCGAACACCGCCCGCTGCGCGACGGAGAGCTTCGCACCGCCTGCCAGCAGGCCTGCCCCGCCGAAGCCATCGTGTTCGGCGACCTGTCGGATCCGAACAGCGCTGTCCTTCGGCGGAAACGCGAACGGACGCACTATGCGCTCCTGGCCGAACTCAACACCCATCCGCGCACCACGTATCTGGCGCGAATGGTGAACCCGTCCGTATGAGCGACCGGACCCATCGTCTGACGATCGCCGACGTCAACGAGCGGATCAGCGGCGTCGTGCTCGATTTTCCGAAACCCAAGGTGTGGTTCATCGGCTTCGCCGCGAGTTTCGCCGTGTTGATGCTCCTTTTGGTGGCCATCATCTGGCTGTTCACGAAGGGAGTGGGAATCTGGGGGATCAACATCCCGATCGCGTGGGCCTTCGCGATCACGAATTTCGTCTGGTGGATTGGGATCGGCCATGCGGGCACATTCATATCCGCGATCCTGTTTTTGCTCTTCCAAAAGTGGCGGACGACGATCAACCGGTTCACGGAGGCGATGACGCTTTTCGCCGTGGCCTGCGCCGGGCTCTTTCCCCTCCTGCACCTGGGCCGGCCGATCTACTTTTACTGGCTGCTGCCGTATCCGGACACGATGGGGCTGTGGCCCCAGTTTCGCAGTCCACTGGTCTGGGACGTGTTTGCCGTGAGCACGTATGGGACGGTTTCGCTGCTTTTCTGGTATGTCGGCCTGCTGCCGGACTTCGCCACGCTGCGGGACCGGGCGCAGCGAATCTGGGTGCGCCGCGTCTACGGGATTCTGTCCTGGGGTTGGAGCGGCGCCGGACGAACCTGGAAGCACTATGAGAAGGCGTACGTGATCCTCGCGGGCCTCGCGACCCCGCTGGTGGTGTCGGTGCACAGCATCGTCGGCATGGATTTTGCCGTGGCAATGCTGCCGGGATGGCATTCGACGATTTTTCCGCCGTACTTTGTGGGCGGCGCGATTTTCTGCGGATTTGCCATGGTCCTCACTTTGGTGATACCGATGCGGAAGCTCTATCACCTGGAAGATTTCATCACGCTCCGCCACCTCGAGCTGATGGCGATCGTGCTGATGGTGACCGGCTGGATCGTCACCTATGGCTACTTTTCCGAATTCTTCACCGCCTGGTGGAGCGGAGACGTCTTTGAGCGTTATGCGCAGGTGAACCGCGCGCTGGGACCGTACAAGGGATCGTTTTGGGCGATGGTCTTCTGCAACTGCCTGGCTCCCCAGGTGCTCTGGTCCCGCCGAATGCGGCGCTGCGTGCCGGTCCTCTTTGCCATCGGCCTGATCGTCAACGTGGGGATGTGGCTGGAGCGTTATGTGATCATCGTCGAAAGCCTCCACCGCGATTTTCTTCCCTCGTCGTGGGGCATGTTTCACGCGACATTCTGGGATTGGGCGACCTTCGTCGGGACCATCGGCCTCTTTCTCACCCTCATCTTCCTGTTCGTGCGGTTCATCCCCGCGATCGCCATGGCCGAACTGCGCCGGCAGGTTGCCCAACCCGGGGAGGCGTCGTGAGCGACACCGGGGTCGTCGGTGCGTTTATTTCGGCTCCCGAACTGGTCGCGGCGACCCGGGAAGCGAGCGCGGCCGGCTTTCCGCATTGGGAAACCTACACGCCGTATCCGATCGAGGAGCTGATCGTGGAAAAGGCGCCGAAGGAACCGGCCTCCCCGGTTGCCTGGGCCATGGCGATCGGCGGATGCTTGAGCGCCGCCGGCGCGTTTTCCATGCAAGAATTCGCGACCCATTATTATCCGATCGAGGTCGCGAGCCGGCCGCTCAGTTCCTGGCCGGCGTTCGTTCCCATCACCTTCGAACTGGGGGTGCTGGGCTCCGCCTTTTCCGGGGTGATCGCGCTCTTCATCTTGGCGAAATTTCCCCGGCTCTATCTTCCGATTCATCGGGCTCGCGGTTTTCGACGGGCGAGCCAGGACCGGTTCTTCCTGATTCTGTACGATGACAATCCGCGTTTCGACGCGGAGGTCGCGCGGGCATTCCTGGCGCGCATGCGCGCCGAACTGATCGATGAGGTGGCCCCATGAATGTCCGGTGGCCAATTGTGCTCGTCTTCGGCTGCGCGTTGGCGGCCTGCGATAACATGACCCATCAGGACAACGCACGGCCGCTCGACGGGTCCGATCAATTTGCCGATGGCGCCTCGGCGCGGCTCCCGCCGGCGCACACGGTTCCCGCCGGCCCGCTGCTGCCGCTCGAAATTGCCACCGGCCGGGATCGCACCGGAAAATGGATCGGGCGGATTCCGGTTCCGATTACAGCGAGCCTGCTCGCGCGGGGGCGAGACCGCTTCAACGCCGCCTGCTCCGAGTGCCACGGGGAGGACGGCTACGGCACGGGCATCGTGGTGCGCCGCGGATTTCCCCGCCCGCCCTCCTATCACGAGGCCCGTCTGCGCGCCGCTCCGGCGGGCGAACTCTTCAGCGCCATCGTTCAGGGATACGGTGTGATGTATCCGGCCGTGGACCGGGTGCCGGTGGAAGATCGCTGGGCGGTCATCGCCTACATTCGCGCGCTCCAGCTTTCCCAGCATGCGGCGCTAGCCGATGTCCCCGCGGCTTCCCGGTCCGCCTTGCTCCGCGAATGAAACCGGTGCCCGCCAGATCACCTTGGGAGCGGCCGGCGGCGATGGGCGGCGCGGTGCTGATCCTGATTTCGGCGCTGGCCGGATTCGTTTGGCCGGGGGCGGCGGCGCCCGCCTTCCGACTCGCGGCGGTCATTTGTTTCCAACCGGCGATCGGCTGCCTGATTTTCCTCCTCATCCATCACCTGACGGGTGGGCAGTGGGGAGAAGCGCTGAGCCCCATGCTGCGGGCCGGCACCCGGCTGGTTCCGTGGGTCTGGCCGGTCCTCGGCCTGGTCTCAATCTGGCACTGGTCGCGACCCGATCTGCCGCTGCTGCCGGACGCGCGCGCCATGCCGAGCTTCCTGGTCGTGGGGCTGCGCGCGATCGCGTATGAATTGATGTTGATCGGAATCTGCCGCGTCGCGCTCAAGCCCGGGTGGGAGGGGTATGCCGGTCCCGCGCTGATCGGAGTGGTTTTTGGCGGCCACTTTCTGGTGGCGGACACTTTTTTTGTGCTTGAGCCGGGCTGGTATTCATCGGCCTTCCCCGTCGTCTGGATGGCGATCTCCGCTGCGGCCGGGTTTGGGCTGGCTCTGGTGTGTTCGATCACCGGCGGGCTGCGCGCGGAAAAGCCGGGCTCGTCGAACCGGGCGATCGGATTGGATGGAGGCAATCTGCTTCTCACCGCCGTCATCTTTTCAACGTACGTCGCGTTCATGGAGTTTCTAATCACCTGGTCCGGAAACCTGCCCCACGAAATTTCCTGGTTTCACCGGCGCGTCCAGGGCGGATGGGCGGTGGTCACCGTGGCGCTGGCCTTCACCCACCTGGCTTTTCCGTTTGTGTTTCTGCTGTCGCGCAACGTGAAGAAGCACTCCGGGCGGCTCCGCGCCGTCGCGCTCCTGGTTTGCGGGGCGGATACCCTGTGGGCCGTTTGGTTTGTCGTTCCTCCGTTTGCAGACCGGGGTCCGTGGCTGGCACCGCTGTGCGGCGTTTGCGGGCTGGGCGCCGCGGCGCTCTTCGTGGTCCGCTACGTGCAGCTGAGCCGGGAGGGCGCCGGAACATGAGCGCCGATCCCTACGAGCACGCCCGGCGGCCGGTGGAAACCAAGGATGCTTCGATCCGGGTCATTGGCCTCACCGCGGGCTGCATCATCCTGCTGATCGCGACCGGATTGGTTCTGGGCGTGGCGATGGGGGGACTGAAAGCGGGGGTCCGGCGCGGGCCCGAGCCCGAGCAGTTCCGTCACGGACCCCAGGCCGTGCCCGACGTGGTGGCGGAGTGGCCCGCGATCGACCGGGAGGTCCGCGAGCATTTGGACACCTACGGCTGGGTCGACCGGCAAACCGGCGTGGTCCGCATTCCGATTGATCAAGCCATGAAGCGGCTGGCACAGCCGGCGGAGGCGCCATGAAGCTGCTGCCGATTTTATTCGGGGCGCTCGTTTCGCTCCCTCATTTCGAACAGAAGGTCGGCTCGCAGCTGCCGCTGGCGGCGGTGTGGCGGGACGAGGCCGGGCGGCCGGCCACGCTCGGGTCCTGCCTGCAGCCGGCCCAGCCGGCCGTCGTCGTCTTCGGGTATTACCGCTGCGCCCAGCTCTGCTCCGTGATTGAGCGCAGCACCGTCGACACGCTGCGTTCCCTCCGCCCCTCCGTGGGCCGGGATTACACCTTCATCTATCTCAGCATCGATCCCACCGACACGCCCGAGGCGGCGCGGGGCGAGCGGGCGGCGGCGATCCGTGCGTACGGCCGCGGGGATTCCGCCCAGGGCTGGCACTATCTGACCGGAGGAGCGGAGGTCATCGCGGAAACCGCCGCGGCCGCGGGTTTTCAGTACCGTTACGATGCCCCGTCGAAGCAATACGAGCATCCGGCAGGATTTCTGTTGGTCACCCCGTCAGGCATCGTCGCCCGCGATTTCTTTGGCATCGATGCCGCGCCGGATGCCCTGGCAGGCGCCCTCCGGCGGGCCGGCGAGGGGCGAACCGGACCTTCGATCTTCGCCGTGCTGATCGAGTGTTTTCACGGCGGCATCGATTCGAGCCCGCGCGAACGCGTGATTTGGGACGGAATTTGGGCGGCGGTCAGCCTGACCGTGGTTGGGCTGGGGGGCTTCATCGGATGGATGCTGCACGAAGAGCGGCGAAAGGCCCGGACCGCATGATCGCGCTGATCGAGGCAAGCAACCGCGCGGCCCAGGTGGATCGCCTGGCCGCCTGGCTCCTGGCCGCGAGCGGATTCGTGGTCCTCCTGGTCTTCGGCCTGATCGTCATTTTCGCGGTGCGGTATCGGCGCGGTTCCAAGGCGTCACGGGCGCCGTTGCCGATCGCCGAGTGGAAGGTGGAGGCGGGCTGGATCGCGGGCACCACCTTGGGATTCCTCGCCTTCTTTTTTTTCGGCGCGCGGCTGTTTGTGGCCATGGAGGATGCGAGCGGTCCCGCCGACGAGATTCGCGTCGTGGGAAGGCAATGGATGTGGGATGTGCGCCAGCCGAACGGCCGGCGCGAGTTCGACACGCTGCACGTTCCCTTGGGCACCCGGGTCCGGTTACGGATGACGTCCGAGGACGTGATCCATTCCTTTTTTGTGCCGGACTTCCGGCTGAAGCAGGATGTGATCCCCGGCAAGGAGGTCCTGCTGGTCTTCACGGCAACGCGGACCGGCCGCTTTCCGCTTTTTTGCACGGAATATTGCGGATCGAAACATGCGCAGATGAAGGGAGAAGTGATCGTGCAGCGGCCGGAAGATTACGCGCGGTGGATGGCGAATGCGCAGCCGCCGGCGGAAGTGCTCGCGCACGGCCACAATCTGTTCCTGCACTACGGGTGCAGCGGATGCCATGATCGCGGCTCGATCGTCCACGCTCCCAGCCTGGAAGGGCTGTATGGCGCCACGGTGCCGATGGCCGATGGCACGTTCCGGCGGGTCGACGCGACCTACCTTCGCGATTGCATCCTGAATCCGGAAACGGTCCGCCCCGCCGGATATCCTCCGGTCATGCCTTCGTTTCGAGGAGTCGTTCCGGAATCCGATCTGACCGAGATCATCGCCTACCTGGAAGGCTCGGTCGCCGCACCATGAGCACCTATCTCGACCGGCCGACCGTGCGCTCCTGGCTGACGACGCTGGATCACAAGCGCATCGGGCTGCTCTATCTGTTCAGCATCACGTTCTTTTTCACGATCGCCGCCGCCGCCGCCGCCGCCATGCGCATCGCGTTGCTGTCGCCTTCCGGAGATCTGGTCGCGTCCGACGTGTACAACCGGCTTTTCACGACCCATGGCGTTCTGATGGTCTGGTTTTTTCTCATTCCCGCGGTGCCGAATGTCCTCGGCAACTTCCTGCTGCCCTTGATGGTGGGAGCTCGCGACGTGGCCTTTCCGCGGCTGAATCTGGCCAGTTGGTACGTCTTCATGGCCGGCGGATTTCTGGTCCTGTACGCGATCCTGTTCGGAGGCGTGGACACCGGCTGGACGTTCTATACGCCCTACAGCAGCACTTACGCGAATGGCCATGTGATGCTGATGGCGGCGGGGGTCTTCGTCTCCGGCTTCTCGTCGATTTTCACCGGGCTCAATTTCATCGTGACCATCCACCGCTTGCGCGCGCCCGGACTCACCTGGTTCCGCCTGCCGCTGTTCGTGTGGGGCATCTACTCGACCAGCATCATCATGGTTCTCGCGACGCCGGTCCTGGCGGCGACGCTGCTGCTCATGGGCCTGGAACGGGCATTTGGCGTCGGGGTCTTCGATCCGCGCATCGGCGGCGACCCGCTGCTTTTCCAGCACCTGTTCTGGTTCTATTCCCATCCGGCGGTCTACATCATGATCCTCCCGGGCATGGGCGTGGTGAGCGAGATCATCACGTGCTTCTCGCGCAAGCCAGTGTTCGGATACAAAGTGATGGCCTTTGCGATCCTGGCGATCGCGACGCTCGGATTCCTGGTCTGGGGCCACCACATGTTCGTCAGCAGCGAGTCGGTCTTCGCGGGCGTGGTGTTCTCCTTCCTCAGTTTCATGGTATCGGTGCCTTCGGCGGTGAAGGTGTTCAATTGGACGACGACGCTGATGCGCGGCTCGATCCGGATGGACACGCCCCTGATTTACGCGCTCGGTTTCGTGGCGCTGTTCACCATCGGCGGCTTGACCGGCCTTTTCCTGGCGACGCTTCCGGTCGACGTGCACGTGCATGGCACGTATTTCGTCGTGGCTCATTTTCACTATGTGATGGTCGGCGGCATGGTCATGGCCTACCTGGGCGGCGTGCACTACTGGTTCCCGAAAATATCGGGACGGCTCTATCCGGAGATGCTCGCGCGCTTCGCGGCGTTGACGATTTTCATCGGATTCAATCTCACGTTCTTTCCGCAATTCATCCTGGGCTACCTCGGGATGCCGCGGCGCTACAGCATGTATCCGCCGGAGTTTCATGCGTTGAATGTGCTGTCGACCGCGGGAGCGTCGATTCTCGGAGTCGGGTACCTGCTGCCGCTGATTTACCTGGTATGGTCCTTTTACCGCGGCCGTCCGGCCGGCCCCAATCCGTGGAAGGCCAAAGGTCTCGAGTGGACCGTCCCGTCGCCGCCGCCCGAGCACAACTTCGACGCCATCCCCACCGTCACCGAGGAGCCCTACGCCTATAATCCGGAGGAAGATCCATGAGCGAAACTGCCGCCGTCAGCGCCGAAGTGCGCGAGCGCCACGAAATCACGACGCAATTGGGCATGTGGGGATTCCTGGCCACCGAAGTCCTGTTCTTTGGCGGCTTCTTCATGGCCTATGCCCTGTACCGGCACAGCTATCCCGAGGCCTTCGCCGAAGGCGGCCGCCATATGGCGTTTGGGCTGGGGACGACGAACACGGCGCTGCTCCTGATCAGCAGCGTATTCGTGGCGATCGCCGACCGGGCGGTGCGAGCCGGCCGGCGCGGACTCACGCTGGGCTGCCTGGCGACGGCCTGGTTGATGGGCCTGGCCTTCCTCGGCATCAAAGCGATCGAGTACACGCAGCACGTGTCGGACCACCTGGTGCCGGGGCGGCACTTCCTGCCTGGGCAGTCGTCCAATCCCAGGCTGCAGCTTTTCATGTACCTGTATTTTGGCATGACCGGGTTGCACGCATTCCACATGATAATGGGCCTGATCGCGGTGGCTTGGCTGATGAACGGGGTGCGGAGCGGCCGCATCGGCCCCTCCCGGCCCGAACCCGTTGCGGTGATCGGCCTGTATTGGCACTTTGTCGATTGCGTGTGGGTGGTGCTGTACCCGCTGTTCTATCTCGTCGGCCGATGAAATCAGAAGTGCCCATGTGCGATTTGATCGGGATCGGGATCGCCCTCCTGTTTCTGCTGGCCCTGTCGGCCTTGACCGTCATCGGCCCCTCGGCCGGATGGAAGACGATCGTCAGCCTCGCGATCGCCGCCGCGAAGCTCGTGCTGATCGTCTGGTTTTTCATGCGCCTCGGCCGTCACCGCGGTCTCATCCGGGTGTTCGCGGCCGCGGGGCTCTGCTGGCTGTCGCTGCTCCTGGTGCTGGGGTTTGGGGACTATCTGACCAGATAGCCGGGTGGAGCGCATCGTCCCGATGCGCTGAGCGACGATGAAGCGCATGGGGACCATGCGCTCCACCCGTCAGTCCGGAAATATCCGGCGTTTCTTTGTATCAGCGATTCTGTGACGGCGGCGAACCGGGGCCCTGCGGCTGGCCGGTCGAGGAGGAACTGCCGGACGCGCTCCGGGGCGTGGTCGGCGACTGGCCCGTCTGGCCCACATTCTGGCTCAAGGCGTTGAGGCGCTCGGTCGTTTGCTTGTCCGGCGGAGTCCCCGCCTGACCCTGACCCTGGCTTTGATTGGACTTGTTCTGGTCCTGATATTGCTTTTCACGCGTGGCCGTCTGCACGCCGCCGTGGGCAGGTTGATTCTGTCCGGGCGTTTTTCCCGAGGACTCCGGTTGTACGGCTTTGCCGGACGACTGGTTGGGATTTTGCGGCTGATTCTTACGATCTTCGTTTTGCGGCTGATGGGACATGGTTGGTTGCCTTTTGTTTTTTGGTTAGCGCGAAGCCAGTATACCTCTGAAACGGTCTGGTTACGATGGTGCCACGAGCTCAGCCCCAACCGTGCATCGGGATTTGCTTGGAATAAGGCTGGTAATTTGTCTTATACAAGGGCTGGCACCTTGCGGTCTTGTTCCTTGTCCGAACTATTGTTACTTTACCTATGAACCCAAAACCCCCCTCGATGTATGCACCGAACCCGTCGCGATTTCTGCATTTTTTTCCTAGTAAGTCCTTGATAATCCTAGGATTATTTACGCGTGCAATTTTCGTAAATTCATTATTGTAAGACCCGTGCGCAAACGAAACCCACAGGTCAATGCGGTTCTGTCACCGCACATCATGGAGGAGCTGATTAAGCGCGCAGTGTCGATGGACGCGACGAAAAGTGAGTACGCCTCCCTGGTGATTCAACATTGGTTTGCCAAGGGCTGTCCCCCCGTTAACGAGGTCGAACAGCGCCTGCTCGAAAAGTCACGAGCTGTGCCCAAGTGACACTAGTTTTCGACTAGCGGATGGCGGGCGATCGCATCGCTTAGGCGGGCGTCGTCGGTCAGGTCGATCCGCAGCGGAGTGAGTGCGACGAGGCCTTGCGCGATCGCCCAGCGGTCCGTGCCTTCCTCCGTCGCCTTCACCGGAGTGACCGTGTACCAATAGTTTTTCCGCCCCATCGGATCCTGGCTGCGCACGACCTTTCCGTCGTATTCCCCGACGGATTGGCGGGTCCACCTCATCGCCGACGGCTTTAGGGGCAGATTCACGTTGACCAGGCGCAGCTCCGCGTGAGCCAACAGCAGCACGAGGGCCTTTTCCACCCAGGGCATGATGGGCGCAAAGTCCGTTTCCCCCTCCGGATTGCTTTCTTCCACCGGGAAACTGAACGCAATGCCCCGCATTCCCAGCAGCACGGCCTGCTTGGCGGCGGCGACGGTTCCGGAGTGCCAGATCGCGTTGCCCAGATTCGAGCCGAGATTGATGCCGGACAGGACGAGGTCGACTTCGCCCCAATCGAAGGTGCCGAGGGCGACGCAGTCGGACGGGGTGCCGTTTACGCGGTAGGCTTCGAAGCCAGGGATCTTGGTCTTCCGATAGGAGAGGGGACGCGTGGACGTGATGGCCTGGCTCATTGACGATTGCTCGACGTCGGGAGCAACGATCCGGACCTCGCCAAAGCGCATCGCCACGGTGGCCAAGGCCGCCAAGCCAGGACTGTAGATGCCGTCGTCGTTGGAAACCAGAATGCGCATCTCCTTACCAATGACCGATGGACGTGACGCTGGTTCACAATCCGAAGGCCGGTCACGCGGTTGCCAGCCGGGGCGCGATCGAGGCCGCGTTGCGGCGGGAAGGCTTCCGGTGCCGGCATTGCACCGTGCCGCGCCTGTTGCGGCATCCCGAGTTACTCCAGAAAGGGGAGTTTGTCGTCGTGGCCGGAGGAGATGGGAGTGTGCGAAAGGTGGCCCTGCAGCTAATTGGAACCGGGCGCACCCTGGCGATCCTGCCGGCTGGCACGGCGAATAACATCGCGAGCAGCCTCGGCGTCGGGGGTGAACTCAAGTCGGTGATTGCCCGTTGGAAGCAATCCCGGCCCCAGCCCATCGATGTGGGGTTGGCGGAGGGGCCCTGGGGCAGCCGCTATTTTGTGGAAGGAATCGGCATGGGCCTGCTGGGCCGGGCCATCCCGATCATCGAGGCGATCGACAGCGTGAGCCCGCACGATTTCGCGGACGCCGAAGCCAAACTGCACCGCGATCTCTGCGTATTCATCGCGCTGGCGCATGAGATCCGTCCGCTGCCAGTGCGCCTCGGAGTGGGCCGGGCCAGACTCCGCTCCGATCGGTATTTGGCGATCGAACTGCTCAATATTGCGCGGGCCGGTCCCAGGCTGGAATTGGTGCCGCAGGCCGATCCCATGGACGGCCGATTGGATTTGGTCACGGTCAGGGCCGGAGACCGCGAAAGGTTGGTTCGCGCGCTGAGCCGGCATTTGTTGCCCGGCCGGCGCGGCGCCGTGTTGAAGAGAAAGCGAGTGACGGACCTGCGGGTCGAACTGCTGGACGGCGTCGTTCGCATCGACGACCGCATTGCTTGGCGCCCGACGCCTCGCCTCCGGCGCGCCCGCTTTTCCGTGCGGGTGGTGCGCGGGGCTTTGCATATTTTGCTGCCAGAGCGGGGTTAGGCGGCGGATTCCGTGGGTGGGAGCGCGCGGTCCCCACGCGCTTTGACGTCGCCTGCGAATGGGTGCCAAACGCGGATGACGACCTAAGCGCATGGGGACCATGCGCTCCACCCGCGTGAGGTCGGGGCGGCTTTCATGCAATTCCCGCGAGACAATTGAGGAACACTTGCCTATCGCCGGACGTCAGCCCTGGGTCTATTTTCCCCTATCGTGTTGCGAGCATTTTCCGATCCCCTGCGTTTCTTTTTCTTCTTATGGGCTTTGACCGCGGCCGCCGGTCTGCGCGGTGCGGCGCCGGGCGGCGAAGAGCGTCACGTTTTTTCCCATAGCATCGTTCAGGTGGCGGGCACGGCGGCGGAAGCTTCGTCGTCGCTCCGGCACGCCCACCTGCTGAGAGCGAACCTGCTGGATGCCGAGAAGTCCCAGACCTCGACCTTTGAAATTGCGCTGCGCATGCCGCATTTCGACGAGCTGCAGGCCCGTCTTGCCCAGGGTGTGCGCATTGCCCCCACGGAAATGGCATCCCGCTACTACCCGGTGGCTTCCGATTACCAAGCGGTCATCGATTGGGTGCGTGGCCAAGGTTTGGAAGTGACCCGCACCGACTCGAACCGGATGGCGGTGTTTGGCCGCGGCACGGTGTCGGCGGTGGCGGCGGCCTTTCAAACGTCATTTGGACGGGTTGCCGCCGACGACGGCACGTATACATCCGCGCTGACCGCTCCGAGCCTTCCCTCGTCCATTGCCGGGCCGGTGCTTGGCATTCACGGTTTGCAGCCGCATTTGCGTCTGAGGCGGCGAGTTCCGGCGCGAATTCAGCCGCAATCCGTCGATTTCGGCTCCAACGGCTTCCAGCCGAGCGACATCGCCCAGCGATACCAGGCCACCGCGCTGGCGATGAACGGGTCGGGGCAGACCGTCGCGATCGTTTCAGGCGCGTTTGCCGCCAGCTCGGATTTGAGCGCCTACTGGAGCCTCCTCGGCCTGACGACGACCCCGAATGTCCAGGACATATCGGTCGGCATCAATGGCACCGACTCCGCCTCCGAAGTCATTACCGAGGCCACCTTGGATGAAGAGTGGGTGGGCGGGCTGGCGCCCGGGGCGGCCGTCCGCGTGTACGGGGCCAACGACAACGATCCCAATTTCTTCGATGAGATTCTGCAGCAGATTGCCGCGGATTTGCCGAGCAATCCGTCGCTGCACGTGATTTCGAATTCGTACGGGACCGACGAGACCGCGGTCGACAGCGATTACGAAATCATCCTTTCGCAGTACGACGCGAACCTGGCGAGCGCCGGCGTATCCATTTTTGATGCGACGGGCGACACCGGATCGCCGGTCACCGGCACTCCGCAGGGCGCCGTTCCCGCCAGCGATCCCAACGTGACGGCGGTCGGCGGAACGACGCTTGATTCCACCGATGTCGGGTGGTCGGGCAGCACCGGCGGTCCGAGCCTGGTTTTCAGCCGGCCGTCCTGGCAGGCCGGCATCGGCGTGCCGGTCGGCACGATGCGGTTGATTCCGGACGTCGCCGCGGCGGCCGATCCGAACTCGGGCGCGGTCATCATTCTCCAAGGCCAGCGGCAGCTTATCGGTGGCACGAGCTGGGCCGCCCCCATTTGGTCCGCCTTCACGGCCCTGATCGACCAGTACCGTGCGGTCCAAAAGACGCCCTTGGGACCGGTCGGCAATCTCAACACCTGGATCTACACGCTGAATCAAACGGCCGCTTTCGTCGATGTGACGCAAGGTTCGAACGGGCGCTATCTTTGCGGCGTGGGCTACGACGAGGTGACGGGATTGGGGGTCCCGAACGTGACCACGCTCGCTCAGATGTCGCTGTCGGCACCGGCCGCACCGGTGATTTATTCCCAGTTCGGCAACGTGTCCGTGACGCCGACGCAGCCGGCAACGTTCTTCATCGTCGCCACCGGTGCGGCCACTTTGTCGTACCAGTGGCAGCGCCTGCCCGTCAGCGGGTCGGCCTGGACCTCGTTGACGGACAATTCGCAATACCAAGGTTCCAGCACCCCCCTGTTGCGGGTTCTTGGCACCGGTTCGGCTGGGGCGATGAGCGGCGACCTTTTCCAGTGCGTGGTGACGAACGGCCAGGGAACCGCCACCAGTTCGCCCGAGCAATTGGTGATCCTATCCACCGGCGTCTCAACGCTGGCGGGCTGGCCCGGGGAGTGGGGGACCACGGATGGAATCGGCTTTGCCGCGCGGTTCGAAACGCTCGGCGCCATCAAGGGGGATGGGGCCGGCAACTATTATGTGGCGGACGGCGGGGCTAATACTGTCCGCAAAGTCACGAGAAGCGGCGTGGTGTCGACGTACGCGGGCGTGGCGGGTGTCGCCGGCAATACCGACGGACCCCTGCAGACTGCGACGTTGGACGGACCCTCGGGCTTCGCCTTCGACTCGCAGGGCAATCTTTACGTTGCCGACAACGGCAACAAATCGATCCGCAAGGTGAGCGACGGAGCGATAAGCACGTTCGCGACCGGCCTGACCGATCCACAGGACCTGGCCACGGACAGCCATGGCAATTTCTACGTGCCGGATGGCAGCAGCAACACCATCAAGATGATCACTCCCCAGGGGGTTGTCAGCGTCTTCGCCGGATCCGGCGCCGCCGGCACCGCGGATGGGGCCAACCTGTCCGCGGAATTCAGCCTGCCCGTTTCGATTGCCGTGGATTCATCGGACAATATTTACGTGGGCGACCAGAACAGCGGACTCGTGCGCAAGATTGCCGTGGGCGGCGGCGTCACGACGTTGGCGACCGGTCTGAAGGAGCCGACCGGACTGTGTTTTGACGGAAATGGAAACTTGCTGGTCGCCTGCCAGAGTGACGACACGATACGCTTGATTTCTCCTTCGGGCACGGTCGGCCTGCTGGCGGGCACCCGCGGCGTCTCGGCTACGCTCGATGGGGCGCCCACCGTGGCCGAATTTGCCGCGCCGACTCAGCTCTATTGGGACGCTCAAACCGGCGTCATTTACATCGCGGATGACAATGCCTACGCGGCGCAGCAGGCTTCGTTGGAGAATGGCGGGGCCACGGTCCGCACCTTGGTCGTCAATGTGCCGTTGCCGCCCGTCATCGCGACCCCGCCCGCCTCCATCACGCTGAGCGCGAGCCCCGGGCAGAACGCCGTGTTCTCAGTGACCGCCGCGGCCAATGGCGCGCTTTTGTATCAGTGGCAGGAGCAGGATCCCGGGTCGTCCAGTTGGACGAATCTTTCGGACGATGCCTTATATAGCGGCTCCCTGACTCCCACGCTGACGGTCGTCGACGTCACGACCGCGCTCTGCAACAACGCCTATCGCTGCCAGGTTTCCGATCTCGTCGGCACGACGAGTTCGGTCGCGGCCACGTTGGTGGTGGGAGGGATTCCGATCTTTGTGGTCAGCGGTCAAAATCAAGCCGTGTCCGTCGGCGGCAGCGTGACGCTCTCGGCCAACGCGCGCGGGGAGAACGTGACCTATCAATGGGAATTGAACGGCAATCCGATTTCCGGAGCCACGGGTGCCACTTACAGCATTTCCGATTATGGCGCGGCGAACTCCGGCGCCTATGAGGTCGTCCTGTCCGATGCCAGCGGCTCCGTAACGGAAAACGTGGCGACGCTCACGACCTTGGGGACGCGGCTCATCAATCTTTCAGCCCGGGCGATTGCCGGGAGCGGCAGTTCCATCCTGGATGCCGGCTTTTCGATTGGCGGGACCGGATCCAAAAATCTGCTTCTGCGCGGACCGGGGCCGGCGTTGGCCAACTTCGATGTGACTAATCCGCTGCCCGATCCCCTGCTCACGCTCTTCAATGCGCAACAGGTGGCGCTGGCTTCCAATCAGGGCTGGGCCAACAGCCAGGCGGTGGCGAGCGCGAACGCCGCGAGCTTTGCGTTCGCGTTCGAGCCAAATTCGGCGGATTCGGCCTTGGTCGAAAATCTCCCCGTGGGAACCGACACCATCCAAGTGACCGGCGCGAGCGGCGATTCCGGCCCGGCCTTGGCCGAGGTGTACGATCTCGATCCGATCACGGCTGGGGCGCGGCTGGTCAACATTTCCTGCCATTCCATGGTCACTTCGAACTCGGTCCTGATCGCAGGATTTGTGATCGGCGGCTCGGGCTCCGAGACGGTGCTGATCCGCGGTGTGGGGCCGACCCTGAGCCAGTATGGGATCACCAACCCGCTGGCGCATCCGACGCTCACCTTGTACGACAAGTACAACAATGTTCTGCAAACCAACAGTGGTTGGGCCAATCTGGCGTCGCTTTCCGCGGCGTTCAGCCAGGTGGATGCGTTCTCGCTGCCGCAGAATTCCTTGGATGCCGCGATGCTCGTGACCCTGCCGGCGGGGAATTATACCGCGGAAGTGACCAGTTTCGACGGTTCTTCGGGCGTGGGGCTCGTTGAGGTTTACGAAGTTCAAGGCCCTTAGGCCGCCGTCTAGGAGTTCCGGATTGCGTTCATCGCGAGTTGGTTTCGACTGGCGCGGTCCCTTTTCCCATGCGACCTCTATTTCGGTGGAGCGCCGGCATCATCGGCGCGGTCGTCCTCGGTATCGTCACGTTTCAGCTGTTTGGCCTGTCCATCTTTCAGCGCATCGGACTGCCCCATGAGTTCTGCTACCTGCAGGATCCGAAGCTCGTCACCTTGCATGTCACGGCGGACCTTCTGATCGGCCTCGCCTACGTTTCGATCTCTTGCACGCTTGGGTATCTGGTCTTTCGCGCGAGCAAAGGCATTCCCTTCCATTGGGTCTTTCTGGCGTTCGGCCTCTTCATCATTTCGTGCGGCCTGACGCATTTCATGGAGGTGCTGGTGATCTGGGTTCCACTCTATTGGCTCTCGGCCTTCGTGAAACTGGTGACGGCGGCGGCCTCGGTCGCGACCGCGATCGCGCTCTTTCCGCTGCTGCCGAAAGTCTTTCGCCTGATTGAAGACGCGCGGGCCGGCGAGCGGAGGCGCGTGGAGATCGAACAGCTCAACCAGGAGCTTGAGCGGTTCAATTACTCGGTCGCGCATGACCTGAGAGGCCCGCTGCGCAGCATCCGAAATTTCGGCGATCTGCTGATGGAGGAGCACCGCGGGCACCTCCCCGCCGAAGGCATCAACTATGTGGAACGGATGCGCGCGGCCGCTTCCCGCATGGACGCGTTGATTTCAGGCCTGCTGAACTATGCGTCCGTGGGCCGGCAATCCCTGGATCTGACGCCGGTCGAACTGGAAAGCGCGAAGCGCGCGGCGCTGGAGCTCTTGGAGGATGACATCCGCCACAGCGGGGCGGAAGTGGTGACCGAGGGCGTGCTGCCGGCGGTCATGGGCGACGAAACGCTCATTCAGGTCGTGTTTCAGAACCTGATCGGCAATGCGATCAAGTTCATGCCCGGCGGCACGCGGCCCCGCGTGGAGATCGCCGGCGAACGCAGTGGGGCGGTCGTCCGGGTGACCATCACCGACAACGGCATCGGAATTCCGCTTGAACTGCAGGCGCGGGCGTTCGAGATGTTCGGCCGCCTGCATCCGAAAATGTCCGGCACGGGCATCGGCCTGCGAATCGTCCACCGTGCGGTCGAGCGCCTCGGAGGCGAAATCGGCCTGGAGCCGCCGCCCGGCGGCAAGGGAACGCGGTTTTGGATACGGCTGCCGGCGGTGCCGTCGGCGCGGTAGACACGGAGCGAGAGCGGGTGGAGCGCATGGTCCCCATGCGCTCCACCCGATGATATTGGCGGGCTAAAACCTATAGCTCACGTTCATTTGGTATTGAACGCGGGCAATTAACTGGTTGCCGCGCATGTCCTGGTAGAAGGGAAGCTGGACTGCGGCGTAAAGCATCCACGGGTGCCAGTCCACTTCCAGGCCGGGCCCCGCAAAAAGCCGGGCATAGCCCGACGCGATCGGATTGGCCGCCGCCGCGCCATGATCGCGGTCCCGTAGGGCCAGCTTGAGCTGCGCGAGCGGCGACACATGGAGCAGTCCCCATGAAAAGCCGTGAAAATAGGTCCCGACCGAAGCGTCGAATTCCATTCCCGGCCGGTATTGGGCCTGGGTGAGCGCGGGAACGTCGAGCATCACCTGGGCGAAACCGTCCCAGCCATTCGCAATGAAAAAGCGGTGGTATCCGCCCAACAGCAAATCGGTGCTGCCGGTTCCGATCTCCGTGTCCCGGTCGATGTCGTTGTAGGCATCTTCGATCCGGTAACTGCCGCTCGGCAACTTCAGGCCGAACATAAGGCCGGTTGAGAGGTCAGCGGACAAGCCGGTGTAGATGCCCTCGATTCGGGCGTCGCTGAACCCCCGGAAGTTCATTGCGACGATCTGATCGCCGGTGGCGCCGCCAGTCGTCACGAAGTGCCGCTCTTCATAGGGAAGATCGATCCGCAGTCCCCATTCGCGGCTGAACATTTGCTGGTATCCGAACGTGTACCAGCTCGTGCGGATGTCCTTGTCGTCGTTGTTGGCGGCCGGCGCCGCCGAGTCGCCGCTCCAGTTTTGGTTTTGGTCCTGATAGTCGAAGTCCAGGTAGGCCGTCGGGCCGGTGTCGGTCGGCATCATGGCCGATGTGCCAACCTCGTAGATGCCGCAGCCGCAGGCGCAGCCGAAAGTGTGGGATGCCGTCAAGGCGCCGAGAAGGGCCAGGACAAGCCGGGAGCGAATTGAGAAGGAATGAAGCTCTGAAGAAAATGGATGCATGGTGTGGGTGGGGGACATGACGAGTGCCGGCGATTGCCGTGCGGTCAGTGGATGCGGCGTCCCGCCGCTTGTTCGCGTGAGAAGACGGCGAGCCGCCGCTTCCACGTGGGGTCTGGAGCCAGGTCGGAAAGCGACCTGACTGGGTTAGGCTGAACCGCGCGGCGGTGGCACCGGCGGAGCCCACCGGATTGCGTCCGGGGCCGGCGCATCCGCCGGCCATTCCCGCAACACCCGCGGGCCTGGAATCACCGCCACGGAGGCGGTGTGAAAAAACAGAAGCAGCTTCGCTTCGGAACGGACGGATGGCGTCTGGTTGTGGGACTGCTGCTTGGCCTTTGCGACCACCTGGCAGAGGGGGCACATTTCGCCGTCGAACGTCTTGGCAACTGCCTGCGTCAGGCTCATCGATTCCGCATGCCCGGCGACCATGCTGCTCCAGGCGGCCACCTGCAGAATGTCCCATTGCAGGCCCGTGCCCAGCAGGCAGAGGAGGAGCAGGCAGGAAATGCGGGCGGCGCGGCGCACGGGAGCGGCTAATGTGAGGGGATGCGAGGGGGCCGCAACTGTCTTGTGGCGAAATGCTGTTATCGGGGGTGGAGCGCATGGTCCCGATGCGCCCCCGGCTACAGGAAGAGCCGACGCAGCGACGTAAAAGTTTTGCGCGTTGAATTGTCGCACGGCGGAAACGACGCTGGAGGCGCATGAAGTTGCCCTGCTTCCTGGTCCCGCTTTTCACCGGTTTCGCACTGGCTGGCGCCGCTCCGTCGCTCTCGCCAATCGACAGCGTGGACGTCTTCATCGGCACCTCCAATTCACGCTGGATGATGTTTCCGGGCGCCACCCTGCCGTTCGGACTCGTGAAATTGAGCCCGGACAACCAGGGCAATGTCTGGAACGGCGGATACGAATACACGGTCGGCAGCATTTCGGGCTTCAGCCATCTGCACGGGTTTGGCCTGAGCGGGCTCAGCGTCATGCCCGTCACGGGCCCGATGGAATACAATCCCGGACTCTACCGCATTTTTCCCGGCTCGCCCGACGGCCCCTTCGGCAACATGTGGACGTCCGGCTACCGATCCCGCTTTCTCAAGGAAACCGAACATGCCAGCCCCGGTTACTATGCGGTCGATCTGTTCGACTGGCGCGTCAAGACGGAGGTGAGCGCGACCGATCGGTGCGGGGCTCTGCGATTCACTTTTCCGGAAACGCCCGAAGCCCACCTCGTGCTGGACTTCGGGTTTCCCACGGAAGAATTGACCAAAGTCATCGACGTGACGGTGCGGCAAACCGGGCCGGCGGAAATCGAGGGCTGCATCCATCAGCACAATCAATACGCGGGGGAATACCGGGTCTATTTTGTGCTGCAGACGGATCAGCCGCTTCGGTCGATGGACGCCTGGCAGCGCGGGCCGTTTGCCGGGAAGTCGAGCAACTACGGCACCGACTGGCAGACGCCGGTCGACTATCGCCGCGGAGTCCGCGCCCTGAGCGGGCACGACCAGTGCGGCGTCGCCTTGAATTTTGAGACTCACGCCGGCGAAATCGTGCAGGTGCGCACCGGAATCTCGCTGACGGGCGTCGAGGGGGCGCGCCGGAATCTCGCGGCGGAAATGGGGCCGATGGGCTGGGATTTCGATGAAGTGGTTCGGAATGCCCGGTCGGCGTGGAATCGCCGGCTGGCCAGCGTGGAAGTGGCCGGCGGCTCCGAGGCCGAACGGCGCATGTTCTACACGAGCCTCTATCGCGCGTTCAGCGCCAAGAGCGCATTGCAGGACGTCGACGGCGGCTATGTGGATTTCACCGGACGGCATCGCCGCATCGATCGTCCCGGGGCGGCGGTCTATTCGGGCGATTCGATGTGGGGCTGCGAATGGACCTTGTTTCCGCTGTGGACGCTGCTGGCGCCCTCGACCGCGAGCTCGTGGACGAACTTCCTGGTGGATGCGGCGAAAACCTGGGGCTGGATTCCCCAGGCGCCCGTG
The DNA here is from genome assembly GCA_036502225.1 of Opitutaceae bacterium. Lineage (GTDB taxonomy): Bacteria > Verrucomicrobiota > Verrucomicrobiia > Opitutales > Opitutaceae > Palsa-1447. The sequence goes on from DASXYY010000020.1 coordinate 48,268, forward strand.
ATGGCCGGGTACGCGCCGGTGATGACCGCGCAGCACCAGGAATCCCTGATCGTCAGCAGCTATCAGAAGGGCATCCGGGATTTCGACGTCGCCGCGGCCTACGCGGCGATCCGCCATGATCTCACGACGCCGGGCGTCCCGATGCCCAACGGGGGCTTCGCCGGCGACCGCAACCTGGATTCCTATCTGGCCCACGGCTACGTGCCGGAGGACGCGGGCCCCTCGTCCAATACTTTTGAATACGCCTATGACGATTGGGTCGCGGGGCAGTTCGCGGCCGCGCTGGGCCGGACGGACGACGCGCGGGAATTCGAGCGGCGGTCGGAATCCTGGCGAAACCAGATCGACCCGGCGACCGGGTACGCGCGGCGGCGGCGGGCGGATGGACGCTGGAGCGAGGACTCCGATCCGTTCAAGTTCGGAACGACCGGCGGATGGAGCGGGCCGGGCTTCGAGGAGGGCACGCCGTGGGTCTACACCTTTTTCGTTCCGCAGAACCCGCGCGGGCTGGTCGCCCTCCTGGGGGAGGGCCGGTTCAACCGGCGCCTGCAGGCCGGTTTCGAGCAAGGCCAGGTGGACCTCACCAATGAGGAAAACCTGCAGGCTCCGTTCCTGTTCGACTATTCGGGCCAGCCATGGCTCACCCAGAAGTATGTCCGCAGCAGCCTGGCCAAATTCTGGTCGCCCACGCCGCTGGTGGGATGGGTGGGCGAGGAGGACGAGGGCCAGCTCAGCGCGCTCTACGTGCAGTGGGCAATGGGCCTTTTCGAGATGGACGGCGGCTGTTCGATTCGCCCCGGCTACGATCTGACGAGTCCGCTGTTCGACCGGGTGGTGCTGCATCTGGATCCGCACTACTACGGCGGAAAGGACTTCGTCATCGAGGCTCGCCACAACGGGCCGAATTCGCCTTACATTCAGTCGGCCCGTTTGAATGGACGGCCGCTGACGGCGCCCCGGATCTCGCACGAGGCGATCGTCGCCGGCGGCACGCTGGAGCTGGAGTTAGGTCCGGCTGCTAATCCGAAATGGGGATCGGGTCAGTAGGGAGGAGCGCGTGGTCCCCACGCGCTTCGGCGTCGAAAGCGGGACAGCCGGGGTCGGCGCCCCCGGCTACAACGGTCTGCGACCTCGCGTTCCGGGCGAGCTGAAGCCGCTGCCGGGTCTCGTTCGCGTCGCGTTCAGTCAGGCGATAGCCGTGAATGACGATCGCGGCGGCGAGAGCGCCGGCCAGCGGCACCACTGCATAAAGCAGGCGGATCAGCCAAAGGGTCTCATCCGCCTGCGCCCCACCGAGCCTGACGTCGAAGCCGATGCCGGAGAGGATGAAGCCGGAGAGCAACGCTCCGGCCGCGTATCCCACCTTGTCGCTGAGGCAGTAGATGGAGACGTAGGCTCCTTCCAGGCGAGCCCCGCTCTGCAGTTCCCCCAGATCGACCGTGTCCGCGAGCATCGAGAGCGCGAGGGTCGTGACGCCGGTGATGCCGGCCCCGTTGGCGGCCCAGATGAAAACGATGAGCCAGGGGTGCGCGGGCTGGAACAGGATGAATTTGGCCGCGCTGCCCGCCATCAGGACGCCCAGCGCGATCTGAAGGGTGGCACGCTTTCCGATCCGCTCGGAAAGCCGCCGGTAGGCGAGCACGGAGCCGATGGCGGCGAACTGGAACGCCGTGCCGGCCCAGCCTTGCATCACCGCGGCGTGGCGGATGTCGCCGCGGTAGACGTAGTAGAACGTTGCATACAACCCGAGCACGCCCACCACGTTGTAGCCGAAACTGGCGGCCAGCTGCATGCCCAGGATTCGCGCGAGGGGTCGATTGCCCAGGACCAGGCGAAGACTGTCCTTCAGCCGGAGGCGCGGCTGGGCGCGGGCGGATTTCGCATCGAATGACTCCCGGGCGAGGAGGATCGGCGCCAGGCCGGCGATCAGAAACAAGGCCGCCAGCGCGAGGGCCATCGTTCGGACTCCCGGAATCACTCCGTGAAAAATCGGACTCTGCGCGAATGCGAAGAGCCAATTGGGGAGGAACGCAAACGCGGCGCCCGCGATCTGGGTGAATCCGGAAATGCGGGTGCGCTCGTGGTAACCATCCGCCGCTTCGGCTTGCAGGCCGAGCAAGGGGATGCCGTAGAACGACCGCGCGGTGCAAAAAAGCAGGGACGCCGTCAACAGATACAGGAATAGCGTCCGATGGCTGGCACCGGCGGGAAAGAGCCAAAGCGCCGCGAAACTGAGGCTGAGCGGCACGATCGCCAGCGCCATCAGCGGCCGGCGCCGCCCCAGGGGCGAACGGACATTGTCGGAAACGTGCCCGGCCACCGGGTCGAGCGCCGCATCCCAAATGCGCTGCACGCACAGCAGCACGCCGACCAATCCGGGGCTGACGCCCAGCGTGACGTTGTAGACGCAATGGGCCAGCACGTGCACGACGTTGTGCGAACCCGAGCTGGCCACGTAACCGAGGCCGATCGCCAGTTTCGTGCGGAAGGTGGGCTTACGCGGCGCCGCCGTCATGTCAGGCCGGAGCCGGCGCGCGTCGGACGATCGGATCCACCCAGCTGCCCTGGGTCAAGAGGGTCCGTCGACGCGTGGGAATCCCGCGTTCATTCCGCAGGATCTTTTCGATGAGCATGCGGGTGGCGATCGCGCCGATGGTGTACGGATCCTGATCGATGCCGGGCAGAGGGCCCTTGCGGTCGGCATTGACGTTGAACAGCGCCAGGTCGCCTCCCACGGTGCGGCCGTTGGCTTCGCACCAAGCCGAGATGTCCGGCAGCAGGGCGTTCGAGGTCACGATGGCCTGAAGGCGATGGGTGCGAATCCATTCGTCGAAGGCCGCGGTGTCCCAGGCCGGCATCGATAGGGGCGGGACCTCGGCGAACGTCCCGTCGGATCGCTGCTCGGTCCAAAATGCGGCGCTGTTGAGCTGTTCGGTCCGTTCGTGCCCGGCGGCCGTCAGCGCCAACCCTACCCGGCGCAATCCCCGATCGCGGCATTCCGTCATGATCCTGCGCATGCCATCGTAGCTGTCGTGCACCACCCGGTCGAACGCCGGTTCGGTAAAGGTGTATTCAATGGCGACGGTCGAATAGCGATTCCAATCGAGCGCAAACTTGCCCGGTCCATAGGGCAGCGAGCTGATCAGGATGCCCGGCACACCGCGCGTGGTGAGAATTTCGTTCAAGCGGCGTTCCGTCATGCCGGTCGAGTCGACCGCGAAGAACTCCACGTGATAGCCCTGTTGTTCGGCCGCCGCGGTGGCGCCCTCGAGATGCGCCTTGTGGGTGTACTGATGGACGGGGTACCGGTTTCCGGGTTCGCCGGCCCAGCCGATGAAAGCCAGGGTCGTCGGAAAACGCGACGGATGACGGGACCGCCGCAGCGCGATCAGCGCCGAGACGAGCGGATGCGGCTGGTAGCCCAGCCGGGCGGCCGCGCGCTCGATTTTCCGCCGGGTGGCTTCCGGGATCCGCGGATCGTTGCGCAGCGCGCGCGACACCGTGGTCTGATGGACGCCGGCCAGGCGCGCCACGTCGCGCATCGCCGGGGGAGCGGGGTGGGTGGAGCTCATGGGGTGCGCATTGGTAAGCGCAACAAACCTTTCGACCCTGCGCGAGCCTTCTCGCACGAGAAACCTCACCAAGCCCCATGACTCCGCGCCGCCTGATTGTCCCAATCGCCTTCCTTCTCTGCGCCCGATTGAGCGCCCAAACCGCTCCATCGACGACCGCCTCACCGGCCCCCGCCTCGCCGCCCCCGGTTTCGCCCCCTCCGGCGGTCACCTCCAGCCCTGGCAATTCAGGCGAAGTCATTGTGCTTTCGCCGTTTGAAGTCAGCGCTTCGTCCCAACAGGGCTATTTCACGGCCGATACGCTGGCCGGCACCCGTCTGAACACCAAGATCGGCGATTTGGCCGGCTCGGTCACGGTGGTGACCAAGGAGCAGATGGAGGATACCAACTCGAACAACATCAATGATGTGTTCCGGTATGAGGCCAACACGGAAGGCTCGCTGACCTACACGCCGACCAGCGGAACCAATGCCACCGAGCGCGGCAATGTCGCCGACCTGCTCTCCGGCGCCGGCGGCAACATCCTGAGCGGACAGGTCAACGCCTACACCAACGCGCTGACGAGCGGAAATCGCGTGCGCGGTTTGGCGCCCGCCGACAACGAGGTGGATGACTTTTTTGCCCTGTCCCGCATTCCGTTCGACGCCTACAACACCGAATCGATCGAAATCGATCGCGGCCCCAACTCGATCATCTTCGGCACGGGCAGCCCCGCGGGCATCGTGAATCAGTCGCGATCGGAAGCGGTGCTGAATCAGTTCAGCGGAGAAACGCAGATTTCCGCGGGAAGCTGGGGCACCTTCCGCGAATCGCTGGACCTGAATGTCCCGCTCATTCCCGACCGGCTTTCGATCTACATCGCCCAGCTCTACAATTCGGAAGGCTTTGAGGAAAAGCCGTCCTCGGACACGACCCGCCGCCAATACGTGGCGTTCAAGCTCAATCCGTTCGGGAGCCACAAGACCAGCATCAAGTTCAGCTTCGAGAACTACAACAATTACGCCCAGGATCCGAATTCCATCACGCCGCTCGACTACGTGAGCCCCTGGATTTCGAGCGGACGTCCGGTGTGGAATCCGCTCACCGACCAGGTGACCTTCCTGGACACGGGCAAAGTTCAGGGCACCTATGTGCTGTCCAAGGCGAATCCGCTCTATATCGCCGGCGAGCCGGTCGGCACCGCCGCGCTCACGTCGACGACCTCACCGCTCTTCGTGCCCGGCCTGACTTTCTTTTCGACCGGGCACATCGTCAGTTTCATCGATCAGGGCTCGTATCTTTATACTTTCAAAGGCGAGCAGTCGTCGCTCGCCATTCCGGGTTACATTCCGGCGACGCTCACGGGCCCGCAGACCATCATCAATCAGGACCTGATGGCGGAATCGACCAGCCTGCCCGTGCCGTCCAAATACGCGGTGTGGCAGATTCCCGGCGTGGCGAGCAAGAGCATCTACGACTGGAGCTCGATCAACATGAACTCGCTCAATCATGCCTGGACGACCGGCAAGACCTACAATCTGGATGTTCAGCAGGAGATCCTGCCGGGATTGAACGCCGACGTCGCGTGGTTTCGTCAGGAGCTCCAGCAAACCTCCGATGATCCGCTGGGCCAGGAAGCGGCCAGCGGCCTCTATGTCGACCCGAATCAATATTTGCCCAACGGACAGACCAACAGCCATCTGGGCCAGCCGTTCGTCGACACGTACCAAAGCGGCGTCGTGGTGGCGCCCGAAATCAACAACAACCTGCGCGGGATGCTCGAGTACGAGATCAGCCTCAAGGACAAGCTCCCGAGCTGGCTCGGCTGGCTGGGGCGGCATCGGCTCCTGGCGCTCGAGTCGCAGCATGACGACGTGCAGACCGAGCTGGTCTACCGCCCGTCGGTGGTCGGCGGAGATGCCAACTATCTGCCCACCGCGGCGGCGGAAGCGGCCGCCACCGGCTTTACGCTCAACGCCAACGGCGCGCCTGAAGCCATTTACTATCTGAGCAATTCCTCCGGAAATCCCAATGGCCACGCGAACCTGAGCCCCGGCTTCATGAGCCGCACGGGCTTCGGCGGTCCCAGCTCGATTCCGATCCAGACCTACAATTATTCGGCCAACCAGTGGCAGACGACCAACCTGCAGATGGCCGGCCTGCTGACTGCCGGCGGCGGCATTTCGGAGAACCTGCAGGATTCCAAGACGTTCTTTTGGCAGAGCTGGCTGCTGGACGACCGGATTGTCGGATCGCTCGGCATGAACGACGACGAGGTGAAGAATCGAAACACAATCTTCCCCGCGACGAACCCGAACGCCATCGAATACAACAACCAGGGCCTGCCGAATCCATCCGTTTGGTTCAACGAGGGCCCCTGGCATTATATCGGCGGCAACACGAGCACCGAGGGCGTCGTCCTGCATCCGTTCATCCACTGGAACGCCATCGATCGGGCGGCTGATTCCGGAGCCCTGTGGGCGCAGCTGCTGCGGACCGTGAGTTTCACTTACAACAAGTCGGACAATTTCAATCCCCCGGCGGCCAACTACACGGACTATTTCGGCAATGCGCTCGGGAAGCCCGAAGGGCAGGAAAAGGACTACGGCGTCGAAATTTCGACCCCGGACAACAAATTCTTCCTGCGGGCGACGTGGTTCAAGACGAGCGACCTGAATCAGGTCGTGAACTTCACCTCGGTGGCCCGCGCCAACTACATCGACGCCACGCAGCTCAAGGATTGGGCGACCGCGGTGGTGGAAGTGCGCGACGGCTACAGCCCGACGGATCCGAATTTCGGCAACACGTCCATCTATCCGATCACGACCCAAATGCAGTCGCAGATCGCGACGCTGACCGGATTGCCCTACACCTACGGCGGCAATGTCGGAGCCACGGGCGAGTATGTGAATCCCACCGGAACCGAGGATTCGCAGGCGAAGGGCATCGATCTGGAAGCGGAATACAATCCGCTGCCCAACTGGACCATGAAGGTGACGTGGGGCAAGCAGCAGACCACGGTGAGCAATGCGGCTTCGCAGGGCGTCGCCTGGATCGCGCATCGCTATGCCGCGTGGCAAAACTACACGGCGCCGGAGCTGACGACCGTCTATACCAAGGCCAACGGAACACCGATGTACCTCGGCAACTTTTGGCAGGCCTACGGCTATGATACCAACGCCACCCAGGGCAATGCGAACGGGTGGAACAACACCGCGCTTTACTACCAGGACGTCGTGGCGGCGCAGGTGGCGGTCGACACGGCGTCGGACGGCGCGCTCGCGCCCAATCAGCGCGAGTATTCCTGGAATTATCTCACGAACTACACGTTCGTCCGCGGCCCGTTGAAGAACCTCGGCTTGGGCACGGCCTTAGAATTCGACGGCCGCGCGACGGCCGGGTACTACGGCAACGCGGCCAATCTCAATTCGAGCGGGCAGATCGCGGCCCCGGATGTCGATGCTCCGATCTACACGCCCGCGAAGCTGCACATCAACCTGTGGGCCTCGTACCGCTACAAGCTGCCCTGGTCGCACCTGACGGCGAAGGTCCAGCTCAACGTGGACGACCTGACTTCCAACGGCTACCTGTTGCCCGTCAGCTATAACTATGACGGCACGCCGGCCGCCGAGCGCATCATTCCGCCGCGCCGGTTCACTTTGACCACGACCATCAAGTATTGAGGCACGGCGCTCGCCGCAACGGAAAGACGAGCGCCGTGGTCGCGAATCCGGCGGCGGATATCGCGATGACCGTTGAAAGAGACAGTTGTTGGCTCAGACCGCCGGCGCTGAGGGCGCCGGCGGTCACCGCCACCGTGGAACCGACGGAAAAAGCCGAGGCGCCCGCGCCGAAATGGCCGGGTGCGAGGACCGCCGCGAGCGCGAGCAGAAAGCCCACGAGAGCGATGCTGAGCCCGTTGAGGACCGCGATGGAGCGCCGTCCGTCGAACCAGCGGCCCGAGAACCAGGCCAGCGCGAAGCCTCCGGCGGTTTCGCACGCGCGATAGATTCCATATTGCGCCGCGCTGAATCCGGTTTGGGTCAGCAGGATCATCGGCACGAGTTCCCGGCAGGAAAGGCGGCCGAGGGACGCGAGTCCGGCCGCAGTCCAGAATCTTCGGAAGCTCAGCGGCGTACGGGGCATGAAAATAAATGGCGTAGTTGAGCGCGCCGCGGTTACCAACCTATTCGCAGCCATTGGCACCGAAACATTCGATGGGCACACCGCGATCCACCCCCAATCTCGGCCGGCGAGTTTTCGGCCTTGGCGTCATTGTGCTCGGCGTCGCCGGCGTCGCGAGCCGCGACTTTGCCGTGGACTGGCAGCATGTGGCGCCGGATGTGCCGGGACGCGCGGTTCTCGCGGAAATGGCCGCCGTTTTGGAGTTGATCGCGGGCATCTTTCTTTTTTCGCGCCGGGCGGCGCGGGCCGGCGCGCTCATCCTGATCGGGCTCTTTTCCGTTTACGTTCTATTGTGGCTGATCCCTGCCATCGGCGCCCCTTCGAACGTGGGTAATTGGGGTAATTTTTTTGAGGAAACCCTCGCTTTGACTGCCTCCGTGGTGGCGTTCATCAGTTTCGGGAGTGGGCCGGATCCGGTGAAAAGGGCCGCGCGGATCAGCCGGGTGGCGGGCATCTGTTCGCTCTGGTTCGGCACGGAGCACCTCATCTACCTTCATCCGGCGGCGGGCTACGTTCCGAACTGGATCCCGCCCAATCAGGTCTTCTGGGTCGGCGCGACGGCGGTGTTTTTCTATCTGGCGGGGATCTCGATTCTGACGGGCGTGCTCGATACGGTGGGGTCGCTGCTGTTGGCAGTGATGCTGCTGCTGTTCCAGATTCTGGTTTGGATCCCGAAAGTCGTGGCTGCCCCGCACGACCATTTCATGTGGTCGGCGAACGGCGTGGCGCTGGCGTTCGCGGGGGCCGCGTGGGTCGCGGCGGACGCGATCAAGCGAAGGGGTCACGTCTCGGCAGGCGGCTAGGATTGAGCTTCAAAGCGCGTGGGGACCACGCGCTCCACCTGTGCACCGGGCCGCTGGCATTCAGAAGCCAGAATGACAATATTCTGTGATTGTGGTGGCACGGCTAAGATTCTGCGGTTACTTGCAAAGTGCTGCTTTTGGTCCTGTCCTGCAGTTTTCCCAGCGTTCCCCCGCAGATAAACAACCAACAACAAAGGAGAGGGAGTTATATGAACAAAATGAAATGGATCATCGCGGTCGTCGTGGGAATTGGCATCACCGCCGCCGCCGACAGAGGTTGAAGTGAATCTTCGGCGCAAACTGGTTGCCGATCGGGTTGAGGCGCTCGAGCTTGCTAATCTCACCCAGAACGCCGGTCGCGTTGAGGCGGAGATCGATTGCGCGGCGTACGGGTTGGCGAAGTTTCCGGAATAGGTTGCTGGTCGTTTTTGCCTCGGTCGCTGGATACTGGAAAGTCCGCGCCAAACGCGGATGACGGTCAAAGCGCATGGGGACCATGCGCTCCACCTTGGGAAGGCCCCGGCTACAGCAATTGGCCGGTGGAAGTTGAAAGGCGGACTAGCGGTCTCAAGCCCCCAAGCGTTGTGATTATACTGTGAATAAGTTTCTGCACCTGTTTTGCTTGACGCAGGGTGGGTCAAAGTGGGATGAAATGGGGTGTTTTGGGGAACCTTCCCCGCCATGTCCGCGCCCGCTTCAGCCCTTTATACCGGTCTTTACCGGCATTCCCTCGACGAGAAGTCCCGGTTGACTATCCCGTCGGCGTGGCGAGGCGCGCACTTGGAGACGGATGTGTTTCTGGCTACGCCGCTTCCGGAAGGGTACATTGCGATTCTTCCGCCGGCTGAAGTGGCCAAGCTTCAAGCCAAGATCGCGGCCATCGCGCTCAGCGACAGCGCAGCCCAGGATTTCGCGGCCCGGTTCTTCGCGACGACACAGTCCTTCAGCTTTGATAAGCAGGGAAGGGTGGGTCTTTCGGCGGACCTGATGGCGCACGCGGGCATCAAGAAGGAAGCGGTGCTCGTCGGCACCATGACCAAGTTCAACGTCTATTCGCCGGCGCAATGGGACAAGGTGATGGCGCGGACCCCCGGCGAGAACATCGGCGACATCATGCGCCGGCTCACGATTTGATCCCCATGCGTCCCAAAAAAGCTTTTCCTGCTGCCCCCCGCCCCTGGCTCGACGCCAACGACGGCATTGCCTTCACCGCCAATCGACGGGTGCGCGACGGATTGCCTCTGCGGCCGGTCGCTTGCGGCATTCCTGGACTGGCGGCCCGGCTGCGGAAGATGCCGGAAAGGAACTCCACCCGTGAGCTTGGCTCGCGCTGAAGTTTGCCGGCCATCCATGAGCTTTGGCCATCAGCCCGTGCTCCTGCGGGAGACGCTGGCGTTGCTCGGTCCGAAGCCCGGCGCCCGGTTTCTCGACTGCACGTTTGGCGGCGGCGGCCATTCGCGGGCGCTGTTGGAGTCGGCGCCGGAGGTTGCGGTCACTGCCCTGGACCGCGATCCGGAGGCCGGTCCGCGCGCGGAAGCGCTGGCGGCGGCATTTCCCGGAAAGTTTCACTTTGTGGATCGGGACTTCGGCCGATTGGCCGACCTGCCCGCGGCGACGTACGACGGGGTCCTGTTCGATCTGGGCGTTTCCTCCTTCCAACTGGACGATCCGGCGCGGGGCTTTTCGTTCCGCAGCGAGGCGCCGCTGGATTTGCGCATGGATACCCGTCAGGGCGTGCCCGGCTGGCGCTGGCTGGAGACCGCGACGGAGGAGATGCTTGTCCGCGCCATCCGCGATTTCGGCGAGGAACGTCATTGGCGGCGGATCGTGATGACCCTGCGCCAGGCGCGAGGCTCGGGCGTATCGAAGAGCTCCGCGGGCGTCGCCGATCTCATTGCCGGCTGCATTCCCGCGCGGGAACGCGCGACGAGCCGGATCCATCCGGCGACGCGATCGTTCCAGGGGCTGCGCATCGCGATCAACGATGAACTCGGCGCTCTGGACCGGGCGCTGCCCGAGGCCTTTCGGCGGCTGGCCGGCGGCGGAGTGCTGGCGGTGATCAGCTTCCATTCGCTCGAGGACCGCCCCGTCAAACGTTACTTTCGCGCGCTCTGCGGCCAGCCGCAGGACGCGGGCGATTCCACGCCCCAAGATCTGCGGCACGCCGTTGCCGCGCCCCTCTCACGCCGCCCGATTGAGGCGCAGCCGGATGAAATCGCGGACAATCCGCGCAGCCGGTCCGCCAAGCTCCGCGCGGTCCGCAAACTCTGAATTCTCCTCATGTCCTATTCCCTCCGTCCCGGCTTTTTCAATCCGCTGGTTTCGGGCCTCATTCTGATGGTGGGCCTGACCGGCGCGGTTGGCATCGGGGCCGTCTGGGCCCAGCATCAGCTTTCCCTGCTCGCGAACGACAACCGGGTCGTTGAAGCGAAGATCGCCAATGTCGAACGTCAGTCGGACGAGCTCGATTCCGAAATCGCGCAGGAGCAGGACACCCGCGTTTTGCTGGCCCGCGCGGCCCAATGGCATCTGGGTCTGGCCGAACCGTCGGCCGACCACGTGCAGCACATCACGATCGATCCCCTCCGGCACTTGTCCCGGAAGGAGGGTGGCGAGGGCATTTTGCTGCCCACGGCACCCTCGTCCGGCATCGGGCTGGCCCTTGGCGGGCGCTGACCTCGATGTCGAAGGGCTTCGCCTCGACCTACCGGATCGGGCTGCTCGCGGCCGTGGTTTTCCTGGCCTACGGCGGCCTGGGAGCCCGGCTGGTCTGGCTGCATGTCCTGGGTCGCGACGAACTGCTCGGGTCGGCGGAAAAGGCGAGGCGGGAAGTCATTCCGGATTTCGCGCGGCGGGGCAGCATTCTTGACGCGGACGGCGCGCTGCTGGCGGTGAGCCGGCCGGTGATCATCCTGGGGGCGGATCCGTCCTATCTGCGGACGGGGGACGAAAAGAAATGGCCGGAACTGGCGCGCCTCATCGGCGTGCCGTTGGCGGACGTGGAGAAGGCGCTGACGACGAAGTATCGGACGGTGGAGGGCGCGGCGGCGTCCGCGTTGGGGGCCGATCTGAAGCGGCGGGCCGCCGCTTCCACGGCGCTCAGTCCGACGCATGACCTTTCGACGGAGGATGATGTCATCGCCGACGAGGCCGACGCGCAGGGCCGCCGCGCGATCCGGTGGGTGAAACTGAGCAACGAGGTGAGCGAAGCGGCCTACGCCGAAGTCGCCTCGCTCGACATCCAGGGCATCGTCCCCACGCGGGTGTTCCGGCGCGACTATCCGCACGGGCAGCGAGCGGCGCACCTGCTCGGATACGTCAACCACCAGCAGACGCCGGTGGCCGGGCTCGAGCGGTACCTCGACTTCTACCTGCAGGGCGAGAACGGCTGGAAGGAGTCGGAAAAGGACGGGCATTCCCACGAGCTGGCGCAGTTCCGCAGCCGCGAGGTGCATCCGGCGGACGGATACGACGTGCGGCTGACCATCCGCGCCGAGGTCCAGAACCTGGCCGAGCAGGAGCTGGCCGCGATCGCGGTGCAGTGGCGCCCGGCGAAGGCCACGATCATCGTGAGCGATCCGCGGACGGGCTTCATCCTGGCGCTGGCGAACTACCCGTCGTACGATCCCAATCGCTACAACGAGCTCAGCGGCGCGGAGCAGGCCTGGATGCACAACATCGCGGTCGACTCGATGTATGAGCCGGGTTCGGTTTTCAAGATTGTCGCCGTGTCGGGCGCCCTGGAGCGCGGCCTGGTCACCCCGGCCACGCGCTTCGACTGCTCGATCACGAAGACCAAGGCCGAGTACGAGGGCCGGCCCATCGGGCTGCCCAAGGAGGACGTGACCGATCGCTTCGATCATCCGCTCAGCGTCGCGGAGGTGATCGCCCATTCCTCCAACAAGGGCACCGCCCAGATGGCCCTGATGCTCGGCGAGGACTCCTTCTATCAATTCGTTCGCGCGTTCGGTTTCGGCGAGCTCTCGGGCTTTCCGGTCGGCGGCGAGATTCCCGGCCGCGTCATCCGGCCGCACACGCCGGAGTGGCATCCGACGACGTTCACCCGCATGCCGATCGGCCAGGCGGTGGCGGTGACCCCGCTGCAGATGCACCGCGCGATGAGCGTGGTCGCCTCGGGCGGCCTGCTGATGCGCCCGCAGATCATCCGGGAGATCCTCTCGCCCTCGGGCCAGGTCCTGTTCCAGTACGGCCCCGTCGTGCAGCGGCGGGTGCTTTCCGCGCGGACCGCGCACACGATGGCCCGCCTGCTGTGGGGGGTGCCGAATTCGAGCGAAGGCAACGCCCCCGAAGCGCGCATTCCGGGGTTCGACGTGGCGGGCAAGACCGGCACCGCCAACAAGGTGCGCACGGACGGGGTGCCCGGCTACATGGACCATCATCATGTGGTGTCGTCGTTTATCGGATTCTTCCCGGCGGATAACCCTCAGCTGGACATCTCGGTCATCGTCGACGACGCCGACGCGAGCCGCACGCTGCGCGGCACGGCCTACGGCCACCTGGTGGCGGCCCCGGCCTTCCATGACTTGGCGCTAAAACTCATCCCCTATCTGGACATCCAGCCCACGCAGCCGGACATTGCCCTGCCGTCGGTGGCCTTGGAAGGAGGCCGACCGTGATCGGCTATCTCACTTCCAACCACTCTCTCATCCACGCCTTTTCCGTTCCGCCGGTCCGCCGCACGCGGCGGGATATCCTTTCGATCCAACGTATGTTTCCCACCGCTCCTGTGCTCGCAGACCTCTTCGCCGACGGCGAGGTGCTGGCCGCCAAAGGGCCGGTTGACATTCCCGTGTCCGGCCTGGCTTTGGACAGCCGTCGCGTGGTGCCCGGCAACGTGTTTTTCGCGCTGCCCGGCCGAAAGAGCGACGGCGCCCAGTTCGTGGACGAGGCCGTCAGCCGCGGCGCCGCCGCGGTCGTCGGCGCGGCGATCCCGGTGGCGGCTCCGGCCAAGGTGACGTTCGTCCGGGTGGCCGATCCGCGGGCGACTCTGGCCCGCGTGTCGAGGCGGTACTACCGGTGTCCGGACCGCGAGCTGACGGTCGTCGGAGTCACGGGAACCAATGGCAAGACGACGGTGACCCATTTGATCAAGCAGCTGCTCGGCTCGGAACCGCGCGTGGGGCTCATCGGAACCGTCAGCTACGACCTGGGTGCACGGACCGTACCCTCGTTCCGCACGACGCCGGAATCGCTGGATATTTTCGGCATGCTCGCGCAAATGCGGGACGCCGGCTGCAAGCAGGCGGTGATGGAAGTCAGCTCCCACGGCATCGACCAGGACCGGGTGCTCGGGCTTCAATTCGGCGCGGCGGTCTTCACGAACCTCACGCGGGACCATCTCGACTACCACCAGACGCTCGAAGCGTATTTTGCGGTCAAGTCGCGGCTGTTCACCGGCGGAACCGGCACCGTGCCGCCTATCGCCGTCGTGAATCTGGACGACCCGGCGGGACGTTCGCTCGCGGCGCGGATCGCCCAGGAATATCCCGCCGTCAAGCTGGTCACCTTTGGCGAACAGGCCGGTTCGGCGGTTCGCGCCGAGGCGGTGACCCTCGAACCCGGCAGCAGCCGGTTCCGTCTGGTGATTGCGGGGATGGCGGTGGCGGAGGTGGAAACGGCGCTGCTCGGGCGCTACAACGTCAGCAATCTTCTGGCGGCCATTGCGACCGTCTGGGGGCTGGGCCGTGATCCGGCGGTGTTTCTGCCCCGGCTCAAGGCGTTTCGGGGCGTTCCGGGCCGCATGGAGCGGGTGGACGAGGGCCAGCCCTTCAACGTGCTCGTGGACTATGCGCACACCGACGACGCGCTGCGCAACGCGCTCAGCATGCTGCGGCCGATCACGCCGGGGCGCCTGTTGGTGGTATTCGGCTGCGGGGGGAACCGGGACCGCACGAAGCGGCCGCTGATGGTGAAGGCCGTGCAGGAGTATGCGGACTTTGCATTTGCGACGGCGGACAACCCGCGCGGCGAGCCGCTCACCCAGATTTTCGCCGACATGGAGCAAGGCGTCACCGCCCCGGAAAAGATTGCCTGGGTCGAAGACCGCCGGCGTTCCCTGAGCCTGGCCCTGGACGTCGCCCGCCCCGGCGACTGCCTGCTGGTGGCGGGCAAAGGACACGAGAGCTACCAGGAATTTGCGGACACCGTTGTTCCCTTCGACGACCGGCAAGTGGTGCGCGAACTCATCGCGATCAAAGCCCTGCGCCAACGCGATGCCCGAGTTTGATCCCAACGTTCTGGCTCGATGGACCGGGGGAACCTGGCACGGCGCTCCCGGCGGGGCGATCACAGGCTTTGCGATCGACTCGCGCCGCCTGTCGAAGGGGCGCCTCTTTGTCGCCTTGCGCACCGCGCAGCGGGACGGACATGACTTTCTGGACGCGGCGGCGGAAGCCGGCGCGGCGGGCGCTCTGGTGTCTTCGGCGCGCCCGGCCCGCCTTCCGCAGTTGGTCGTCTCCGACCCCCAGACGGCGTTTCAGACCATTGCCCGGGAACATCGCCGCCGCTTTGCGGGGCCGGTGATTGGCGTTACGGGCAGCGCGGGCAAGACGTCGACGAAGGAGCTTCTGGCATTGCTGCTCGGGCCGGCCGCGGCCGCCACCGAGGGAAATCTGAACAACCACCTGGGCGTTCCGCTGACGCTGACGGGGCTGGATGCCGATCGGCATAAATTTGCGGTGGTCGAGGCGGGGATCAGCGCACCGGGCGAGATGAAGGTGCTGGGAGAGATGATCGAGCCGGACGTGGCGGTGGTCACGCTGGTGGGGCCCGCTCATTTGGAGGAGTTGGGCGGAATCGACGGGGTCGCTCGGGAAAAGTCCGAACTGGCGCGGCATCTTCGTCCGGGCGGCGCGGCGATCTTTCCGGCGGCCTGCGCGGAGTATGCCGCCTTCCAGGATTTGCCGGGCCGGGTTTTGGATTTGGAATTTACGCGTCGTCCGGCGGGCGGAGGGCAGGAGATCGGATTGCGTCTGGGCGGGAGGGGGCCTGAGCAGTATTATCTGCCGACGGCCAGCGAAGGCATGGCGCAGAACGCCGCGATCGCCCTGCGCGTGGCGCGGTACCTGGGAGCCGACGCTCAGGCCGTGCGCGAACGGCTCGCGGCCTGGCGGCCGGCCGCGCTGCGCGGAGAAGTGCGCATGGACGGGGGGCGCCTGTTCTATCTCGATTATTACAACGCGAATCCCGTATCGATGCGGGACGCCCTGAAGGCGTTCGACCGTCTGGCCGGCCGCGCGGCCCCGCGGCTGTTCGTGATCGGATGCATGGAGGAACTGGGAGCCCAGGCGGACGCGTTTCACGCCGAGCTGGGCGGCCAGCTTCCGCTTCAGCCGGACGATCGCGTGCTCCTGGTGGGAGACTTTGCGGCGGCCGTCCGCCGGGGAGCGGGTTCGCGAAGCGGGCAGGTGACGCCGATCGCCTCCGCCGCGGAGGCCGCGGCGACCGTCGCGGAATTCGCCGGTCCCGTTTTCATCAAGGGAAGCCGGAAGCACAAGCTCGAGCAGGCGCTGACCGTGCCCGCCGTCCCTCTGCCATGCTGAGCTACCTGGCCGATCTCGACAACTTCTGGCATCCGCTCAACGTGCTGCGGTACGAGACGGTGCGGACGCTGCTCGCGGCCGGCACGGCGGCGATCATCGGCTTCATCATCGGACCCTGGATCATTGCGCGGCTGCGCGAGCTGAAATTCGGCCAGCATTATGACGACGACCGCACCGGCGATCTGGCGATCCGATTCGACAAGAAGAACACGCCGACGATGGGCGGGCTGCTCATCTTCATCTGCGTGCTCGTCAGCTGCTTCCTCTGGGCGGCGCCCAACATCTGGGTGGTGGTGGCGATGCTGGTCTACGCGGGACTGACCGCGGTGGGATTTCGCGACGACTACCTCAAGGTCGTGCGCAAGCACCGCGCCGGAATCTCCTCGGGCGAGAAAATCCTCTGGCAGACCCTGATCACGATTCTCGCGCTGTGGATGCTGCGCAGCCATGCGTCGAGCGCGGAGAAGATCCGCGAGCTGTGGGTGCCGTTCGTGAAGCACCCGGTCGTGGCGAGCCTGCCGCTCGCGGTGCTCTTTGTCTTTGTCTACTTCTGGCTGGTGGGGTTTTCCAACGCGATCAACCTGACGGACGGGTTGGATGGACTGGCGATCGGCTGCACGATCACGGTGGCCTTCGTCTACGGCGTCATGGCGTACGCGGCCGGCAACGTCCGCGTTTCCGAATATCTGGCGATCAGCCACGTGCCGGGGACGGGCGAACTGGCGGTGGTGTGCGGAGCGCTGGTCGGGGCCGGTCTCGCCTTCCTCTGGTTCAACTCGCACCCCGCCGAGGTGTTCATGGGCGACACCGGGTCGCTCGCGATCGGGGGGCTGATCGGCATCATCGCCTTCATGGTGCAGCAGCCGCTGACGCTGGTGATCGTCGGCGGCGTGTTCGTTTGGGAGGCTCTTTCGGTGATCATTCAGGTCGGTTACTTCAAGACCACGCGGAGGTTCTATGGGGAAGGCCGGCGCGTGTTTCTCATGGCGCCGATCCATCACCATTTTCAACGCAAGGGCTGGCCCGAGACCAAGGTGGTGCTCCGCTTCTGGGTTCTCTCGTTCATTTTCGCCCTCGCCGGGCTGAGCACCTTGAAACTGCGCTGACGTGCCGACCCCGCTCCCCGCTCTCCTTTCTGCTCGCGTGGCCGGTCCGGCCGCGGTGTTCGGCGCGGGCGTCAGCGGCCAGGGCGCGAAGGAGCTGCTCGCGTCGGCCGGCATCCCGGCGAAAATTTTCGACGATCGCGGACAACCGTTCACTCCCGAGGACGCCCGGCAGCATCCGCTGGTGGTCTTTTCCCCCGGCTTCCGGCGAGACCATCCCTGGCTGCGTCTGGCCCGCGACGCCGGCGCCGATTGCTGGGGCGAACTCGACTTGGCTTCGCTGTTTTGGAAAGGCCGGATTCTGGCGGTGACCGGCACCAACGGCAAAACGACCCTCACGGAATTCCTCGTGCATGCCCTGAAGGCGGCCGGCCGCGCGGCCTGTGCCGCGGGCAATATCGGACAGTCGTTCGCGCAGGTGGCGGCCGAACGGGACGGAGGGCGGCCGGACGAAATCGCGGTCTGCGAGGTGAGTTCGTTCCAAGCGGAGTCCCTGCGCCATCTGCGCGCAGACGCGACCCTGTGGACGAACTTCGCCGAAGATCACCTGGAGCGGCACGAGGGGATGCGCGACTATTTCGGAGCCAAGGCCCGCCTGGCCGGCCGTTCGGGCCTCGTCCTGGCGGGCTCTTCGGTCCGCGAATTCGCGAAGCTGGCGGGTGCTCTGGCCTGGCAGGATAGGGCAGTCTGGGTCGACACCGCCCATCTGCCGGAAGATGCGGGTCTGGCCGGCACGGTCTTTGCCCAGCCGCCCCAGCGGGAAAATTTTGTCCTGGCCGCGGCGTGGTGGGCGAAATCGGGCCTTCCTTCGCCTCAGCTCTATGCCGCCGCCCGCAGCTTCGTCCTGGGCCGGCACCGCCTCGCCCGCGTGGCGGAAATCGCCGGAGTGACCTATTGGAACGATTCCAAAGCCACGAACTTCCATGCCGTCGAGGGCGCGCTGACCCGCTTTCCCGAGCCGGTGTGGCTGATTGCCGGCGGCAAGGGCAAAGGGGGCGATCTGGAGGGCTTCGTCGCTCGGTTGAACGGCCGGGTTCGCGAACTGCTGCTGATTGGCGAGACGGCCGGCGAACTGGCACGCAGCGCCCAGGCGGCGCGGATTGCGTTTCGCCGCTTCGATTCCCTGCCGGCGGCCGTCGCCGCGGCGGCTCGCTCGGCGCGGCGGGGCGAACACGTACTCCTCAGCCCCGGGTTTGCGAGTTTCGACCAATTCCGAAACTATCAGGACCGGGGCGATCAGTTTGAAGCCGCGGTGCGCGCTTTGGCTTCGCCTCTTCCCGTCGCCTGCTGAACCTTTCTTCCTCTTTCCATCTCCGTTTCCCGAACCGTTATCCGCGATGAAAATCCATCAAACCATCGGCCTTGTGGCGGGCGTCCATGCGCTCGCGTTCCTTCTCATCTTTGTCAGCCCCGGCTGCAGCTCGACCAACAAGTCGGCGTCCGCCGATGCGGGCGCGGCGTCCGCCCCCGTCGTGGCCACTGCTCCGCTGGCCGCCCCTTCGCCGGTCCAGGACGCTCCGGCGCCCATGGTGCCGATGAGCTCGGGCAACGCGTTCTACTCGCCCACACGGCCGAACACGGCCGCAGCCGAGGCGCTGTCTCCCGCCGCGCCCGCTCCGGACGTGACGCCGGCCGAAACCTACACCGTGCGCAGCGGCGACAGCCTGTGGCTCATCGCGCACCACCATCACCTCAAGGTGTCGGAGCTCGCCGCCGCAAACAATCTGCGGTCGACCGCGTCGCTGCATGCCGGCCAGAAGCTTCTGATTCCGCAGGCTGCCGCCCGCGGCGAAGGCGCTCCGGCGACGGAAGGTGCCCGCGGCGACGGTGCGACCGCCGCGGCCTCGACTCCGGCGGGCGGCGCGAATACGGCCAATGCCGGGCCGGCCGCCGCCGGGACCACCTACACGGTCAAGAGCGGCGACAAGCTGAGCTCGATCGCCCGCCGATATGGCCTGACCACCGGGGCGCTCGCCGCCGAGAACAATATTTCCGATCCGCGCAAAATCCGCCCGGGACAGGTGCTCCAGATTCCGGCCGGCGGCGCGGCGCACCACTCGCGCCATTCGCATGCCGCCGCCGCGGCTCCCGCCCCCGCGCCCGAATCCTCGTCCGCTCCGGTGCAGCTGGAGCCCATCACCGCTCCCCCGGGCACGCCGCCCCCGGCCGATTCCTCGACCGCCGTTCCGATCATTCGTATCGACGGTAGTAATACGAGCGGCGCCGCCGCGCCGAGTTCCGCCCACTGATCCTTCGCCATGGTCCGCTCCCGCTTCGCTCCCTCTCCGGTCGTCTGGATCGTGCTCGCCGCCGTGGCGCTCACGCTGCTCGGCCTGACCGTGCTGTTCAGCGCCAGCGCGGCGCTCAAGGCGGGACCGATGGCGACGCTCGGCAAGCAGCTGATGGGCGTGGCGGGCGCCGTGATCCTGGCCGCGCTCGTCAGCCGGCTGGATCTCGATTACCTGCGCCGGCACACGGGGTGGATCGCGGGCGGATTGCTGCTGCTTTTGCTGATCGTCCTGGTGCCGCACATCGGCCTGTCCGTGAAGGGCAGCCGGCGCTGGCTGGGGCTCGGGAGCCTGCGGCTGCAGGTTTCGGAATTCGCCAAGCTGGGCATGGTTTTTTGCCTGGCCCACTACGTCGCGCTCAACCAGACGCGGCTCGGCGATTGGAAGCGGGGCTATCTGTATCCGCTGGCGATCATCGCCGGGTTCGCGGGCCTGGTGCTGGCCGAGCCCGATTTCGGCACCGCGGCCCTGATGGTCGGCGTCGGCCTGGCGATGCTCTTCTTCGCGGGCGCCAAATGGCGGCACCTGATTCCGACCGTGCTCGCGGTGGCGCTGCTATTTGCGGTGGCGCTCATGCACAATCCCAACCGGATGCGCCGTTTCACGGCGTTTCGCCACGTGGATGAGAACCGCGCGGGCGCCAACTACCAGTTGTACGAATCCGAGGTCGCGTTCGCGGCCGGCGGCACTTACGGCGTGGGGCTGGGCCGGGGCCGCCAGCAGTACAACTATCTTCCGGAGGCGCATAACGACTACATTCTGGGCATCATCGCCGAAGAGCTGGGCCTGCCGTTCACGATGGGAGTCCTGGTGCTCTTTGCCGGGATCTTTGCCGCGGGGCTCGTGCATCTGCGCCGCGCGCCGAATCTCTTTTATTCGCTTTTGGTGGCGGGGTGCCTGCTGATCGTCGCCCTCCAGGCGATGATCAATTTCGCGTCGGTGACCGGTGTGATTCCGCCGAAGGGCATGTCGCTGCCGTTCATCAGCGCCGGTTTGTCCAATTTGCTGCTGATGGGCCTGGTGGTCGGGGTGCTGATCAACACGCAGCGCACCTGGGGCCGCGCCCGGCTGCCCAACCAGGCGCAGGCGATGCGGGAGGTGCTGGCCTGATGCGCTTTGCCATCTCCTGCGGAGGAACCGGAGGCCATCTCTCGCCCGGCATCGCGTTGGCCGAGGGTCTGGTGGCCCGCGGACATACGGCGATCCTGCTGATCAGCCGCAAACGCGTGGACGCGCGGCTGATTTCGAAATATCCGGAGCTGCGCTTCGAACGGCCGCCGGGCGTTCCCTTTTCGCTGCATCCGATCAAGTTTGTGCAGTGCGTGACCTCGCAGTCGCGGGCGGTCGCGTACTGCCTGCGGATCATGCGGCGCGAAAAGCCCGACGTCGCGGTGGGCTTCGGCGGATTCACCTGCGCGCCGCTCGTGATCGCCAGCCGCCTGAGCGGAGTGCCGGTTGCCCTGCACGAATCCAATCGCGTGCCCGGAATGGCGATCCGCACGCTGGGCCGGCTGGCCTCCCGCGTCTATTTGCCCCCCGGCATCCGGCTGCGGGGAGTGGGAGCGTCGGCCACCCGCCATCTCGGCCTGCCGGTCCGCCAGGAGATCGTGCGGATGCCGCGCGCGGAAGCCCGTGTCGCCTTGGGCCTCGACCCAAGCCAAAAGGTTCTATCGGTGCTTGGCGGCAGCCAGGGAGCCTCCACCCTCAACGATTGGGCGCGCGAATCGGCGACGGCTCTGGCCGCCGAGGGCGTCCAGCTCTACTGCCTGACCGGCCTGGGCAAAGGCGAACCGGAGATCCGCGAGCACCGGTCCCGCAGCGGGGCCATCGTCCGCTCGATCTTCGTCCCCTTCAGCGACCGCATGGCGGAGCTGCTCTCCGCGTCGGATCTCACCGTGTCGCGCGCCGGCTCCGGCACGCTGGCTGAACTCATCCGCTGCGAGACGCCCGCGATCCTGGTGCCGTATCCGCACGCCGCGGACGACCACCAGCGGTCCAACGCGCGCTTTTTCGAGCGTCAGGGCGGCGGTCTCGTGGTCGAGTCCGATCGCATCGCGTCGATGCGCGCCGAAGTGCTCGACGCGATTTTCAACGAATGGCTGCTCCGGAAGTTCCGGGCCAATCTGAAGCGCATGGATCGCGCGAATTCCCTGCCGCTCATGATTCAGGACCTCGAACGGCTGGGCGGAGCCCCGGCTTCGCCGCGGCCGCCCGCGTTCGCCCCCGCCTAGTCCATGCGCGCCTCCCCCTTGCCCCCGTTGTTTGGCCGGACCGTTCGGCGCATTCACTGTCTGGGGGTGGGCGGCATGGGAATGGGTCCCCTGGCGATCTATCTGGCGTCGGCGGGATTCGAACTGAGCGGCGAGGACGACGGGATGGGCGAGGAGATGCGGGAGCGGCTGCTCAGCGCCGGTGTGGCGACGGGCGGCCTGCCGCGGGAAGTCGATTTGGTGGCGTACTCGTCGGCGATCGCGCCGCGGCACCCGGCTTTGATTGAAGCCGGGCGCCGCGGCCTTGCGGTCGTTCGTCGCGGCGAACTGCTCGCCGAAGCCGTGAAGTCGAAGCAGCTGGTCGCCGTCTGCGGCGCCCATGGCAAGACGACCACGACGGCGATGCTGATCACGGCGCTGCGCGCGGCCAATTTTCCGGCCGGATTTGTCCTGGGCGGCCTGCTGGCGGATCGTTCGCCGCCGGCGCGGGCGGGGTCCAACGAATGGGTCGTGGCTGAGATCGACGAAAGCGACGGCACGATCGGAGCGTTTTCGCCGGCCCTGACGGTCGTCGTGAATCTCGACTGGGATCATCCGGACTACTATCGCGACCTGGCGGATTTGGACCGCGCGTTCGCCGCCCTTTTCGCCCGCACGAGCGGGCCCGTCCTGATCGGCGACGCCTGCCCGCGGTCGCTCCGGACTTCCGCGGGGGCCGGGGAGCGGTTCACGTTTGGCCGATCCGGCGATTTCGCGGCCGCGACCGCGAGCGACGAGGGCGCCGGATTGCGCCTGAATCTGAGCGGCCGGTTTCCGCCGATGACGGTGACGGTCGGCGCCCGGGGAGAATTCAATGCGTCGAACGCCGCGGCGGCCTTGGCGGCCGCCGCACTGCTCGGGGTGTCCCCGACGCCGCGCCTGCTCGCGGAATACCCGGGCGTGCGCCGGCGCCAGGCGGTGCTCTCCACCTCCGGCGGAGTGACGGTGCTGGAAGACTACGCCCACCATCCGGCGGAGATTCGCGCGCTCCTCGGCAGCCTGCGCCGGCAGACGACCGGACGGCTGTGGGCGGTCTTTCAGCC
The DNA here is from genome assembly GCA_036502225.1 of Opitutaceae bacterium. Taxonomy (GTDB): domain Bacteria; phylum Verrucomicrobiota; class Verrucomicrobiia; order Opitutales; family Opitutaceae; genus Palsa-1447. Next base: position 71,052 of record DASXYY010000020.1, read on the forward strand.
GCACCGTTATTCGCGCACCGCCCAATTTGCCGCGGAATTTGCCGCGGCCCTGGCGCTGGCCGACCACGTGCACCTCCTGGATGTGTATCCGGCGGGCGAGGCGCCGGTGCCGGGCGGCACGTCGGCCGACATCTACGCGGAAATGCGCCGCGCGCAGGCGGGCGCCGCGGTGAGCTACATGCCGGGAGCGAAGGGATTGGCGGGCTGGAACGGAGCGCCTTTATCCTCCGGCGACCTGCTGGCTTTTATCGGCGCCGGCGACATCGAGCGGCATGCGCGCGACTGGCTGGCCGAGCGCGAAAAATTGCAGGCGGCCGCGGCGGAATGGGACCGCCTGGCCGCCGAGTGGCGGCCGCAGCTTTCGCCGGACGCCAAGCTGAAGCGCGAGGAACCCCTGGCGAAAAAGACGACCCTCCGCGTCGGGGGCGCCGCCCGCCTCTATGCCGAGCCGGCGACGGAAGGCGACGTCGTTCAACTTTTGCAGCGGGCGCGGGAGCGCGCGATCGGCGTGTTCGGCCTGGGCCGCGGCTCCAATCTGATCGTGCCCGACGAAGGCGTCGATGGGCTGGTGATCAGCCTGGCCCATCCGCATTGGTCGCGCTTCGAACCCCAGCCCGATGGATCGGTCCGCGTGGGGGCGGGGCTGCGCCTGAAGAATCTCTGCGGCCGGGCGGCGGCCGCCGGCCTGACCGGGTTCGAGTTCCTGGAGGGCATTCCGGGCAGCGTCGGAGGCGCTTTGCGGATGAATGCGGGCGCGATGGGCGGATGGATGTTCGACGTGGTCGAGTCCGTCGAGGCCGTCGATTACGAGGGCCGCCGGCGCGAATACCGCCGTTCGGAAATGCATGTGGATTACCGGCATTGCGCCGAACTTCATTCGGCGCTGGCGCTGGGAGCGGTGCTCCGGCCCAAGGCCGCCGCCCCCGTCGGGGATATTTCGGGCCGGATCGAGGGGTACCGCCGCCAGCGCCACGAAAGCCAGCCGCGCGAACCCAGCGCCGGCTGCATCTTCAAGAATCCCCCGGGCGCGTCGGCGGGCCGGCTGATCGACGAGGCCGGGCTCAAGGGCGAACGGGTCGGCGATGCCGAGGTATCGCCGGTCCATGCCAATTTCATCGTCAACCGCGGGAATGCGACCAGCGCCGACGTCCTGGCGCTGATCCGGCGGGTCCGGGCTCGGGTGCGCCAAGAGCGGGGCGTGGAGCTGGAGCCGGAAGCGTTGCTGTATGGGCGCGAATGGCGCGAAGTCCTATGAGCGAACCGACCATTGCGGTCTTTGCCGGCGGGATCTCGGCGGAACGCGACGTTTCGCTGGGATCCGGTCGCGCGTGCGCGGCCGCGCTGGCCCGGTCCTTTCCGACCCGGCTTTTCCAGATCGGCGCCGAGGCCCTCCCGGCCGGCCTCGATCCGGAGCGGCACCTCGTGTTCTCGACGCTCCACGGCACGTTTGGGGAGGACGGAGGCATGCAGCGCCTCCTCGACGAAGCGGGCGTCACCTACGCCGGGTGCGATGCCGCCAGCAGCGCGCTGACGATGGACAAGAGCCGGACGAAAGCCGCGGTGGCCGCGCGGGGCGTGAAAACGGCCGGCAGCGTCACCTTCGATTCGGGATCCCCTCCCGCGGCGCCCGCCGTCGTGGCCGAGCTGGGCTCCGATCTGGTTCTCAAGCCCAACAACGAGGGGAGCAGCGTCGGGCTGCGCCTGGTGAAGGGGGCGGACGAACTGGCCGCCGCGCTCGCCGGGATCGCGCGCGGGCGCTGGATCATCGAACGGCGGCTGCGGGGCCGCGAGCTTTCGGTCGGGGTGCTCGGCGGCCGGGCGATGGGCGTCGTGGAGATCCGCCCGCACTCCGGCGTCTACGACTACGCGAGCAAATATACGAAGGGGAAAACTGAATACCTGGCGCCCGCCCCGCTGGACGCCGCGGAGACCGCGATCGTGCAATCCGCGGCGGAAACCGCGTTCGCGGCGTGCGGCTGCCGCGACTACGCGCGCGCCGATTTCTTTTTTTGCGACGGCGCGCCGTTTTTTCTCGAAATCAACACGCTGCCCGGCATGAAAGAAACGAGCCTCCTGCCGATGAGCGCGCGCTGCGCGGGATTCGATTTTGTCGCTTTGGTCCGAAAGCTCGTGGAACCCGCCCGGGCCCGTTTTCAAAGGAGCGCTGTCCTGTCATGAGCAAGAGTCCCGCTTCCCTTCCGGTCGCCCGCACCTGGAGAGACATCCCCCAGCAGGTGAAACCGCGCGCGCTGTCGCGCGAGGGGCGCCGCCGCGTGACCTGGCGCAGCCTGCGCGTGCTCGGCGGCCTCGCGGCGCTGGGCTTCGCCGGCTTCGCGGCCTGGCAGATTTCCGTTGTGGTCCAATCGGGCGCGGGCGAATACGGCACGCCGCGCCTGGAGCCGATCGGCGACCGCGTGTCGGCGACCACCGACGGCGTGCTCGACCGCGCGTGGGTGATGTCCGCCCTGGCGCTGCCGGCGCGCGCCACGCTGGCGGACGCCCAACCGGCGATTCTGCGCGCCCGGCTCCTGGCGGGAGGGCAGGTGGCGGCGGCGGACATCGAGCGGCATTTCCCGCGGACGCTTGCCGTTCACCTGTCGGAGCGGACGCCGGTGGCGCGCATCAAGGCCGCGCTCGGCGCCGGCGAGCCTCAGACGTACCTGGTGGCCCGCGACGGCGTGGTGTATGCGGGACATGGATATGACCCGGCGATGGTCGGCTCGCTGCCCTGGCTGGCGGGCGTCCATCCGGTGCCGGGCGGCCCGGGCATCGCCCGGATCGACGGGATGCCGGTCGCCGCGGAATTCCTGGCCCGGGCGGAATTGGACGCCCAGCACCTCTACCAGACCTGGCGGATCGTCTCCCTCGACCGGCTGCCGTCGGACGGCCTGATCGAAGTGCGGACGGCGCAGAACACGGCGATCACATTTTCCACCGCGCACGAGGACGAGTTCGCGCAGCTGGCGCGGCTCGACACGATCCTGGACTCGGTGCCCAAGGGGTCGCTGGCCCGGATCGACCTTTCGCTCGGCGAAAAGGTTCCGGTCGCGGCCCGGCCGGCGGCGTCCCCCCCCACTTTGCAATGAGCTCCAAGCACACTTTCATCGGGGCGGTCGACATCGGCACCGCCAAGGTCACGGTACTGATTGGCGAATACACGGGACGCGAGCTGGCCATCATCGGCTGCGGCGAGGCCCCGGCGCACGGGGTGGTCAAGGGCGGGATCGCGGACTTCAAGGCCGCGAGCGACGCGACACATGCCGCGGTGGACCAGGCCGAACGCGACGCCGGCGAACGCATCGATTGCGTGTTTCTGGCGCAGTCGGGCGGGCACCTCGAGGGCTTCTACAACGAGGCGGCCGTCAATGTGAAGGCCGCGGATAACATGATCGACGGCAACGATATCGCGATGGTGTGCAAGCTGGCCAAGTCGAAGCAACTGCCGGCCGGCCGCGCGGTGGTGCACCATATCCGCCGCCCCTTCCGGGTCGACGGCCGCCTGATTCCCACCTCTCCGGAGCACTTGGTGGGCCAGCGCCTGGAGGTGGGATACTGGACCGTGCACGGCCTGGAGCAGCGCATCGCCGACGTGATGCATGTCATCCGAGGCTGCAACCTGGAGGTGCGGGAGCTGGTGCTGTCCAGCCTCGCCTCCGGCTTCATCACCACGTCCGCCGAGGAGCGCCAGAACGGGGTCCTTGCGATCGACATCGGCGCGGGCACGACCGACTACGTCCTTTACCGCGATGGCGTGCCGCACACGACCGGCGTGCTGCCGATCGGGGGCGCCCATTTCACGAACGATCTGGGCATCGGCCTGCGGCTCACCGAGCCGCAGGCGGAAAAGCTGAAGCTTCGCTTCGGCCGCGCGGTGGTGAACGCCCGCGAACGGGGAGACAAGGTCTGGCTCGACGGCAACTTCGCGATCGGCGACCGGCAGTTTCCGCGGCAGGCAATCGAACAGATCACGGCCGCGCGCGCGTGGGAGCTGCTCGACGTCGTGCGCCGCAAGCTGGGTTCGGCCTATACGCCGGAGTCCTGCGCGGGCGGCGTAGTCCTGACCGGCGGCGGCGCGAAGCTGCCGGCCATGGCCGAGTGCGCCTCAAAGGTGTTCGGCGCTCCCGCCCACCTCGGCGAAGCGCCGTCCTGGATGAAGGAGCAGGTGCGCGAGCCCGGCTATCACACCGCGCTGGGATTGCTTTATTACGGCGTTCAGTCGCAGGCCGAACGGGCCGCCGGCCGAAAGCGGCCGGGCATCTTTGGCGGACTCACCCGGCTGTTTGCCTGACCCCCATGAACTTGAACGAACTTCCCCTGGAGCACTCGCTGCTGGCCGACCGCAACGTGGCGATCAAGCTGATTGGCGTCGGCGGCGCCGGCTCCAATGCGGTGGACCGGCTCAAGATGGAGAATCTGGACCGGCTGCAGCTGGCGGTGGTCAACACGGATTACCAGGCGCTGGCCAGTTCGCCCGTGCAGGACAAGGTGCTGCTGGGCATGACCGTCACGCGCGGACTCGGCGCCGGCGGAGATCCGGACCTGGGCCGCGAGGCCGCCGAGGCTGATCGGGAAAAAATCGTCAATCTGGTCAAGGGCTGCGATCTCGTCTTTTTGCTGGCGGGCATGGGCGGCGGAACCGGGGGCGGCGCGGCGCCGATCGTCGCCGAGATCGCCGCGGAAGAAGGGGCGCTCGTGATCGCTTTTGTCACGCAGCCGTTCAGCTTCGAAGGCGGACGGCGGCTCAAGCAGGCGGAAGAGGGCTTGCGGGCCATGCGGCAGGCGTGCGACGCCGTGATTCCGCTGCCGAACGACGTGCTGCTTCAGGAAGGAAGCGACAATGAGAGCGTCCTCGATTCCTTTGCCCGCGCCGACGAATGGGTCGGCCGGGGCGTGAAATCGATCTGGTCGATCCTGTTCAAGACCGGGCTCATCAATCTGGACTTCGCGACGCTGCGCCAGGCCTTTCAGCATCGCGGCGGCAAGACGCTCTTTGGGCTCGGGGCCGGTGCCGGCGAGGCGGCGGTGTCCGACGCGATCGCCAGCCTGAAGCTTTGTCCGCTGCTGCACACGCCGGAATTTTCCCGCAAGGCGGACCGTCTGCTGGTGAATATTCTGGGCGGCCCGGACCTGACCCTGCCCAAGGTGAACGAAATCATGAGCGCGGTCACGGAGCAGTTTGGTCGCGACTCGCACATCGTCATGGGCGCGGTGATCGACGAGGATCTCACCGGCAAAGTGGAGATTTGCGTGCTGGGAACGAGCGACATGGGCGGGAGGCCGCTGCCGCGGAGAATGATGCACCCCAAGGGCGGAAATACGCTGTTCGCGGTGCCTCCTCCCACGGTCCCGGCGGTTGCCACCAAGACGGTGGCCCCGGTTTCTTCAAAAATGGAAGGGCCGGCGGCGGTGGCTGCGTCCGCGTCGAAATCCGAGCAGCCTGAATTCGGTTTCGGGGAAATCGAGAGCCGCGGCAACTTCGAAAAGACGGACCGGTACCTCTTCGACGGACAGGACCTCGACGTGCCCACTTACCTGCGCCGGGGCATCAAGATCGTCATCTAAGGTTCGAGACCGCGAGGAGCGCGGCGAACCCGACGAAAACCACGCCCAGGGTGCGATCAATCCAGGGACCGAGCCGCCGGAAGCGGCGCCGCACGGGTGCATGGGTGAACACGATGGCCACCAAGGCGAACCAGGCCACGGTCAGCAGACAGATCCACGCGCCGTAGCCGAGCCGCACGGGGGTGGGGGTGGTGGGACTGACCAGGGTCGCGAAGATGGCGGCGAAGAAGAGGGCGACTTTGGGGTTGAGGAGGTTGGTGAGGAGGCCGGAGCGGTAGAAATGGGCAACATCGTGCCTTGAGCTGTAGCCGGGGGCGTTGACCCCGGCAGTTCCGCTTTCGACGTCAAACAGCGCGTGGGGACCACGCGCTCCACCTGCGTCGAAAGGTGGCGCGAATGAGGCGCGAAACGAATTGATTCCGATCCACGCCAGATAGGCGGCTCCGACCCACTTAATCACCTGAAAAGCCGCCGGGGCGTGCCGAATCAGAATCTGCACCCCGAACAGAGCGTAGGTGAGATGCACCGTCAGCCCGGTCGCGATGCCGAGCGCGGTCAACATCCCGGCCTTCCGCCCGTGAGTCAGGCTCTGCCGCAGGACGATCGCGAAATCGGGCCCCGGGCTCGCAGCCGCGAGCGCATGGGCAACCGTTATCCGCAGGAATTCGCCTGCGTAACCGCTCACACCTTGGCGGCCTTGGCGCGAAAGGCCGTGACTCGCTTCAGAAGTTCCTTCTTGAGGCGCTCCAAGCCGGCGCCGGTCAGGCAGGAAATCTCCAGGACGTCCACCTTGTGACGGCGCTTGAACTTGGCCAGCCACTCCTTGGCTTCCGGAACGTCGAGCTTGTTGGCCGCGACAAGCCGGGGCTTTTTGAGCAGCGCCGGATCATACAGCTTCAGCTCCCCCAGCAGGTGCTTGTAGTCGTCGCGCGGATCCCGATTGTCCGTGCCCGCCATGTCGACGATGAGCAGCAGCAAGGCGCAGCGCTCGATATGGCGCAGGAACCGGTGGCCGAGCCCGCGGTTTTCGCTGGCGCCTTCGATGAGGCCGGGAATGTCCGCGACCAGCAAGCGGCGTCCGTCGGGGAATTCGATTACGCCGATCTGCGGGTGCAGCGTGGTGAAAGGATAGGCGGCCGTCTTGGGGTGGGCCTTGGTGATGGCGCCGGTGAGGGACGACTTGCCCGCGTTCGGAAACCCCACGAAGCCCACGTCCGCTATGCTCTTGAGAATCAGCCGGTACACGCCTTGTTCGCCGAGTTGGCCCGGGTTGGCCCGCTTGGGCGCGCGATTGGTCGACGTCTTGAAATGGGTGTTGCCCCAGCCGCCGTTGCCTCCGCGGCAGAGGATGATCTGCTGGCCGTCCTCGATGATTTCCGCGACGGGCAGTCCGGTTTCCTCGTTGATGACGACTGTGCCGAGAGGCAGCCTGAGGATGGCCGACTTGCCTTCGCGGCCGCTGCAGTCCTTGCCCAGGCCGTGCTCGCCGCGCTCGGCCTTCCAATGCGGCTGGAATTTGAAGTCCACCAGATTGTTGGTGTCGTCGTTGCCGACGAGAACGACGTCGCCCCCGCGGCCGCCGTCGCCTCCGTTGGGTCCGCCCCACGGCTCATACTTCTCACGCCGGAACGAGATGCAGCCCCGCCCCCCATCTCCTGCGTAGGCCTTGATCACACACTCGTCGACGAACATCGTGTCAGCTTGGCCGCTTCCCCCGTGACCGCAATCCTTGGTATATCCGCCTTTTACCATGATTCCGCCGCCGCGCTGGTGGTGGATGGACGGATCCGAGCCGCGGCCCAGGAAGAGCGGTTCAGCCGGGTCAAGCACGACGCCGGGTTTCCCCGCCACGCCGTCGCCTATTGTTTGCGGGAAGCCGGCCTGGCCCCGGACGAGCTGACGCATGTCGTCTTTTACGAGAAACCGCTCCTCAAGTTTGAGCGGCTGCTCGAGACCTATCTGGCGGTGGCGCCGCGGGGCCTGGCTTCATTTCGCGAGGCCGCGCCCCTTTGGCTGCAGGAAAAGCTGCGCCAGCCAGCGGCCATCCGCCGGGGCCTGGGTGGAGGCTGGAAAGGCCCCATCGCCTTTGTCGAACATCACGAGGCCCACGCCGCGAGCGCGTTCTATCCCTCCCCGTTCGAGGACGCCGCCATCCTGACCCTGGACGGCGTGGGGGAGTGGGCGACCGCCACCTTGGGAATCGGCCGGGGGCGGAAGATCGAGCTGACGCACGAGCTGCGCTTTCCGCATTCGCTGGGGCTTTTGTATTCGGCATTCACTTACTTCTGCGGGTTCCGGGTCAACAGCGGCGAGTACAAGCTGATGGGCCTGGCGCCGTTCGGGGAGCCCCGGTTCGAGGGCGCGATCCGCGAGCATCTGATCGATCTGAAGCCCGACGGTTCGTTCCGCCTGGACCTCTCGTACTTCGACTATTGCGCCGGATTGACCATGACCTCGAAGCAGTTTGACCGCCGCTTCGGCGGCCCGCCGCGGAGGCCGGAAGCGGCGATCACCGCTCGCGAATGCGATCTGGCCGCCTCCATCCAAAAGGTGACGGAAGAGGCGATGCTCCGGATGGCGGCGGACCTCCATCGGCGCACCGGCGCGGAAGCCCTGTGTCTGGCCGGCGGCGTGGCCTTGAATTGTGTCGGGAACGGCCGGTTGGTCCGCGAATCCCCTTTTCGGCGCCTGTGGATCCAGCCGGCGGCCGGCGACGCGGGGGGCGCGTTGGGCGCCGCGCTCTTTGTCTGGCACCAACTCCTGGAGAACCCGCGCGCGCCGCAGCCGGGCGACGCGCAGAGCGGGTCGCTCCTGGGACCTGGGTATGGTCCGGTTGAAATCGAGGCGGCGTTGCGCTCCGCCGGCGCTGTCTTTCACCGGATGGAAGATGAGGAACGGCTCGTTTCCCGGACAGCCGATCTGCTCGCCTCGGGCCAGGTGGTGGCGTGGGTCCAGGGCCGGATGGAATTCGGTCCGCGGGCGCTGGGAGCCCGCAGCATACTCGGCGACCCGCGCGACCCGGAAATGCAGAGCCGCATGAATCGGAAGATCAAATTTCGGGAGTCGTTCCGGCCGTTTGCCCCGATCGTGCGGCGCGAGCGCGCCAGCGACTGGTTCGACCTGGCGCCGGATGTCGAGAGCCCGTACATGCTGGTGGTGGCGCCGGTGCGCGCCGACCGTCGACGGCCGGCCGATGGTGACGGAACGGGATTGGACCGTATTCGGGCCGTGCGCTCCACGATCCCCGCCGTGACCCATCTCGACGGTTCGGCCCGCATTCAAACGGTGGACTCCGTCCGAAACCCGCGCCTGGCGTTACTGCTGGGCCGTTTCGAGGAGCGGACGGGCTGCCCCGTGCTGATCAACACGAGCTTCAACATCCGCGGCGAGCCGATCGTGTGCACGCCTTCCGATGCCTACCGCTGTTTCATGGCGACGCAGATCGACGCGCTGGTGATCGGGGATTTTGTCGTGCTCAAGACCGAGCAGCCCGCGGGCGTGGCGCGCGATTTCGAGTCGTATCTGGGCAAATACGGAAACGATTGAACCGTCCCGCTCGCGACGGCAGCATCTGATTGTGCCCCTGCTTCGCGTGAATCGCCAGCCGTCCCGCTGGCAGTTGACGATCTTCGCCCTCCTGTGGATGGCCGTGGCGGTGCTGCTGCACGCGCGGTCCCTGTCGCATGGGCATACCTGGCTCGCGGAAGCCCGGATCGTGGCCGGCCTGCTGGCTCCCGCTTCGTTCGTTTTTGGATGGGAAGGCGTGCGACGGCTCTATGTCGGCGCCTGCTATGCGGCCTATCCGCTCGGATGGGTCGTCTCCCATCTCGTGCTGGCGGCGGTGTATTTTGCGATTTTCACGCCGGCGGGCTGGCTGCTGCGCCGTTTCCAGGGCGATCCCCTCCAGCGGGAGTTCAAACCGGACGCCCCGACCTACTGGATTCCGCGCGGCCCCGCGCCCGAAGCTCGATCCTATTTTCGCCAATCCTGATCGATGGCCGACTCCCCCCAATCCGATTTCCAGCGCGCGTCCGGAGGGCGGCCGCGCGGCGCCGTTTCCGACTTCATCCACTTTCTGCTGCACAACAAGAAGTGGTGGTTGATTCCGATCGCGATGGTGCTTGTGCTGATGGGGCTGCTGGTGGTGCTGGGGGGGACGGGGATTGCGCCTTTCATCTATTCGATTTTTTAGGCGCTGAGCCTAACGCAACTCGCTGGTTGGCTTTTCCGTAAACACCACCGGCAGCAAGGCTCGCACCATCACCGGCAGCCCGAATCGCATCGCCGGATGGAATTTCCAATCCTTGACCGCTTCCACGGTGGGGTCGTTGAGCGACGAGTCGGTCGAGTGAATGACGTGAGCGGAAAGTACGCTGCCATCGCGGTCGATGATGACCTCGACGTCCACGTTGCCTTTTTCGGCGAAGCCGGGCGTCAGATTGGGACGGATTTTTTTCCACGGCTCGGGCCTGACCTGAACCTCGGCCAACGTGTAGATCGCGTCATAAGGCAACGAAACGACCGGAGTTAAGGCCGCCATGGGCTTGACCGCTGCGGCTCCCGCCGGCTGAGGCGTCGGCGCGGTGGCAGCCACCGAGGGGATCGTCAGTTTCGGCGCCGGCGGGAGCTTTGAGCGCAGCGTGAGATGGAGCCGCTCCTGGTTCAGCACCATGATGCGGCGCTGGTCTTTAGTGCCGTCTCCGAATTCGGCGTCCAGCACATGTTCGCCGGCCGGCAGGGTGACAATGATCGGGGTCTGGCCCCGCCAGATTCCGTCCACGGTGATGGCCACCGGAGAGTCGGAATTCGTTTCGAAGGATATCAGGCCTTCGGGAAACACCCCGTTGCACACCGCCCCGGTTTGCGCGTCCACCGTCACAAACTCCTCCAGCGACGGGTCGCCGGGCCGGGAAAATTTCACCGAGTAGCGGCCGGAAGGCACCTTGAGTTCGCTGCCGGCGAAGCCCTCCTGCCGAAACTCGCTGCCGTCCAGGCCGCGCACGGTCCAGGCGGCGTCTTGCGGCGTGCTGCTCAGCTTCAAGGTGCCGGTTGCGCGAACGAGGGTCGCGTCGGTTGAAAGAGAGGTCGAGTCCCCGATGGTGACCGAGCGCTTGAGAGAATCATATCCCGGGGCCCGAACTTCGTAGCTGTGCGGGCCGAACGAAAGTCCGCTCAGGGTGACGGGCGCCTTCTGCGGAGGAGCGTTGTCGAATATGATTTCCGCGTTCGCGGGTGTCGCGCGGATCGTGAAGGTGCCGCGCTGCGAGGCTGCGCTCTGCACCGCCGTTTTGGACCGCATTTCCAGGATTTCGGCGCGACGCGTCCGCCAGATTTGGTTGAGGCGATCTCCATCTTCCAGGCTGACGGACGCGGTGGCGGCGGCGAGTTGAGTGGTAAAGTCCGCGATCAGCGCGTCGTCGGAATCGAGCGGGAAATTGATGATCTTCGCCTCGACTTCAGCCACCGACTGCGCCGACTGCCGGGCCGAATTTGTCCGAATGAACCAGGTGGCGGCGCAAGCGAGGAGGATGGCCGCGATCCCGATCCGAACGACCCATTTGGCCCGGCCCGATTTGCTGGCGGCGGAAACATCCACCTCCACTGCCATCTGGCGCCGCGGCGGCGGCGGCGGCGGTCGCTCGGGAGGCTGAGGCGGCAGTTCGAGATAATCCATGGCGGGTGGCTATTCCTTGGTGGCGATGTCGCTAAGGGCTGGAATGGGCGGCAGCCGTTGTTGCCTCCGGCAGGGTCAACGTGACCTGCCAGACGCCGGTCCGATTTTCAAAACTCGGGGCATTGACGCTCAAATAGAGGCGGCCCTCGTTCGGAGAATGGAGGGTGGCGAAGGAACCGACCTCGAAAGGGACCGAGTCGCCGACCTTGCCGATCAGGGACCAGGCCGGGAGCAGCGGGGCAACGAGCGAGCGGATGAGTTCGCTCGAAATGAGGAGCGGTTCGCCGTCCGGAGTCTCGTTCACAGCCATCGCGGAACTGCGCGGGCCGCTCGAGACGACGCCATCCGCCCGAAACGAAACCGATTCACCGAATTCCAGATCAATTCCGGTATCCACCCACCGCACGTTGGCCGGCACCGTAAAGACGATGATATTGGGCGCGCCGCTGTGAACGGGCCGGGCGGGACTTGCCGCCGCGATCGGACTCTCGAACTTCGCGGGGATCGGAGCCGTGGCCTGTTCGACGAACGATTTGAGAGCGGATTCGTCGTCCGGGTCACCCAGGACAAAGGTTTGTCCCGGAATATTCCGTCGCGGCTCTCCGCTCAGGGTCGCCGACGCGAATTGCCGGTCGGGCTCCTCGGCCAAGCGCCAGCCGGCAGCCGAACGAGTGCCCAGGAGCTTTCCGGCAATCGTCAGCGACAGCCCGGCGGGGGTGGCCGGTTTCAGGACCGTAATCGCCAGAGGACTGACCGGAGCTCGGGCGGCGGTCGGAGCCGCCAGGCCGATCGCGGCAGGGCCGAAATGAGCCCTCAGGTACTCCGACGTATCGATGGTGGTATATAGCGGCGATGCAGTCACGACCATTGCCCGGTAGTATATCTGCACTCGGTCCGAATCGACCCGCTTCGTTTCGCTCTGGAAGGAGTTGATTCGCAAACCGCGGTGACCGAGGGAAGCCGCGACGAAGTCGGTGACGGCCTGCTGGTCGGGGCGGTCCAACCAGGTCTTTTTCGCAATCCACGCGCCCCCCGAGGCCAGCAAGCCCGCCACCGCGGTTCCAAGGACCAAACGGGGCCATTTTCGGGTCTTCACCGGGGCGCTTCCAGCGGCTGAAAGCGGTTTCGGCAGCCGAACGGAACCCCTGAATTCCTGGTGCCAGCGGCGATAACTGTACCAGCTCTTTTCGCCCTCGGCGATGATGCGGGTTTCCTCGCCAATGATGCCGGTGTCCGCCAACCAGGCGACCTCGGCCGCCTCCACCGGACCGACCGCCTGGTTTTTCGCATTGGTATAGTAAAACCGGGGGGGCATCGGCAGGCGCTCGGATGACGGTTTGGGATGTTCTCCCGACGGAGAGTGCTGAGTGGGTACGCGGCCCGCCCCGAGGCTGCAACTGCAAAGAGCATGCCCGGGCCGAGACCCGGGTGAGTGGAAGCGGCGGGTGCCGCTTCAGCCTTGTGATAGCTTTGCCTGCGATATCACAGGTGCCGGGGTCACCGCCCCCGGCTACATTAGGCGAATTGGGCTAAATCAGCGCGTTGCGCTTGATCACCTGGCTATACCACTGGGCGCTCAACTTGGGGGTGCGCTTCTGGGTCTTGAAATCCGTGGTGATGATGCCGAAACGGCGGTCGTAGCCGTCCTCCCATTCATAGTTGTCCATCATCGACCACAGAAAATATCCCCCGACCGGCACGCCATCGCTCATCGCCTGACGGAGTTGCCCCAGGTAGTTGCGCACGCATTCGCGGCGGTGCAGGTCGGGAAATGCACCGTCGACCGCCGGCTCGTCGTAGCCGGCGCCCTGTTCCGTGATGTAGATTTTTTTTGGACTATAAAGATCGTGGACGAAGCGCGGACCCCAATAAAGCGTCTGCGGGAGCAGGTAGAGCCAGCCGCAGTCCGTGCGCGGAAAGCTGGGCGGAAAGGCCACGCGTTCCGGCGCGCCGCGCTTGCCCGCGCGCACGAAATAGCCGGTGTAGATATTGAGCCCGATGAAATCGGCCGGCTGCGACAGCAGGTCGAAGTCGCCCTTTTGCGTTTGGGGCGCGTCGGCCCCTGCGCTGCGCAGATAGCTGTCCGCGTAGCGGCCGCGTTGCATCGGGTCCAGCACGCGAATATTGGCGGTGACGAATGCCTTGCGAGCCGCCGCGACGTCCGCCGGCTCCAGCGAGAGCGGCACGGGCACGGTCGGATTGTCCACCAGGCCGACCTTGGCGCCCCGGCCCCCGTGTTCGCGCACCGCGCGCAGTCCCTGGCCGTGGCACATGAGGGCGTGATGGTAGGTCTGGTTGACGACTCCGGCGCCTTCGCGCTTGCCCGGCGCCTTTTGTCCGGTGCCGTAGCCCAATTCGGTGAAGCAGAGAATCTCATTGAGCGTGAACCAGTGCTTCACTCGGTCCTGATACGCCTTGACGATCACGTCCGCATAGCGCCCGAAGGCGTCGACGACGCCGCGCGCGCGCCAGCCGCCCTCGTCCTCGAGGGGCTGGGGCAGGTCCCAGTGGAACATCGTCACCCACGGCGTGATCCCGTGCTTTTCCATCGAATCGAACAGCCGGTGATAAAAGTCGACGCCGCGCTGGTTCACTTCGCCCTTGCCGCCGGGAACAATGCGCGGCCAGGCGAGCGAGAGGCGGTAGTTTTTCACGCCCAGGGAACGCAGCAGCTTGAAGTCGCCGTCGAAGCGATGGTAGTGGTCGCAGGCGACGTCGAGGTTGTCGCCATTCTTCACGGCGCCGGGCACGCGGCTGAAGGTGTCCCAGACCGACGGGCCCTTGCCGTCAGTGAAGGCAGCGCCTTCGATTTGCGGAGCTGCGGCGGCGACGCCCCAGACAAAATTTTTCGGAAAACGAACGGGTTCCATATTGAGGTGAGAGGGCTAATCCGATTCCAGCCGGAACACGCGGAAGCTGTGCGGCTGGATCGCGAAGGTGAAATGGGACCGAACTTCGGGCGGCCCTCCGTGGCGAACGGCAGATGAGGCGGGAGGGACGGGACGCAGAGCGGCACCGTCGCCATCGAGCGCGCGCAGGTGGACCTGGCTCTCCGCGACCGAAATTCCGGCGTCGACCGGCTGTGAAAGGTAGGATTCCACCACGAACGTCCGGTTGTCGTAGGGGAACAGGGCCAGCTTGGCCGGACCTTCCAATTGGACCGGCAGATACTTGGCAATCTCATGCCGCAGGATATCGAGCACGCCGCTCGGCAGCCGGTACAGGTCGCTGTAGTTGCCCGGGACCGTCAGCACGTACAGCGCGCCTCCGGCGTAACGGTCCATGAGCAGCAACGGGAAGCCCTGGTCGCCGGCAACGGTGCGCACGAGCGGCCAGGCGTCGTTCGTCATGAAGCGCAGCTTCGGGATGAGGGCCGGCCGGGCCCCGTCAATGCGGCCCAGGTCGCGCCCGGCGCCGGGGCCGAAGGCGCCGAAGCACTGGTCGATGCAGACGGTTTCGCCCGTGTCCTCGATTTCCGCGATGTCCTGGATGCCGCGATGGGACAGCGCGCGCAGCAGGCCGGAGGTGATCACGACGCTCTTGCCGTCCAGGAGCTGGCGTTGGATTTCGGCGACAATGTGAGGGTCGGCCGCCGCCGATTCCGTGAGCAGGACCAGCGGAGCTTCGGCCGGAAAGTCGGGCCGCAGATCGATCGGAATGCCAGCCATGCCCAGGAAGTTGGGCAGGAAATCCTCGCCGACCGAATTCAGCGGCTTGTAGGCCGGCACGCCGAGCGGCTGACCCAGATTGTCCAGCGCGTGATCGACTTCTTGCAGCGCCACGGCTGCCGCCCGCGCCGTGGTGGCGTGATTCAGGTCAATCGACTTCAGCTCAAAGGTCGTGGGCAGGCCGGCCCAGGAGCGGGTGCCGACCGCCACGGGCTGCAGCAGGGCGAGCCAGTTGAAAAGCGTGATTTCCGGAGCGCGGGCCAGCATCGTGTCCCAAAGCTGCTCGGCGTAGCGGTCGACGTACTTGATGTCATACGTGTCCACCCAGCCGCCGCCGTTGTGTTCGGGAGCCACGTGGTGGAAGAAACGCACGAGGCCGAAGCTTTCATAGGCCTGCAGATTCTGGTCGGTGATCTCGGCTTCCCGCGTCTCGGTGCCGGTATAGATTTCCCCGAAAAGCTGGGGCTCCTTTGCGAGGTCGTAGCCATTCGCCTGGAAATGCTCATACCAGTTGGGAAACTTGATCACGATCCGCACGCGGGGATTGGCGGCGCGGGCGGGCGCCAGGATCAGGTCTCGCGCGACCTCATCCATCAGCTGGAGCCGGAAATCGGTCCAGCTGCGGCTGCCCTTGGCGGCGATGTCCGAGGGGAACTTGGTGTTGTTGAAAAAGAAGTCGTCCAGCATGACGTCGTCGAAATGCTGGGCGGTGTAGGCGGACACGTGCGCGACATAGGCGCGCGTCGCCAAGTCGGTGTAGCAGAATGACTGAAATTGCCCGCCTTGGTTGGACGACAGCGCCATGCCGCCCGAGACCTGGACACCGCGGGCGCTGAAGAACGCTTTCGCGCGCTCGAGCACGTCCGCGTCGGCGATTCGGCGATCGCGGTAGGTCTCGATGTAGACGTGATCGACGTGAAGCTGGGTGGAGATCACGGACCACTCGTGCTCCAGTTCGCCCGGTTTCACCCAGTTCTGGACGATCTGAACCGGGGCGTAGATCGCGGAGTGGAAATTGCGAAATGCCGCGGGCTCGTCGGCCCGCACGGTCGCGAGCGAAAGCATCGTCAAGGCAAGGCCCTGCCACGGGGTGAGCTTCATCAACCGAGCAAATTCAGCGCTGGGCCCCGGGGAGGCTAGCAAAATCGAACTCGTGTCCTTCGAGCAAAAGGGCGGACAGTTCGGCGGCGGCACGGGCCAAGGGGGGCGGTGCGGTGCGGTAAAGTCCCGAACGGCGGTCGGCCAGGCCTTCCGGCAGACGGCCCGCGGCGAACCCGTCCGCCAACGCCTGCAGCGCGCCCTCGGCCGCCGCCGCGAACTCCGGCGCCGCCGTCGGCGGGTCGTGCATGAGCGCCAGGGCCAAAGCCCGCGTCAGCCGTTGGTTGCCGTTGGCCAGGGCGGCGAGCGCCTCCAGACGGTCCTGCCGATCTTTTGGGTCGCCGGCCATGCGTTGGAGCGAGGAAAACACCTCGGCGTTGGCCGCTTCGGCGACCCGGCGGGCGCCGACGACCGCAGGCTGGTCGATGAGCGTGGCCGAGGAGAACGACAAACGCACCAGCTCGGCGTTGGAGCGGAAGCCCCGCGCCAGAATGGGGCGCACCCGATCTCGCTCCCACACCGGCCAGAATAGCAGGGCGGCGGCCAGGGCGGTCAGACCGCCCGCCAGCGTGCTGCCCAGCCGCTCTTCCGTGAGCCGCAGGGTTTGCGGGCTGAACGATTCGGTCATCGCCACGACGAATACGGTGATGAAGACGACCGCGAGCGCGTAGTTGCGCTTCAGATAGTAACCGAAAACAAAACAGCAGAGGGCGACCGCCGCCATGAGCGCGGCCCAGGGCAGCTGGAGCCCGAGCAGGATGCTGGCGGCGATGCTGCCGCCGAGCGTCCCGAGCAGCCGCTGCGCGGCCTTCTGCCGGGTGGAACCGTAGTCGGGCTGCATGACGAGGATCATCGTAAACGGCAGCCAATAGCCATGCGGCAGGTGGCTGAGTTTCATGACCGCGACGCCGAGCAGCGTGAGAATGCCGATACGGGCGACATAGCGCACGAGCGCGCGGTTCCAGGCGCCGCCAAAATTCAGGGCAAGCGTCAGCGGCCGCAGCGGGGCGCCGGACAGCTCCGTCAATTCGAGCGAAAACGCCGAGCGTTCCCCCGCCCGGTCGATCGTCGCGGCCAAAGCGGCTGCCACCTCCGGCAGGTTGCCTTCGATTTGCCGCAGCGCCTCGGCGACCGGGCCGGCACCGGCCAGCGCCTCGGCCTTTTCCCGGAGGACCCGCCCCAGGTGGCCCACGCGGCGAACGCGCACGTTGGTCGTCGCGAGGTGGGCCGGGTTGCGCGAAACCACGGCGATCGCGACCGTTCGGGCCAGATTTTGTGCGGCGGTGAGGAACGGAGCCTCCGACTCGGCCCAGTCGTCCGGACGGGAGGACATCGCGCCGCGGGCGCCATAGTACGCTGAAATCCGCAGGCTGAGCCGCGCGGCCGCGCGATTCAGTTCGCGCAGCCGATCGACGACGGCCGATCGGCCGGGCTGGGCGGCACTGTCGAGAACGGCATAGCCGCGGTCGCACGCCTGCCGCAAGAAGGCTTCGGCAGTGCCGACGGCGGAAAGGTGCGCGGTTTGCGGCGCGGCCAACGCGTCCGCCGCGGCGTTGACGACCGTGCCCAGCAGCGGGATTTCCGCCCGCGGTTCGCGCCCGGCCGGAGCATCGTCCGGTTTGGCGATTTGGGCGATGAAGTCCGCCGCCGCCAGCCAGGCGTCGGATACGGCGACGCGCAGGGGATGCTCCGGTCGCAGCGGCCAGAACGCGATCTGCAGCAAAAGGCCCCAGCAGCCGCCGATGAACGTCGCGATGATATGGTTGCGCGCGGGAATCAGTCCGCTCGGGTAGGCGAGGGCGATATAGAAGATCAGACCCGACGAAACGGCCAGCGATGGTCCGTATTCGGTGCTGAGGCGCCGCCAGTAGCCTGCGCCCACCGCGACCAGCGCGGCGGCCGCGAGCGAAAGCCCCAGCGAATGACCGACGATGGCTCCCAGTCCGGCGGCCGCCGCCAGGATGACGCTCTTGGCCAGCAGCAGCGTCACGCGCAAGGAATAGGGTCCGCGCACGTCCACCGTCGACAGGCTTTGCGCCGCGATGGCGACGAAGACCATATTGATCAGCGGCAGCCGTCCATACGCCGCCATGAGCAGCGGCGCCATGAACGAGACCATGCACCGCGTGGCCCGCGCGAGATCCGGCCGCAGGCGCTCCCGTTCCCACCAGGCCTGGAGCGTCAGGCCGCTCAAAGAAAGATGCCTCCGCCGATGACCTGGTTTCCCGAATAGAGCGCGAGCACTTGGCCGCCGGCCAGCGCCCGTTGCGGCTCGTCGAATCGGATCGTCGCGCTGCCGGCTGCTTCCGGGACGTATTCCAGCGGCACCCGGGGGTCGCGGTAGCGAACCCGACCCTCGAGCCGGCGGCGCTCCGTGATCGGCTCGTCGGTCCACGTCAGCTGGTGCACGCGGATTTCGGATTGAAATAGACCGGGCGCATCCGCGGCGTCGAAAGCCACCAGGAGCGCCTGATCGGAATGCCGTTTGCCGACGACGACGTAGTTCTGGTGGTCGGTATTGGACGGAACCCCAATGCCCTTGCGCTGGCCGAGAGTATAAAAGTGCAGGCCGCGGTGGCGTCCCACCTCGCGGCCATCGGCGGCGCGGAGAATCGGACCCGGCCGCTCCGGCACATACGCCCTCAGAAAATCGGCCATTTTCACCTTTCCGATGAAACAGATGCCCTGGCTGTCCTTTTTTTCCGCCGTCGCCAGGCCCGCTTCGCGCGCCAGCCGTCGCAGATCCGGCTTGAGCAGGTCGCCGATCGGAAAGCGCGCCAAGGCGATCTGCTCCTGGCGCAGCAGCGCCAGGAAATACGACTGGTCCTTGTTCGGGTCGGCCCCTTCGCGCAATTCCCATCGGCCCGCCGCCGTTTGCGTCCGGCGCGCATAGTGGCCGGTCGCCACGGCGCCGTAATCGTGATCCTGCGCCCACTGCGCAAAGAGCCCAAACTTGATTTCCCGGTTGCACATGACGTCGGGATTGGGAGTGAGGCCGCGTTCGTAGCCTTCGAGCAAGTACGCCACCACGCGCTCCCGATATTCGCGCATCAGATTCACAACCTGGAATTCGATGCCGAGCTGATCGGCCACGCGCCGCGCGTCGACGATGTCCTCCTCCCACGGGCAATCGCCGATCAGGCCGTCCTCGTTGATCCAGTTTTTCATGTAGGCGCCCGCGATTTGGTGCCCCTCCTGCTTTAGGCGCCACGCCGCGACGGAGCTGTCCACTCCGCCCGACATTGCGACCAGTATCTTTTCGGAAGCGCCCACGCGCCTAAAATACCTGTGGCCAATAAATTCAAAAGTTGAAAACATCGGCATCTCGCATGGCAGAGAGCACGCCTCGCATCGTCCGCGCCTGGCTCGATTCCCCGAATTCGGGAGTGATCGAGCTGGAGGCGGACTTTACGTCCGGTTCGGTTCCGGCCATCTCAATTCTTCCCCGGGGGCCGAAGCTGGCGGGAATCGAGCCGGCGCCCTCCATCGTAGCCGGCCGGGCCTACGGGTTCTTCGCCCTCGATCCCCAGGAGCTGGCGTTTGTCCTGCCGCTGGAGCACGGCTGCCCGGTGGATCCGCTGCGGGACCGCGTTTACGTCGCGGGCGACTTCAACGGCTGGCAGGAGGCGGTCGGCCAGGCGCAGTGGGAGCTCACTGCGACCCGCCTCGACGGCGAGGACGTGCTCCTGTGGGCGGGTCCGGCCCAGGCGTTTTTCACGGATCCTCCGGCGCGATTCAAATTCGTGACGGGCGAGCACATCTGGCTGCCCGCCCCCAACGACGCGCCGAATGTGGTCAAGGACGACCACGGCAACATCAATCGTTACATCGACCGGCAGCGCACGGGCTGGCACCTGTGGCAATTCAAGCTGAGCCGTCCGCTGGCCCTCTCGGAGTCATGGCAGATCAAGTTCATCGGCGGATCGCCGGTCGCGCTGGCGCCCGGCGCGTTCTTCTTCGAATTGTCGAGCCAGCTGCCTCTGGGGGCGACCGTCGAAGGCAAATCGACCTGTTTCCGGCTGTTCGCGCCGCGGGTGCGCGGCGTCACTTTGCACCTTCGCCTCGATCCGGCGAAGACGGACGAGGTGACGACCTTGCCACTGAAGCGGCGCACGGATGCGGAGGGCGAGAGGGGCATCTGGGAGGCGACCCTGCCGCGCAACGCGCACGGAGCGCACTATTGGTATACGCTCGAAGGAGGCAGTTCGCCCGAGCAGCCGGTCGATCCCGCTTTTCCGGTGCTGGATCCCTACGCCCTGGCGACGGTCGACCGGGTCGGACCGGGCGTCGTCCTCGACGCGGCCTGGATCGGCACGGGGGACCAGGACTTTCGCACGCCCGCCTGGCACGATCTGATCATCGCCGAGGCCCATGTGCGCGACCTGTGCGCGTTCGCGCCGGTTTCGGCCACCGCCGCGGAGCGCCGCGGGTTTTCGGGCCTGCGCAAGTGGGTCGAGAGCCCGGAATTCTATCTGCACGAGCTCGGCGTGAACTGCGTCGAGCTGCAGCCGGTGCAGGAATTCGATAACCGCACGCCCGAGGAATACCACTGGGGCTACATGACCAGCAATTTCTTCGCGCCGGAAAGCAGCTATTCGCTGGCGCCGGCGGAGGCTTCCGGCGTTCGCGAACTGCAGGCGCTGGTGCGCGCCTTTCACGGCCGCGGCATGGCGGTGCTGCTCGACGTCGTCTTCAATCACGTGGGCGAGCCGGCGCACCTGATGGCGATCGACCGGCTGTATTATTTCGAGCAGGGCGCCGACGGGAAACTGACCAACTGGAGCGGCTGCGGCAACGACCTGCGCGCCCGCGCGGCGATGGCCCGCCGGCTCATCGTGGACAGCTGCACGCACCTGATCACGGCCTACGGAGTGGACGGCTTCCGCTTCGACCTGGCGGAGATCCTCGGGCTGGACGTGCTGTGGGAGATCGAGGCCGCGCTCAAGCGGGTCAAGCCCGACGTGATCCTGATCGCCGAGCCCTGGAGCTACCGCGGGCACATCGCGGGGGCGCTGCGCGACACCGGCTGGGCGTCATGGAACGACGGATACCGAGACTTCGTCCGCCAGTACGTCCTGGGGCGCGGCGACGGCTCGCGCCTGGAGTATTTCCTGCGCGGCTCCCCCTGGTACTTCGCCAAGTGGCCCGCGCAGACGGTCAACTACACCCAGTCGCACGACGACCGCAGCTGGATCGACCTGATCACGGAGAATCCCGGCGGCGACGGCCAGGCGCCGACGGCGAACGACCGGCGGCGCACGCATCTGATGGCATCGATCCTGTTCATGTCGCTCGGGATTCCGATGCTCGCCGCGGGCCAGGATTTTCTCCACTCGAAGCGGGGCGTGAGCAACACCTACCAGCGCGGCGATCTGAACGCGCTCGATTACCGCCGGCTGCAGCGCTACCTGGGCACGCACGCCTATTTTGCGGACTGGATCGAATTCCGCCAGGGGTCGTACGGCCGGCTGCTGCGGCACTTCACCCGGCCGGGCGAAGGGTTCTTCCAGTTTTTCCGGTCGGCCGACCCGGCCCCCGTGGCGGTGCTTTACAATGCCGACCGCTCGTTCGGGCCCGCCCGCCTGCTCTATGCGGTCAACCCGACGACGAATGATGCGGTGATCGAGGTGGGGCCGGCGGTGACGGCGCTGGGTCCGTGGCGGCAGATCGCCGATCACGACCGGTTCTATCTGCGGGTGGTGCGCGGCGGCCTGCACCGGGTGCAGGGCCAGATATTTATCCCGGCGATGGGCTGCGCGCTGTGGACGTGCGAGGCGTAGCGACTCGATCAAATCTCGTCCTGAAACCCGCGCCCGCGCCGCCAGGCATAGATGATCAGCAGCAGACCGAGGGTCATCAAGGTGATCGTGGCACCGCGATCGGGAATCTGGATCGGATTGCCGAAAACCAGGGAGGCATTCGCTTCGGTCGGGGCCTGGTCGTACATGCTGAGCGCGTAGATTCCCCCGCCGCCGGCACCGGCTCCGGCCGTCGCATAATAAGCCCCCAATTCCCAGGACCAGTCGAAGCCCGTGAAATGCCCCCCCGATACTTGCAGGTCGCCGCTATTTCGAGTGCCAAAGCCCTGATATTGGCCGGCCAGCCCCTCCGACACCCATACCGGGTTGCCATCTTGGTCTACGCCGTACGCCGAGGCATACCACGGCAGATAAAACGATCCCGTGAGGCTTTCGTTCACTCCATTGGGAAGGAGAGTTGGATCGCCGGTATAAAACGTCCCGTTGATGCTGTCGGAGGTGTACTCGTAATAACCGTGGAAGGTCTCGCCGATCGAGTACGGGCTGCCGCTGGTGAAGGTAATCGCCTCCGTAATTTCCCCGCGATAGGCATGGGGCGCCGCTCCGAGGTGCGAGACCGCGGCGGCTGCGAGCACGAGTGAAATGATGGCATTCTTCATGGCTGGTGTCCCTGGGCGGCAACGGACGCCGCACCCCCCCTTTCTTCCGACGCGGAGTTAAAGCAGAATCTGCGCCGACCCTGACCGCCTAGGACCTCAAATGTTCATGCCGCTCGAAGGCAGCGGGTAAAATTTTTTTACGCCGCCGGGGCGCGGCCAATGAATTGCGTCATTCCGGTGAAAAGTGTCGCCGATTCTTACACTTTTCGGTGTATCCAAAATTCCGATCTGACGCTCCCATGACAAAGAGGGCGATGAGGCCGCAAAAGGAGTGCATCGGCCCTCCTTCTGGGGGTGGAGCGCATGGTCCCCATGCGCTTTGACGCCGAACGCGGGCAACGGTCCAAGCGCGTGGGGGCCACGCGCTCCACCTTTGCCAAGGGGCTGGTTTAAAACCCCCTTGCCAACCGCGCCGGATCGGCGTTGAATGGACCTTCCCCGCGCTCGCGCGCGGACTTCCTAACCAAACTCAAGAACACCCACACTCAAATGCCCGTCAAAGTTGCCATCAATGGGTTCGGCCGCATCGGCCGCCTGGTATTCCGCGCTCTGGTTGAACAGGGGCTCCTCGGCTCCACGTTCGACGTCGTCGCCGTCGGCGACATCGTCCCGGCGGACAATCTGGCCTACCTGCTGAAATACGATTCGACCCAGGGAAAGTTCTCCGGAACGGTCGGTTCCAAGAAGTCGGCCGCCGACAAGGCCGAGGACGACGTGCTGATCGTCAATGGGCATGACATAAAGGTGGTGAGCGCCAAGACGCCCGCCGAGCTGCCCTGGGGCGCCCTGGGCGTCCAGATCGTCATCGAGTCGACCGGTCTCTTCACCGAGGCGGAAAAGGCCAAGGGCCACATTGCCGCGGGCGCGAAGAAGGTCATCATCTCCGCTCCGGCCAAGGGCGAGGACATCACCCTGGTGATGGGCGTGAACGACGACAAGTACGACGCCGCCCAGCACAGCATCATTTCCAACGCCTCCTGCACGACGAACTGCCTGGCGCCGCTCGTCCACGTGCTGCTCAAGGAAGGCTTCGGCATCGAGGAAGGCCTCATGACGACCATCCATTCGTACACTGCGACCCAGAAGACGGTCGACGGCCCCTCGAAGAAGGACTGGAAGGGCGGCCGTTCCGCGGCGATCAACATCATTCCCTCCACGACGGGCGCGGCCAAGGCCGTGGGCCTCGTGTGCCCCGAAGTGAAGGGCAAGCTTACGGGCATGTCGTTCCGCGTGCCGACCCCGACCGTTTCAGTGGTCGATCTCACGGTCAAGACGGTCAAGGAGACCTCCTATCAGGAGATCAGCGCCGCGATGAAGCGCGCCAGCGAAACCTACCTGAAGGGCATTCTCGCCTTCACGACCGATGAGGTCGCGTCGTCGGACTTCATCCACGACAAGAACTCCTCGATCTTCGACGCCGGTTCCGGCATCGAGCTGAACAAGCGCTTCTTCAAGCTCGTCTCGTGGTACGACAACGAGTGGGGCTACAGCAACCGCTGCGTCGATCTGCTGCGCAAGGTCGCGGACAAGCTCTGACCAGCCCCATGGCTCGATTCCAGACCATCCGGGACCTGCCGTTGGCGGGTCGGCGCGTTCTCATGCGCGTCGACTTCAACGTGCCGCAGGACAAGGCGACGGGCGCCATCACGAACAACCAGCGGATCGCGGCCGCTGTTCCGACCATCAAGCACGCGCTCGACCAGGGCGCGTCGGTGGTGCTGATGAGCCATCTCGGCCGCCCGGACGGCGTGCGCGCCCCGAAGTATTCCCTGGCGCCGGTCGCCGCGGAGCTGGAGAAGCTCCTCGGCCGTCCGGTGAAGTTCCTGGACGACTGCGTCGGGCCGGCGGTGGAAGCCGCCTGCGCGAAGCTGGCGCCCGGCACGGTGGTCTTGCTCGAGAATCTGCGCTTCCACATCGAGGAAGAGGGCAAGGTGAAGCTCGAGGACGGCACGTCCCGCAAGGCCGACCCGGCCGCGGTGGCGGCCTTCCGGGCCAGTCTTTCCAAGCTGGGCGACGTTTTCGTGAACGACGCGTTTGGCACGGCGCATCGGGCCCATTCCTCAATGGTCGGCGTCGGGCTCAAGGACAAGGCGGCCGGCTTCCTCATGGAAGCCGAGCTCAATGCCTTTGCCTCGGTGCTCGAAACGCCGAAGCGCCCGCTGCTGGCCATTCTCGGCGGCGCCAAGATCGCGGACAAGATTCCGCTCATCAAGAACCTGATTGAAAAGGCCGATGTGATCATCATCGGCGGCGGCATGGCCTACACTTTCAAAAAGGTGCTGAACAACATGCCGATCGGCAAAAGCCTGTTCGACCCCGAGGGCGCCAAAATTGTCGCCGAGCTGTCGGCCAAGGCCGCGCAGCGCGGCGTCAAGCTGGTGTTCCCGGTGGACTATCTTTGCGCCGACAAGTTTGCGCCCGACGCGAACACTCGCCTGGCGGACGACAGCACGGGCGTGCCCGACGGGTGGGAAGGCCTCGATGCCGGCCCCAAGTCGATCGCCCTCTATCGCGACACGATCCTCAACGCGAAGACCATCGTTTGGAACGGGCCCTCGGGTGTGTTCGAATTCGAGAAATTCGCAGGCTCGACGAAGGCCATGGCCGACGCCGTTGCCGAAGCGACCGCGCGCGGCGCCATCACGGTCGTGGGCGGCGGGGACACCGCCACCGCGGCCAAGAAATTCAAAGTGGACACTAAAGTGACCCATTGCTCGACCGGCGGCGGCGCCAGCCTCGAATTCCTCGAAGGCAAGGTCCTGCCGGGCGTCGCCTACCTCGAATCCTGATGCAACCCCGCAAGCTCATCGCTGGAAACTGGAAGATGAACAAGTCCGCGGCGGATGCCGCGGGCCTCGCGCGCGAAATCGCCGCAGCGGTCGGCAAGCAGAACGACGTGGACGTGGTGATCTGCCCTCCGTTCACGGCGCTCGAGACCGTCAGCAAGGAAATCGAAGGTTCGCAAGTGAAACTGGGCGGGCAGAACATGCACCCGGAGGCGAGCGGTGCCTTCACCGGCGAAATCTCGGCTCCGATGCTGCGTTCGCTGTTCGTCACCCACGTGATTCTCGGACACAGCGAGCGCCGGACGCTCCTGGGCGAGACGGATGCATTCATCCACCAGAAGCTCCTGTCGGCGCTCAAGAATCAGCTGCGCCCCATCCTCTGCGTCGGCGAAACCCTCGCCGAGCGCGAAGGGGGCAGGACGCTCAAGGTCGTTCAGACCCAGCTCGAAGCGGCGTTGGAAGGCACGAGCAAGGAGCAGGCGGCCACCATCGTCATCGCCTATGAGCCCGTGTGGGCGATTGGCACCGGCAAGGTGGCCACGACCGACCAGGCCCAGGAAGTGCATGCATACATCCGCGGCCTGCTCACCAAGCTCTACGGCGAACAGTCGGCCCAGCGCGTGCGCATCCTCTACGGTGGCTCGATGAAGCCAGCCAATGCTCCGGAACTCCTTCGTCAAAAGGACATCGACGGCGGCCTGATCGGCGGCGCGAGCCTCGAGTCGCGCAGCTTCATCGAACTGGTGCAAGCGGCCGCGGCCGCGTGCAATTGAGCGCTTCGCTCAAGATTTACGACACGACGCTCCGTGACGGCACGCAGGGCGAGGGGATCAGTTTCTCCGTCGCCGACAAGCTGCTGATCGCGGAGCGCCTCGATCAGTTCGGAATCGATTACATCGAAGGCGGCTTCCCAGGATCAAATCCCCGGGATATCACCTTTTTTGCCGAGGCGAAGCATCTCAAGCTGAAGCACGCCAAGATGGCGGCTTTTGGGGCGACGCGCCGGGCGGGCGCGAAGGCCAGCGAGGATGCCCAGCTGAAGACCGTCCTGGAGAGCGGCATGCCGGTCATCACGCTCGTCGGCAAAACCTGGCTTCTCCACGTCACCGAGGTGCTGAAGACGACGCCGGAAGAGAATCTGGCGATGATCGAGGATTCGTTCCGCCACCTCGTTGCCCAAGGGCGCGAAGCGATCTTCGACGCCGAACATTTCTTCGACGGCTATCTCGACAACCCCGATTACTCGATGCGCGCGCTCGAGGCGGCCATTCGAGGCGGGGCGAGCAATGTCACGCTCTGCGAGACCAACGGCGGCAAGCTGGTCCCCGATGTCCGGCGGATCACGGAAGCGGCGATCGCGCGCTTCGGCGCCGACAAGGTCGGCGTCCACTGCCACAACGATAGCGGCCTGGGAGTCGCGGTGTCGCTCGCCGGGGTCGAGGCCGGGGCCGTGCTCGTTCAGGGCACGATGAACGGCTATGGCGAACGGGTGGGCAACGCCAACCTCATCTCGATCCTGCCGAATCTATTTCTGAAGATGGGCAAGACGGCCGCCTGCGCCGGCAACATGGGCCAGCTGCGGGACCTGTCGCTCTTCTTCGACGAGCTGGCGAACCTGCGCCCCGATCCGAAGGCGCCGTTTGTCGGCCAGTCGGCTTTCGCCCACAAGGGCGGCTTGCACGCCAACGCGGCCCAGAAGGTCGCCCGCAGCTACGAGCACATCGATCCGGCGCGGGTCGGCAACCGCACGCGCGTGCTGGTATCGGACATGGCGGGCCGCAGCAGCCTGGCGCTGAAGGCGCGCGAGATGGGCCTCGAGCTCGATGAAAAGCGCCCGGAGATGAAGGGCCTCATCGACGAGCTGAAGGACCGGGAATTCCGCGGCTATGAGTACGAGGCGGCGAACGCTTCCTTCAAGCTGCTGGTCGCGAAGTGGCTCAACCAGCGGAAGCAGTTTTTCGAAGTCGAGGGCTACCGGGTGATCATTGAACGCCACAAGGGCGAGCTCTGGGCCGAGGCGACGGTGAAAATCAATGTCGAAGGCCAGTCGGTGCACACCGTGGCCGAATCAAACGGCCCTGTGGGCGCGCTGGATCTGGCCTTGCGCCGCGCGCTCGAGGGAACGTATCCGCAGATCAAGAAAATGGCCCTGCGCGACTACAAGGTCCGCATCCTCGAGAGCAGTCAGGGCGCCAGCGCCCGCACCCGCGTGCTCCTCGAAAGCGGCGACGGCAATTCCATCTGGGTCACGGTCGGCGTGAACGAGAACATCATCGACGCCAGCTGGGAGGCTTTGCAGGAGTCGGTGGAGTACATGCTGCTGCAGTGACGGGTGGAGCGCGTGGTCCCCACGCGCTTGAATCTCCGCCCGCTTGCCGCATCGAACACCGAAGCGCAGGGGGACCATGCGCTCCACCCGCTATAGCAGCGGCGCCAGCAACCGGCTCAAATCCTCCGCCAAATTCCCCATGATCCGCCCCTTCGGCGTCTGAACCGTCGCCTCCACGCACTGGGCGACGAGCTCATCCGACCAGCGGCCCAGCGCCGCGACGTCGTGGGCGGAATGCAGCACGATCCCCACTTCGAAATTCACGAACAGGCTGCGCAGATCGAAATTGGCCGATCCCACCAAGCCGATGCGATCGTCGATGATCATCGCCTTGGAGTGGGCCATGCCGTGTGGGTAGAGCAGCACTTTTCCGCCGGCGCGGATCAGTTCCCGCAGGTAGTGCCGGCGGGCGAAATCCGTGACCGGATGATTCGACCGCGCGGGCAGGATCAGCGTGACTTCCCGCCCGGCCCGGGCCTTCACGATCAGAGACCGCAGCAGCACGTCGTCCGGAATGAAATAGGGCGTGACGATCCGGATGCGTTGCGTGGCATCCTGGATCATCGCGATGATGCCCTCGTAGAGCGGATCGCCCGGCACGTCCGGGCCGCTCGCCACGACCTGAAGCTCGCTTTCGCCGCGGGACGCGGCGATGGCGGCGGGTATCTCCGCGTGCAGCAAATCGGAATTCTGCCGCGTCGCGAAGCACCAGTCCGCAATGAAGATTTCGTTGATCAGGGCCGCCGCCGGCCCTTCGTAGAGCGAGCCCAGGTCGCGCCACCGCTTGCGGTACGGGTTCGGACCCATGTACTCGCGAGCTAGATTGCGTCCGCCCGCGATGGCCGTGGCATGGTCAAAGATCGCGACCTTGCGATGATTCCGCAGATTCGCCGAACTGCGCGAGGTTAGCGGCAGGACCGGCATGAAGCGTCCAATCTCGCCGCCCGCTTCCCGCAATGGCCGGACGAACGCGGAACGGGTGAACAGGCAGCCCAGGGAATCCAGCAGCAGGCGGACTTTGACGCCCTCGCGGGCGCGTTGTGCAAGCAGTTGGATGATGCGTTTCCCGGTTTCGTCCCGGCCCAGGATGAAGGTGGTGATGTGAATCGTGTGCTTGGCCACCCGGATGTGGCGCTCCAACTGGGCGAATTCCTCTTCGCCGGTGGCCAGAAACTGAACGCGATTGCCGCCGATCGGGCTGGTGCCCCCCGCCGCGACGATGGTGTGGGCGACCGGCCCGTCGGGTCCCACGTCCGGACCGGCCAGCGAGTGGGGCAGGGTGGGTTGGACTGTGGATTTCCTCTGCGCCACCCGCCGAAGCTTGCGGCCCCCAAAGAGCAGAAACAGCGGCACGCCCAAATACGGGATGAACAGGATCCCCAGCAGCCAGGCAAACGTGTTGGCCGGAGCCTTCTTTTCGCTCATGAGCCGCGCGATCAGGACGACCGCCAGGACGAATCCCGCAATGGTCAGCAGATGCGCGAGATACCCATTGGCCAAAAGGCGGGAGGGCAGATCGCGCAATTCCGTGTGCATGGGTAACTGCCCCGACAAAAAAGCCTTGAAACCCGAACGTCCACCCGAGAGTTTTCCCTTTCCGCACTTGGTAGGATACTCAAGTGGCCAACGAGGGCAGACTGTAAATCTGCTGGCTTACGCCTTCCCTGGTTCGAATCCAGGTCCTACCACCATCTTTCGCGATGCGTGTCCGCCGAAGCCCAACGGGCGGAGGAGGACGGCTCAAAGAAGGGCTTCAGTGCTCGGCTCCCTGTAGCCCGGGGGCGCTGACCCCGGCCGATCCGTTTTAGGACCCACAGGGACGCCGTTCAGCACTTAAACGGCTTCGGCCACGACCCATGGCCGAATCACCAGTTCGCACATTTCTTTCTCCGCATCGGCAATCCGATTTCGATGTCGCAAATGCCGGGGTCGGCGCCCCCGGCAACAGCGATCCAGTCGCGGGGTGATCGAGGTATCCGTTCAAACTTCGGCGGTCGTGGGGTCGATCACCTCTTTTACCTCTGAGATCTTGTTGGCGGGGAAGCCGCTGACGCGGGCGTGCTCGCGGATCAGGTCTTCGCTGGGGGCGATGTAGATGCAGTAGAGTTTGTTGTCGGTGACGTAGCTTTGGACCCATTGGATTTTGGGGCCGAGCTGGTCCAGGGTTTCGCAGGATTTTTTGGAGGCTTGATGGAGCTGGGTGAGGGAGAATTTTCCGGCTCCGGCGATATCGCGCTCGATGACATACTTGGGCATGGGAGTGATGTGGTTGGATTTTTGACTTACTGTTCGGCGATCAGAATATCAGGGTCCGCGGTGCGCCACCAATGCCATGACTGGCGGGGGCCATGCCGGGCTGGCATGGCTGCGCGGCCCTCAAGAGCCGTTCGATCGCTGCAGCGAATTCGACGCGCGCTTGGCTTCGGCCAGCGTCAGTTCCACGAACAATTTTCCTGCCGGCGTGAGTTGCGAGGAGTAGGCCGCCATGATTTGCACGCTGAGCTCTGGCGCCCTGAAGCGGACGAACGCGATGCCAGGCATCGGTGCGAGAAGGACGAACGCATCGACCACGGCCAGGCTGGAGTGCTGCGTCAGCCCCACCATCAAGTCGGGCAGGCTGGCGGCTTCCGCGGCGATGCGGGGCGTGAATCCGTCCTTGCGGCAAGCGGCCACGAATGCGACGTCCCGGCCCGGCGCGGCCTTTTTGGCGACCCCGAGGATCGGTTCATCGCGCAGATCCGAAACGGAAAGTTGGCGCTTCTTTGCCAGGCGATGATTCGCGGCCATGACGGCCACGAGAGGGACTTCGCAGGCCGGTTTCATCACGACGCCCGGCGTTGGGGCGAATTCGCCGGGGCCGAGCAGGGCGGCGTCGAGGCTTCCGTTGGCGACTTCCTCGGCCAGCTTCGCGCTGCCGTTCTCAGATAGCTGCGTGGTGACTTTGGGAAATCGCTGCGCGAGTTTCTCGAAAGCGCGTCCCAGGATATTGGCCCAGACGCAAAGGCTGCTGTAGTAGCCGACGCGAAGCACGGAGGCGTCCGTCTCCGCCGACTGCTTCGCCTTCACTACGGCCGAATCGACCTGAGCCAGCGCGGCGCCTCCATGCGTCTGGAGAGCCTTGCCCGCTTCGGTCAGCCGCAGCCCGTTCGGGCGGCGGACGAAAAGGGGGCTGCCGATTTCGGATTCGAGTTCCTTGATCTGCCGGCTGAGCGCCGGCTGCGTGACCCTCAATCGCCGCGCCGCTTCGGAAATGTTGAGAGCGTCCGCTGCGGCAAGAAAGGTGCGAAGGTGTTTTAGCTCCACGTGACCCCTTTGGCTGCGATGCGTTTCGGCGCCGAACGCGGATGGAGGTCTAAGCGCATGGGGACCATGCGCTCCACCTATTGTTGGTTCTCGATTCGCGTAACCTCGTGCAACGAGAGCAGCGGCTCGGTGAGGCCGGACACATGAACATCAGTTATCTGCACGTCCGTCATGTTGGCCAAGTGTATTCCGGTCTTGGCGCTGCCGGTGATGTGCCGCAAGACGAGGCCGCGCAGAGGTTTTTCCATGGGGATTTGAGTGCCGACGACCAGCGCGTTTACGGCCGCCCGGGCGTTGGACACTTGGATGTCGCTTGCGCCCGGAATGCCGGCTGGTCCGTCGACCGGATCGTCGACCGTGCTCTTGTTGCCGGCGGTGGCCAAGTTAATGCGAAGCAGTTCGCCCGCTTTCACGTCCAGATCGTCCGCCCAGATGTGGTCGTCGGAACCGGCTCGTCCGATGCGGCTCTTTAGGTAAATCGCGGCCGTGCGAGCTTGGAGGGTGCAGTGCGCGATGCGCACATTGCGCACGCCGCCGGAGGTTTCACTGCCGATTCCGATGCTGGCGAAATTTCGGTCAGCCAAGGTGCAGCCGTCGATGACGATGTTTTCGCAGGGGCGGCCGAGGCGCGCGCCGTCGAGCCCCCGACCGGATTTGAGGCTGATGCTGTCGTCGCCCGAATGGATATCGCAGTCGGAAATCCGCACGTCGCGGCAGGAATCGACGTCGATTCCGTCCCGGCCGCTGGTGATCGAAAGCCCGCGAATTTCCACGTTGGAGCAATAGAGGGGATGCGTCGCCCAATGGCGGCCTTGGACGATCGTGAGGTTGTTCCAGCGCACGTCGTGACAGGAAACGGCCTCTAGCACCACCGGGTTGCGCGTGCCGTCCGGCGCGTTGGTGCCCCATGGAGCTCCTTCAATGCGGCCCGGTCCAACGATGCCAACGTGGTCCGATTCCGCCGCGTAGATCAACCCGCGGCGGCCCAGTTCACCTCGGCCTTCCCAGCGAACGTCGGTCAAGGGGTAGTCAGACAGATGGGGACTTCCGACGAGCACGGCGCCGGCCTCAAGGCGGAGCAGCGTATGAGTGCCGATTTGAATGCTGCCGATCAGGTACCGGCCGGCGGGAACGACGACTTCGCCGCCCCCGTCGACCGCGCGGGCGTCTAGCGCCCGCTGTAATGCCTGGGTATCGATGGTGGCGCCATCTCCTTTGGCGCCGTAGTCGCGGACATTTGCGATGCGAGCGCTCGTTGCACCGGCAATAAGGTACCGGTCCGCGAAATCCATGAGTGCGGTCCAATCTTCCTCCGTGAACGCGTGCGCGTGGTGCGAATAGTGGACGCCCAAACGGTCGGGCATGCCATAGAGATCGTAGGCCGGTTTGGCTCCCTCAATCGAGGCGCGCACCGCTTCGGGCAGCGAAATCCGATCGGCATCGCCTTCGAGCGCGATGAAGGGCCGGGGGGCGCAGAGCGCTAGAAACCAGTGTTCGTCGAAGGGCAGCTTCTCCCGTTGGCCCCAGAACGGATGGAGATTCGGCGAAAACCAATTCGGGTATTTCTTCAGCATCGCCTCGAGCGATTCACTGCCGCGCGCGCCGGCGATGCGATAGGCGCCGATGCCGCCGCCGCCGGTCACGACGGGCGCGCCCATCAGGCGGTCGTCGAACGCGGCCGCGATCATCGAGGATTTCCCGGCGCGCGAGGCGCCGGTGATGATTAGCTTCGTGCCATCGATCCACGGATCGGTCTGAAGGTAATCGGCAATCCGCGATGCTCCCCAGGCCCAGGCCGCGAGCACGCCCCAATCATATCCCGGATAGGCGGGAAAGAACCGGGTGGTGCGAAAGGCCCAACTGCCGTTCGGTTCGCGCAGGGTCGTATCCTCGGCGCAGTCGTTGTTGTTGTAGATGACGAGCGCGTATCCTCGGTGAAAGACCTGCGCAAAGCGCTCCGCGACCGCTTCGGCCGTGGTCGGCCGGGTAAACGCCGCTTCGGGCCCGGCGGCTGGCGCCGGCCGATTGGTCGGCGTTGCGGGCAGTAGCGCATCGACCCCGCGGCCCTGTCCCGGCCCCAGCGGCAGGCGAGGCAGAAGCGGCGCGTCCGGAGGAGGGCCGCCCTGATAGATGATCGCCGGAAAGAGCGCGCCTTTGGCCGGGGTGAAAATCCCAATGTTCAGGCTCAGTTCGGAGCGCGGCCCGAACGTCAGATGCACGAGGCGATAACGCACCGTGCCATTCAGCACCGTGGCGGATTTCGTCTCGGTACCGGTTACGTTGCCAGGTGCCGGCGGCATTTGCCCCACGGCGTAGTACTCCAGAATGCGTCTCATCTCGACCCGCCGCTGCTTCCATTGTCCGAGCGTGGTCACGCGGGCGCCGTCGTTCGCGACGAGAACGTCCGGCAGCTCTTTTTGCACCGGCAGTTCATCGACTCCGGGAAGTCGGCCCAGGGGAGCCTGGATCCAAGGCACGGAGGTTTCGCGTGAATCGGGCCTATTCGTCGCCAGCTCGCCGCTGAACGCGGTTGAAACGCAGGGGAACAATAAGAAAGCTGGCGCCAGGCAGCGGGTAATTTGGCCAAAGTGGAAGCGGCGGCTCGCCGCTTCAGCCGGTGAAAGAAGCGGCGGGCCGCCGCTTCCACCCTCGCAATCCGATCCGACTCCGCCGATCTGAAATCGTTTCTTCACCAGGTTACTTTTCGAATGCCACGACTTGATTTGGATTCAGGAGGAAGTGCATCGGCTCCCGATTGTGCTGCTTCACCACGACTCTTTCGGCAGTCTGGGAAATGCCCGTCAGTTGCCGGATTCGGCCTGAATTGTCCGTGGTGACGCGCGCGGCTCCGATTTTGACAACGGCGATTTCCCGTCCCGCCAGCTGGAGCGAAACGCCCTGCGGCCCGTAGCTGAGAGCGGCTTCGCTGCCGCCGTCGGTTGTCAGGGCAAAACGGGCCGATTGCGCAACGGGATGCTCGGGATGCACATTCCAATCGATCGAAGTTGAATGCTCGACGATGCCGGCCAGCCGCCACGTGAAGTCATACATCACGAGGGCGCAGGGGGAGTAGGCGGGATTGTCGCCGTCCGTGAACACTCCCGAGAGCGGATCGATTTGCTGGCGAAACGTCGGGTCGCGTTGAATCGCCTCGCACCAGCGCGACATCAGATGGCCGTGTTCGGAGGGGCGGCCATAGTGGTCGAACCAGCGCGACGTGCGCAGGGCGGTGAGCGCCTGGGACGCGCCGCCCCACGAATTGTGAGGGATGGGGCGGACGAAGTGCGGGTCGTCCAACGCAACGGAAGGGATCGGGAAGTCGGGCCAGAAGGCGGTGGGAAGATGAATCTGCCGGCGCCAAAGTTCGTCGAAAAGTTTCTGGTCGGGAACATGCTCGCTGCAGACGCGCGTGATGATTTCGGAGCGGACGCGGACGAAGCGGCCCTGCGCGTCCCGATCGTAGAATGCCGCGTCCTCGGGCGAATAGAGCTGGGAGAGGATCGCGCGGCGTAGCGTCCCGGCTTTCTCCGCCCATTGGTCCGACTCGGAATCTCGGCCGAGCGCCTTTGCCATCTGGGAGAGGGCGACGCGCGCGCCGTAGCTCGTGGCGGAAAGGTCCGGACAGAGTCGCGGCAAGGTGGGATCCGACGGGTATTGCCGGGCGTCGCCATCGGGGCAGCGGTTGGGCATTCCCGCCCATCGCGGGCTATTGTCGGTTCCGGCATCGTAGGTGCAGACGCCTTCCACGAGGCCGGTGCCCCGGTGATTGCGGTAACGCACCAGCCAATTGTCCCAGCGAGAGCACGCGGCATAGGCGGCGTGCAGCAAAGATTCGTCGCCGGTCGCGCGAGCCAGCTCCCAGGCGGTCGAAGCGAGAGGCACGACCATCTGGATTTGGCCGTAGCCGGCGCCCGTCGTTCGGATCGAAGCGGGAAATTGCCCGTCGGGGTGCTGGGCGTTGAAGAAAATCCGGTGGCAGCCGCGCGCCGCGTCGGGCCGGAATTTGCGATAGACGAGCGACTCGTGCGGGCCGCATTCCATCCAGATGCCGTTGTATTGGGCGCCTTCAATCAGGACGGGATCGTCGGGGCATTGCGGCAAGTGGCGCACGTTGCCGGCGAGCACGGCCAGGGCGGCGTCGTAGGCGGACTGCCAACGGGCGTTGGCGGTGCAGAAGGCGGGCGGGCGGGACGGTGGTTCGGCGGCAGCCCAGGCTTTTCGATGGGCGAGTGCGAGCGTGGCTGCTCCGAATTGTTTGAGAAATCGGCGCCGATTCATCGCCGCGCCATAGTGGCGGAGAGCGGGGCGGAGACAAGAATTCCGCTTTCGATGTCGCAGGTGCCGGGGGTCAGCGCCCCCGGCTACATCGGGATAAGCCCCCGGCTTGTTTCACGTTGGACGTCGCAATTGGACGACGTCGGTTCTACTGCTGCGGAAACTTGGCGCCGGTGATATTGCGCCAGTCGGCGGTTTCGATGTGGGTGAGGGCTTGCTTGAGTCCGCTGACCAGCGTGTCCAATTCGCCGGGGTGGGAGGGCTTGACCAGGTAGCCGTTGGCGCCGGCGGCGAAGCTCCGCTGAATGTCCTGGTTGGCGCCGGACGTGGACAGCATGAGCACGGGGAGATGGGCAATTTGATTGTCGGGCGCCCGAATCCATTTCAGCACATCCAGGCCGGACAGGTGCGGCATTTTGAGATCGAGGAGCACCAAGCCAGGCAGCGGACGTGTGCGCCGGAGGGCGCTTTTTTCCGCATTTTGTGCGCTTCGCAAGTAATCGACGGCGGCTCGGCCGTCTCGAACCGTCACCAGAGGGTGGGTGACCTGGGCGCGCACAAAGGCGCGCTGCAGTAGAAATACGTCATCGTCGGAGTCTTCCGCGTAAAGAATCGGATCATCGGCCCTCACCCCTCTGCTTGATCGTATTGGGGGAGAATAAGTTCCCCATCGAATGGGCCATGGCAAAATTGCCCGGATCGGGAGCGCTCGTGCGTTTTGCGTCGGCCAGCGAACCGGAACCGGCGAATGGGCGAAGGCGTCCAAGGCGGTGGGTCCAGTCGTGCAATCCATGACCCATGAATAATAAATCATCTCTCATTCGAACCGCCGCCATGCTCAGTGTGATGAGCGCGACGGCCCTCACCGTCCGGTTGATGGCGCAAGATCAGGCGCCACCGCCGCCTCCCCCTCCGGCTGCATCTCCCGACAACGCGACGCCCCCTCCGCCACCGGTGGTGGAAGAGGCGCAGCCTGAACCGCCACCGGCCATTGCCGAGCAGCCGATGATGAGCGTCGATCTGCCTCCGGGCCTATCTCATTCGCAGGTGCAGTCGGCGATTCTGGCGGCTCTCCAACATCGGGGCTGGACCGTCGTCTCGACCGGCGAACACACCGTGACGGGGCATCTGCTCCATCACCATGTCGATGCCGACGTGACGTTTTCCTTCAACCGCGGCCGGGTCGACCTCTACTCAAGCTCGTACTTGGTCGGCCACCACGCGGACGACCGGATCATGTCGTTTACCCGCGAGGATTGGATTCGGAATCTGCGGCACGATATTTTGTACTACGTGCAGCATAACGAATCCTGATTGGCTGTAGCCGGGTCATCGCGAGGTGGAGCGCATGGTCCCCATGCGCTTCCGTGTCGCTCAGCGCATCGGGACGATGCGCTCCACCCTTGCTCAGTGCAGGTAGGTGTTGAGCAGATTTTCCAGGCGTTCCTGCCGTCCGCTGCGGGCGGTGGGTTCGCCTAGCTTCGTCAGGACGAGCTTCTCCAATTCGACGAAACTGGTCTTGCCGCGCTCGATGTCCTTGCCGAAGCCCGAGTCGAAGCTCGAGTAACGGTCAGCCACGATGCGGGTGAATTCGCCTTCGGCGAGGATGCGGCGGGCGATCTTGAACGCCAGGGCGTACGCATCCATGCCGCCGATGTGGGCGTAGAAGAGGTCCTCGAGATCGATCGAGGGCCGGCGCAACTTGGCGTCGAAGTTGAAGCCACCCTTGCCCAGGCCGCCGGCGCGCAGGATGGAAACCATCGCGAGCGTGAGCTCCTTGACGTCGGTGTTGAATTGGTCGGTGTCCCAGCCGAGCAGCAGGTCGCCCGTGTTGGCGTCGATGGAGCCCAGCATGCCGGCGGCGGCGGCCACGTCGATCTCGTGATTGAAGGTGTGGCCGGCGAGCGTCGCGTGGTTGGTCTCGATGTTGAACTTGAACGCCTTTTCGAGCCCGTAGGTACGCAAAAAGGCGATGCCGCTCGCCACGTCGAAATCGTACTGGTGCTTGGTCGGCTCCTTCGGCTTGGGCTCGATGAGGAACTGGCCCTTGAAGCCGATGCGCTTGGCGTGCTGCACCGCCATGGCGAGGAACGCCGCCAGGTGGTCCTGCTCGCGCTTGAGATTCGTGTTGAGGAGGGTCTCGTAGCCTTCGCGGCCGCCCCAGAAGACATAGTTTTCGCCACCGAGCTCCTGGGTGACTTCGAGGGCCTTCTTCACCTGCGCCGCGGCGTAGGCGAAGACGTGCGCGTCCGGGTTGGTGGCCGCGCCGCACATGAAGCGCGGGTTCGAAAAGAGGTTCGCCGTGCCCCAGAGGAGCTTGATGCCGGTCGCCTTCTGCAGGCCCTTGGCGTGGTCGACGATCGCATCGAGATTCTGGTTCGACTCGGAGAGGGATTCGCCCTCCGGCGCGATGTCGCGGTCGTGGAAGCACCAGAATGGCGCGCGGATCTTGGTGAAAAATTCGAACGCGGCGTCCATGCGTGTCTTGGCCACGGAGACCGCGTCGCGGCCCTGCTCCCACGGACGGCGAATCGTGCCGGGACCGAACGGATCGGCGCCCACCCCGCGGAACGAGTGCCAATAGGCGATTGAGAACCGCAGGTGCGCGCTCAGCGTCTGGCCGTCGACGACCTCGTCGGGGTCGTAGTGGCGGAAAGCCAGCGGGTTTTTCGAGGAAGGACCCTCGTATTGGATGGCGGAAAGGTTGGGGAAATGAGCGCGGGTTTTGGCCATAACTCTTCGAAAATGCTGGGCTTACCAACCGATGCAACCCCCGGGGTCACAATGTCCCCGTCAGTCTCACTATTGAGCACTATTAAACTTGTCAGTCCGGCGGAGGACCGCGTAGGTTTCCCCTTCACCTCTCGGGTATCCCCCGGGTTCTTTCGCCGACATAGCTCAGTTGGTAGAGCAACGCTTTCGTAAAGCGTGGGTCATCGGTTCAAGTCCGATTGTCGGCTCCAGCCTTCGCCCCCTGGGCTTCGGCTGGCGGAGCCCCGGCTGGCTGAGCCACCCCCAGGTCCAGTCCCCTCGATCCAGCGCATGGGGACCATGCGCTCCACCCACTACAAGCGAATTTCTCCATGCGTTTCGTCCGATTTGGCGCTCCGCTTTCGATCGGTTTGGCGGGATGGGCGGCGTATCATAACGCGTTGACGGGGCCGTTCCTGTTCGACGACCGGGGATCGATTCGGGACAACGAGTCGATCCGAGCGCTCGTGACCGCGCTGCGGCCGCCGGATTCAGCGGGAGTGGGCGGGCGGCCATTGCTCAACCTGAGCTATGCCGTGAATTATGCGTTGGGCGGATTGAATCCGTGGGGATACCACCTGGGCAATGTGCTGATCCACCTGGCGGCGGCGTTGGTACTCTTTGGCGTCGTTTGGCGGACTCTGGATTCGAAATGCCTGCGGGAACGGTTTGGTCAGGACAAGGAGTGGCTGGCCTTGTCGGTCGCGCTGCTATGGGTCGTCCATCCGATGGCGACAGCGGGGGTGGATTGGATCACGGAACGAACTGAAATCGGGATGGGATTGTTCTATTTGCTGGCGCTGTACGGTTTGGCTCGTGGCGGGAAAGGTTGGCTGGCCGGGTCGGTGATCGCGTGCTGGCTGGGCGCTCTGACCAAGGAGGTGATCGTCACTGCGCCGGTCGTTTTGCTGCTCTACGATCGCACATTTGTGGCGGGCAATTTCGCCGAGGCGTGGAGACGGCGGCGGGGGTATTATGCCGTCTTGCTGGGGACGTGGGTGCTGATCGGTTGGGAAATGTATTTGTCCTCGGTCGCCCAGCGGATGCACTCCGGCGTGGCGCCGGTTTCGACGCTGACCTACTTCCTCACGTCGTGCCGATCGGTCCTGCTGTATCTAAAGCTGGCGGTTTGGCCGCGTCCGCTCGTTTTCTATTATGGGATGGGACTTGTTCACGGGTGGGGGCAAGCGGCGCCGTATTTGCTGGGCGTGGCGGCCTTGGCGGCGGGTTCGATGATCGCGTTGATATGCTGGCCGGCCGTGGGTTTTCTGGCGGCCTGGATCCTCGTCATCCTCGTGCCCACGACCAGCGTCGTCCCGCTGGCCGGTCAGCCGACGGCGGAGCACCGTTTTTATCTTTCGCTCGCGGGGGTCGTGGCGTTCGGGGTGCTGGCCTTGTATCGGTGGATCGGACGAAGGGCGCTGGCGGTGATGATTTTCGTGATTCCGCTGGGAGGGATGACGGTGGTGCGGAACAAGGTCTACGGAAGCGAGATCGCGATCTGGAGGGATACCGCAAAAAAGATTCCGGATGATCCCGAGGTTCGGCGCGAGTATGCGCTCGTTCTCTTGGACCATCCCGGGCGATTGTCGGAGGCGATTGCCGAATTCCAGACCGTGGCGCGGATGCGGCCCGACGTGCAGGCGTTCACCGAGCTCGGGTGGGCGCAGGGGCACACTCCGGATGGCGCGGCGGAAGCCGTCACCACCGTGCGGAAAGGGTTGAGCTACGCTCCCCGCGATCCGCTGGCGCTGCAGGCGTTGGGGCTCCTATATTTGCAGGAGGATCGGCCCGCGGAGGCTGCGGAGCAGTTTCGCGCCACGCTCCGCAGCCGGCCGCATTGGGCGTTGGCGGAAGGGCACCTGGCCGATGCGGATCGGATGCTGGGAACAGAGCTCATGCGCGATCCCGCGAGGGCGGGCGATGCGATGGCGGTATTGCAAGAAGCCGTTCGACTGAAACCCGAGCTCACGACGGCGCACACCGATTTGGGTTGGCTGGTGGCGCACACGGACGGCGGGCTCGCGGCGGGCATCGCGGAGGTGAGGGCGGGATTGAAGTTTCACCCGGAGGATGCCTATGCGCACAATACCCTCGGACTGCTGCTGATGCATGCGGGACGAGGGGCGGAGGCGATCGAAGAGTTTCGGGCGGCGGTTCGAGCGAAGCCGGAATTTGAGGAAGCCCGGCGGAATTTGGAGCACGCGGAGGCGGGGAGTTAGACGCCGGTTTACGCGTGCGCTGTAGCCCGGGGGCGGTGACCCCGGCAGATCTTCGGGCGACGTCGAAAGCGGAACGCCGGGTTCAGCGCCCCCGGCTACAGCGGGATAAGCCCCCGGCTCTTGTTATTATATCCGGTGATCAATTTTCCGAACGACCCGCCGCTCGTGAATCGCCTGAAAACCATCGCCTGCAATGAGCGGCCGCAGGAGCGCCTGGAAGCGTTTGGCCCGGCGGCGCTGAGCGACACCGAACTGCTGGCCATGCTGCTGCGCAACGGGACCCAGGGATATGATGTCCTCACCCTGGCGTCGCACCTGCTCGCCGAGGCCGGTTCGCTCGCCCGTTTGGCCGCGTGGACCGATTCGGACTTCCGGCGGGTGAAGGGCATTGGCCCGGTGAAAGGCGGCCAGCTCGTCGCCCTGATGGAGATCGCTCGCCGCGTCATGGGTCCACCCGCCGAGGAAGGGCCCATCCTGAACCGGGCCGACCGCGTGGCCGAGTACCTGCGGCCCTATACCGTCGGCGTGGACGTGGAGAAGTTTTGGGTGCTGTGCCTGAATCGAAAGAACCGGCTGCTCAAGCGAGTGGAAGTGACGTCCGGAACCGCGACCGCCACGCTGGCGCATCCCCGCGAGGTATTCCGGGCGGCGATTCGGGAGTCAGCCTGCGCGATCATCGCCAGCCACTCCCACCCGAGCGGCGATCCGGCCAGCTCCGCGGCCGATCTGCAGATCACCCACCTCCTCAAGGACGCCGCCAAAACCGTCGAGATCACCCTGGCCGACCACGTCATCGTGGGCCGCGTCGGAGCCGATCCGCTGGGCCGGGGATATTTTTCCTTCCGGGAGGCCGGCCTGCTCTGAACCTCGATATTCGAAGGTGGAGCGCCTGGTCCCCCTGCGCTTCGGGCCAAACGCGGGATGGAGGTTGAAGCGCCGGGGATCCCATGGGCTTTGGATTGCGATGTCGCTCAGCGCAGGGGGGCCACGCGCTCCACCGGATGACGATAATCTGACATTGCTAGCCCAAAACCGTCTCCCGGTCCAGGCGTGAGGGGCGCACCCTAGACGATCCGGGGGCTCCCGGGATGCATCCGGGAAAATGAGACATCGTTCCGGGGGAATCCCGAGTTCGACCCTATTCATGAGAGCGGCCGCAAATGGTTTAATCAACGCGTACCCAATGAACCGCGCCCCGTCTTTCATCGCCCTCGGTCTTCTCGCAGTCGGCTCCGTTTTTTTCACCGGCTGCTCGAATGTTGTGACCTCCGAGGTCCGCAACCTCTCGTTGCAGGACGTGGCCAAGTACTCGCCGGCCCCCAAGGTTGTCAGCGCCTATGAGGCGATCGAAGGCGCGAAGGAATACGTCCGCGCGCATCCGGGTTCGGATTACCAGATTGGCAGCGGCGAATCGATGGCTCCCCTTTACCATGACCACGCGGTGATCGTGACCGAGCGCCCAGCGCTGGACACGCTGCACACGGGCCAGACGGTTGTTTTTGTGAACACGGACGGCATCCCGGTCGCCCACACCCTCCTGAGCCACACGGCGCGCGGTTGGGTGACGATGGGTCTGGGCAACAATCAGCCGGACGAGGGCTACCTGACCGACGCGGCTTACGTCGGGGTGGTGGTCAAGGCGTTCCAAGCGACCGAGAGTCCCATTTTGGCCTATGCGAAGTCGGCGCCCAAGGGAGCATTGCTCGCCTCAAATCCGTAACCGAAGAATTTTTGGAACTTAGGGTACCTACACCTTCGCATGGTGTCTTATCCGTTGGGTGTTAGTTTCAGGGGTTAGGTGAAAGTAGACCCCTCCGCCGCAAGGTGGAGGGGTCTAATGCTGTTCAGATGGAGCGCATGGGGACCATGCGCTCCACCCTCTGCCTTTTACGTCGCGGGTGCCGGGGTCGGCGCCCCCGGCTACAGCGATCGTTAGAAGTGCTTCACGTACCCGTTGCGGCGCAGGCGCTCCAGCCAGTGCTCCATGGCTTCCTGGGCATTCTTGGTGCGCAACATGTGCTCGATCTGAGTATGGACGGCGGACAGGGGCTGGATGCCAGCGTACTTTCGGTCTCCCACGTAAAGGATGTAAACGGCGTGCTGATAGGTGATCGGCGCGGTGACTTCGCCCTTCTTGAGCTTGAAGACCGCGTCGCCGAATTCCGGAATCAGCTGGGTGCGCTTCATTTCGCCCCATTCGCCGCCTTTGCTGCGGTGGAGGTCCTGGCTGTATTCCTTGGCCAAGTCCTCAAACTTTTCGCCCGCCTTGAATCGCTCGAGAATCGCTTCGGCCCGAGCTTCGAGCATCGAGTCAGACTCGCCGTTGGTCGGCGCGAGCTGGATCATGCGCAGATCGACGGAATCCTCCTGGTAGAACTGGTCCTTGTTCTCCTTGTAGAACTGCTCGATCTTCATCGGGCTGACCGTCTCGAGCGACTTTTGCTGCTCGTGGGTCTCGTAATCGTAGATGATGTTGTCTTCGACATCGCTGCGGTACTCCTTGATCGTCTGACCCTTGGCTCGGAGGTAGGCCAGAAACTTGGAGCGGTCGTTGTCGAACTTGTTGGTGAGGTCGTCCGAAATCTGCTCGTCGACGAAGGAGTCGGGGATGTGCTTCTTGTCGTCCTTGCGGAACTCCTTGATAATGAGGACCCGATCAATGAGCTGCTGGATGACGTTGTCCTCCAATTGCGTCTCCTGGCGGACGTACTCGTCCTCGTTCTTCGAGTTGCGTTGAAGGTCGGCGATGAAGGGCTGCATGGCATCGCGAACGTCTTCCACCGTGATCACCTTGTCCTCGCAAATCGCGATAATGCCGTCGGCGAACCGAAAATTCAGGTTGTCGCTGGGATTGTTCGTCGTCGCACCCACCGGGGCGGATTGGGCGGAAGCACGCGCGCCGGACCCCAAAGCGGCCAGCGCCAGGCTGGCAAGGAACAGGGAACGCTTCATCATGGGTTGGGCAGGTTGTTCAAAAAGGCGATGATTTCGCGCAAACGTAGAAGGGGCTTGGGGGCGGTCAACCTTGGAAAACGGCTGCCGATCATGACAAAATCATCGCGGCGGCCGCTATTCCGGAGGCATTTCAGCCGATGGAGTTCGGTTTCGACGGAAAGAAGCCCCTTTTGTTCCGCGCGGATCCGAATCTCGGTGACCAGGAGCAACGCGCGCACTTCGTCGCCAAATTTGCCGAAGCGATCCTTCAGTTCGGCTTCGATATCCTTCAGTGCGCCAGGTTGATCCGCAAGCGCCAGCCGCCGATAGAAGTCGATCCGCAATCGGGTTTCAGCGATGTAGGCGCCCGGCAGTCGCGCCTGGATCGGACCGACCGGAGGCAGGGAGGAGGCGTCATCTTCGGCGTCCTTGATCGCCGTATAGCCGGTCTGTTGGCGACCCGCGTTGTCGCCCGTCACGGCCTCCCCGAGAAATACGAAATCCAGCTTTACGCTGGCGCGGACGAACGCCGCGGTCTTTTCCCCTTTCAGCCTCGCCACCGACTGGCGCAGAAGCTGGCAGTAGAGCTCGAAGCCGACGCCGACGATGTGGCCGCTTTGCTCGGGTCCCAGCAGATTGCCGGCGCCGCGCAGTTCGAGGTCGCGCATGGCAATGCGAAAACCCGCTCCGAGTTGGTTGTGCTGGCGCAGCGCCGCCAATCGCTGGCGGGCGATGTCGAGCAGCCGCGTGTGGCGATGCAGCAGGAGGTAGGCGTAGGCTTGGTGCTTGAAGCGGCCGACGCGGCCCCGGAGCTGATAGAGCTGGGAAAGGCCGAAGCGGTCGGCGCCTTCAATGACGATCGTGTTGCAGTTGGGGATATCGAGCCCGCTTTCGATGATGGTCGTGCAGACGAGCACCTGATACCGGCCGGCGACGAAGTCGGTCATCACGCGCTCCAGTGCGGCGGCTTCCATCTGCCC
Organism: Opitutaceae bacterium; assembly: GCA_036502225.1. Lineage (GTDB taxonomy): Bacteria > Verrucomicrobiota > Verrucomicrobiia > Opitutales > Opitutaceae > Palsa-1447. The sequence goes on from DASXYY010000020.1 coordinate 115,052, forward strand.
GTGGCCGACGCCGATCGATATATCCGGCAAAAGCTGCGCCAGCCGCGAAGCGACCAGTTGGATGGTATCGACGCGATTGTGCAGATAGAATACCTGGCCGCCCCGGCGGATTTCGTAGCGAACCGCGTCGACCACGACTTTTTCGTCGTAGGTTTTCACGATCGTTTGGATGGGATGGCGGTTGATCGGAGCGGTTTCGATCACGCTCAAGTCGCGCGCGCCCGTGAGGGCCAGGTAGAGCGTGCGCGGAATCGGCGTGGCGCTCATCGAGAGCACGTCGACGGTCTCGCGCATCCGCTTGAACGCCTCCTTGTGCTTCACGCCAAAGCGCTGCTCCTCGTCGATGACGACCAATCCGAGCTCTTGGAAGGCGACATCCGATTGGATGAGCCGGTGGGTCCCGATCAGAATGTCGATCTGGCCCAATTTCACCGCAGCCAGGATCTGCTTCTGTTCTTTGGGCGCGCGGAATCGGCTGAGCATCTCGACCGCGATGGGGTAGCCCGCCATGCGCTCGCGAAACGTATTGAGATGCTGCTGCGCCAGGATCGTAGTCGGGACCAGGACGGCCACCTGGCGGCCGCCCTGCACCGCCTTGAACGCGGCGCGGATGGCGACCTCGGTCTTGCCGAATCCGACGTCGCCGCAAATCAGACGGTCCATGGGCCGGGTGCGTTCCAGGTCGGATTTGGTTTCCTGGATCGCTTTCAGCTGGTCCCGCGTTTCGGTGAAAGGGAACGAGCCTTCGAATTCGCGCTGCCATTCGTTGTCCGCGGGGAAGGCGTGGCCGGGCTGGGCTTCGCGGCGCGCCTGGAGCTGGAGCAGTTCGGCGGCCAGATCGAGCGTGGAACGCTCCGCGGCCTGACGCGCCTTTTCCCAGCGCCCCGTGCCGATGCGCCCGAGCTGGGGGCGGGCCTTGGACAGGCCGACGTACCGGCTGACGAGGTGCGACTCGGTGAGCGGCACGTGCAGCGTCACGCCTTCGTCGAACTCGAGCGAGATCACTTCCTTGATCCCGACGGCGGTATCCAGGCGGGTGAGACCCCGGAAGAGCGCAATGCCATGCTGCAGATGCACGACAAAATCGCCCTCGACCAGTTCGGAGAAATCGAGGAGCTGGTCGACCTGGGCGCGCTGCACGACCGCTCGCGCCGCTCCGCCGGCCGCGCGGCGCGGGCGCTGGCGGCCGAAGATTTCGGTTTCGGTGATGACGACGAGGCCGGCGGCGGAGGCGGGGAGCCAGCTCAGGCCCCCTGGGAGAGAGGGCCGGGCTTGGCGAGCCTGGCGGCCGGAGTCGGCGCCCCGGGCAGTCCCGCTTTCGATGTCGCCATTGCCGGGGTCAGCGCCCCCGGCTACAGCGGAGGACCAACGGAAACCCTCGTTGTTGCCAGCTCGGAGGAAATTCAGCTTTGTCCCCTTGAACCGATTGTCGTCGGTCAGGATTTCCCGCATGCGCTGCTCCTCGCCCTCCTTGGCCGCGACGAACAGAAGCTCATAGCCGTTGCGCTGCCAGTTTGAAAGCTGGCCGAGAAAGTCCCTCCGGCCGGATTCCTCGGCCTGCAGGCGATCCTGGGCCAGCAGGCCCTCTTCGGGATAGCGGCGGTGATGCACCAGGCTCTCCGTGTCCCAGGTGGTTTCGGCAATTTCGCCGTCGAACCACGGGCTGGCTTCGTCGAGATCCGAAACGCCCCACACCCGTGCGCAACGGGCGAGGAGGGCGGGAAACCCGCCGCCTTCATTGTCGCCGAGGGCCCCGAACTCCTCTTCGAGGGCGGACGGTTCAACCAAAAGGAGGTGCGTGTTGTCCGGCAGGTAGTCGGCCAGGCCGGCGCGCGCCGCCTCGAGCCGAACGCGGGGCGAGGCGGGCAGGCGGATCTCGGAGACGCTTTCGCCGGATCGCTGGGTCACCGGATCGAAGCCGCGGATGTCTTCCAATTCGTCGCCGAAGAAATCGAGCCGGTACGGCTGGGTCGCCGTCACCGGGTATACGTCGATGATGCCGCCGCGAACCGCGTAGCTGCCGGGGGATTCGCAGACCGCCTCGGAGTCGTAGTCGAGCTCCTGCAGCTGCTCGAGCAGACGGGCGAAGGGCTGGGTCTGCCCGCGGCGCAGGGCGAGTTCGCGGGCGGTAAAGGCTTCGCGGGCGGGGACGGATTGGAGCAGCGCCGCGGGGGTGGTCGCGATGAAGAGGGAGGGGCGGTGGGGGTCCTTGAGCTTGGAGAGGACGTTCAGGCGGTCGCTGGAGGCAGCGAAGGCTTCGCGCATGTCGCGGCTGTCGGCCTGGGACTCGGGGAAGACGACGATCTGGGTCGGTTGTCCGCTGTGGCCGGGGGGGCTGCCCCCGGCAGGTGTGATGTCGAAAGCGGGACTGCCGGGGTCAGCGCCCCCGGCTACAGCGGCGGCTCCGGTTACGGCGCCAGCGGCAGCTTTGAGGAAGAACCCGGTGTCCTCGGCGAGCTGCTCGGCGGCCTTGAGGTCGTCGCAGATCGCCAGCCAGACGGCCGCGCCTTGGGTGCGCGCGAGTTCGGCCGCCACGGCGCCGCGGGCGGCGGTGCAAATTCCAGTGATCTTGACCCGGTCCGAAACGGCGGTGTGCGCCATCGAATCGGACTAATTCACCTCTGAATCGGCCGATGGCAAGGGACTACTTCGATTCGAGTCCGGCCAGCGCCGATCGGGCCGCCGACTCTTCGGCCTGCTTTTTGGACGTTCCCCGTCCCTGGCCGATCAGTTGGCCGAGCAGAAAGACCTGAACTTCGTAGAATCGCGCGTGATCGGCGCCCTCGGTCTTGACAACCTCGTACTGCAGCGCGCGGTTGCCGTGCTTCGGCTGAACCAGCTCCTGCAGACGGCCCTTGGGATTGTCGTCCGGCTCCACCGCCTCGACGCGGGCGGCGACATCGCCGTAGATCCGCAGCAGGCAATCGCGGGCGGCGACGTATCCCCCGTCCAGGTACACCGCGGCGACGACGGCCTCGAACGCGTCCTCCAGCACCGACGCCTTGTCCCGGCCGCCGGTGGATTCCTCGCTGGCGCCCAGCCGCAGGCCGGCGTCGACGCCGATCTGGCGCGCGAGCGACACCAGGTAGTCGCCGCGGCTCAGGGCCGAGCGCCGTTTGCTCAGCACGCCTTCCCGCTCGCCCGGATACAGCGCGAACAGGCGTTCGGTGAGGACCAATTGAAGCACGGCGTCGCCGAGAAACTCCATGCGTTGGTTGGATTCGGCGTCGTCGGGATGATCCTGCCGAAACGACGGATGGGTGAGCGCCTGGTGCAGGTGCGCGGGATCCCGAAACTGGTAGCTCAGCAGTTCCTGCACCCGCTCCCTCGCGGCGTCGCCGATGGCCATGTCAGGACGAGGCGCTGGCGTAGCGGCGCAGGCCGCGGTTGAACACGAAGATCGCGAGCCCCACCCAAAACACTGCAATCGCGAGGAGCCACAGGACCCAGATGGCCTTGAAGCCCCCCAGCAGCGTCCGGGCCGGCACGTTGCTCACGATGGCAACGGGAATGACCCACACAAAGAGCACGCGCGCAACGCCCTTGAGGGCTTCGCGCGGAAGCCGCCCGAACTGCGACAGGGTGAAATAGGTGCCTTCGATGCCCTGGGCGCTGGAGAGCCAGAAGGTCAGCGACATGGTGATCACCAGGATGCTGTAGTGGAAGGCCAGGCCGGCGACCATGAGCCCGGCGTAAATGAGCAGATTGATTGCCGTCAGGCGCAGTCCCAAATGATGCGCGGCATAGACAACGATGCCCATCGCCACGAACGAATTGATCAGGCCGTCCGGATCCAGCTTGCGCGTGGAGGCCATGAACAGCGGCTGGCCCGGCTGCGCCAGAAAGAAGTCGAACGCGCCCGACTGAATGTTGCGGGCCATCTCGTAGAGATTGCTCCAGAAAAAGCCCATGAGCAGGCGCTGAAGGAGCAGGCTGGTGCCGACCAGCAGGATCATCTCGTACAGGTTCCACCCGGCAATGCTGTCGGTGTGCGCGTAGATGACGCCGATCAACAGGAGGTTCACCGCCATCCACAAAAGTTCGACCATCGACCAGATGAAGAAGTCGCCCCGGAACATCAGGGTGCGGACGATCGAGTAGCGGGCGCCCGCGAGCCAAATGCGCAGGTAGTTCATCGTTCAACCTCCCACGGCCGTGTGCCGGCGCAAGCCGCGCCGCCAAAGCAGCGTCGAAATGCCGATGAGAGCGACGACCCAGGCGGCCTGGATGAGCAGTCCGGTCGGTATCTGCTCGGCCGGCACCCGCCCGGTCAGGATGGCGGCGGGAAAATACATCTGGTAGTAGAAGGGCAGGGCCTGGGCGACGATCAGCGCCTTGCGCGGCAGAAGATCCAAGGGAAACATCTGGCCGCCCAGGACCGATTCGACGGCCATCGACAGGATCACCAGCCCCTGGATTTCCAGCAGCCAGAACGTCAGCATGCCGAAGCAGAACGCGATTGAAAATTGGACGAGCGCGGCCAGGAGGGCGGCGATCAACGCCAGGCCGATCTGCTGCGGTGTGGCGCTGAGGGCCAGGCTGTGGCGCAGGAACGGCACGAGGATCACCAGCGGAAGCAGCACGACCGCGCCCGACACCAGGCGGGCGGCCGCGAAAATGCTCAATCGGTAGGCGAAATAGTTGATCGGCTTGAGCAGGAACTGGTTAATCAGGCCGTTCCGGATTTCCTCGCTGATCTGGTAGTCTTCGTTGAAGGCGCCGATGAAGAATTGCAGCGCAATCAGAATGACGAAGTACGTGAGGGTCTGCGCGAACGTGAAGCCGCCGATATTGGGCGAACGGGCGAAGGCGGCGCCCCACAGGATGAAGACGACCCCCAGGTTGAAGAGCGAAAAGACGCTGCGGACCGCGAAATTCCAGCGGTAGATCAGATTGCTCTGCAGCCCGACGAGGAACGCCTGGCCGTATTTGCTAACGGAGGGCAAAGCGAGCGGCCACTTCCTTGGCGAGCGCGCGGTAGGCGACGGCACCCGGATTCGTCGCATCGTAGGCGAAAATCGTCTTGCCGAAGCTGGGGGCCTCGCTGAGACGGACCGTGCGGGGGATCACCGACGCAAAGATCTTTTCGGGCAGGTGCTGCTTCACCTCGTCCACGACCTGCTTCGAAAGGTTGGTCCGCCCGTCGAACATCGTCATGACGACGCCGCCCAATTCCAGATGGGCGTTCACGCCAGCCGATTTCAGGCGTTCGACGTTGCGCAGGATCTGACCCAGCCCCTCCAGTGCCAGGTACTCGCATTGGAGCGCGATGAGCAGGAAATCCGCCGCGGCCAGGCTGTTCATCGACAGCATGCCGAGGGCGGGCGGGCAATCGATGATGATGGCCCGATACTTTTCCGAAGAGCGAATGGGTTCGAGGACCGCCCGCAGCTTGAGCAGGAAGTTCTCGGTTCCGGCCAGTTCGATCTCGGCGGCAGCCAGGTCTTCCTCGCTGGGGATCAGGGACAGCCCGTCGTAGGCGGTGGGAATCACCAGGTCGACGGCCTCCCCTTCGCCGCGGAGGGGCCCGTAAAGGCTCTTGCCCTCGTGTTTTTCGACCCCCACCGCCGAGGTCGCGTTCGCCTGGGGGTCGAGGTCAATGAGCAGCACCGCCACCCCTTTTTCAGCGAGGGCGGCGGCGAGATTGACGGCGGTGGTCGTTTTTCCGACTCCGCCCTTTTGATTCGCGATCGTGAAGACCGTGGTGGGCACTATTGGACCGTCAGAGTGCCGTGCATGTTGACGAAGTGTCCAGGGAAAGTGCAGAGAAAAGGATACTGCCCCGGAGCCAGCGTGCCCGCCTTGATGTCCGTTTCGCCGGATTTGCGGGGTCCCTGCAGCGGGATGGACGCAACCACCTCATCCTTAAGGCTGGCAGGCATATAGTCGGTGTCTTTGGAGGCCGCCGCCGCGGTGGCAAACGCGGTGTAGTCAGAGCCGGGCTTCAGCAGGACCCAATTGTGGCCCATCACGGTGATGGGGTTATTGCCTTCGTTCGTCAGCACCACTTTGAGGTCCTGCGAGCCCTTGGCCGTCAGGTCAGTCTGGTTGTAGTGCATGGTATCGTTGGCGGTCAGATCGATTTCCTGGGGGCCCCCACTGGAGCCGCCCGACGAGGCGGAGGTATCGCTGTGGCCGCATCCGGCCAGCAGAGCTGCAGCAGAAAAAGCAACGAGCGTCAGCAGTGTCTTCATAACGCCCGCACCTTCGGCCCAACTAATGCGGTGCGCAAGGGCCTTAATAGGAATGAGGATCGGGAATAGGGCTTGAAAAAAGCCCTTAAAAACGAATTTCATATACCTCCATGCGTTTGCTAGCGCTCCCCATGTTTGCTGCATCCTGGTTAGACCGGCTGGGCTTCGGTATGGACGGAAGACAGACCACGATGGTGGTCGATGGCCCCGTCGCGGAGGCGCAGCGCCAGCTGTTCTTCGTCACCTGCTGGGTGACCTTGGTCATCTTCATCCTGGTCGCCTCCGCTTTGGCCTATGCGACCATCAAGTTCAAGGCCCGGTCCGAGGAGGACGAGCACGCCGAACCGCCGGAGCAGAGCCACGGCAATCCGCTGGTCGAAGTGGGGCTGATCGGCGCGTCGGTGCTGGCGCTGGTGATCATCGCCGTCCCGACGCTGCGCTACATCTGGTGGGACTACGACGTCCCGGTCGAGCGCAAGGGCGAAGCCTACGAGGTCACGGCCACGGGGTATCAATGGTGGTTTCAGTTCCAGTATCCAACGGAACAGATCGCTGGTTCCGGCCCCCTGATCACGGCCAACGAGCTGGTCATCCCGGCCGGGCGCCCCATCCACGTCAATCTGCGCTCGGTCGACGTCATGCATAGCTTCTGGGTGCCGAAGCTGGCGGGCAAGGTCGACATGATCCCCAACCGCGGCAATTTCCTGTGGCTGCAAGCGGATCATCCTGGTTATTTCTGGGGCCAGTGCGCCGAATACTGCGGCGATTCCCACGCGCTGATGCGCTTCCGGGTGATTGCCCTTTCCCCGCGCGATTTCGAACAGTGGCTCGACAACCAGAAGTCGCCGGCCCGCGAAGTGCCGGTGACCGCCGGCCAGGCCCGCGCGCAATTCGCGTCGCTACCGCTCGAATACAAGGAATTCCCGCAGAACGCTCCCGGCGTGTCGGACGAATTCGACGTTTCTCCGTTCGACCACTGGAAAGAGAAGCAATTTCCGAACAAGGATGAGGACGCCGAGCTGATCTCGAAAGGCCGCCAACTCTTCGTGGCAAAGACCTGCGCGGGCTGCCACACCATCCGCCAGGCGGACGGGAAGGGCCCGATGGGCGTGACCGGCCCGAACCTGACCCACGTGGGCGCTCGCACGACCATCGCCGGCGGGCTGTTGGAGAACACTCCCGAGCAGATGCGCCGCTGGATCCACAATCCGGGCGTGGTCAAGCCGGGCAACAAGATGTGGGCGCTGGGCTATGTGCCCAACCACATCACGCTGGAGCCATCCGACGAGGTGGCCCTGGTCGCCTACCTGCAAAGCCTCAAGTAATTTCAAAACATGGCCGACGCTATTGCCAAACCCTCCTTGTTGACCAAGGACGAGCCTGCCCAACCCAAGGCGCTCGTGCTTTACCGGCCCACCGCCAAAACCGGCCTGATCAGCTGGCTGACGACGGTCGACCACAAACGCATTGGATTTCTTTACGGCATCTCCGCCCTGTTTTTCTTTTTGGTGGGCGGCTTGGAGGCGCTGTTCATCCGCATCCAGCTGTTCCGTCCGAACAACACGTTCCTGACGGCCCAGCAGTACAACGAGATGTTCACGATGCACGCGACGACCATGATCTTTCTGGCGATCATGCCGTTGTCGGCGGCGTTCTTTAACTTCATCATGCCGCTCCAGATCGGGGCACGCGACGTCGCCTTCCCGCGACTGAACGCTTTCTCCTACTGGGTGTTCCTGGCCGGCGCCATCATCCTGAACGTGGGCTGGTTCATGAAGGACGGCGCTCCGAACGGCGGCTGGTTCGGCTACACGCCGCTCACGACCAGCACGTACATCCCCGGCCATTCGATCGATCTTTGGGTGATGGGCCTGCAGCTGCTCGGCGTGGCCTCGATCGCCGCGTCCCTGAACTTCATCGTCACGATCATCAACTTGAGGGCGCCGGGAATGACCATGATGCGGCTACCCGTGTTCACCTGGATGACGCTGGTGACGGCGTTCCTGATCGTGCTGGCCTTTCCGGCCATCACCATCGCCTTGGTCGAGCTGATGATGGATCGCCTGTTCGGAACGAACTTCTTCGAAGTTTCCAACGGCGGCATGCCCACCTTGTGGATCCACCTTTTCTGGGTGTTCGGCCACCCCGAGGTATATATTCTGATTCTGCCCGGCATGGGCATCATCTCCGAGATTCTGCCCACCTTTGCGCGCAAACCGCTGTTCGGCTATCCGATCGTGGTTTTCTCGGGCGCTTGCATCGGTTTCCTCGGCTTCGGCGTGTGGAGCCATCATATGTTCACGACCGGCTTGGGCACGGTTGCCACGGCGGCCTTTGCGGTCACCACGATGGCGATCGCGGTGCCGACCGGCGTAAAGATCTTCAATTGGATCGGCACCATCTGGGGCGGCCACCTGAGAATGCGCACCCCGATGATGTTCGCCCTCGGTTTCATCTGGCTGTTCATGATCGGTGGATTCTCCGGCATCATGCACGCCGCGGCTCCCGCGGATGCCGAGCAGCACAATAGCTATTTTGTCGTCGCCCACTTCCACTACGTGCTGATCGGAGGTTCGCTTTTCGCGCTGCTCGCCGGCATCCACTACTGGTTTCCCCTGATGTTTGGCCGCAAGGTCAGCGAATTCTGGGGCAAGCTCTCGTTCTGGACGATCTTCGTCGGCTTCAATGTCACGTTCTTCCCGATGCACTTTCTCGGACTGGACGGCATGCCGCGCCGCACGTTCACGTACGACCCGAACATGGGTTGGAATGACGGCAATCGGGTCGCCACCATCGGCGCGTTCATTTTGGGCATCGGCGTCGCGATCTACTTCATCGTGATGATCATCACGTATTTCAAGGGCGAGAAAACCGCCCTCGATCCGTGGGATGCGCGCACGCTCGAATGGGGCATCCCCACTCCGTGCCCGGAATACAATTTCCGTGTGACTCCGACGGTTCACGCCCGCGATAACTGGTGGTACGAAAAGCACCACCAGGAGCAGATCGCCAAGGAAAACGCCGAGCACGAAAAGGCGGAATCCGAACACGGCATTCACATGCCGTTCCAATCGATTTATCCGTTCGTGGCGGCCGTCGGCATCCTGATTTCCGGCCTGAGCATCGGCGCGATCGATCCGAATATCGGGTTCTTCTCGGGCGCGGCCGCGCCGCACGATGTCATCGGCCGCAAGCTCGGCATCGTTCTGATCGGTTTCGTCATCTTCCTGATCGGCGTCTATCTGTGGGCCCTGGAGGGCAACGAAGGCTACCATCTGCACCTGGATGGCGACCACGGCCACGATCACGACGACCATCATCACCACTCATGAGCACGCACGCGCACGCCGCGGCCATTGACCCGCACGACGACCCAACGACCACGACGGGCATTCCGAACAAGAAGCTCATCATGTGGACGTTTTTGGCGTCCGACTGCATGTTTTTCGGATGCCTGATCTCGACGCACCTGATCTATCGGTTGCATCCGGCTCCGGGAGCCCTGGTCGCCAAGAATGTGTTCAGCATTGAGCTGACCTCGTTCTCGACCTTCATCCTCCTGATGTCCTCGCTGATGATGGCCTTGGCCGTCGACGCGATTCAGAAGGGCAATCTGAAGAGCATGCGCGGCGCTTTGGCCACCACGATCTTCTTCGGACTGATCTTCCTGGGCTGCCAAGTTTACGAATTCAGCCACTTCGTGAGCGAAAAGCACATGACGATCACGAATAGCATGCTCGGCACGACGTTCTTCACGCTCACCGGCACACATGGTCTTCACGTGTTGATCGGCGTGATTTGGCTGACCTCGATGCTCATTTACTCCTACACCGGCCGGCTGACCGAAAAGAACGCTATCGACGTGGAAATGATGGGCCTGTACTGGCACTTCGTCGACATCGTCTGGATTGTCATCTTCACCGCTGTCTACCTCCTGGAGTACGTCTCATGAGCGCTCACGCCGAAGAGAACAAGTTTCATCTGTTCGTTCAGATCGCGATGGTCCTCGCGGTCATTACCGGCCTCGAGATCGTGACGGTTTACATGCCGTTCGTCTCCTGGCTGCTGGTCACGGCCCTGGTGGTGATGTCGGCGGTCAAGTTCCTGTTCGTCATCTTCATCTTCATGCACCTGAAGTGGGACAAGAAGTTCTGCACGGTGTTGTTCTTCATCGGCCTGATTTTGGGCGGTGGAACGATGTGGGGCCTGCTGAAGATCTTCTCGGCTGCGGCCAGCTTCCCGCTTTCGAGCCAGTGAGCCGGCTTTCGGCGCCATGATCGATTGGCGCCAATGGGGACACGAGCCGCTCGCATTGAGCGTGCTGGTCCTGATCGCTTGCGCAGTGGTGATGATCCGAGGACCGCTGCGGTTGGGCTTTGAATGGCTGCCATCGCCGGGATTCACGTTGGCCGGACTGGTTCTGGCCTATCTGGCGATCGGGCCGCCCTGGGAACAGGCGGGACGCTATTATCTGTTCAGCGTCCAGATGGCAGAACAGCTCCTTCTGATCTACGGAGCGGCCCCCTTGCTGGTGCGGGGACTCAGCTCGATCGGAGGTCGCACGGCGGCGCGCCCGTGGCTCCCGGCCGGAACGCTCGGGGTGATTTGCGGCGCGGTGTTCGTCTTGGGCAGCGGCCTTTGCTACCTGCCGAAAATTCACGAGCGCGCGCTGCGGAGCGAGTGGGGCCTGTCGTGGGAGCATCTGTACGTTTTGGCGACGGGCATAATCTTTTGGTGGCCGGTCTTGAGCCGGCAGTTGCGCCTGCCGGCGCTGCGCTTCGCTCCTCGGATGGCTTACCTGCTGGTGGTGCAGGTCGCGTTGGCGGGGGCGTTCACCTTTCTGCTGATGGCCGAACATGCGATCTATCCCACCTATGAGATCGCGCCGCGGTTGACGGAGCGGCTGTCGCCGGAGGAAGACCAGATCCTGGCCGGGGTATTGCTCAGCGCCGTGGGATCGGTGGTGCTGGTGACGGCGCTGGGCTGGGCGTTTTTTGCGTGGGTGAGGGAGTCGGAAGAAAACTAGTTAAGAAATCGAAGGTGGAGCGCATGGTCCCCATGCGCATCGGCGTCAAACGCGGGCAGAGTCTAAAGCGCGTGGGGACCACGCGCTCCAGTGCGTCATCAAATACATGAACTCAGGATGTGAAAGTCAGACCCCGGTATCGGCATGGATATCGGCAGCGGAAGGAAACTGCGCCGCCGCGAGGCGGGGTGGGAAGCAACCGGAA
>DASXYY010000021.1:0-88421 GCA_036502225.1 Opitutaceae bacterium
CGCTGACCCCGGCACCTGCGACATCGAAAGCGGGACTGCCGGGGTCAGCGCCCCCGACTGCAGCGCAAGCGCTATTTTCCGACCGTCGCCACGTACCGCGGCCGCACGTCGATCGACTGCACCTCGGCGATTTGCGTCTGATCGCCGAAGCAGGGAAGCGCGCTGTCGGCCACAAAGATCTTCTTGGCCGCGCCCAGCACCGCGTCGCGGCGCAGAGGGAGGATCTCCAGCCGAAGATCGCCGGTGAGGATCTCGGGGCCAAACTGGGCCAGGCCCACTTCCATCGGGCGGCCGTTGTAGAAATTGTCGTCGATCAGGCGTCCGTTCAGGACCAGCCGGGCGACATCGCCCTGGTACTTGATCCGGAGCATCGGATTGTTCGAGAGGTCCAGATTTCGAAGCAAATGAATCGACCAGACCGCCGCGGACTTGAAATCGGGGTCGGTGGGAGCCGCCGCGACCCCGCGGGGAATCGGCCCCAATGAGATCGCGCGCGCGGGCCCCGCGGTCGAAACCACCGCGGTGTCCACCGCCGTCACCGGGTCGGCCGGGGCCGCAACGGGCAGCGCGGTAAAGATATCGCCCGTCCGCGCCGGCGTCACGCCATCCGGACTCGGATAGACCTCAACGCTCAGATCATTCCGGTCGAACGACGCCAGGCGCAGTTCGTCCTGGTCGATGGTGAGCCCGGCGGAAGTGAGGAAAACCCGATCGCGCCCCTTCCAATTGGCCTTCCAGAGCCGGAGCGAATCCGGCTCGCTGAGCAGCACGATCCTCACGCGCCCGCCGTCCGTTCCGGGAAGATCGAACGCGGCGCCACGTCCGGCCTGAGTCCGGCGCGGCGCGGTTTCGCCTTTGATCGCAAACTCGGCGGAGGTCCCTTCCGCGGCAAAGAAGACCGTCCGCAACCCTCCGTCGTCAATCCGGCAGATCGGCTGCGCCGTCGCATCGTCGAGCACGACACCGTGGCCCAGATCCAGGTGAAACGGCCACAGGAAAATCGCGTTCGCGCGCACAGTGACGGGCGTTTGCGGGAACGTCAGCGCGCCGGCCGGCGAAACGACCGCGAATTGAACCGCCGGGTGTTCGGACAGGCCGGTCGGGCGCTCGTAATTGTTGACGAATACATATCCGGCGCTGCCGTCGGATCGCACTGACCAGCGCAGCGTGCTGACATCGTCTTCATCGATGGGCCGCTGATTCGGCATAAACGCGGGCATCCGGGCCAGCCCCTCGCCAAAATCGGCGAGAAACAGGTGGAGCCGGCGCAGCCAGTGATAAGTCGGCCGGAGCTGACCGGCATCCCCGATGGGCGCCTGAAAGTCATAGGCTTTGACCGGCAGATCGTTGTAATTGGTGAAGGCCGTGCTCTGGGCCTCCATGAGTGTCGTATGGCGGCCGTCCGGATTCGTGCCGCCATGGTACATATAGTATCCGGGCAGCGTGCTCCCGGAGCCGAGCTTCACCAGGACGCAGGCCTCGACGTCCCGCGGATCGATCAGGATGCGCCGATGATAGCTCGTCATCATGCCGCCGCCGATTTCGCAGGTGAGATAAGGCGAAAGTCCGACGTCGGCCGGGTCAGTCACGTGCCGGTCTCCCCGCTGTTCGGCGCTGATGTTGAAATCCATGCGCAGCGTCGAAAAACGGAAACCCGTCCAATAGTCGTTCGGCATCGAAGTCAGGCGGCGATCCCAGAATCCTTCGGAGTAGACTCCATAAAGCGGCAGGATCTGGCCCGGAGGCATCGGGGTCGAGAGCGCCGGCCAACCCGTCCGGGTATAGATGGGCACGTCGAGGCCGACCTCGCGCGCGAGAGATTTCAGCGCCAGCAGATACTCGGCGGGTCCGCTGAATTCGTTGTCGACCTGGATGCCGATGACCGGGCCGCCGTCTTTCCAGAGCAGGCCGTGCAATTGTCCCGCGATCTGCGCGTACAAGGGGCGCACTTCCGCCCTGAATTCGGGATCCAGCGTGCGAAGATGCCCGCGCGCCACGGCCCAATCCGGCACGCCGCCGTTGCGAACTTCGCCATGGCAGAACGGTCCGCAGCGAACGATCACCTTCAAGCCCACCTCGCCGGCGGTCCGGAGAAATTCGTGCAGGTTGCGCCGGCCGGTCCAATCCCATTGGTTTTCCACTTCCTCGTGGTGATTCCAAAAGACGTAGGTCGAAACGATCTGGATGCCGCCCGCCTTCATCTTGAGCAATTCCTCGCGCCACTGCGTTTCAGGAACCCGCGAGTAATGAAGTTCGCCCATTGCGGGCATCCACGGCTGGCCGTTCAACAGCAGGCTGTCCTGGTCCGCTTCGATCGTCGTGCCGTCCGGGCTCCGGTCGGAGCCCAAATGGAACTCGGTGCCGTGCGCCGAACCAGGCGAAGCCGGAATGTTGATCGAAAGCGGTTCGGCCCCGGCGCTCGCGAGGAACGCCAGGGAAGCGACCGCCATCAGGGGGCGGATTGCGGATGGTAACATAACAAGGTGGAGCGCGTCGTCCCGACGCGCTGAGCGATAGCGCCAGCCGGCGATGAAGCAGGTGGAGCGCATGGTCCCCATGCGCTTCCGGGCCAAGCGCGGATGGAGGTTAAAGCGCATGGGGACCATGCGCTCCACCCTCGGAGATCGTAAGACGCTTTCATGATTGCCGCGCCTAGCGCACGGAATTGCGCTCGATCAGCCGCACGGGAAGCTGGATCCGACGATGGGGCAGGCGTTCCCCGGAGGTGATCTTGTCGAGCAAAGTCGCCGTCTGCTCGGCGATCTCCCGCAGGGGCTCCTCGATGGTCGTCAAGGGCGGCGTCACCAGCGACGACACGTTTTGATTCTCGCCGCCCACCAGCGAAATATCCTGGGGCACGCGCAATCCCATCACGTAGGTGAGCACGTGCAGGCATTCGATTCCCTCGTAGCTCGATCCGGGAGCATAGATCCCGTCCGAACCGCCGCGCACGACCCGGGCGATCGAGGTGCTGGCATCCGCGTCGGGGGCATGCAAGGTGAGCAAGGCCGGCTCGGGCTCCAGGCCGGCGTCGACGATCGCCTTTTTGAAGCCCTTGAGGCGCTCGACGAACGCCGGAACATCCACACCCACGAGGGCGGGCTTCCGCACGCCGCGTTCGATCAGATGGCGTCCCGCCAGCAGGCCGGCGCCATAGTGGTCCGAGCAAACGGCGTGCTCCTTGTCTCCCGCCGGAAACTTGTCGATGTGGATCACCGGCACGCGCTCCTGAATCTCGGTCAACAGCGGTTTCAGGCTGCGGTCCTGTGTGACCACGACGACCGCGTCGAGGAACATCGTCGCGATCTCGACGGCCGGATTCGCCGGCAGCAGCACGCCGATGTTGCGCTTGGAAAGGGCGAATGCGAGGTAGGCCGTGAGCGTCGCGGAATAGCCGCCCAAACGGTCCGGAAACGCCGGCGCCGAGATGATGGCGACTTCGCGGCAGCGAACCGCCACCTGCGGCTTCAGGTTCAGCTTCGCCGCCGCCTTGAGCACGTTTTCCCGCGTTTCGGGCTTCACCCGCCCCCGGTTGTTCAGCACGCGGCTGATCGTGCCCGGCGAGACGCGAACCAGGCGCGCCAGGTCGTAGATCGTGGCCCTCTTCCCAAACGCGCTGTTCATCACGACATTAGGGTCAGTCACGCCTTTTGTGTCAACATTTCTATGTTTAATGAAACTGTTCTATTTGTGCGCGTCACAAGTTTTATTCCTATCGCCCAGCGTTTTAGCAACACTATCAGACTTCGGTAAACTGTTGCATTCCGGTTTCGCACCCGCCAGTTTCAAAGGCGATCATCATGAGACACCTTGCTCTTGCTTTCGCCCTCGTCGCACTCCCTCTGGCGGCCGAAACGACAACCCCCTACGACGCGTCCCTGACCCTCCGGGCCGACGCGCCCGGGGCCGTCATCAATCGCAACATCTATGGGCAGTTCACCGAGCATCTCGGCCACTGCATCTATGGCGGCATTTGGGTGGGCGAGAACTCGTCGATCCCCAACACCCGTGGCATCCGCAACGACGTGGTCGACGCGCTGCGGAAGGTGCACATCCCCGTCGTACGCTGGCCGGGCGGATGCTTTGCCGACGAATACCACTGGAAAGACGGCATCGGGCCGCGCGACCGGCGGCCGAAGATGATCAACACCAACTGGGGCGGCGTCGTGGAGGACAACAGCTTCGGCACCCACGAGTTCATGGATTTCTGCAGCCAGGTCGGCTGCGAGCCGTACCTGACGGGCAATCTCGGCAGCGGCACGGTTCAGGAAATGAGCCAGTGGGTCGAATACCTGACGTCCGACGCCAGCTCGCCGATGGCCAACCTGCGCCGGGCCAACGGACGGGCGAACGCCTGGCCGATCGAGTTTTTCGCCATCGGCAACGAGTCCTGGGGCTGCGGCGGCGACATGACCCCCGAGTTCTATTCGGACAACTTCCGCCGCTATAACGTCTATCTCCGAAACTACGGTGCGAACAAACTCTTCCGCATCGCCTGCGGCCCGAGCGCCGACGACTACCACTGGACGGACGTCGTCATGTCCCGGCTCACGAACAAGGACCGTCACTGGCTCGACGGTCTCTCGATGCACTATTACACGCTCCCGAACGGCAGCTGGAAGGGCAGCAAGGGCTCCGCGACGCACTTCGACGAAGCCGACTGGATACGGACGCTCAAGCACACGCTGGCGATCGATGGCATGATTTCAGGGCACTCGGCGATCATGGACCGCTATGATCCCGAGAAGAAAGTGGGCCTGATCGTCGACGAATGGGGCACCTGGTACGACGTGGAGCCCGGCACCAATCCCGGATTCCTCTACCAGCAGAACACGATGCGCGACGCGATCGTCGCCGCCTTGAACTTCAACATCTTTCACCGTCACGCCGACCGCGTGATCATGGCGAACATCGCCCAGATGGTGAACGTGCTGCAGGCGCTGATCCTCACCGACGGCCCGCGCATGACCGTCACGCCCACCTATCAGGTGTTCGATTTGTACCAGGTCCACCAGGACGCCACCTCGCTGCCCGTGGACCTCTCGACGCCGGAATATGCCTTTGGCGATGCGAAAATTCCGGCGGTGAGCGCCACCGCGTCCCGCGACGCCAAGGGGCATATCCACCTGTCGCTCGTCGAAACCGATCCGAACCGCGGCGCTCATGTGACCGTGCGGATGTATGGAGCCCAATTCGGAGCGATCAGCGGGCGCATCCTGACCGCGCCGACGATGCAGGCGCACAATACCTTCGACCAGCCCGACGCGGTTCACCCGGAAGCCTTCACGGGCTTCGCGACCAGCGGCGACGCGCTGACGGTCGATCTGCCGTCGAAGTCGGTGGTGACGCTGGAGGTCGACTGACTTTTTTTTGTGGGTGGAGCGCATGGTCCCCATGCGCTTGAACCGCCATCCGCGTTTGGCACCCTAACGCAGGCAACGCCCAAAGCGCGTGGGGACCACGCGCTCCACCCGCTATTGCTGCTTCGAAAAGTCGAGTTCCGGATGCAGCTCATCCAGAATCGGCCGATCGAGCCCCGCCAGCGCGGCGTCGCGCGGGCCTTCCAGGTCGAGCACGATCACCGAATTGGCTCCGGCCTTCAGCCACGGCCCCGGGCAGTACATGGTCTGCGTCGGGCCGATGTTCCAGAATCGACCCAGACAGTGGCCGTTCACCCACACCACGCCTTGGCCCCAGGTGCGCAGATCCAGGAAGGTATCGGCGGGTTGATCGGCCGAAAAGGACAGGCGGTAGAAAGCCGGTCCGTGGTCCGACGACTGGCGGGGCTGAAATCTCAAGGCGGACAACTCTCCGTCGTTAAGGGGCAGCGGATAGACCCGCCAGCCGCGCAGCTCCGCCCGGCTGGCGGCGCCCACCAATTCGACCGGCGCGCGGATGCCTTTGCGGTCCGCAATGCCGACGCCAAAATTCATGCGGCCCATCGCCTCCACCAGGACGTCGAGCGTCTCGGGCTGATCGCGGGCGGGCAGATCCAGCGAATCGCGGCCGATTCGGCGATCCATGATCCCCACCGGCTTCCCGTTCAGGCTCACCCAGCCAAAATCCCGAACCTGGCCGAATCGCAGCATGGCCGCGGGGCCGGCGGGAAGCGTCGTGCGATAGAGAGCGCAACCGGCGGCGAGGCCCATTTCCTCGTAGGTCGGGGGCACCTCGGCCGCGACGGCGTCCGGAAGATTTTCGAGCAGCGGCGCCACCTCGGCCGCCGCAAACCGGCCGATCTTGACTGCCGGATTGCGCGGGGGCGGCGAGGGAATCACTTCTCCCGGCGCCCGATGTTTCAGCAGCAATTCGCGAATCTTCCAATACTTCCCGGTCGGCCAGCCGGCTTCGGAAATCGGGGCGTCGTAGTCGTAGCTCGAGGTATCGATGCGGAATGGACGGTCGGCTCCGGACCAAAGTCCAAACGTCGTTCCGCCGTGCACCATGTAGATGCTGAACGATTCGCCGCGCTGCAGCATATACTCCAAATCGCCCAGGGAGTGCTCAACGGTCTGCGTGTGATGCGGCATGCCCCAGGTGTCGAACCAGCCCGGATAGTATTCGCCATTCATCAGCGGCCCCGTCTTTTGCACTTTGCGCAAGTCGGCGAATGCCGCGCCGGGGTCCGAGCCGAAATTGACCACCTGAAACAGGTCGGGACGAAAGCCGTTCGCGATCGAACCGCGCGGATTGCAGGCAAAGAGCGGCACGTTGAACCCGGCATCGATCAGGGCTTGCCGGAGGCGGCCCAGGTACACCGGATCGGCATCGTAGGACCCGTATTCGTTTTCCACCTGCGCCATCAGGATCGGGCCGCCGTGCGTCACCTGCAGGGGGCCCAGCACGCGCCCCACTTCGGTCAGGTACCGGCAGGCGGGAATCATGAAATGGGGATCCAGCGTCCGCAGCTCCACCCGCCCCTGCTTCAAAAGCCACCACGGCAGGCCGCCCATCTCCCACTCCGCACAGGAATAGGGTCCGGGCCGCAGGACCACCCACAGGCCCTCCTGCTGGGCGAGCCGGCAAAACTCAGCGGCGTCCGCCTGTCCGGTCCAGTCGAAATGCCCCTCTTCGCGCTCCTGGAAATTCCAGAACAGGTAGACGCAGACCGCATTCAGCCCCATGGCCCGGCACATCTGCAGACGCTGGCGCCAGTATTCGCGAGGAACGCGCGCGAAATGAATTTCGCCGCAGCGGATGACGAAAGGTTTGCCGTCGAGCTCGAAGCTCTGGGTGCCGATCGCAAACGTGTGTTCGGCCGTTTGGGCGGCGGCCGGTGCCGAAAGGGCTCCCGCGGCGAGAATGGCGATGCCTAGTCCGGATAATACGCGTCGAATCATGGTTTTGCCCTCAGATTGAGATGCGGATGGGGCCCCGGTCTGAGAGGGGAAAGCTGCCGATGTGAATAGAGTATTGCAACCCAGTTAAACTGTTTCATAGGTGGTTCCCGATGGTTCCGCTTCTCGCCTGGCTCTGGTTTGGAGATTCCGCGGCCAAACCAAGGACCGTCGGGGATCAAGCCTGCGTGGCCTGCCATTCCGCGGTTGCCGCCTCGTATCACGACACCGCCCATGCGCACGCGTCGAGCGCACCCACTTCCCAATCGATCGGGGGCTCGTTTGCGAGCGGGGACAACGTGCTCCGCACAGCCAATCCGGACCTTTCGTTCACGCTCGATCGCACCGACCAGGGCTTTTTCGAGACGGCGCATAGGAAGCAGTCGGCCGACCGGGAAATGAGCCGGTCGGAGCGAATCGACGTCGTCATCGGCTCCGGACGAAAAGGGCAGACTTATCTCTTTTGGAACGGTGACACGCTGCTGGAGCTTCCGGTCTCCTATTGGACGTCGATTCACGGCTGGGTGAATAGCCCGGGCTATGCGGACGGCACCGCCGATTTTGAACGGCCGATCATTCCGCGGTGCCTGGAATGCCACGCCACGTCGTTCACGAGCGCGGCGCCGCCGGAAAATCGCTATGAGCGCCGCAGCCTCGTGCTCGGCATCTCCTGCGAGAAATGCCACGGACCGGGCAGCGAACACGTCCGCGTGGAGACCGCCTCGGCGCCCCAACGCGCGCCCGATCCCAATATCGTGAATCCCGCGCGGCTGACCCGCGAGCGCCAGCTCGACCTGTGCTCCCTGTGCCACGATGGCACCGGTGAATCGCTCACCCCGGCCCTCACCTACCAGCCGGGGGACGACATCGCGCGCGACCTCCGATTTACCCGCGGAGCCGCCGGCGGGAGCATCGACGTTCATGCCGGCCAGGTGCGGCTGCTCCGGCAAAGCCGCTGCTTTCAATCGAGCTCCACGTTCAGTTGCGCGACCTGCCATGATGTGCATCGCGCGCAGCGCGATCCCGCAAGCTTCGTCCCGGTCTGCCTGAGCTGCCATGCGGTCGCCGATTGCGGCCGATTCCCCTCGCTCGGCGCCTCCCTAGCGAATCGCTGCATCGACTGCCACATGCCCTTGCAGACCACGGCCAAGATCGTTTCCGGCGTCGAAGGCCGCACCGTGCAGCCCCAGGTGCGCAATCATCGGATTGGGATTTATCCGGAGTTGGGCCTGTGATTTGTGAAAAGGTGGAGCGCATGGTCCCCATGCACTTCGGCGTCAAACGCGGATAAAGGTCAAAGCGCGTGGGGACCACGCGCTCCACCTGCTCAGCGGCCCGCCGCCTTATCGGCATAATACTTCTGCAGCACGAAAAACGCGGCCTTCTTGACTCCATTGCTCGACACGAGCCCTTTCCGGTTGAAGTCGTCCTCAATGCCCGGAAGCACTCGGCGCGGAGAGCGAAAGTCGAGCAGCACCCAGGGCGTCATGCCTTGGAGGCCGGGGATTCGATCCAGCATGGCGAGGGAATGCCGGTACAGATCGGCCTGATACTCTTCCGTCCACCGGGCAGCGGGGCTGCCATGGAGCCCGGCGACTCCGTCTCCGCCAAATTCACTGATCAGGACCGGCTTGTCGTAGGGAATATACCACTGCACATGATCGCACTGCTCGATCGTGCCCTCGTACCATCCCAGGTATTCGTTGAAGCTCGCCACATCGAGAAAGGCCGCGATGGGATCCTGGACGATCTGCCGGTTGGGATCATGCGGGTCCGCGCGGCGTTCCATGGCGGCGGCAAGCAGGCGGCTGCCGTCGAGCGAGCGGGCGAGCGACGCCAGCCGGCCGATGAATCGAGTGCGTTCCGGCGAAACCGGCGTCTCGTTGGCGAGGGACCAGATGATCACGCTCGCGCGTTCATTGTCCCGCCGGATCATCGCCGTCAGTTGAGCGGCGGCGGAATCGAAACTCGCTTCACTTTTCCAATCGATCGCCCAATAGACCGGCACTTCGGACCACAGCATAATTCCCAGCCGGTCGGCCAGCCGAATGGTCGTTTCGTTGTGCGGGTAATGGGCGAGCCGGAGATAGTTGCAGCCCAGTTCCTTTGCCCAGCTCAGCAGTTGCAAGGATTGCGCCACGGAAACCACCCGGCCGCCGCCCCCAAAGGCATCCTCGTCGTGCATGCACACGCCACGGAGAAAGATGGGCCGACCGTTCAGCAGCAATTCCTTGCCGCGGGTTCGAATGGTGCGAAAACCGATGGCGTCGGCCACGTCGTCGGTGCCGCTTCGGAAATGCACCTCATAGAGCTTGGGATTCTCCGGAATCCAGAGCTTGAGGCCCGGAGCGGGGAATTGGAATTTGGCGTGCCCAGTCGCGTCGGCCGTCGCGGTCTGCGTCAGATTCAGTTCGGGAATCGCCACCTCGACCGACGTGCCCGCAGCGGCGCCGTCCAGTTCGACTTCGCCCGCGATGATTCCGGTCTCCTCCGATTCGAGGTGCAGGTGATGGGCGGCGACAAACGCCGTCGGCACCGAGACCAGCGTCACGTCGCGCGTCAAACCGCCGTAGTTCCACCAGTCCGTGGCCATGGCCGGGATTCGGTCGGGCTGGCGTCGATTTTCCACTCGAACCACCAGCGAATTTTTTTCCGATTTCAGGCGTCCCGTCACCTCGAACGCGAACGGGGTGAACCCGCCGTCGTGATAGCCCAGTTTTTTTCCATTCAGGTAGACATCGGCGTGGTAGTTGGCAGCCCCGAAGCGCAGGAAGAGCCGGTGCCCGGCCGCGTCGGCCGGCGCCGAGACCAGCCGCCGATACCACACGGTTCCCTCGTAGTAATAGAGATCCCTCTGCTGCGTGTTCCAATCGCCCGGCACCCGTAAGATGCGGGAACGATCAAAGTCATATTCAACCAGGTCGCCCGGGCTGCCCGGCTTCGCATCCATGAAATACGCGGAAGGGCTGGGGTTGGGAGTTTGGTCGTACGGCTTCTCGCGGTAGTTGAAGTAGCCGGAATCGTACGGGTCGACGATGGTCCGCCAGTCGCCGTCGAGCGAGATGGCCGGCCGGTCGATCAGCGTGGGGGGCGCTTCGCCCGCCCGAACGCAGGCCGCGGCCAGAACAAAAAGGACTACCGCCGCGCGACGAATCGAGTGGTGCATAGGGTATCCCCTGACTCTGACGGTCCTTACCCGCTTCGCCAGTGGAAAACCAATAGGGACACACCCTGGCGCGGCAGGGCAAAATGAAGTTCGGCCTGGCCGCCAGAAACGGCGACCGAAGCGGGCTTGTCCGTCAGGGACTGAAGCCGGCCGGCCCGCTGCAGGGCGAAGTATTGGGCCGCGTTGGGCGCCGTCGGCGAACCCATCGCCTGCCAGGCCGCAAAGGAATTCGAATGCGAGCCGTCGATCCGAAAGTGCTCCACGCCGACGGAAGCGCCCGCGGCGGCCAGCCCCTGCACCGACAAGTTCACCTCGGCCTCCGGCCCGGGCAAATCGTCGTCGTGATAATGCCAGACCAGAATCGCCAGCTGGCCGGGCGAGGCGGACGCCAGAGTCCCGACGTCGGGCGCACCGCGAACCCCCTGGCGTTCGATTTCCTCGATCGGCCGTTCGCCGGAGCTGGTCGCGGCCACCTGCCGGGCTCCGAGACGCGAATACATCCGGAATACGTTGAGGACGGGCAGATCGATTCCCTCCGTCGCCAACACGCGCTGACCGCTGAAGTACGGCTGGTCTTCGAATTCGAACGCCCAGGTGAGCGCCCCCTCCAGACTCACTTCGTGCCGGGTGGCGAGCTCCATCTCCCGGGCGAGACAGTCGGCGGTGTAGCAGGCGTAAAGCGCGGTGGGACGATAGCCCAACTGCGGTCCGAGACAGGCCGCGCAGCCGTCCGGGTCCGACTCGCCGATCACGATCGGCTTGTGCCGCAGTGCGGGAACGGCGGCGATCCGCCGAAAGGCGCTATCGACGTCCTTCAGTTGCGCGGCGAGGCCCATCCGCACGTGGCCGTCCACGAACTCCGGCCGGCCCTTGGCGTGAAAGGAAAGGAAGTCCACCGGCGCGCCCCGCGCTCCGGTGGCGAAGTTGGTTCCCGAGGCGCAATGCTCCAGGAATCCGCTTAAAAATGCGGTCCCGCCGCCCGCGGAATCGGGACCGCCGACGCGGGCGCCCGGCAGCGCCCGCCGCACCGCATCCACGGCAAAATCATGCAGCCGGTAAAACTCCTCGGGCGTGCCATGAAAATAGGCGTCCAGATTGGCTTCATTCCAGACTTCGAAATACCACTGCGCCACTTCGGCCGCGCCGTATCGCCCGACACAATGGTTCACCCAGCGATACACGAGCTCCGCCCATTGGTGGTAGTCGGTCGGCGGATAGGACCAGCCGGTGCCAATGGTGCCGTACGGTCCGCCCGGGCGCCATTCGTGCTTGTACGGCTCCGGATGAATCGAGAGCGCCTCCGGCATGAAGCCGATTTCCACGTAGGGCCGGATGCCGCAGGCCCGATAGGTGTCGAAAATCCGATCGAGAATCGTCCAGTCGTAGACCGGATGCCCGGCGGCATCCTCGGTGTACGCATTGGTGCTGCCCCATTTGTACGCCGGCGTCCCGTCGCCGGTCGTGAGCAGGTTGTGCGCCCGGAAATAGACCTCGTTCGGCCGCAGCGCCCCCAGTTCGGCCAGAAGACGCCGGCCGTCCTTCATCGTGGCGTAGTTCGGCTCGTCGGCGCCAAAGAAGCGCCAGACGGGCGGCAGGGAACCCAGGGCGTGGCCCGCGTCGACTTCGATCCGAACCGGAAAGGCATCCGCCGCCGCTGCCCCGCAACCGAGGGCCGCGATGACAAACGAGAGCGCGCGGATGCCGGACATGGCCTATTGCGCCTTGAAGGCGTAAATCGTGCGCGTGCGGTAGACTTCGCCGGGCCGCAGGATCGTCGGGGGAAAGTTATCGTGGTTGACCGAGTCCGGGAAATGCTGGGTCTCCAGGCAGAGGGCGTCATGGATTTCATATTTCCAGCCGCCGCGGCCCACAATCGAACCATCCAGGAAATTGCCGCTGTAAAATTGGATGCCGGGCTGGTCCGTGTACACGGTCATGACCCGGCCGCTCGACGGATCGGTCACGACCGCCGCCGGAAAGATGCCGTCGCCGGGATGATCGAGCACCCAATTGTGATCGAAACCCTGCGGCTTGTCCGCGAGCTGTCCCAAGTCGCGGCCCACCGGCTTGGCGCTCCGAAAATCCATGGGGCCGCCCGCCACCGCCGCGATTTCACCCGTCGGAATCAACGTCGAGTCCACCGGCGTGTAATGCGAGGCATCCATTTGCAGCACCTGATCGAGGATCGTGCCATGCCCGGCCAGATTCCAATAGGTGTGATTGGTGAGATTGATGGGCGTCGCCGCGTCGGTCGTCGCATGATAGTCGATCACGAGCTGATTCGCGTCGTTGAGCGTGAACGCCACGGTCACGGTGAGATTGCCCGGATAGCCTTCCTCGCCGTCGGGGCTGATTCGGCTCATCTCGACGGTATCAGGCCCGGTGATCCGTCCCGCCCAGACTCGCTTGTCGAATCCCCGCAGTCCGCCGTGCAGCGAGTTCGGGCCGTCCGTGGTCGCGAGCGAATAGCTCTTCCCATCGAGCGTGAATTGGCCCTTCGCGATGCGATTGCCCACGCGGCCGATGGTTGCGCCGAAAAACGGCGGTTTCGCGAGATAGCCGTCGAGGGAGTCGAAACCCAGGATGATGCTCGCCGGATGGCCGTCGCGGTCAGGCGCGATGACGTCCGTGATGGTCGCGCCATACGTGATCACTTTGCAGACCAAGCCGTTCCGGTTGGTGAGCACGTACTGGTTGATCACCGTGGCGCCCTCCAGATGGCCGAAAGGCTGAACGACGACGGAGGCGTGAGCCGCGGCGAAAGCGGTCACGGCGATCAGGGAAGCAAAGGCAGTTCGCAGTGGGTTCATAAGAAATAAAAATTCAGTGGGCGCGCTTTTGGCCATAGTAGGCCGAGGGACCATGTTTGCGCAGAAAATGTTTTTGGCGGAGCACGACCGGCATTTCACGCATCGCCGGTGCGAGCGCCAGCGTCCGCAGCGCGCAATCGGCGACAAACTCCAGCGCGCAGGCGTTCTCGACGGCCTGGTCGACGGTCCCGCCCCAGATGAAAGGCCCGTGATGCACCGCCAGGGCAGCCGGCAGAGAAAGCGGGTCGGCGCCGTTCAAGGCCTCCTTGAGCACCGTGCCGGTCGCCTCCTCGTAGTTGCGCGCAATCTCCTCATCCGTCAGCTCCCGCGTCACCGGAACCGGACCATTGAAATAATCCGCGTGCGTGGTGCCCAGGGCAGGAATCGGGCGGGCCGCCTGGGCGAAGCTGGTCGCCGCCGGCGAATGCGTGTGCACGATGCCGCCAATCGAGGGGAACGATCGGTAGAGCGAGACGTGGGTGGGCGTGTCGGTCGACGGCTTGAGCCCGCCGGCCACCACTTTTCCCTGCAAATCCACGAGAACGATGTCTTCCGGTCGCAGCGACGCATAGTCCACGCCGCTGGGCTTGATCGCCACCACCGAACTGGCGCGATCGATGCCGCTGGCATTGCCGAAATTGAGCGGCGCCAGGCCCAGCGCCGGAAGCCGGCGATTGGCCGCGCACACCGCCGCTCTCAGTTCTTCGAGCATACGATCAGTTCGCAGCCCGCCATATCCGCAAAATCCGTCCACTCGCCGGCGCCGATGCCGTAGGCCAGCGCGGTGTGGTGGCCGCCGCCGGCGCGAATCCAGGCTTCGGTGGCGGTCTTGAAATCCGGACGGCAGCGCCAGACGGCGCGAGCCACCGGCAGCTTCGGCAGGGGCTTCGGCGGAGCAATCACGTCGACCTCCGCGGTGACAAACCGGAAGCGATCTCCCATATCGACCATGGCGCTATTTACCGCGGGTCCGGCCGCGGCGTCGAACACAAGTCGCGCCGGATCGGCTTTTCCGCCAATTCCCAGCGGGTGCACCTGCAGGGAGGGGCGGCCGCTCGCCACCGATGGGCAGACTTCAAGCATATGGGCTCCAAGGACGAGGGGGCCGCCGCGGCCGAAATGGTAGGTGTAGTCCTCCATGAACGACACGCCGCCCCGCCCTTCGGCCATCACCTTGGACGCGCGGACCACCGCGCAAGTCTTCCAATCGCCCTCGGCGCCGAAGCCGTAGCCTTCGGCCATCAGTCGCTGCACCGCGATGCCGGGAAGCTGCTTCAGCCCATGCAGGTCCTGGAAATTTGTGGTGAAGCCGGCGAACTTGCCCTGCTTCAGGAACGACCGCAGACCCAATTCGATCCGAGCCGCTTCGCGCACGGAATCCTCCTGGCCCTTGGCGTCAAACCGATACTCCCGGTGGTAGAGGGCCGTCAGCTCATCGAGTTCGTCCTTCTTGACGGCGTTCACTTCGGCAGCGAGATCGCCCACCCCGTAGCCGTCGACCGAAAATCCGAGCTTCGCTTCGGCCGCCAGCTTGTCGCCGTCGGTCACCGCCACCTGCCGCATATTGTCGCCAAAGCGCGCGATGACGGCGCCCTGCCAGTCGAGCCACGCCCGGGCGGCGCGCGTCCACTGGGCGATTTCGGCGCGCACTTTGTTGTCGTCCCAGAAGCCCGCGATGACTTTGCGGCGCAGCCCCAGGCGCGTGTGCAAAAACCCCGCCTCGCGGTCGCCGTGCGCCGCCTGGTGCAGGTTCATGAAATCCATGTCGATCTTGTTCCACGGCAGATCGCGGTGGAACTGGGTATGCAGGTGCAGGAAGGGCTTGCGCAGTCCCATCAGTCCCCGGACCCATTGGCGGGCCGGCGAAAAGGTGTGCATCCAGATGATAAGCCCCGCGCAGTTGTCGTCGTCGTTGGCGGCCCGGCAGAGGGCCTCGATCTCCTCCGAGCGGGTCATCACGCCGCGGCATTGGATCCGCGCGGCGTAACGGCCGTGCCAGCCCAGGGAATCGGCCATCGCCTGGACGTTGGCACGCACTTCACGGAGGGCCTTGGGCCCATACAAATGCTGGGATCCGGCGACGAGCCAGACCATCGGTTGCGGAATCGATTTCATTGGGAAGAGCGTTGGATTTCGAGCAGGTGCTTCATGACGGCCGAGAGATCGGCCGAGGGGCCGTTGGCCGCGAACGCGTCGTGGAGCCGCCGATACTCGGCGTAGATCGCATGGTAGATTTTCCGCTGGCGCGGCCGCGGCCGATAGGCGTTGCGGCGCACCCGGGCCATCGCCTTTTGGGCCGCCGGAAAATCCTTGTGCACTCCGGCCGCCACGGCGGCGCCGATCGCCGAGCCCAGGGCGCAGGCCTGGCCCGAAGCGGAAACGTCCAGCATGCAGCCAGTCACGTCGGCGTAGATCTGCATGAGCAGCGGGTTCTTTTCGGCAATGCCGCCCGCGCACACGATGCGGCGAATCGCGACACCATGCTCCCGCAGCCGTTCGATGATGACGCGGGCGCCGAAGGCCGTGCCCTCAATCAAAGCCCGATAGATTTCGGCGCGCGTCGTGCTCAGGGTCAGGCCCACCAGCGTTCCGGTCAGGAGCGGATCGACCAGGATCGTCCGGTTGCCATTGTGCCAGTCAAGCGCCACCAGCCCGCTGGCCCCGGGCGGCTGGGCGGCCGCCTGCTGCGCCAGCGCGGCATGAGTGTCGGCGTTGCCGCCGCAGATTTCCTCCACCCACCATTTGAAGATGTCTCCCACGGCGGATTGCCCGGCCTCGACGCCGATCCAGCCCGGCAGAATGGATCCGGGCACCGCGCCGCAGATTCCCGGGATCAGCGGCGTGATGCTGCCCGATTTCACGACGGCGCAGTCGCAGGTGGACGTGCCGATGACCTTCACAAGCGTGCCCTCGCGCACATCGCAGGCGACCGCTCCGTAGTGCACGTCGAACTGCCCGATTGCGATGGGCGTTCCCGGCGCCAGCCCGAGACGCTGGGCCCATTCCGGACCGAGTTCGCCCGCCCGGGTATTCCCGTCGACGGCGCGGGTGTAAAGGCGGCTCCGCAACGACGCGAGCGCCGGGTCCAGGCTGCGCAGGAATTCCTCGTCGGGCAGCCCGCCCCACGCGTCGGAAAAGATCGCCTTGTGTCCGGCGGCGCAGATGCCGCGCACCACATCGCGCGGCGACGTGACGCCGGCGAGAAGCGACGGCACCCAATCGGCCAGTTCTACCCACGACTCGGCGGCCGCAAAGACTCGCGGCGAAACTTTCAGGCAATGCCAGAGCTTGGACCACCACCACTCGGACGAATAGGTCCCGCCCGTGGCCGCGACATATTCGGGGCGTCGCGCCCGGGCGGCTTCCGTGATGGCCGCGGCTTCCTGCCAGCCGGTGTGATCCTTCCAGAGCCAGCATTGCGCCGAAAGATCGTTCCGCCAGCGCGCCTGCTGACCCAACGCGTGATTGCGCGCGTCGACCGGGATGGGGCTCGATCCCGTGGCGTCCACGCCGATGCCGACGATGCGCGAGGGCTGAAAGCCCTTGACCCGGGCCGCCGCCGCCACGGCCTGCGTCACGCATGCCTGCATCGAAGTCAGGTAGTCTCCGGGGCGCTGGCGCGCCAGGTGCCGGTTTTTGGGGTCGAGCAGGATGCCCTCGCGACCGCTGGGATAGGGAGCGACGGCCGTCGCCACCTCGCGGCCATCCGCGCAGGAGACGATCAGGGCGCGCGCGGAGTTGGTGCCGAAGTCGATGCCGAGCGTGAAATTCATCGGGGTTGGGGCGCGGGATGAGCGTTCAATCCGGTCCTGGTTCATCACGCCAGCCGCCTGTTGCTTGACCGTCATATTTTTATGGCCACGATCGTTCGGAATGCCTTCTGTCGTGACGATGGCCGCGCTCGCCCGCCAGCTCGGCGTGTCGAAAAACACGATCTCCCTGGCCTTGCGGGGTGACAACCGCGTCTCTGCGGCCACCTGCGCACGCGTGCGAACCGCGGCGGCGCGGGCCGACTATGCGCTCAATCCGGTCGTATCCCATCTGATGACCGAATTGCGGCGATCGGGCACTCCGCTCGGGCGGCGGCGCACCCTGGCCCTGATCAACGGATATCGCACCGCCGATGCCTTTCGGCGGCATCCGACCATTCCCGCCTATGTGGCCGGATGCCGCCGCCGCGCCGCCGCGCTCGGTTACGGCATCGACACCTTCTGGCTCCACAGCGCCTCGCTCGACGGCCGAAAACTGGAGCGGATCCTCACCGCCCGCGGCATTCGCGGCGTCATATTGATCGGCATGATGGACAACCACCGGCTGCCGGATCGCTTCTCCGACACCTGGTCGCAGTTTGCGTGCGCCGTCACCGGCGTGCGCACGGAGCAGCCCGAACTTTCCTTTTGCTGCGTCGACCATCACATGCTGGTCGTCAAGGCGGTGGAACATGCGGTCTCCTTGGGTTACCGGCGGCCGGCGCTCGTGCTCGATCAGCGCATTGACGATTTGGTCGACGGGCGGTTCGGCGGAGCGATGCTCACCGCCCAGCAAACGCTGGCGGCGGCGAACCGGGTGGCGCCGTTTCGCGACCTCCCGGCCGCCCGAAGCGACCCCGCCCTCTTCCACCGTTGGCTCAAGCGTGAAAAGCCGGACGTGCTGCTCACGCTCTACACGGTCGTTCGCCGCTGGGTCGAGTCCGCCGGCCTGTCAGTTCCCGGAGACATCGGCCTCATCCAGATGGAGAAGCGTCCCGACAGCGCGGAGTGGGCCGGCATGGACCAGCACAACGACTTGGTCGGCGAAGCCGCGGTCGACATGGTGGTGAGCCAGATCCACCGCAACGAGCGCGGCCCCGACAACCCGCCCCGCGCCACCCTCATCGAGCCAAGTTGGGTGTTCGGAAATACTGTCCGCGCGGCGGCCCTGTAGCCGGGGGCCTCTCCCGAGGTGGAGCGCGTGGGGACTGCGCGCTCCACCCCGCAACTCCCGTCACAGCACTGGCGTTCTTCGCTCCAGCCACCAGTCGCGCAAGCGAAAGCCCTGCTTTTCCACCGCCCAATGCAGGATCTCGGCTGCAACGAAAAAGGTCGCCAAGTAAATTCCCAGGCGCACGGCACCGGCGCGCTCGATCCAGCCACCCAAATACAGGTCGTCCAGGTGCATGATCTCCTTGTGGGTCAGATACAGGGTATAGGACAGCGTCGCCACCAGCGTGGCTCCAAAGAATCGCCGGCGGGCGAGAAAGCACTGCGGGCTCAGGCTGGCCACGAGCACCAGGCCGAATCCGAGCGCCAGCAGCGGATAGCCTAAGACGGCGGTCGTGAACGTGAACATGCCCGGGCAGATCCAAAACGCCCCGGCCAGCACCACGAGTCCCGCCAGCAGAAGCCGGTTTCCCGCCGTCATGGCTCGCTCCCACCAAAGCGGGCGAAACAGGCGGATCGCCGCCAGCGCGACGCCGACGGTCAGACCGTCCAGGCGGTTGTACGTGGGATAATAAATGTATTCGAGGAATCGGTACGAAAGACTTTCCCCGGGACCGGCGACGAACCCATGCAGGTACCGGCACCAGATCCACGCCCGCAGCAGCATGCCACCGACGATAATCCCGGCTGCCAGTGCGACCGCCCGGCGGAAACTCGGCCGGCGCATGAGCCACCAGACCACGATGGGCAGGATCAGATAGAAATGCTCCTCCACGCATAGCGACCAGGCATGGGAAAACGCACCGGTCTTGCCGGCATCCCGGCCGAGGTTCATCGTGAAGGTCAGCAAGCGCCACCAAGGCGGCAGGTGCGCGCGCCCGCGAAACACCGGCACGAGCCAATAGAGTGCGAGCACAGCCAAGTAGGCGGGCACCACGCGCAGCATTCTCCGAATAAAGAATTGTCCGAACGAGGGCCGCGCCGCCCGGGCATACGGTTTCAGAAGTTGCGCCCCGATCAGGTAACCGGACAGGACAAAAAACAGATCCACACCGGCCCAAGTGGCAGGGCGCCAGTGGAATGGCAGGGAGGACGCGGGAAAGTGCCAGATGACGACGAGGCCGATCGCACAGGCCCTCAGGAAATCGAGCCCCGGCAGGCGTTCACGCGCAGGCTCGCGGGGTTTCGCGGGGTGCATGGGGGGAAGCTTGAGTCGGAAAAAATCGAAGGCGAGTTCGTTGGATGAGTTTGCGAGGCCAAGCGTGGAGAGGGCGCGGGGCGCCCCCGGAGTTCTGCATTCGAATGTCACAAGTGCCGGGGTCAGCGCCCCCCGGCTACAACGTACCGCCGTTGGCACCGCGCAGTGGAACGCGAGCTTACCTCAGTTGCACCCGACCCGACTTCACCTGCAACGCGAGATTCAGATTCTGCCGTGCCGTCGCGTCGTCGGGTTTGATCGACAGGACGGATTCGTATTCCGCGATCGCCTCATCCACCCGGCCGCTATACAGAAGCGCCGTTGCCCAGTTCGTCTTCACCAGCGCGTTCGTTGGCGCCAGCGTCGCCGACCGACCAAAGGCATCCGCCGCTTCGGCATAGCGTCCCGCGGCGGCCAGGTTGTTGCCCCAGTCGAAGGCGGCCGCCAGGTTGGTCGGTGCCAGCTTGAGCGCCTCCGCGTCGCGCGCGGCGGCCTCCGCCGGACGGCCCAGCTTCGCCAACGCCTGAGCAAGGAAAAGCCGCAACTCGACTTGGCGGCGCGGGGCGCCGAGGGCTTTTTCCAAGTGAGGCAGCGCTTCGGCCGCGCGGTCCGTACGCAGCAACGTCACGCCGAAATCATACTGCGCCGGGGCGTAGCCGGGATCGATCGCAACGGCATCGGCGAACTGGGCCGTAGCGCCGCTCGCGTCGCCGGCCGCATCCAGCGCCGTCCCCAGATCGTTGTGGGCCCGGGTATTGTCCGGCATTTTCGCCACGGTGTCGGACCAGAGCGTCACTTCGCTCGCGTAGGCACGGTTTCGATCCGCCGTCGTGACGATCAATGCGACTGCCACGACGCCAACGATTCCGCCGCCGATTCCGACCAATCCGAGCCGGCGCAGCGCCCGTTCCGCCCCGAGCACCACCACCGCCACGACGAGGGCGAGCGGCAGATACATCCGATGTTCCGCGATGGGTTCGGTCGCGATGGGCACGAAACTCGAACTGGGAGCGAGGATCGCGAAAAACGCCGCGCCGATGAATCCCCAGACGGGGCGCCGCACCAATGCGACCAGCGTCGCCGCCATCAAGACCAGGAAAACAAATCCCTGAAGCAGAACCGCGGCCGGGTCCGTGACCAGCGCCAGCCCATAGTCGAACACCAGGGGATGCGGCCAAAGGGAAAGCCGCAGATAAAGTCCGATCGCCCGGCATTGCGTCAACAGATACGGCCAGACGCCGGCGGAAGATTCAAAGCCCGCCGACCCTCCCCGACCCGCCGTTTGGGCAACCAACGCCGCCAACAGCAGCCACGTGCCAGCGAGCGCGCAATAATACCCTTTGCGCCGCCGCCAGGCTTCCCGGAAGGATCCGGACGCAAAGGTTCGATCGTACAGCAACACCAGCAGCGGCGCGGAAAACATGACTTCTTTGGTCGCCATGCCCGCCGCGCAGGCCGCCCAGGACAATATCAGCCGCCGCCGCGAACGGGCCGCTGGGGCGCCCGCGTCCGCCGCCCGGATGAAGCCATAGAGGGCGAACAGATAGAACAACGCCATCAACGACTCGGCGCGCTGGATGACGTAAGTCACCGCTTCCGTCTGCAGCGGATGGACGGCCCAGATGAGGGAAATCGCCGTTGCGATCCCGACTCGGCCCAACGTGCGCCTCAACACTCCAAAGAGCGTCATCGCTGCCAGCACTTGCACGAGGAGGTTGAACACATGATAGCTCCACGGATGGAGCCCGCTCACGGCGTAGTTCAGCGCCAGCGACAGATTCACGAGCGGCCGGCCGCCCACGCTTCCCGCCTGATCACCGGGCGGTGCGAGGACCGCCGCCCAGTGCCAAGGCGGCCGAATCGTAGGGTTCTCGACGATGGCGGGAATGTCATCAAAGACGAACACTCCGCCAAAGCTGTTCGCGTAGGCGGCGAATACCGCCAGGACAACGAGCAACGCGGCAAGTCGGATTTTGGCCGGCTCGGAAAGATTGAGCGGGAGGAGCGTCATCACCCCGGATATTTCAAGAAACGTCCGAGGGTGGAGCGCATGGTCCCCATGCGCTTCGGGGCCACGCTTGCGCTGTAGCCGGGGGCGTTGACCCCGGCCGTCCCGCTTTCGATGTCAAATAGCGCGTGGGGACCACGCGCTCCACCCTCTGAGGGCATCAGCGTTTCGTCGATTCTGGGGCGTTTCACGAATCTTCGGGTCAGCTCCCCAAATAGGGCGCCAGCCGGTTGAGCATCTCCCGCGCCGGACCGAAGTCAGGCTTCTGGCGCACCGCCTCCTGGAATTCCTCGTCCGCCCCGCGCAGGTCCCGCCCGCGAAGGAGCGCGTTGCCGAGATTGTAATGAGCCTCCGGATATACGGGCTGGATCCGCAGGGCCGCACGAAATTCGGATACTGCCTTTTCGGTCTCTCCGGCTTGATCCAGCGCCAGGGCCAGGCTCGCATGGGCGACTGCGGAGGCCGGCAGGAGCCGAACGGCCGCCTGCAGGGCTTTCAGGGCCGCGGGAAGATCCCCCGCCTGCGCCAGGCCGATCCCAAAATTGAGCTGGGCGGCGCCGTAGCGCGGGTCCAGACGAATCGCGGCGGCATAGTGGCGCATCGCCTGCTCCGGCTGGCCCTGTCCCGCCCAAGCGAGCGCCAGGTCGTATTCCACCTCGGGCTGGTCGGAGCGCAAGTCGAGCGAGCGCTCGAATTCGGGGACGGCTTCACGGGGATGGCCCAAGGCGGCCAGCGTCACTCCGAGGCTTCCATGCGCATCGGCGTCCTCCGGCTGAATCGCGACGGCCCGCCGCAGCCACGGCTCCGCGTCGCCGTAGCGTCCCAGGCGGTTCAGGATCCGCCCGGCTCGAAAATCGGCAAAGAACATGTCGGGGTTGATCGTCCCCGCCGCCTCGAACTGATCGACCGCGTCGACCCATCGCTTCCGCTGTTCATAGGCCAGCCCGAGGTTGAAATGCGCTTCGGGTTTCAGCGGATTCAACGCAATCGCTCGCTTCGAGTAAGCAATCGCCTCGTCGATCCGGTCTCGGTTGAACAAGGCGCGTCCCACGTTGGCTTGCGCCAAAGGATCGGCCGGCCGCTTTTGGGCGGTGTCGAGCCAGAGGGCCAGATCGGTGCGATACACGAGGTTTCTTCGGGCGGTGACGGCACCGTAGGCGGCCGCAACCGCGCACGCTAGCGCGACGACAGTGCGGCCTCGGCGCAAAAACGGCACCCGAACAAGGAGCGAGTGAATCCCCACCGCCCCGCCGGTCACCACCGCCGCCAGGGGAAGGTACATCCGATGCTCAGCCACAAACTGCAGCACGCCCGGAATCACGCTCGTGGGCGAAAGCACCAGGAGGCCCGACGCGACGAGAAACGCCCAGGGACGGCCCTTCCAGCAACCGATCACCGTCGCGATCAAGCCGAGGGCAAGCACGCCGAACCAGGCATTCGCCGCGGCCAGCCCGAGCGTCGACGGACCGTAGTCGAAGGTGAGCGGATGCGGCCAGATCGAAAGCCCGACATAGCGCGCGACCGCCTCGCCCTGCGAACGCCAATAGGGCCACCACGGAATTCCCACCTTGAACCCGGACGTCGATCCCCGATTCCATCCGGTCCACGCCACCAGAGCCAGCAGCGGCAGCCAGGTTGCCGCCAGCGCCATGTAATACCCTTTCCGCTGCCGCCATGGACCCCTCCACGATTTGGCCACAAACGTTCGGTCAAAAAGGTAGACCACCGCCGGCGCCGTAACAATGACCTCCTTGACGCCGGTGCCCAGCAGGCAGGCGAGCCAGGAAAATAAATACCAGCGAAACGACGGCCCCCGAGTTTGCTCCGGCTCCGTTGCCCGAGCGAATCCGTACAGGGTGAGCAAAAAGCAAAGCCCCACGAACGATTCCGCCCGTTGGACGACGTAGGTCACCGATTCGGTCGTCAGAGGATGAACGGCCCAGAGAACGGCCACGATCAGCGCCAAGCCATCCGGGTGCGAGCGCCCGTTCCTCCGCAGAGTTCGGCCCACAATTCCGAACAACGTCAGCGCCGCGCCAATATGGATCAGCAAGTTGAGCGCGTGATAGCTCCAGGGCCAATACCCGCTGACAGCAAAGTTGAGCGCGAAACTCAGGTTAAGCAGCGGGCGCCCGCTCACCGTGAGTGCCCCGACCGGAGGGACCAACGGAACGGTCAGAGGCCACAACCGGCAGATCGTGGGATTCTCCAGAATCGCCGGCAGGTCGTCGAATTGGAACGCCCCCCAGAAACTGGTGGCGTAAGCCGCCGCCGTCGCGGCGACGATCAGTCCTGCTCCCATCCACCGGAAGCGATTGTCCGCGCTTCCGGTGGCGGACGGTCCGTCAGAAGTAGACCGAGGTGGTAAGCTGATAGAGTCGCGGCGGGATGATGCGTTCGGCTGCCGGTGTGCCGTCGAAGTTGTAGGTAATCGGCAACAGATACCCGTTGGACGTCAAGTCCTGGATATTGAACTGCACCTTGGCAGTGAGGTGCGACCACGGAAGCTTATACTGGTACGACGTCCAGAGATTGATG
Source organism: Opitutaceae bacterium (assembly GCA_036502225.1). Classification (GTDB taxonomy): domain Bacteria; phylum Verrucomicrobiota; class Verrucomicrobiia; order Opitutales; family Opitutaceae; genus Palsa-1447. Next base: position 23,977 of record DASXYY010000021.1, read on the forward strand.
TGGAATTTGGCGGGGGTGTAGATGGGCCGATTGATGTCCGGATAGGCAATCTGCCCGTAGCCATTGAGATTGGAAGTGCTGCCGTAGTAGCCGACATTGGCGCGCCCGTCGTACTGCAGCGCGGTCCCGATGCCCAGGCCCTTGAGAATACCGCGGTCGAAGTTGTAATTGGTCAGATAGTTCCAGCTGTACTCACGCTGGTTGGAAGCCAGCGTTCCGTTCGTCGCGGTGTCGGTCGCCAAGGCAGTGGCGACCACGATGTTATAGTAGGCTTGCGTGCTCGTGTAGCCGGAAACGTTGCCCGGCCCCGTGACCGCCGTATCGTAGCCGTAGGCCGACCAGAAGTTGGCAAGCGAGAGCGGCGTGCCGTCCGATTTCGTGTAGACCTTGTTCAAGTCCGGCGCGGTGTACGTCAGCCAGGCCGGAGAGCGATGGTTGAACCACGCAACGGCTTCGTTTGAGGCGTTGTCCACCGAGGTCAATTGCTTGCCCCAGGTGAACTTCATCGTCCAATTCGGCAGCGGATTGTACTCCAGTTCGAGGTCGATGCCCTTGCCGACGCCATTTTCCGTTTCGGCCGGATTGATGTACTCGCCCTTTTCGCCCACGCCGCCGAAATTGTAGGGCAGTCCGGTGAGTGCGGCAATTTGCGTCTGCATCGTCGCGGTGATGGGAAACACATTCGTGTTCCCGAAGTTCGCGCTGGTCGGATCCTGGCCATCGCGGACTTCCACCACCTTGGTCGCCCAATCCTTGAGCAGCGTCTGATCGATGTAGAGGGCGCGGTTGCCGATCGTCGAAACGTAAACCTGGTTCAGGTCCGTGGTTTTCCACCACGTCGCCCGCAGGAAAAGCTTGTTGTCGGGCGTCGCGATCTCGATTCCGTAATCCTTGTCGGAACCCGTCGCGATGGGGAGCGTGTTGCCAAAGAAGTCCGTATTGTAAGTGGTCGGCGGATTGAAGTTGTTGGATTTGTTGTAGGTGAAGCTGATGGTCCGCAGGAATTCGGCCGCCAGGTTTCCGTTGTCGGCCGGGCGGTCGAGCATCGCCCAATCCTTGAACGGGTGAAGGACCACGCCCATGGTGCTGGTGTTGCCGCCCACGTAATTCCAAGGCCCCTCGTCGAACCACACGGAGCGATTCGAGAAGCCGTTGGTATATTCCGTCGCCAGGGGATTCGTGGCGGGAAAGACCGTGTTGCGGTTCTTCACCTGGTCGTCATCGATGCCGAGGATGCCGACAATGCGGTCGTCCCAAAGGTAGGGCTGCCAGAAGTACGTCTTGGAGTCCTGGAGATTTTCCGAGATGCCTCCGCTCGGAAAGAGATCGGCCTGCGAAAGCACCTGGGAACTCACCCATGAGTTGGAGGCATAGTTGTACGTGCTGATGTTGTTCGTCTGGGGCTGGGTGTAGTAGTTGATGAATCCGGGGCCGCCATTCGCGTGGCCCAGGGTGCTTCCCGTCGGCGTTCCCAGGTAGACCACGCGCTCAATCGCCGTGTTGTTGTTCGAGTAGCCGTAACCGGTCGACGCGTTGAGCGTCGCGGCCAAAGGCAGATAGAGCGGATCGCCCCCGTAGATGCCCGGCCGATAGCGGAGATTGGTCTGAATGTCGTCGTGCTGCAGAAAGGAAGTGACGAACCGATGATGACCGATCCACTGGAGCCAGGACGGCACGTGCTTGGAGGGATCGACATCGTAGTCCAGCATCGCGCGCCAGTTGTTGTTGATCTCGGGCTCCTGGTAGAGATCGCTGGCGTAAATGTCCACATACGGCTGGCCCAGGTGCGGGTTGACCGTGCCGTCGGGCAGGTACTGGTTCGTATCGATATACATCGTCGTGGCCGGAGCCTGTGATTCGGGCGAATTGATGAACTGCGTGAGTTCCTGGCGAAACCACGCCACATCCAGATTCAGGTTACCCCAGGGAGTCCCTTCCGGAAGTAGCGCCTGCTGCAAATCGACATTGTAGGTCTTGGCCTTCGTTTGAGTGTAATCCAGGGACTCGGTATTAACCGTTTTCCAGTTGTAGATGCTCTTGCTGCTGACGGTGGGAATCTGCCAGACCGCGTAGAGCGGATTGCCGTTGGCCAGGTAGGTCGGCTGGGGCATGGGCGTCGACGTCGTCAACCGCTCCTCCTCCACCAGCGCTTGGGAAGCGCTCAACGTTTTGGGAACGTAGCTGGTATTCGAGAATCCGGTCTGCTGTCCGCGAAAAAACGCCTGGGTCTGGCCCTGATCGATGAACAGGATGTTGTGCGTCGCGCTGCCAAACGTGAGGCCCGGAACAAAAAACGGGGAGGTGGTCGAGGTCAGCGCCGTGTTTCCCACCGGCCCGCCCGCCACGTAATTGGGCATCGTCGTGGTGAGGGCATAGGGCAGACTGGTCTTGCCGGTGGCCAAGTAGGTCACCTGGTCGGTGAGCGTATTCCACACCGGCCGGCCCGCGTCGATCCACGGGGTGACGTAGTCGATCGGCGTCACAAAATTCGGATCGGCGTTGTAATTGCTGTAATTCTCGAAGCTCGCCTTGATCCGGGTGACCGAGTTGCCCCAGGGCTGGAACGTGAGCGTCGCGTATTGGCGCCGAGTGAGATCGGACGACGGCTTCTGCTCAAATTGTTCCGACTGGTACATCTGGGCGACGTCGATCGCCAGGCGGTTGTTGATCAAGGGGGCGTTGAAGTCGATGGACTCGCGAATCGTGCCCCACTGGTCCGCCATCAAATCGATTTCCCCGCTCGACTTGGTGACGGACGCCTCGGTCAGCGACGTGTTAAAGATGCCGGCGGGACTGCCCGAGCCGAAGATGATCGAATTCGGTCCGCGGTCGATTTCAACGGATTCGACGTCGTATCCATCCATCGGAATGCGCGAAATCGCCCAGAAGTTGTTCACCTCGTTGTCCGCCGCGGCCAGACCGCGGACGCGGTTGCCGGAAGCCAGCGCGCTGGTGTAAGCTCCGCCGGTGGCGCCGGTGCCCTGCAGGGTGTCCTCCACCTGGCCGCGGAAAGTCGCGATCGGCGTGTACGTGAGCGCACCCTCGGTATTCGACTCGAACCGCATCACGTCATTGATGTTGAGGGAATTGGTGTCCCGCATCTGCTGCTTCGTCACAACCGTCACCGACGAGGCGAGGTCGGCGATATTCGTGTTGAGGCGGGTGCCGGCGAGCGTGTTCGCGGCGAAATAGCCCTGGTCGTGCGAGGCGTTCACCTCGAAGGGCGAAAGCGTGATGACCGACTGATCCGGCGCCGGCGGTTGGCCCGTCGTCGTCGTGGTGGTGGTCGTGGTGGTGGTGCTCGAAGGGTTGTTGTCGGCGGGCGCGGGAGTCGCCGCCGGCGCAGTTTGCGCCGACATCCGAATCGACGACAAACCTGAGAGCAGGACGACGGTCGCTAGACAAGCGGCATGGCGGCGCCGCGGAGCAGGATTGCGGTTTGCTTTCATCATAGGTGCAGAACGATGCAAGGTGTGTATCTTGGACAAGGCGGGTCGGGGGACGGGGAGCGAGCAGCCAGGGTCGAAGCGCTCGGGAGTTTTTCGGGGCGCCCTGATCTGCATCACTTAACCTTCGATGGTCCAAGTGCAGCCAATGCCGGACAGTCCGGCAAAATGACTGAGAGCGTCGAAAATCTCCGAGGGCTCGCTTGAGAGGCCGGTCGGCGGGGCTTATCCCGAGGTGGAGCGCGTGGTCCCCACGCGCTGTTTGACGCCGAAAGCGGAACAGCCGGGGTCAGCGCCCGCGGCTACAGGCCTCCAGCCCCATCTGCGCCGCCGCGTTGTCAGGAGAAAGCCGGAGCGCCTTCCGGAACGCCGTTTCCGCGCCGGCCGGGTCGCCGGTACGCAGGAGACTGTTGCCCAGCAGAATCCATCCGGGCGCAAACCCCGGGTCCAAGCGCAGTCCTTCGCGCAATTGCGAGATGCCCTCCGACATCCGACCCGGGACGAGCATCAGGGCCATGCCCAGGTTACAGTGGGCTCCCGCGAGCTTGGGATCGAGCTGGAGCGCCGTTTCAAATTGCGGCATCACCTGGTCCAAAGGCGCCCCGCCGCGAGCGAGCGCCAGTCCAAGATTATTGTGCGCGTCCGCCATCTGGGGATCCAGTCGCAGCGCCTCCTGAAATTGGATCGTCGCCCCGGAAAGGTGGCCGGGCACCTTCATCCAGACATCCCCCAGATTATTGTGGGCCGCGGCGAATTTCGGGTCCAGCGTCACCGCCGCCTCGAATTCCCTTTCGGCGTCCCCAAGGCGACGAGGGTCGCGCAACCACAGGCGGCCGAGGCCATTGTGGGCGGCGGCGTCGGACGGATCGATGCGCAGGGCCCGTCCGAATTCGGCGGCCGCTTCGTCCGCGCGGCCGGGCCGATCGGCGAAGGCCATCGCCAGCTTCAGGTGCACCGACTTTCGATTGGGATCGAGCGAACGAGCCTCTTCCAAATGCTCCAGCGCTTCGTCGACGCGCGCCGGATCCCGAATGAGCACGCTGCCCAGGTTTTCCTGCCCCTCGGCGACTCGGGGATTGAACCGCAGCGCGGCTTCGAACTCCGCGATCGCCTCGGGTTCGCGCCCCGGCATTGCCGCCAGCACGGTGCCCAAATTGTTGTGCGCGGCGGCCGACGCTGGATTGAACCGGATAACCGAGCGATAAAGCGTCTCCGCATCGCGGTAATCCTGGGCTTGGCGCCAAGTCAGGAACCCCAGGACGACGATCAACCCCCACGCCGCGCCCCGGCCTCGGGGCCCAGCGGCCAACGCCACTGCCACCGGAACGACAAACGCCACGACGGCGAGGTACTCCAGATGGTCAGCCACATAGGCGAACACGTACCACTCCAGGTCGAAGTATCCCAGAACCGGGAGCAACGCCGCGCCGAAGCATATCAACGCCGCCATCGGCCCGCGCTGGTGCCGTCTCGAGCGCCGCCAGCACCAAAACGCGACCATCACCGCCGCGAACAGAAACAGGTATTGCCAAGCCTGGAACGCGTCGACGGTCCAGCGTGGATAGAAAAACGTCAGGCCGATCGGGACCGCCAATTTGAACAGATAAAACCAGAACGCCCGTCCGGCGATCAGGCAGCGATCGACCGGGGTCAGGGCAAAGTGCGCCTGCACTCCGGCCAGAAGCCCATGTTCGATCGAAAGGGTCGCCAAGCCGGTGAACGCCCCGAGCGCCAGCCAGGGCGCGAGCGGAAGTGCGTCGCACCGCCAATTGAATTGGGACCTTCGCCACCAGACGAGAGCGAGGAGCGCGACTGGAAGGGCCACGACTGCCGTTTTGCTCAGGAGGGCCAGGGCGAACAGCGCCGTGGCGCCCACGTAGCGGGCCGGACGCCGCTGCTCATCGAAATCCAAATAGCAGATGGCCGCGCCCAGGGCGAACGCGGTGGCCAGGGTGTTCTTCTGCTCGGCGATCCAGGCCACCGATTCGACGCAGACCGGATGCAGGGCGAAGAGAAACGCCGCCAGCCAGGCCCCTCGCAGTCGCAGGCGGCGCATGAGAGCGACAATGAGCACGGCCGAGCCCGCATGCAGGAGAAGATTGATCGCGTGATAGCCCGGCAGCCAATCGCCCCACGCCCGGTGCTCCAGCCAGAAGGCGGTATGCAGCACCGGATAGTATTGCTGGGTCGCCCCGAGATGAAACCAGATCCGCGCCAAGCCGGAAATCGACTGCAGGGACGCCGGCGTGATGTGCAAATCGTCGTCCAAGAGACGGCCCCCATTCAGCGCCGGCCAGTAGACGAGAAAGACGCATAGCACTAGCGCACCGGCGCGGATCGCGTCGGCCAGCGGGCGGGGCCGCTCGTCGTCGACGCGGGATCGCGGGGGTTTGGTCATGCCGTCTGCGCCTTGGAACTGTCATCTGACCGCGACGTCAAGCCGAACGTCGAGCGCGGTTACAGCTTGCGGTCGCGTTCGTCCGCCATATTCCCGGACAGTCAGATGGACAGCCCCCACCCCACCGTCCGGTCGCTCGCGCGCGAATTGGGCTTATCCCGCACGACCGTTTCCGACGCTTTGCGGGGCGCCCCGCGGGTCGATCCCGGGACCGTGCGGCGGGTTCAGGAGGCGGCCAAATTGGCCGGCTACGAGCGCAATCCCCTGGCGGCCGCCCTCATGTCCGAATTGCGGCGGTCCAAAGGCTCGACCTTCCGCGGCGTGATCGCGGCGATCGACCTGGACGAACCCAACCGGCCCGCCTACGCCGCCCGGTTCCACCGGGAACTCGTCGTCGGCGCGACGAGCCGCGCCGACGAACTGGGTTTCAAGCTGGAGAATTTCGTCATGGGCGAGGGAGGCCTTTCGATCCGGCGGCTCGATTCCGTGCTGCAGTCGCGCGCCATTCACGGCGTTCTTCTGCTGCCGGCGTGGGAGGATCCCGACCTTTCCCAGCTCGACTGGACCCAATACGCCGGCGTTTACGCCGACTATATCATGGAACGGCCGGCGCTTCACTGCGTCTGCCCGGACCACTATCGGTCGATGATGGCGACCCTCTCGCGCCTGGCCGCCTTTGGCTATAGCCGGCCCGGGCTCGTCCTGCATCGGCACAACGACGAGCGGCTGCAGTACCGCTGGTCGGGCGCATTCCGGGCGTTCCAAGACCATCACCCTCGGATCAAGCGGGTCTCGCCGCTGATGGCGCCCATGCTCAACCAGGAGGAATTCGTGAAATGGTTTCGCCGGCACCGGCCCGACGTCGTCATCAGCCACAACACCGCCGTGATGGATTGGATGGAGGCGTGCGGCGCGAAGATTCCCGAAACCCATGGGTTCGTGAGCCTGAATGTGGTCATGAAAACCCGCCCTTGCGCCGGGCTCGATCTGCAGCCGAACCTGCTCGGCGCCCGGGCGGCGGAAATGCTGGTCGCGCAACTGCAGCGCAACGAGCGCGGCATACCCGAATGGCCCGCGATCACCACCATTTCCGCCCGCTGGGTGGACGGCCCCACGGTGCTCGACGGACGGAAGCTGGCGGATCGTCCGGCAGCGCGGCGGCGCTAGCCCCGGGTGGAGCGCATGGTCCCCATGCGCTTCGGCGTCGCCTGCGATTGGCGCCCAACGCGGATAACGACCAAAGCGCGCGGGGACCGCGCGCTCCACCTGATCTGACTGTCCGACTCCCGGGTGCATTGCGCCGCGCGGGTGGCGTTTCTCACTCTGGGTCCGGACCCTGCGGCCGCCGCGGTCCCACCCCATGAACTACCGCCCCCCTGTCGGCGCCTTGGCTTTGGCGCTCCTGACCGCCGTCGCGTTTGCGCCCGGGCGGGCCGCGGGCGAGGCGCCGGCTCCGGCGCGGGAGGTCGTCTTCGCGATGAGCTCGATCGACGAGGCGGGATTCGAGCACGACGCCGCCTTGGCAAAGCAGCTGGGAGCGACCCACTTGGTCATCACCAACGACCTGCCGCCGGCGACCTGGGAATTCGACGTTCCCGGAGATCCGTATCCGGCCTGGTATTTTCGTCAGCCGAGCCTGCTGAAGATCTTTCCGCCGGCGACACTCGCCCCCTATGTGAATGCGGCATACGCGGCGCGCATCTCCGCCCGGTTGGAAAGTCGCTGCCGGATTCTGCGCCGCTATGGGCTCAAGGCCGTGTGGAGGGCCAACGAGCCGCAGGTCTTGCCCGAGGCCTTTTTCGCGGCCAATCCAGAATTGCGCGGCCCCCGGGTCGACCAAACCAATCGTTCCCGTTTTCCCCGCTACGCTCCCTGCACGGATCAACCCGCGACGCTCCGGTTGTATCGCGAATCGATCCAATCGATGCTGCGCCGCTGTCCCGAGATTGAGGTCTTCGATTTTCTCACGACCGACTCCGGGTCGGGCTTTTGCTGGACGCCGGGCCTGTATCCGGGAGCCAACGGTCCGGAGGATTGCCGCAACCGACCGATGCCGGAGCGCGTCTCGAGCTTCCTGTTCAGTTTCCAGGACGCCGGCGCCGCGCTGGGCCACCGCCTGGAAATCAACCTGCATCAGATCGAGCCGCGGCCATGGATGCTTCCGTCGTTTCCCGACCCGATGCTGATCGCCCACGCGCTGCGCCGCGGCCTCGCGATCGACAATCTCGAAGGTCCCGACGGGCGCCCTTATTCGAAGAGCGAAGGAGCGAGCAGCTGGTGGGGTCCCTTTTACCCGCTGGTCGGCATCCCTTTGCCGGCGCTGAACGATTCGGGATCCGGGGCCGCCCGCCAAATCGTCTCGTTCGGCGATCCTTCCCTGGAGGAATTCAACGTTGGCCTCTACCGGGTGATGGCGCAGGCGCGGCCAAAAACGGAATTGGAACGCCTTCAGGCGCTCCGCCAGTACGCCACCCAAATTGCGGGCGAGGGGCAGGCTGACAACCTGGTCGCCCTCTGGCTCGCGGTGGCCGACGCCCGGCGCCAGCTTGAGGCCCTCGACTTCGGCCCGATGCTCACGATGGGGCCCGTGCTGACGCGGTGGATCAACCGGCCCATGGTGCCGTTCCCCGAACTGCTGACGCCCCAGGAGACCGCCTACTACCGCGACTATCTCTTCCAAGCCAAGGGGGAGTCGCAGGCGGACGACCTCGTGGATATCCAGGCCATGCGGATGTACGAGGGCTGGGGAGCGCGGCTGATTTTCCAGCATGTCATCGAACTGGCGACGGCCAAAGTTTCCGACGCGGCCGCCCGAGCCGCCGCGCTCGAACGCGCCGCCTCCACCTCCGGCGCCCGCCGGCACTGGCTGGCACTGCAGCAGCGTCTGGAGTTCCTGAACTGCCTTCTGGCCTGCGCCGACCACATGGTCTGCTACCAGGCGCAACTCGACCGGATTAAGGCGCGAGGCGTCCCGCCGGATCCCAATCCAGTGCTCGGCACGCAAGGCTCCTGGGAGCGCACCGACCTGGAGACCCTGGCGCGCAATGAGATCGACAACACGGCGCGCATGCGGAATCTGCTTGCGACTGCCGCCGAGCCGCTGCTCGACCTCGCCCCCACCCCTCAGGAGGAATCCATCCTCCGGCTCGGTCCCTCGCTGCCGGCCCAGCTGCAGCGGAAGATCGAGATCATGAACGCGCATTGGGAGGACTACGGCCGGCTCTTCACCGAGCCCAATCCCTAGCGCTTTTTGCCGCATGCACTGGGCCGACGTCGCCGTCATCATCGCCTATCTCGCGATCATCGTGATCGTGGGATTGCGCGCGGGCCAAGCCCGCAGCGAGGAGGGCTTCCTGCTCGCCGGCCGCAAACTGGGCAAGGTGTTCCAGTTCTTCCTCAACTTTGGCAACGCTTGCGATGCCAACGGCGCGGTGAGCACGGCGAGCGTCGTCTACGAGCAGGGAATATCCGGAATCTGGATATCCTTTCAGACCGTGTTCATGAACCCCTACTACTGGTTCATGGCCACCTGGTTTCGGCGGGCGCGGCTGGTGACCAGCGGCGACCTGTTCGAGGACCGCTTCGGCAGCCGGGGACTGGCCCGATTCTACGCCCTTTTTCAGGTCGGCGTCGCCATCCTCCTGATCGCGTTCGGCAACTTCGTCGGCTACAAGGTCACCTCGGCGGTGCTCGGCCGGGACTTCGGCGCCTTCCCGTTCTATCTCGTCTACACGTCGGTCGTCGCGAGCTACATCATCGCCGGCGGGCTCGGCGCCGCCGCGCTCAACCAGGCGATCCAGGGCACCCTGATCATCGTCTTTTCGTTCCTGCTGATTCCCGCCGGACTGCACTCGGCCGGCGGCTGGCATGCGCTGGCCGCCAAGATTCCGTCGGGAATGCTCGACCTGTTCGGCGGCACCTCCTCGTCGCAATTCACCGGGTGGGCCGTGCTCGCGGTCCTGCTCGTGAGTTTGATCCAGATGCACAGCGTCCTCAGCCAGATGACGATCCTGGGCGCGGCGCGAAACGAATTCGCGGCCCGCTTCGGCCTCTCCAGCGGCACCTACGCGAAACGGCTGATGATCGTCCTGTGGGCGTTGGTCGGATTGATCGCCATCGCGATCTTTCGCGGCCCCGACCGACTGGCCGACCCGGATTCGGTCTGGGGCGCCTCCTCGCGCCTGCTGCTCGGCGCGGGCATCCGCGGTCTGATGGTGGCGGGCATCCTGGCTGCCGACATGTCCTCGCTCGCCGCGCAGACGGTCACCGTGGCGGGCCTGTTCGTGCGCAACATTTACGGCGCCGCACCGGAGGGACGTTCGGCGGAAACGAGCGTCCGCTCGGCTCGGTTCGCCATGGGCATCGTGCTCGTGCTGGGCGTCGCGCTGGCGCTGCTCCTGAACAATCTCAAGTCGATCATGTTGCTGATCCTCTACGGCAACGTGGGATTCGGAGCGGCGATCTTCATGATCTTCCATTGGCGCCGCCTCACCGCCCCGGCGGTCTGGGTCGCCGTCACGCTGACCCTGATCGTGACGCTGGTCGTGCCCTTCACGGCCCAGTTCCTTCCGTCGGTGCGGGCGAATCCCGAGTATCTCGGCGGACCCGCCCACGCCCCCCGCTATTTCGACGCCGTGGACGCGCACGGCGTCGAGACCGGGCATCCGGAAGGGCACGGACGCTTCAACTTCGAGCTGTACCTGCTCAAAAGCGCGGGCCTGAAGACACCGCATCTGAGCGCCGGCGGCGCACTGGCCGCCCAATTCTTCTTTGACGGGTTCTTCCCTTTTGTGGTGCTGATGCTCGTCAGCTATGTGACTTCGCCGACCGACCGGACACGAGTCGAACGCTTCTACGGAAAGCTCAAGACGCCGGTGGGCGCCAGCCCCGATCTCGATCGCGCCTCACTGGAGGAGACGAGCCGCAATCCGGCCCGTTTCGACGGGCAAAAGCTCTTTCCGCGCACCCACTGGGAATTCTGCCGATGGACCCGCGAGGACTCCGTGGGCTTTCTCGTCTGCTGCGCCGTTTCCGGCGGAATTCTCGGCAGCTTTTGGCTTCTCCTTCGGACGCTCTCCTAGACCGCATTCCTCATGTCCACGTCCCCTTTCCTGGCCCGGCCCCGCGTGGCGCTTATCGGCGTCTCGGGCTACGGCAACGTCTACTACACGATGCTGCTGGAAATGCACCAGCAGGGGAAAATCCAGCTCACCGCGGTCACGATCATCGATCCCGGCAAGGAAACGGCGATTGTCGCGGCCCTCACCGCGCTCGGGTGCGAAATCTTCGAGGATTTTCGGCTGATGCTGGAACGCCACCGAGGCCGGCTGGAATTGTGCGCCATCCCGACCGGCATTCCATGGCACACGCCGATGACCCTCGCCGCCCTTGCGGCCGGAGCTCACGTGCTGGTGGAAAAGCCGCTGGCGGCCACGGTCGAGGAAGTGGAGGAAATCCGCGCGGCCGAGTCGCGCCACGGCCGGACGGTCATGGTGGGATTCCAGTATCACTACGTGGAGGCCAATCAGCAGTTGAAGCGGCTGCTGAACGCCGGAGAAATCGGCCGATTGCGGCGGATTCGGATCATCGGCCTGTGGCCCCGCGGCGCCGAATACTATCACCGCACCGACTGGGCAGGCCGCGTGAAATCCGGTGCGACATGGGTGTACGATTCCCCGTTCAGCAATGCCTTTGCCCATCACCTGAGTCTGGCGCTTTATTTCGCTGGGCCGGCGCCGGCCGCCAGCGCCTCACCCGTGCGGGTCGCCGCGGAGTTCTACCGGGCGCAGCCGATCGAGAATTTCGACACCGGCGCTCTGCGGGCGGAAACGAACACCGGCGTCGCCATTCACTTCTACGCCTCCCACAGCTGCTCCTCCAATTGCGATCCGGAAATTGTCATCGAGGGCGAGCGCGGGACGGTCACCTGGCTGCACAATCAGCACTATGTGGTCGCAGCCGATGGCGCCGTTCCGCGGCAGGTTTCGCTGGGCCATGAATTGGCCGCGCGCCAGCAGATGTTCCACGACGTGTTCGCCCGCCTCGCGGGAGCACCCGTCTTCGTCTGCGGAACGGATATCGCCCGCGAACACACGCGTTGCATCCAGGCGGCGCAGAGCGCGGCCGCACCTCGCGACATCCCCCGGGTTTGGCTGAAGGACAACGGTCTCGCCGGCCCCCATCGCCGCATCTGGATCGCCGGTGTGGAGGAAAGCCTGCGCCGCGCTTTCGATTCCGCCCAGTCGCTCTCGCAGGCGGGCTGCGCGTGGGCCGTGGCGCCCGCGGAAATTTTGGTCTCGCAACTCGACCGAACGGGCGCGGGAGTGCCATCGCCTGTCTCAAAGTAGCTCGAAAGGAAATTTATGTCCCAGTCTCGCATCGCCTGGTGGATCAGCGCGGCGGCGGCCCTTTGGGCCGTGCCGGTCAACGCGGCCGATGTCAGCCTGCGTTGGCTCGAAGGCGCGCCGCCCGCGGAACATTTCGGCGCCAGCTTCGGCGTCCCCTGGCCGCGCGGTACGGTCTCACGCGACCAAACATTCGCGCTCGCCGCGGCCAACGGCTCCGCCCTGCCCCTCCAATCCTGGACGCTGGCCTATTGGCCCGACGGATCGGTGAAGTGGACGGGGTTTGCGACCGTTGCGGGTTCGTCGGATGGCGGCGCACTGAAACTATCGGTTTCTCAAGCCGCAGGTGCCGGGGTCGGCGCCCCCGGCTACAGCGACGGGCGGTCCGCAGCCGTCAAGCTGGTGCGGGAGACCGAGACCACCGTCGAAATCAACACGGGGCCGCTGCAATGCCGGATTCCCAAATGGGGCGACGTGCTGTTCGACACGCTGACCGTCAATGGCCGGCTCGTCGGCCGCCAAGCCCGGCTGATCTGCATTCGGCAGAACGGACCCGACGGCGATGCCCTGGCCGCGCCGACCCGCTCCAAATTTCTGGGGCGGGTCGACCGCGTGACCGTGGAGCAATCCGGCCCGGTGCGGGCCGTCGTCAAGATCGAGGGGAGCCACCAAGCCGAGACCGGCTCCCGGCGCTGGCTCCCCTTTGTGGTCCGGTTTTATTTCTACGCCGGGCAGACTTCGGTGCGCGGAGTCCACACGATCATCTACGATGGAAATCAGGATCGCGATTTCATCCGCGGACTCGCCTTGGTCATCCAGGTGCCGATGCGCGAGGAGGTCCAAAACCGCCACGTCGTTTTTTCCGGCGAAGGCGCCGGACTGTGGTCGGAACCGGTCGAGCCGCTGGTCGGCCGGCAGGGACGCTACGTGGGTAATCCGGCGGCGGCGGCTCCCGGCTCACGGCCCCGCGACGTCTACCCCGACCAGATCGCCGGCCGGCGGGTGCCCAATCGGGCGGAGGTCAGCGCGCGGTCGCGGGGCCTGATGGATCAGTGGGCCATCTGGGACAGTTTCAAACTCAACCAGCCCAACGCCGACGGCTTCACCATCGTCAAGCGGACGAATCCGCAGAGCGCGTGGTTGGACGCCGGCGCCGGCAAGCGCGCCTCAGGGCTCGTGTTCGCCGGAGACGTTTCCGGCGGAATCGCCGTCAGCCTGCGCAATTTCTGGCAGTCGTATCCCGCCGAACTCGAAGTGGCTCACGCGTCGACCTCGGAGGCGGAACTTCGCGTCTGGCTGTGGTCGCCCGACGCGCCGGCCATGGATCTTCGGCATTACGACACCCGCGCGCACGGTCTGGAAGCCGTCTATGAGGACGTGCAGCCGGGCCTGAGCTCGGCGACGGGCGTCGCCCGCACCAGCGAATTCACGCTCTTCGCGAGCGACCATATGCCGACACGCCCGGCGCTCGCGCAGGAGGCGGCCATCGGCGCCCAGCCTCCCCTGCCGGTAGCCGCGCCGGAATACTACCACCAGGCGGGCGTATTCGGCGTATGGGGACTGCCGGATCGTTCGACGCCCTATCGGCGGTTCCTGGAGGACCAGGCCGACAAGCTGCTCGGAGCCTATGAAAAGGATGTGGAGCAGCGCCATTGGTACGGCTTCTGGTACTACGGCAATGTCATGCACTCCTACGATGACGTGCGCCATGTCTGGCGCTACGACCTGGGAGGCATGGCGTGGGACAACACCGAATTGGCCAGCGACCTGTGGCTTTGGTACAGCTTCCTTCGCACGGGCCGCAGCGATGTCTTCCGGCTCGCGGAGGCGATGACCCGCAACACCACGGAAGTGGAAGTCTACCACCTGGGCCCATTCGCTGGGCTGGGATCGCGGCACAATGTCATTCCCTGGGGCGATGGAGCCAAGGAAGCCCGCATCAGCCAGGCGGCTTTCCGGCGTTTTTACTACTACCTGACCACCGATGAACGGGTCGGCGACGTGATGCGCGAAGTGGTGAACGTGGACTACAAGGTGGCCGAGATCGATCCGATGCGGGAAGCGCAGCCCCCCACTGCGCGGGAAAAGCAATATCCGGGACGCGTGCGGCTCGGCCCCGATTGGTTCGCCTTTGCCGGCAACTGGATGACCGAATGGGAACGCACCGGCGACACCAAGTGGCGGGACAAGATTCTGGCCGGCCTCGACAGCGTTTCGCGCCTGCCGCTGGGAATGCGGTCCGGCAAAAATCTCGTCTTCGGCTACGACCCGGCCACCGGCAAGCTCTATCAGGTGAACGACCAGATGGGGGACTACAACCTCGCCACGATTCAAGGCGGCGCCGAGGTCGTGTTCGAAATGAACCAACTCATCGATGACCCGGCCTGGATGAAGACCTGGGTGCAATACTGCCGACTGCGCGAGGCGCCGGAGTCAGTTGTGCAGCAGGACCTGAAGACTGGCACCGAAGGGGCGGACGGCTCCTATGCCGGCCCCGGACGCCTGGCGGCCTATGCGTTTGCGCAAACCCACAACGCGGCGTTCGCGCGGGCGGCGGCGAATTCCATCTTCGGCGGCCTCCACGGCGTCGAGCGCGACCAATATAAATCGACGCACTGGGACGGTCCCGACGTGCTCAATCCGATCGACGAAACGATCATGAGCACCAACACCGCCGCCCAATCGTCGCTCAATGCCTACGAGGTGCTGGCGCTGTGCGGGGATGCGCTGCCGGCGGACATCCCGCCGCGTCCGACGCGGCTTCGGCAGCAATGATCCCGGGTGGAGCGCGTGGTCCCCACGCGCTTGAACCTCCGCCCGCATTTGACGTCAAAGCGCATGGGGACCATGCGCTCCACTTCGGCGGCGGGCGCCGCGTCTAATCGCCCTTGGGAACGCTCAGGCTGATGCTTCCCTCCGCCAGCCCCGGCGCCTCGGCGATCACCCGCACCTCACCAGCCCCCGCCGTCGCCTTCACCCACGCAACGCACCGTCCGAAATGGGCGCTGCGTTCCGAGCCGACAAAGCTTTCGTGACTCTGGTTGTCGCCGTTGTCCACCGCCGCGACCCGGCCGGGCCCGTCGACGCGGAATGTGATCAGGTTCGACGCGTCCGGCACGCGCACGCCCGTCCGATCGACCACCGTGGCCTCCACCGCCGCCACGTGATCCCAGCCGGTCAGCAGCGTTCGATCATCCGACCGAAGCACAATTCCCGCCGGCGGACCCGCGGTGATCAGCGTGTCTTCGGCCACGATTCGATCGCCCCGCCGCGCGACGGCGCGGAGCGTTCCCGCCTCAAAAGAGACCTTCCAAACGCACGGCACGTCGCGGGGCGCCACTCGCTGGACTCCCAGGGACTTCCCGTTCAGGAAAAGCTCGACGGTATCGGCGGTGGAATCGGCCTCCACCGTTTCCTCGTGCGCTCCGCGGCTGCTCGGGCTCCAGTCGTCCCAGAGCGCCGCCAGCCGCCGCCGCGGCGCCACCCCGTAGCCGGGATCCTTCGGCAGCGGCTGGTCACGCGCCACGCGGCGCGCCAGATGCACCATCGGCGCGTCACTCCACCAGCTCTGCCGCTGATAGGCCGTGGGCCGAAGCAACCCCGTGCGATCGATCAAGCCGGATTGATCTCCGCCGCCCCCGATGTACGGCCAGGCCGGAGACTCGCCCAGATAGTCGATGCCCACCCACAGAAAATGTCCCGCCATCGCCGGCTCGTCGCGCAGAAACCGCCACACGTCCACGGTCTGCCCCATTTCCGTGCCGAGAATTTTCCAGGTCGGATGCGCGGCGTGCGCCGCCAGCAATTCCGCGTTGCGGTAATTGGTCCCCACGACGTCGAGCAACGCCGCCAGTCCGTCGTCGTAGTCATGGCTCACATTCGGCCGGAAAAGCGCCTGCGTCACCGGCCGCGTCGGATCCTCCTCGTGAAACACCGTCACCAGCCCCGCCAGGATGCGCTTGGATTTCTCCGCATTGGGCGTGTCGTGGATTTCGTTGCCCGCGCTCCACAGGACGATGCTCGGATGGTTGCGGTCGCGGCGCACCGTATCGCGCGTGTCGGTCTTCGACCATTCCTCAAAATAAAGATGATAGTCGCCCGGATTCTTCGCGACGGTCCAGCAATCGAACATTTCATCCATCACGAGCAGCCCCATCCGGTCGCACAAATCCAGGAAACCGGAATCGGGCGGATTGTGCGCGGTGCGAATCGCATTCACGCCGATCGACTTGAGCCGCGCCAGACGCCGCTGCCAGACATCGAGCGGCACTGCCGCGCCAAAGGCACCTCCGTCACCGTGCACGCATACGCCTTTCAGCTTGATGTTCTTCCCGTTGAGCCAAAAGCCCGTGGCCGCCTCGAAGCGGGCGTCCCGAACCCCAAACGGCACGTTGACCGTGTCCAAAACCCGCCCGCTGGATTCAAGCGAGACTTCCGCCCGGTAGATCACCGGGTGCTCCAGGTCCCAGCGTTCGATCACCGAGGCGTCCGCGCCGGCGCTCAGACGCAATCTGCCTTCCGGCGCCACCGGGAGCGTTTGGGAGTCCGGAGGACCAACCGGTGACACGGGAAGACCCCGGTGATCCCAGAACCGAACCCGCAGGGAAACCGGACGGGGCGTCGCCGACTGGTTTTCGACCATCGCGTCAACGACCAACCGGGCGCCGCCGCCCTCCGCCGGCTCCGCCCGCACCACCACGCCGTCCCGCTCAAAATGAACCGGATCGGTCACGACCATTCGCACGTGGCGGACGATGCCCGCCCCCGTGTACCACCGGGACGCCGGCTGAGCCGAATCGTCCACCCGCACCGCCAGCACATTCGGGGCGGCATCCGTCCGCAGAAAATCCGTCACCTCATAGGCAAAGCCGACATAACCATACGGACGATGGCCCAGATGATGCCCGTTGATCCATACGTCGCTGTTCGCCATCACCCCGTCGAATTCCACCAACACCCGCTGGCCCGCGCCCACCTGGCCGACCGGCAACACCCGGCGGTACCAGCCGACGCCGGCGGGCAAAAACGCACCGGCTCCTCCGGTCAGGTTGGCCGGATCGAAAGGTCCGGCGATGCTCCAATCGTGCGGCACATCCACGCGCGACCATTGGGAGTCGGCATAGCCGGCGCGTTGCGCGCCCACCGCGTCGCCGCGGCCAAACCGCCAATCCTGATCCAGCGAAACGACCGTCCGGGCTTGGGCACAGGCCGCGGCCAGCCCCAGTGCCAGGATCGCACGCAGACTTTGGCTAATTGCCGTAGGGAATTTCATGGGTGGCCAGGGGACTGGAAGGAATGGCATACGCCGACACGGGATCGGGCTGGGCGGGATTGAAGGCGGGAACCGCCGGCGCGATCGGCAGGTCGCAGCGCCGCATGCCCTCCACGACGCACTTGGCGATTTCGTACGCCCCGTAGTCGTTGTGATGGGTGCCCTCCAACTTTCCATTCACGGTCGGAAACAGCGCCTTGGCGCCTTCCGGCCCGAGGGCCTCATACAGCGTGGTCGACAGCGCGTTGAGATCGATCAACGGCACTTTCATTTCGGCGGCAACTTGGCGCGTCACCTCCGGAAAGTCGCCGAGCGAATTCTGAATCTTGCCGTCCGCCCCGAAAGTGCGGCGGCTGACGGCGGTGATCAGCGCCGGATGCGTCCCGTGCGCCCGGGCATCGCTGACCAGGTGCTCCAGGGCGGCCCGGAACGTGGTGGAGGCGCCGACGCCGGGGCCGCGCAGCTTCTGATCGTTGTGCCCGAACTGGACGAAGAGGTAGTCGCCGGGCTTCATCAGCGTATCGAGCTTTTCGATGCGATGCTCGTCCGCGAAGCTGCGCAGCGACTCGCCCGATTCCGCATGGTTCGCCACCGCGGCGCGCAAACCCAGGAAATCCGGCAGGATCTGCCCCCAGCTGCAATAGGGCTCATAGGGCTGGTCGCATAGGGTCGAATCGCCCGCCAGATAAACGGTCGGCACGGTAACCGGGGTGACGGTGATGCGGCTGACCGCCGGGTGCGGTCCATCGAACTCCAGAGTCAGCTTGGCGTCCCAATCCCAGATCTCGCCGGTGCGTTCGCGCGGCTTGAGCCGCACCGTGCCGCCGGCGCCAAAATCGGGAGTCCGAATGTTCACCAGGAACGAACGCCGCACCAGCTCGCCCGGCCGGGCCGCCGTCGGTTCGACGACCAGGCGGCGCAATTCCGCCCGCACGGTCGTGTCCGAGGCTCCGTCGGAATCACCCAGCTCCACGTCCACCCGGTAGTTGCCCTCGGGTTCAGCGACCGAAAACCAAAACGGCCGGTCGCTGGCGCAGCCTCGCGCGTCCGCGCGCACGGGCGCCCCGGGTTCAAAACCGTATCCCGCCCCCGGCGAATAACGGGTGCCCACCGGCACGGTGATCGCGCCGGCTTGGGCGGATCCGGTCCCAAAGACAAAATCGCGCGGCGCTTCGGCCGCGGCGGCTCCGACCGCGAAAGCGAGGCCCGCAGCTATTCCAAATGAAACACTTCGCATAAATCGCGGCTGACCGGACTGGTGTCCGGATTCGACGGCATGACATCCGCCATATGTCGCCACCATTTCTGACACACCGGGGTCTGCGCGATCGCGCGCCAGCGGGCTTCGTCCTCGATCACGGCGTAGGCGAAGAGCTGCCGGGTCGGCGGGTCGAAGAAGATCGAATAATCCTTCACGCCATGGGCCTTCAGCACCTCGGTCAGTTCCGGCCAGATCGGGTTGTGACGTTTTTCGTACTCGGCCTCGCGGCCTCGATTCACGGACATGACGAAGGCAATGCGTTTCACGATGAAATTATCCCCGAAAATTCATGACTTGGTTTGATATTCACCCGATCGGACCGAGGTCAACCCACGCGCGTTTCGCCCAGGACTCCAGCCCCTTTTCCGCGAGCTGCACGCCCTTGGCGCCTTCCAGGAGCGTCCAGCGGAACGGCTCGTCTCCCGCCACATGCCGCAGGAAGAGCTCCCACTGCACCTTGAAGGCGTTGTCGAAGGTCGTGTAGTCGGGCACCTTCTGCCACCCCGTGTGGAAGTCGATCGGCTGGTCGATGTCGGGGTTCCAGACGGGGCGCGGCGTGGTTTCGGCGCGCTGGGTCCAGCAATCCCGCAGGCCCGCGACCGCCGATCCCTTCGTGCCATCCACCTGGAGGGTCAGCAGGTCGTCGCGGCGGACGCGCACGGTCCAGGAGCTGTTGAAATGCAAAATGACGCCTGCGTCGGTGACAAAGGTCGCGTACGCCGCGTCGTCCGCCGTGCAGGCGTAGGGTTTGCCGGCCTCATCCCGGCGTTCCGGAATGTGCGTCGCGCCCAGGCACGAAACGCTCGTCACCTGGCCAAAGAGATTGTCGATCACGTAACGCCAGTGGCACAGCATGTCCACGATGATGCCGCCGGCGTCCTCCTTGCGGTAGTTCCAGGACGGGCGCTGGGCCGGCTGCAGGTCCCCTTCGAAGACCCAGTAGCCGAATTCTCCGCGCACCGACAGGATCCGCCCAAAGAAGCCCGAATCGATCAGCAGCTTCAGCTTGCGCAGGCCGGGCAGCCAGAGCTTGTCCTGCACCACTCCGTTCTTGATTCCGGCCGCGGCACATTCCCGGTAGAGTGCCAGCGCCGTCGCCGTGTCGACCGCCGTGGGCTTTTCGCAATAGACCGCCTTCCGGGCCGCGATCGCCTTGCGCACGCCTTCGGCCCGTCGATCGGTGGTCTGAGAATCGAAATAGATCCCGTTGGCCGGGTCCGCGAGGGCGGCGTCCAAATTGGTGGAAAAGCGGGCGACTCCGTGAGCGGCGGCCAGCGCCTTGAGCTTGTCCTCGTTCCGTCCGATCAGGATCGGGTCGGGCATCACAATATCCCCATTCGCCAGGCGCACTCCTCCCTGCTTGCGGATCGCGAGGATCGAGCGCACGAGGTGCTGGTTAGTGCCCATGCGCCCCGTGACGCCGTTCATGATGATGCCCATGGTGGTCTGCTTCATGCGAAAAAGTGCATTCAGGAATGCCGCAGGTACGCCTGCTGAATCTCCGACAGGAAACGGTCCTGATCCCCTTTCCAGCGAATTTCCGAAAAGATCTCGACCTCGTTGAACCCTTTGAAACCGGCCGCCTCCACCCAGCCGCGGATCTGGCGGATGGGAATGCACCCCTCGCCCATCAGGCCGCGGTCGTTCAGCATTTCGAGCGTCGGCGTTTTCCAGTCGCAGATGTGAAAGGCAAACAAGGTCCCTTCGACGCCGCAGCTGGCGATTTCGCTTTCCAGCCGGTCGTCCCACCACACGTGGTAGACGTCAATGGCCACCCCCAGCCAGGGTGAACGGATTTCGGCGCAGACGGCGCGGGCTTGGCTGATGGTATTGATGGCCGAACGAGTGTCCGCGTACATCGGGTGAAGCGGCTCGATCGCGAGCCGGATGCCGACCGCGGCCGCGTGAGGCAGCACCGCGGCAATGCCCTCGGCGATCTGCTGGCGCGAAATCTCCAGCGGCTGGCCCGGGACCGCTCCGCAAACCAGCACGATCATCGGCGCGCCCAGTGCCGCCGCCTCGTCGATGCAGCGCCGATTTTCGTCGATGGCTGTCGTCCGATCGGCCGGCAGCACCCCCGGGAAAAAACCGCCGCGGCACAGCGACACGACCGACAGGCCGCTCTCCCGGATCATTCGGCCGACGGCCGGCACATCGCGCCCATCGAGAGCGTTCCGCCACACGGTGATCCCGCCAATGCCCGCCACCGCGTATTTCCGGACCGCCTGCTCGATCGACCACGGCTTGGTGGTGATCGTGTGCACGCACAATCGCGAGAAATCCTTCGGCGCGGCGACGCTCATCGCGATTCAATCCTGGAAAAACGAGGGATACGGCCGTCCCGCCGCCATCCGCAGGATCATGAGGGCAAGTTCGCGGGCGTGGTAGTCGCCCCACAGGCACGATTCGCCGCTGGGCACCTTCCGTCCCCGATGAATCTGGTCCCAGCCGTTCGGACGATGATAGATGGCGTGCAGGACCAGGCCTTGGTGATCGGGCGACGTGGACAAATAGCCTTCGCCCAACAGCGTCCGGGCGACGGTCAGACCCGCTGCCACATAGCGTCGTCCAGCTGCCCGCCGTCCCGAACCCACCAGGAACGTGCCGAGGCGGATCAACCCCTGGGCCGCAATCGCGGCGGCGGATGAATCCACCGGCTCGAAATCGTTGTAGGGATCCGCCGCGCGGTCGAGATAGTCCCCCAGCTTCGCCAAGCCCGGCGCGCCGGTATCCCAATAGGGAATGCCATCGGTGGGAGTATGCCGAAGATAGAAATCGGCCGTGGCGATCGCCACCTGCTGAAACCGCTCGAGCGCGGATTTTTTAGCCGATTTGGCCGCGAACGCGGAAGGCGGCAGCGCCGCCAGGAATTCCAATTGCTCGGCGTAACCGCATAGGATCCACGCCAGCCCGCGCGTCCAGGTGGTGAAGGGCGAATATCCCTGCTGGCTATTCGGGCAGCGATAGGAGCCGTCGTTGACGTTGAAGATCGATTCGTGCGCCACGCGCCCTTTGACGTCGTAGCGATCGCGCCCTTCGCCGAAGTAGACGTTGAACCGGGCCGTGGTTTCGGCGTGCGTCAGCAGGCGGCCCAGCAGCGACACCGGGCGGTCTCGCTCGCCCATCAGGACGTGACCCAATTGGTGCGCGACGCCCAGCACTCGCAGCGAGCGGATCGTGTCCGCAAACAGCGAGTGGGGACCGTTGAAGGAATAAATATAGCCCAGCCCCTCCGGCAGCTCGGTCCAGCGGGCCGCCTGGACGGCGCCGCTCACCTTGAGGGCGAGCTCGTAGAAATCGATTTCGGACGACTCGGCGTAGTAGCGGCCCTCGCGTGCCAGTCGCCGGAGATGGCCGTAGGTCGAAATATTGTTGAACCCATGATCGTGGACGCCGATGTGGCTCACGTGGCTCGCCATGCGCCGGAGCGTTCCTTCGCGGCCGAACGACAGCGCCTTGGCGTCGTCGGTGGCGTCAAATTGCAGAATCGCCGATCCGTAGAGGAAGCCCTGCGTCCACTCGGTCCACCCGCGGGAGCGGTACTTGCCGTCGACGGTGAACACCGGAGAGCCGTCCTTCGGGTTCCAGGTTCGTTCGAGCGAGCGCACCTTGGCGGCGGAAGCCTGGAACAGACGCTCGGCGGCAGACTTGAGCGAGCGCGGGGTGAGAGTGGAGTCGACGCGGATCATCGGGAAAGCAGAGGTGGAGCGCATCGTCCCGATGCGCTGAGGGGCGTTGCAAATCGGACCCGCCGAACTCTTTCTCTTCGTGGATCGGACGGCGTTTTCATGAAATTCCCCGGCTAGAGCCGCCGAATATTGAATCCGCCATCCACCGCGATGACGGCGCCCGACGAAAACCCCAAATCGCCCGCGACAATGGCGCGCACCGCCCGCCCCACATCGTCGGGGTTGCCCCAACGCATCTGCGGCACCAATCCGGCGGCCAGCAGCGCATCGTACTTGCCTTTGACGGAGGACGTCATGTCCGTGGCCATGATGCCGGGTCGAACTTCGACGACCTCGATGCCTTCGGGGGCCAATCGGGCCGCCCAGAGCTGCGCGGCCATGGAAAGTCCCGCCTTCGACACACAATAGTCGCCCCGCGACACCGAGGCGGTGTTGGCGGAAATCGACGTGACGAACACCACCTTGCGGCGACTCACGGCGCCGGGCGGCAGCGGATGCGCATGCCAATACCGGGCAACTGCCTGCGTGAGAAAATACGGTCCCTGCAGGTTCGTGCGCAGGACTTCCTCGAACGAGGCCTCGGTCGCCTCCAGGATATCGGCCCGCACCGGCGGAGCCACGCCCGCGTTGTTGACGAGCACGTCGAGGCCGCCCAACACCGTGAGCGTATCGTCCACCATGCGCTGGCGATCGGCCGGCTGAGATACGTCCCCCTTGATCGGCACAAACCGCTGTTCGACGCCGGGCGCCACCTTGGCGCAGGCGCCGGCGGTTTCCCTCGCCGCGCTTTCATTGCGGGTGAAGCCCAGGGCCACCGAGCAGCCAAGCTGCGCGAGCTGCAGGGCGATCCCGCGGCCCAGGCCGCGGCTGGCCCCCGTCACCAACGCGGCGGTCGTTCGGGTGGAGCGCGTGGTCCCCACGTGCTTTTCCTCGGGTCGGGGCATGGCTCCACCTTACTCCGGTTTGACGTGACGCGTGAGGATTTTGTCGGCATCGTTTAGCACAAAATCGTGGTCCTTTAGGTCCTAATGCAGAATCGATTCCGCTCTCTCCTACTCGACCGCGTCGATGTGCGCACGCCGGGCATTCACGTGCTCAAGCTGGCGCTCCATCGGCACCTGCCCGGCCGCGAATCCGTCGAGGCGCATTCGCATCCGTGGTGCCAGGCACTCCTCTATTTGGAAGGCCGCGGTTCCCAGGCCTTGGCGCGTCATCGGGTGCGGGTGGAACCGGGCACCTTGATCGTGGTGCCCCGCGGCGTGCCGCACGCGTTTGCCCGGCTCGAGGGACGCGTCCCCCTGTGCCTGGCCGTCGACTTTCGCTTTCCCGCCGCCCGCCGGCCCAAGGTGGCGGTTTCGAGTGTCACCCGTTCGGAATTGGCCCAACTTCGCGAAGGCGTGGCCCGCCTGAGCCGCATGAGCGAAGCGTCGTCCGCGGACCTCCACTGCACCGGCGCCGCCGTCGTGCTGCAGATCCTCACCACCTTGCTGCGCTCGGCCGGCTGGCTCGCCCGCGAACTGCCGCGCGAATCCGGCCGGACCGGAAGCGGACTGCACGACCTGCTCTCGCGGATCGATCCCGCGACGCCTCTGGCGGCGGTCATCCGCCAAAGCGGCTACCAGCGCGATTACCTCAACAAACTCGTCCGCCAGGAGACCGGCATCACGCTGGGCCAATATCGAGCGCAGCGGCGATTGCTGCTGGCGAAACGCCTGCTCGAACAGCAGCAACGGGTCTCCGTCGTGGCCGCCGCCGTGGGCCTGCCAGACCAAAACTATTTCGCGCGTTGGTTCCGCAACCAGACCGGCACGCCGCCATCCCGTTGGCACCTCGGCTAGGTTCC
Source organism: Opitutaceae bacterium (assembly GCA_036502225.1). Taxonomy (GTDB): domain Bacteria; phylum Verrucomicrobiota; class Verrucomicrobiia; order Opitutales; family Opitutaceae; genus Palsa-1447. The sequence goes on from DASXYY010000021.1 coordinate 48,230, forward strand.
ATTCGCAAGACACCGCCTGTCGCCGTGACGCTAGAACAATATGAGGGAGCCAGCGGCCGTATCGCTGTAGCCGGGGGCGTTGACCCCGGAGTTCCGCTTTCGACGTCGATCAGCGCAGGGGGACCATGCGCTCCACCTTGCGATAGACCCCGGCTATAACTTGTTCCACATTGGACGTCGCTCGTTGACGTCGTTGCCGATGGAGCACGTGGCCCCCCCCCGCTCCGAGACCGCAGCCCAACTCCAAATTCTTCCGATGTCTGCGTCGCGCGACACACCAAACCCAGCACAAGTCCTCGAAATTTCGCCCCGAGCCGATGGATGGGACGCCTTTTGCGCCATCACTTGCGAATATTTCGCTGAAAACTGGCCCGCGGTTAAGGCCCGGAGCGAAACGGGATCGCCTCCCTTCGGCGCAGAGCTAGTGGAACGTTACAAGGAAGGTCGGCGCGGCTACTTGATGCTGATGTTCGACGGAAAGCCCATTGGGTTTGCGAATGTCTATGTGCAAGCGGACGCGGGCAAAACCGTAGCCTACGTCGCGGAGTTTTACATCAAGGCCAAGCATCGGCGCTTGGGCTGCGGCACAAAACTGTTCAACGCGATTTGCCAATGGGGCCGGATTCACTCGGCAAGCGAAGTCCGCGCCGAGGTGGATCCTTCCATCCCCGCCAATCGGTTCTGGTCGACATTGGGCATGTCGATGCGCGCGGAATCACGAAACGTGTATTCAATAATGGTTGAGGGAGCTCGGAACGAAGACGGCGGGAGATGAAAGCTGCCCTCGTGCCGACGTCGCATGCTATTATCGTTCGCACAGGTAAATTATCGGCACGCGCATTGACTTCCGTCAACAAATGTATATACGTGTATCTATGTCTAAGCGGTTGCGGGCAAAGCTGTTTCGTCATGGCGGTTCACAGGCTGCTCGCCTGCCTCGAGAATTTCGACTTCCCGGTGACGAGGTCGCGATTTCACGCACAAGCAGCGGCGGAGTATTGCTTGAACCACTTGGCACCGAATTTGAAGTGCGCCGGCGCCGCTTTGTGGAATTGGCCGGCTCGTGTCCGGACATCGCAGACGTACCGCCTCACTCGACGCCGGACGTTTCTCGCGACGAGTGATCTACATCCCGGACACCAACGCGCTCTCGGCGTACATGCGCGGCACGAACCGAGCGTTGGTCGACAACATGCAGGGCCACTTCGGCGAACTCTGCCTGTCGGCGATCGTCTTGGCCGAGCGGGAATTTGGCGTCACGAAGGGCACCCATGCGCTCGCCCGAGTCCGGCTCGGCGCGCTCGCGGAAATTCTGCCCGTCGAACCATTCACACGGGAGGATGCCACCCACTACGCCGCGATCCGACACGATCTCGAATCCCGAGGACTGGGAATCGGCCCTTTGGATACGCTCATCGCTGCCCAGTCCCTGAGGCTGGGCGCTACGCTCGTGACCCGCAATCTCGCCGAATTCGGCCGAGTCGGCGGACTGAAAATCGTAAACTGGGAAACTTAGCCGCGGGAAAAGGGGTCACGTGTCGGCGGCGCGTTGCTGCTCGCCAGCCACTCCTTGCCGTCGGCGGGATTTTTGAAATACCCCGCGAGAATTCCCGCATCGGTCGTACGATTGCCGTCGTGCGCATTGGCATGATGTTTGGCCGACATAAAATTTACCCGCCCTTTGGGTCCACCTGTTTTGCCGGGGTCGATTGCGATGGAGTGTGCGACCCCCACGCGCTTCGACGCCAAACGCGGATAGAGGTCAAAGCGCATGGGGACCATGCGCTCCACCCGCTGCTGCCACGCTCAGCCGACCGGCACCGGCTCAAGCCGGGCGGCTCCCGCCCTTATCAGGCCGGAGACGGCCTTCATCAGATCGTTCACCTGATAGGGCTTGGGGACGATCGCGCTGAAGCCGTAGGCCGCGTGATTGGACATCACGGGGTCGCTGGAGTACCCGCTGGAGGCGATGGCCTTCACGGCCGGATCCAGCCGCCGCAGTTCGGCCATCGTGGCCGTGCCGCCCATGCCTCCGGGCACCGTGAGATCGAGAATGACCACGTCGAACGGATGCTCCGATTGCATTGCCTCTTCGTAAATCTTCACGGCGGCGGCGCCGTCGGCGACGGCCACCACGTCCATCCCCATCCTCTTCAGGACCGCGCCGGCGATTTTCCGGATCGGCGCCTCGTCATCCATAAAAAGGACGCGTCCCGCCCGCGCCTGGGGCGCGGCCACGGGTTCCGCCGCCTTGGGCTGGGCGCTTTCCGCAGCGGGGAGCCAGATGCGGAACTTGGTCCCGCGTCCGCGCTCGGATTCGACCGCGATGTGGCCCTTGTGCCGCTTGACAATGGAGTGGACCGTGGCGAGACCCAATCCGCTGCCTTGGGGTTTCGTTGTGAAATACGGTTCGAAAATGCGGGAAAGCTGTTCAGCCGGTATGCCGGGCCCGTTGTCGGCGATGATCAGCTCGACGTAGCGTCCCGCCGCCAGTTCGGGAATGGTGCCGGCGGCCACCTGACGGTTGCGCAGTTCGATCCGAATCTGGCCGCCCTCGGGCATCGCCTGGTCGGCGTTGATCACGATATTGTGAACGACCTGGCCAATCTGGGTGCGATCGACATCGGCCGCCCACAAATCCGCGTCGAATTCGAATTCGCGCGCCGACTTGGTGCCGTGGAGCGCAAACGCCGCGGCTTCCCGAGCCAGTTCGTCCAGCGACTCCGAGCGGCGCACGGGCGCGCCGCCCTTGGCAAAAGTCAGCAACTGCTGCGTGAGCCCCCGCGCCTGCTTGGCCGCCTCGACTCCCTGGTCGAGCAGCGAATGCGTTTCCGAGGACGAAGCGTCGTCGAGCCGCGCGAGCGAAAGATTGCCCATGATGACGGTCAAAAGATTGTTGAAGTCGTGGGCGATTCCGCCCGCGAGAATGCCGAGCGATTCCAGCTTGGAGGCGCGCGTGAGCGCCGCATCCAGGCGCGCGGCCTTTTCCTTGCTCACCTGCTCGTGAATGACCGTGGTCTGCTGCCGCACGCGGCGCCGCAGGGCCAGCACCCACGCCAAGCCGCTCACCAACGCCACCGCCAAAATTCCGGCGATCGCCAGCACGCGGCGGACGGTCAACCAGGGCGCCCGCGCCACAACGACGACGTCCGAAGGCTGACGCAACAGGAGCTGAAGCGCGTCCGGACGGCGATACTCGTCAAATTGAACCAAGTAAACTCCGGTGACGGAAACCCGGCTCCCCCGGGGCCAGAGCCCGAGCAGCGAGGGATCCGGCTGCGGCAAGGTTGCCTCGACGACGCCGTCGGGCGCCTGAATCAGCAAATGCACGCCCACTTCGCGGGTGCTCGCGTCAACGACGCGTCCGTCCAACCGCACGAGGCGGCCGGCCAAATCCGAATTGATGGGGCTGACCTGGGTGAGCACCAGCGGCGGAGGGCCCGCGCCATGGCTCATGAAGCGGCAAACGGATTCGCGCAGCACGAGGCGTCCATCCTCCTGGCCCGCAAAGCCCACGGCCTCGATCCGATCGCCCGGCGCGAAATGAAGGGATTCGCGGCTGATCACTCGAAGGGTTTCCGAGCCGTCCTGGATCTGAGCCACCCCGTTCAGAGGCCGATTGACGACGTCACCGGCAATGCGGACACGCCGGTTGATCAGCTGCAGGGCATTGAACTGGCGCAGCGCGGCGATCGACCGCGACGGCACGGAGAACGGATCGGCGGGCGCCGGCTCATCCACCTGGACAAATTGCTGCGAGGGCAGCCAGATTTGAATGCCGGTCAATTGGCGGCGGGCATTGGTGATGGCATCGCACACGCCCGTGACAGTGACCACCGACCCCACCAGATTGTCGTACGTCCCATCGCTGGGGGCCCGCACGATGAAATCGCCCGCGGACGTGCTCAAGGTCAGCCGGCTCCACGGCCCATCGGCCGCCACCTCGTGGACGAAGCCGCTCAGGCTGACCCATTGGTCCTGCTCCACGCCGGTGAGCGCCTGTTCCAGCGTCACCGGCTTGGGCGGAGGCACGTCGATTGAACTCATTCGGGAAATGCGGTCGGCCATCACCACCGCCGTGAATCGGCCGGTCGCGGTGACACCCTGCACCCGCACGCGGACGCCCGGCATCAGCCGGACAGAGGCGTCGGGGGGAAAGTAAACGCAGGCGCCGCCGCTCGCGTCGCGAAGGAAAAAGAAGTCGGCGGAAGGATTCGCCCAGGTGACCACGCCGTCCAGCCGAACGGGATGACTTTGCCCCGCCTCGTCGGGCGACAATTCCCGCACGTCTTCGGCCAGGCGAAGGCGCGCCTGTTTGCCGGGGGCCGGCAATGGCTGGCTCGAACGACGAAACAGCGCCCGCTCGACGATCGATTCCGCGCCGTGACTCGTCCAACCCACCGCTTCAATGGTCTCGCCGACGGCCAAGGCGCGCAATTGCACCGAATGCAGCATGATCTGTCCGGTCTCGTCCCGGATGGTCACCGATCGGCCGGGCTCCTGGGCCCGAACGACGCCGTGGATATGGATTAGGGTCCGATCGGGACGGTCGGGAATCTGTTCGATCGCCGTGAACGGCTGCTTGAAGCGTTCGTCGGCGGACAACGTGCCCGTGACCACCAGGTCGGACGCCCCTTGCAGCCAAAGCTCGATGCGGGCAAGGCCCGTGCTGGGATTGTTGGTCGCCGAATAGACGCCCTGGGCGTGGACAAAGCAGCCCTCCAGCGCGGGAATTCGCGTGCCCGTCGGGATATACAGCCGGCCCACCACCAGACGGCCGTCGACGTCCAAATCCAGCTCCTGGTGATTGACGTCGGAGGTCAGCTGTTTGTCCACCAGACCGTCCATCGTCACTAGATGCTTGTCAAAGCGGTTCGAGGCGCCGATCGCGCCGGCGGTGGACACCGCTTCGAGCGGACGGCCGCGTTCGAGCACCGTGACCTTCGCATCGGAAACCATCGTGCCGTCCAGGCGGCGCATGCGGCCCTCGACCAGGATCCGCTGGCCCGGCTGCAGGGCGACGCCGTGCGCATCCATCGTGAGGTAGACGTCACGATCCCCGTTGCGACCCCAGAGGGCGTTCCAGATCGGATCGTAAACGTAGACGGTGAATTCGAGGTGGGCGCGGTACCACGTCAGACGGTCCGAATCCGGAACGTCGAAAAATTGCTGCTCCGAATTGAGCAGCGGCAGCGGCACACGGTACAAGGCGCGGCGCAGCACGGTTTGGCCGTTTTCCCGGGCCACGCGCCCGATGGCCTCGACGTTCGAGCCGATAGGCACGGCGCGGGATTCGTCCGACTCCACCCGGACCTGCCCGGAGCCGACCTTGATCAAAAGCGATTGGCCGGGCGCCTGGGCCTCCACCTTGCCTGCCACGAGCGCCGGAGCGCCGGAATCCGCCGTGGCCAGACGGCCGACCTCGGTCGGCGCTCCCTCGAAGCGTGGGTCGCGGTCAAGGTCCACCACCTTTCGGACGTCATCGATGCTCTGCACCCAAATTTCGATTCGGGGTTCCGACCGGCCCGCTTCCGTGCGCGCAAAGTACACGCCTTTGACGCGGACCTCCGCGCCCATCAGGCTCGCCAGCTCCGTGTCGGCCTTGACGACCACGTCGGCGAAGACCCTCCGGCCCGCGCAAATCAGCACCAGATCCTGATGGTTCGCGTCGCGCGTCGCGAAACCGTCCACCAGGCCCGTGACCTCCACCATCGAGCGGATATGCCGGTCGATGCCGTCGACGTCGTCGTCGATGGCCTCAGCCGGCAGGAACGCCGGGGCGGTGAGGACGGTCACCCCGGGATGATCGACCCTCATGCCGTCGGCCGGCGTCATGGTTCCCTGGATACGAATTGTCTCTCCGGGATGCACCGGAAACGCGTTCGAGCCCAGGGAAATAAATCCGGTCTGGTCGCCGCACTTGCCCCACAGGGCCTGCCAGCCCGGATCGTAATAGTAGACGAGAAAATTGAAATCGACCGGGTGGACCCGATGCTGTTCGGCGGCGGACAGCGCCCAGATGTCATCAAAGCTCCGCAACAGCGGCGAAGACGCCGCTGCCGCTGTTCGGCACAAGAGCGCCGAAACGAAAAAAGCGCGAAGGAGTTTAGACATGGGGGACGCGGCCCTAACTTTCCAATCGGCACCGCCGGGCCAAACTTGAGGCCCGGGGGGGGTGGTACCGTGCAGCCAAACGCTACTCCATCGACCCGAACGGGCCGGCCTTGATTTGAATCAGGAAAACTTGATTCGAACCTGGGTGGTTGGTGGGAGAGAACCGCGGGGCAAATTTCATCCGATAGGAAACGGCATCGGCACGTCCGACCGCCCACTGCATCGAAATGGCGTGGGGGTACCACCCGCAAAGGGCCTAAGCGCCCTTCGAAATTCCCTAGACACTCAGAGGCTTGCCCCGAAGGAATTGGCAAGCCTCTCGTATTGAATAAATTATTGAGCGCGGAGACCGGCCCTGTTCCGAGCGGGCGTCCGCTCGACGGTCAATGCCAGTTCCCCTCGATCCAGACATACGTGCCGCCCCGATTTTCGTAGTGGCCCTGGATCCACACGGCGCCGGGATGACCCCGACGGGCCCAGTGTCCGCCGATCCAAACATATCGGCCGTACCGCCAGGCGTAATGCCCGCCGACCCAGAACCAGCCCGGACCGGGGCTCACGGGAACGACTTCGGTTTGGGCCACCGGAGGGCCGGCCACGACATATGGAGCGGGTTCGGTCGCGCAACCTGCGAGGAGGGCAATCGACAATGCAGCCAGGGCGATGACGCCACTTTTGATAGGTAGGGTGTTCATAGTGTTTAGCCACCGAGACGGCCGGTTCCCGGGACGGTTTCAGGGTATATTTTTTCGGGGGTTGTAACCTGGATGGCGGCGCTAGCGTGCGGCTTGGCGGGTGGCCCACCTTCGCCCGTTGGGCTACGGCGGGCTGGCTTCTCATTGAGAAGCCAGGACCACGCGCTCCACCCGCGAACGAAATCGAGCCGTATTGATTCCATCGCCAGGCCGTGCCAGCGTGCGGCGTCGGAATGGTCCCCCCTGAACTAGCCGAGCGTGCGCGCGCCACCCTGCGCCGCAACGACCGCGGCGGATACACCGTGCCTTCGGCGCGGCTGTACCCGTTCCAATGGAATTGGGACTCGGCGGTCGTCGCCCTGGGCTGGATGACCTTCGACGAGGAGCGCGCGTGGCGGGAAATCGACTCGCTCCTGCGGGGCCAGTGGGAGAACGGGATGGTGCCGCACATTATTTTTCACCAGCCGGCGGACACGTATTTTCCGGGCCCCGAGGAATGGGGCCGGTCCCACCGGTCGCCTCCCACCAGTGGAATTACCCAACCGCCCCTGCTCGCAACCATGGTGCGCGCCATGGTCGAACAGGCGCGGGAGCCGCAGCTCGCGCGCGAGCGCTGCGTGAAGCTGCTGCCCGGTTTGGTCGCCAGCCATCGCTGGTGGTACCGCGAGCGCGATCCGGAGGGCACGGGCCTGGCGGTCATCTATCATCCGTGGGAATCCGGGATGGACAACAGCCCGTCGTGGGACCAGCCGCTGGCAGCGGTGCCGGGAACCTCCCGGCCTTACGCGCGCCGCGATACGTCCCACATCGATGCATCCCAACGGCCGGATCCGGCAGACTACGACCGGTTCGTGCATCTGCTCGATCGGTTCCGCGAACTCAACTACGACGCGGCCGAACTCTACCGCCAATCGCCCTTTCGCGTCGCCGACTTTGGCCTTAACGCGATCCTGGTGCGCGCCTCCGACGACCTCGCGATCCTGTGTGACGGTCAGGGCGACCGGGCGACGGCCGTTGAATTGCGGGCGGCGGCGGCGCGCGGGCGGCGCGCCCTGGAGGATCTCTGGGCGCCTCGCCTCGGCCAGTATGTCTCGTTCGACACTCGCACCGGAGAACGGCTGACCGAACGGACCCATTCCACCTTTCTGGCCTGGCACGCGCGACTCCCTCACCTTTCCGATCTCGCCGGCCACTTCGACGCCTGGATGGGCGCCGCGCAATATGGGGTCGCTTCGGCCCATCCTCGGTCGACCGCCTACAACCCCAAAAAATATTGGCGCGGACCCATCTGGCCGCACATCAATTGGCTGATCGGCCGCGGATTGGCCGAGCACGGGGAGGCAGAGCGCGCCGACCGCCTGCGCGCCGACACCCTGGCGCTCATCGAGCGCAGCGGCCTGAGGGAATATTTCCATCCCGGCACGGGGGAAGGATTCGGCGGCGATGAGTTTGCATGGACGGCCGCCGTGGTGCTCATTTGGGGATCATGATGGCTGACGGGAGCGCCCCCATTGACTGCGACGTGCACGCCGTCCTTCCGGGAATATCGGCGCTCCTTCCCTGGCTGCCGGAATATTGGCGCGAACAAGTGACCCAAACGGGGTTCAGGGGGTTGGTCGACCATTGGCACCCGCCGCAGCTGCCGTTCGCCGGCCGCCGGCCGGCCGGCGCGCCGGCCGACCTCGTGCGCGAGGTGCTGGATCGTCCGCCCGCGCCGGCCGCGGCCATTCTTCATTGCGACTACGCGATCGAATCACTGCATAACCCCGACGCCTCCGCGGCGTTCGCCACGGCCGCCAACGAATGGCTGTTTCACCATTGGCTCGTCGCGGACCGTCGCTTGCGCGCCTCGATTGTCGTCCCGTCGCCGTTTCCGGAATTGGCGGCGCGGGAAATCGATCGCTGGGCGAATCAGCCGGGATGGGTTCAAGTTCTGCTGCCGGTGCGTTCGCCCGAACCCTACGGTTCGAAAAATTATCGGCCGCTGTTCGCTGCCGCCGCGCGCCATGGGCTGCCGGTGGCCCTGCACTATGGCGGCGCTCCGGGCAATCCGCCCACGCCGGCCGGCTGGTCCACCCTGTTCATGGAAGAATACGCGGGGATGACCGGAGTATTTCAAACGCAGGTGATCAGCTTGGTCGCGGGCGGCGTTTTCGACGAATTCCCGGCGCTCAAGATCGTGCTGGTCGAGAGCGGGTTCACCTGGCTCCCGGCCATGCTCTGGCGGTTCGACAAGAATTGGAAGGGACTGCGCCGTGAAATCCCCTGGGTTCGCCGGCCTCCGTCCGACTACATCCGGGAACACTTTCGGGCGACGATCGCTCCCGGCGACGGGCCCGACGACCCGGAGGGCCTGGCCGCGATGATCGACGACCTCGGCATCGACGACCTGCTGCTTTACGCCTCCGACTATCCGCACGAACACGGCGACGCGGCCGCCGCCTGGTGGAGCGGCCTGGGCGCAAAGCGCAGGAACCGCATCGGCTCCGAGAACCCCCGGGCCCTCTACCGCCTATGAACGCTCTCGTGGATTGCGACATCCACAACGCGCTGACCGCGGATGCGCTCCATCGTCACCTGCCGCAGCGATGGCGCACCTATCACCGCGAATACGGCCGGCGCATGACGCCGGGCGATTTCTACCCGAAAGCCACCCCCAGCGCCGCCCGCACCGACGCGTGGCCGCCCGGAGGCGGTCCTCCGGGTTCCGACCTCGCCTTTCTCCGTCGCCAACTCCTCGATGCCTGGCCGATCGAAATGGGGGTGCTCAATCCCCTCCTGTCCATCCGCAATCAATACCGCGACTTCGATGCGGCGATGGCGAGCGCGGCCAACCTTTGCCAGATCGCCGAATGGCTCGATCCGGAGCCGCGGCTGCGCGCCTCCCTGGTGGTGCCCTATGAGAATCCCTCGCTCGCGGCCGAGGAAATCCGCCGCCAGCGCGACGAGCGCCGCTTCGTGCAGGTGCTCATCCCCTCGCGTACGAGCGAGCCGCTGGGCGAGCCGAAATACTGGCCCATTTACGCCGCCGCGGTCGAAACGGGCCGGCCGATCGGCGTCCATTTCGGAGGCTGGAGCGGCGGCCATCCGATTTCCGGCGCGGGCTGGCCCGCGTACTACCTGGAATACCACACCGGCATGTGCCAGACGTTTTCGGCGCATTTGATCAGCCTGGTGTGCCACGGGGTATTCGAGGAATTCCGGGACCTGAAGGTGGTCTTCATCGAAGGCGGGCTCGCCTGGATCCCGCCGCTCTTGTGGCGCCTGGATCGGGCCTGGAAAAAATTGAAATCCGAAAATCCCCGGCTGACGCGAGCCCCTTCGGAATACGTCCGCGAGCATCTGTGGATGACGACGCAGCCCGTCGAGGAGCCCCCCGAGCCCGGGCAATTTCATCGGATGCTGGACGATCTCGCGATGCCCGGGCACCTGCTCTTCGCGACGGATTATCCGCATTGGGACTTCGATCACCCCGACCACTCGCTCCCGGCAACGCTCGCTCCCGAATTGACCCGGAACATCCGCCGGGAAAACGCCCGCGCGCTTTACGGCGGCGGCTGACCATGGCAAAGCACGTGGTCGGCCCGGCCGGCGAAATTCCACCTGGCGGCCGCAAGATCGTGGAGATCGCGGGACGCAGCGTCGGCATCTTCAATCTGGCGGGGGAGTTCTTCGCGCTGCGCAACCGCTGTCCGCATCAGGGCGCCGCGCTCTGCACCGGGCAGCTCGGCGGGCTCGTGACGGCCGCGGCCCCGGGCCATTACGATCTCTCGCGTCCTGGCGAAATGCTGCGCTGCCCATGGCACGGCTGGGAGTTCGATGTGCGCACGGGCCAGTCGTGGGTCGATCCGCAAAACGTGCGCGTCAAACGGTACCCGACGGAGCTGGTGAAGGGGCCTTATTTGGCCGAGAGCTATCGGGTTTCGGTCGAAGAGGAGCTGCTTGTGGTTGAAATATCGTAGGTGGAGCGCGTGGGGACCACGCGCTCCACCTCTCGATATCTACGGCCCCAGCAGCCGCCCGGCGAGCTGCGCCTCAAAGCCGTCCTCGTTCTTCCAGCGCAGCGCAATCCGGGCGTGGTAGGGCCCCGTGCCCGACCGCACCGTGCGACCATCGTCGGTCACGTTGAAGGCCACCGATTCAACGGCGACGAGATCCTCGGAGTACGCCAGGTACACGGCGACCGTATCGTATAGGGTTGTCGACCGTGTCGTGAAATAATCGCATTTCATCCAGTTCTGCCGCGGCGCAAAAATGCAATAGCTCTCGATCAGGGACCGCAGCAGGCGGTCGTGCGTGGCGCTCCAGATCGCCTGGTAGCGCGGCCCGGAAAGCGCCACGAGCCCGCAGGTGTCGAGCGGCGTGAGCAAAATGTCCTTCCACGGCGCGGCCAGGACGGTCCGCAGGCCGGCCGGCTCCACCTTGACGTTGAATTCAGCCGCCGGCGGTCCGTGGTCGTAGCCGTGGTCGAAGCTTCCGAACATGCCGACGAAGCGGGCGTTCGCCGCGATCGAGGGATCGCGCCGCAGGGCGAGCGCCAGGGTGTGGGCCGGACCGATCGCGATCACGGTCACGGGCACGGGGCTGCGGCGGATCGCCGCGATCAGGGCCGACACGCCATCGCTGTCCAATTTTCCTGGATACCGCGCCAGGTCGAAACCGGCGATCCACGGATCGAGGGTCTTGTTGTCGTCCTCCCGCGTGCCGTGGCTGTCGCCGAGCGCGATCGGGATGTCGGTCCGGCCCGCGGCTTCGAGCAGCTTCGCGGCCAGTTTGGCCCGATAGGTCGAGTCCGCCGGATCCGTGACGATCAGTTTCAGGTCGAGTTCCGGCGACCGCAGGGCCAGGACCAGCGCCCAGCTGTCGTCGATATCGGTGCCAATGTCGGTGACCAGAATCGTGGGCACCGCGGCCCCCGCGCGACCGGAGAATCCTGCCACGGCAAAAGCCAGTCCCAGCCAAAAAAGACGCTTCCGCATGGCAATCATGCTTTGCCCAACCAGCTAACAGCGCGAGCACTTATGCAGGGTCTTTGCCGGGGAGGGCCACGGCCTGGAATTAACCGATTTGTGACCAAGAGTTTATCGGCCAATCGCCAGGTAACAGCGCCGTTACCAATGGGGCCTTTTCTTATTGGCAGTCGGACGGGAGCCTCGCCGCCGCCACGCCATGAACACACTTTCAGGGGACGGGAAGATTTTACTTGCGACCGCCACGGCGCTGACGCTCGCGTTCGGAGTTTATTTCACGGCCGGAATCCCCGGGCCGGACGGCCACAATCAACCGCATGGACTTTTCGGGTCCATCCGTTTCGTGCCCGATGAGGCGTCGACGCTCCTGGCTCTGAGCGCCGGCCTGCTCGCAATGATCTGGATCAAGCGCCGCAGCTTCGCGGCTGCGGCGTAAGGCAAGGACGGCGATGCGATCGAACACAGCCCTGATCGTCGGCGCGGGATGTTTCCAATCCACATCCGGCGCGGTGCCAGGGCCGAGGGAGATCACTTTGCTATCCATGTCCTGACGGAGAACCGGCCAACGATCGGTGGGGCTATGGGACCGCTCCCCAGTCGCAGACCGGCCTGATAGCGCAATGAGGTAGGGTAGCCAGCTCGACCCGCGGTGGCATTCGTGCTGCCGCGGGTCAAGCGGCTCCGGCATAGTGGCTGGAGCGCATCGGTCCCGATGCGCCGAGCGACGCCGAAGCGCATGGGGACCATGCGCTCCACCCGCGATCCAAAACGCCTTTACGGCGCCTGCGACCCGACAAACGCGCTCAGCGCGATCAACTCGTCGAGCGTCGCCCCTCCCACCACCGGCTGCATCAGCGCCGCCCCCTGCCCCGCCCGGGTCCCATTCCGGATTGCCAGCAATTGCCGCAGCAGTCCGCTCGGCGAACGGCCGGCAATCGGGGGCGCCAGCGGTCCGCCGCGCAGGTCCGGCCCATGGCAGACGGCGCAAGCGAAGGGATGGCCGGGCTGAGTTCCTGACGCCAGTTGCCGCCCCTGCTCGATGCTGCCCACCGGGACGTAGGCCACATACTTCGCGGACATCCGATGCTGCGAATGTGCCGCGCGGTCCTCGGGCGCTTCAATGATGCGCTGGCCCAGGGCTTCGGTCGGGCCGGACGTATTCAGCGCGTAAAGAAATTCCCAAACCTGCGGCTTCGGAATCCGCTCCGCTTCCACCACGCGCAATTTGGCGGGCATCGGCAGACTGGAAAAATAGGCGATCGCCGCCGCCAATTCATCCGGCGTCGCGTTCTGAGCGATCTGAATCATCGTCTGCGAGGTCCCCAGCATCGGACTGTCGGCCGGACGGCGCGCGCCCGAGATCAGATCATGAATCTGCTGAGTCATATACGCCGCGGGGAGTCCGGCCACCGATGCGTTCTCGGGCCTCCCGCTCCCATCGGGCAAATGACAATAGGCGCAGGCCAGGACCTTGGGTTTCCGTCCGTGCGCGACAACGTCCGGCAGCGCCGGGTGCGAGGCGGGCGACCAGTCCTTGACCACAAAGGGGTTGTCGTCCGGCCATTCCGGCGGGTCGTCGGCGGACCGCTGCCCCATGGCAGGATAAAGCCACGCCGGAACGGGCAGCGGGGCGGCCTTGTCGTCGGGTGGCAGGGCGCACAGGATGAGGGGAATGACGAACGCGATCCGAATCCAGGGGCGAAGCATGGCGGCGCATCTAACACGCTGGGCAGTGCTGGCCGCAATCTCCGTTCTTCTCGCCGCCTGCCCGACGTCGGGCCTGGCGATCCGGGTTTGGAATCATAGCGGGCGCAAAGTCGCCGTTTATTTGAACGATCGGCACCGCACGACGATTCGCGACGGACACAACGCGGTCGTCGGGCGGCTGAAGGGCCCGCCGGACGCTTACTACTCGATTTCGGTGGAGGATTGGGCGAACACGATCGCGTGCGACCAGCTGCCGGCGTCGCTGTTCACCGCCGCCGCAACCCGGCCCGCGCGCAATGGCGATGGCACGGAATTCTGCCTGGAATTTTCGGACAGCCAGCTGATCTATGCGCTCGACGGCGCCACGTTGCGGCGGCTGGAACCCCAACCGCCAGGTTTTCCGTTACATCCGATTGAAATCAAATAGCGCATGGGGACCATGCGCTCCACCCGCGGCAATTCAACCGACCGCGGGCGCCGACCGCTCGTAGCCGATCACCGCGGCCCATGGTCCTCGCGGCTTGCGGGGGTTCGCCGCGGGAAGGATGCGTCCGGCGATCCGCATCCAGAGCGGGACTCGGCGGTGCTTGATCGCCTCGTAAAACAGCGGCCGGATGCTCGACGCGCGCCAGCCATGTTCCTCGAAAAATCCGGCGCCGTTGACCGGCGCGAATTTCATCGGCGCCGAGGCGAGCGCCGGACCGTAGGTCCTTTTCATTCTCGCGACGATATTCGGAGAACATAGATCCATCAGCCACCGCTTGAACGCCGGCACCTCCCGAAGGTCGTTCGCCAGCTCCACGACGGTCTGCTCATTCAGATAAATCAGCAGCCCCTCGGTGATCACCACCGCATGCCGCGACCCCAGGGTGACGTTCTGAAGGAACGCGCGGCGCACGGCCGCATCGGACAAATCCACCGCGACCCGGGCCAGATGACAGCGCGGCTTCTCGAGCGCCAGGGCCTCGTTTTTTCCTTCACCATGCCGGGCAGGTCGGCCTCCACCCAGCGCAGCGTCGGCGGCAAATTCATCCGGTAGGGGCGCGTATCCAGCCCGGCGGCCAGATTGACGATCAGATCGGCGCCGGCCGCGACCGCCGCCTCGATCTGCTCGTCGAGCAGCTTCGTGCGCATCACGAGAAACCACCCGCTGCGCATTTGGCGATTGCCGATGCCCGCCATGGCCTTGCCCCGGTCTCCCGCGAGACGGGCGGCCAGCGGATCGCGAAACAAGGCGTCCGGGCGCTCGGTTTCCTGCGCGCGATAAGAGGCCACCCACCGCTCCGTATCGGACACATTGCGAACCGGACCATCGCTCATAAGGCCGAAAGGAAGACAGGGCCACGCATTGACGCAATCTGCCAAAGCGTTAAATCAAACACCTCACACCATGCGCGTTCTCACCCGCCTTGCCGTCGCGGCCACGCTTAGCGCCGCCTGCCTTCATGCACAGAAATTCGCCGGGCTGGCTCCCACGCCACCCATGGGCTGGAATACCTGGAATACCTTCGCCGGAAATTGCTCGGACGCGCTCGTCCGGGAAACCGCGCAGGCGATGATCGACAGCGGCATGCAGGCCGCCGGTTACAAATACATCGTCATCGACGACTGCTGGCTGAAAAAAGAACGGGATGCGAACGGACAGCTGGTGCCGGACCCCGTCAAATTCCCCAACGGCATGAAGGCGCTGGGCGACTTTCTGCACAGCAAGGGCTTCAAATTCGGCATGTACAATTGCGCGGGCTGGACCACCTGCGGCGGATATCCGGGCGGCCGCGGCCACGAGTTCTCGGACGCGCGCCAATACGCGAGCTGGGGGGTCGACTATCTCAAGTACGATTGGTGCGACCATGGCACCGCCAACGGCCCCGAAACGTACAAAACCATGAGCGCCGCAATTCGCACCGCCGGCCGGCCGATCGTCTTCAGTCTGTGCGAGTGGGGTCAGACTCAGCCGTGGCTGTGGGCCGAACCGGTCGGACACCTTTGGCGGACGACCGGCGACATTGCTGCCGCGTACGTCGGCTCGGCCAAGAACCCCTGGGAAAAGGGCTGGAAGGACCGGCTGGATGAAAACGTCGGCCTGCAATCCTACGCTGGGCCCGACCATTGGAACGATCCCGACATGCTCGAAGTCGGCAATGGGAGCCTGACGGTGACCGAATCCCGCAGCCATTTCAGCTTCTGGTGCATGCTGGCCGCGCCCTTGATCGCGGGCAACGATGTGCGCCACATGAAGCCCGAGATTCAGGGCATCCTCACCCACCGCGAAGCGATCGCCATCGACCAGGATCCGGCGGGCAAGCAGGGTTTCCGCTACCGGGTCGATACCGACAAGGCCACCGGCAAGGAGACTGAAGAAATCTGGGCCAAGCCCCTTGCGAACCATGAGTGGGCGATCTGCATCCTGAACGCGACCGACAAGCCCCGCACGATCCACGTCGATTTCCACGATCTGTCGTTTCTCACCGAGCAGTACTATGCCACGACCAACCTCTGGACGGGCGAGGCGGGCACGACCGCGCAGCCGCAATCCGCCGAGGTCGATACGCACGGGGTCCTTTTTCTGCGCCTCAAGCCCTCGAAGGGCTGAGGCGATGGGGACGACAGAGTCCGTTCCCCGGTATGGCGGCCTAAGCCCATGAAGATCATCAACGTGGAAGACATCCCCGAGGAGAGCTGGGGCTCGCCCAAAGGCACGTTCGGTGGCTTCGGCAAGGAGATCTCCCTCGCGCTTGGGCGCGACCCCAAGGGCGCCGACGCCCGAGGCCGCCATCCCTTCGACTTGGAACTGGCCCGCATTCCGCCGGGAAAAAAACTCTGCCCGTTTCACTCGCACAGTGCGCAGTGGGAGCACTACCTGGTCTACTCCGGAAAGGGGCAGGTCCGGTCGGCCGACGGCTACCACGACATCAAGGCCGGAGATTCGTTCGTCTTTGGTCCGGGCGAGCCCCACCAATTGCTGAATCCCGGCGACCGGGATCTGGTCGTCCTGGTCGTGGCCGACAACCCGGTCGGCGAAAGCTGCCACTATCCGGACAGTGGCAAATGGCTGGTGCGCTCACCGGAAGGCCGGCTGGTCCGATCCGAGTCCCTCGACTATTTCGACGGCGAGGAATGAACCGCGATCGCGGCCTTGCGGCGGGCTCGGAACCGGGTTTCCGTAGTCGCATGCTCGTGCATGCTGTTTATTTCTGGCTCAAACCGGAACTGACTCCGGCCCAAACCGCGGATTTCTGGCGGGGTCTTGGGACCCTCAAGCAAATCCGCTCGGTCGAGACGATCCACCTGGGGAAGGCCGCCGCCACCGAAAAGCGTCCCGTGATCGACCACTCGTATTCCGCGGCGCTGGTCATCGGGTTCAAGGACGTCGCCTCGCATGACGCCTACCAGGACGATCCGATCCACCTGAAGTTTGTCGCCGACTGCAAGGACTACTGGACGCGGGTGCAGATCTACGACTCGCAGGCCGCCTCATGAGCTCCCCTGCCCCCGATCAGCCGTCCGCCTGCGGCCTGCCCTCGCGGGTCGTGATCGATATGTCGCACGCCACGGTGAAACACACCGATCAGGAATGGCGCCAAAAACTCTCGCCCACCCAATTCCGGGTGGCGCGCCAACAAGGCACGGAACCCCCGTTTCAAAACGAGTATTGGAACAGTCACGACGACGGCGTGTTTTTCTCCGTCTGCAGCGACACTCCCCTGTTCGACAGCCGCGACAAGTTCGACAGCGGCACGGGCTGGCCCAGCTTCACCAAGCCGATGGAGTCGTCCTTCGTCGCGGAGAACCGCGACACCAGCCACGGCATGGTGCGCGTCGAAGTGCATTGCGCGGTCGACGGCGGCCACCTGGGCCACGTGTTCCCGGACGGACCGGCGCCGACGGGCCAGCGCTACTGCATCAATTCCGCCTCGCTCAAATTCATGCCGAGGGCCGAATACCAGGCCTGGGTAAAAAAGCGCGCGTAAGCGCCGAGGGTGGAGCGCATGGTCCCCATGCGCTTTAACGTCCGCCCGCGTTTGCACTCGGAAGGCGAAAGGGAAACGGTCCGCCCGCGTCAAGGGCTTCCGGCGGATTCGCCTAAGCTCAAGATACACTTTGGGCCGAGCGACTTCGGCATTGGCAGCCGCGGTATTGCTTTCGACGACAAATGGAGAAAGCCGCATCACCGGGCCGTGATCGGCCTCGGCTCCGATCAGCAACTCGCCCGGCAAAATCGAGAGCCCGATCGTGAGCTTGACAACTGTCTGGAAGGTTCGCCGCCATCGGATTTCTGCGACAAGAATTCATGGCTCGCGTCGTTGGCGAGCCCTAATTGCGGTCAACAAATTCGGCTGAAAATCAGGCCGGCAGTGTCCGCCGAGCGAGCTTCGCCGTCCCAAGATCCACCGTGCGCATCTCTACCAAGTTGCCAGGGTATGTGCTGCCGGCTTGGACATGGCCCATGCGTAGGCCGTAACCGTGGATCGTTCTGCTGAGCGCTAGCGACTCGGCTGGTTTCAGCGCTGTGCGCCGCTGAAGCTTCGCCGCTAGCGTCTGTGGGTTGATTTTCGAAGCGATCGCGAGCTTGCTGATCTTCAGCACGTCAGCAACGCGACGTAGCGACTCGGTAGTAACTTCCGGTTCGCCAGATGGCAACGGCAGCGACGTGCCGTTCTCGGCGTGCGCCTCCTTCATCACCGCAAAGGTCTCTTCGAGGTTGGCATACGCCTCCGCGGCAGTCGATCCGTCCGCTGAGCACGTCAGGATGTCTGGAATCTCCGCGATGTAATACTTCTCTTCCGCGTCCCAGGTGATCTTCACCTGAAAATCACGGATCGTCACTGTCTTCGTTGGTTTCGTTGGTTTCGTTGGTTTCGTTGGTTTCGTCATCATAAGGTTATTCAGTAGATCATGGCGTTCAAGAGCGGGTTGGCGCCTACACTCGGCGCCCATCGCGTGTCTCAAAACAATAGCTTTCTAATCTGTCGGATTTGGTAGCCCTTCACCTTCCCTTCTTTCGTTGGTTGAATGTTTATCATCATCGTGCCTTTCGTGAGGATCCGGTGGCTGCCCTTCGTTCGAGCGGCCCACCCCTTGGCTGAGAGATAGTGCTCAACGTCGGCCAACCGGTGGTTTTTGTCCCGGTTCCGGTCCTTCAAAGCAGCTTCTATTTTTTCCACTTTGTCGGACATGATGCATAATAAAATATGCAACCAGCCTCAAATTGAAACAGAAAAATGCACCTTTTGGTGCCGGTTTGGCGCCAATCTCAGGACCGGCCGCGACTCGGACGAGAGGGCCGGTCGCAGGTGCCGAGCTCAGCGCCCCGGCTACAGCTGCCCCTTATCCGTGCGCCGGGACCGACCGAAAGTCCGACCACACGTATTCCATGTGTTCGCCAAAGGCGGACAAGGTCGCGCGGGCCGTGCCGCCCTTGGGCGTGGTGTCCGCCGCCGGTCCGGAGTCGGACGGGACGAAACTGAGGTCGAGATCGACGTCGGTGATTTTGGCCAGGCCCAAAGCCAGCCGCATGGGCCCCCGCAATTGGGCCGTCAGACGCGCCACGGAACCGGTCGCCTTGTCGACGGCGACGAGCACCTCGAGCCGGTCCGTCTGCGCCAGTCCGCCCGGCATCGACTTCACGGGCACGTTGTAAACGACGTCGTCCGCCGTCTCGCGCCTGACGGTGGCCTTCGGCAGGTCGAGCAGCGACGCCGGCTGTTCTCCGCCGAACCGCTTGGCCCGGTGATTCTTCTTTTCCTCGCCCGCGAGCTCAACCGGGTTCGGAGACCGCCCATCTACCTGGACCAGGTGCCAGCGATCCGAATCCGGGCGGGACGGATCGTAGTTCTCCACGCGCTCGTCCTTGACCGCCCCCTTGCCGTCGATCGTGCGGGTCAGGCGGACAAATGCCCAATCGGTCTGATTGCTGGTCCACGGGGACAGCGCCGACTGCAGCAGCACCGGCACGTCAGCGCGCGCCGGACCGCCGGCCAGTGCCAGCCCCGCGGCCGCCAGAATCCAAGATTGCCGGGACATCGACGGGGTTGGACAGGCGATTTCTCCCTGCGTTTCAGCGTATTGCTAATCGTCCGAGATCGCCGGGAACGAAATCGCAAAAGCCGAACCGTTTCCCACTGCGCTGGTCACAGCAATGGAACCGCCGTGTTCGGAAACGATCCGCTGCACGCTGGCCATCCCCAGTCCGGTGCCCCCTGTCTCGGACTTGGTGGTGAAAAAGGGCTCAAAAATGCGCCGCTGCGTTTCCGCACTCATGCCGCAGCCGTTGTCGGCGACCGTCAACCGGACCACTTTTGCGTCCGGATCGAATCCAACCCGGACTTCGACCTGGCCGGGGGCGGACCCGACCGCCTGCACCGCATTGCTGAGCAGGTTGATCAGCACCTGGTGAATCTGGGTCGAGTCGGCACGGATCCAACCGCCGCGCGGATCGAATTCGCTGATCAGCCTCAAGGTGGAGGGAAGCGTGGGCGCAAACAGCTGGATCGCCTCCTGGGCGAGAGCCGGCAGGCCCACGGGCACCAGCTCGCGGCGCCGGCTCAGGGCCGGCGCCAGCAGCTGCCGCACCAGGCTTTGACCCCGCTTCACCGCCGCTTCGATTTGCGCGAGCGTCGTGACCAGTTCCGGCTGCGCATTGTCGATCTGCGCGAGCTGGACCATCATGCCGATCGGCGCCAGCAGATTGTTGAAATCGTGGGCGATGCCCGCCGTCAAATGACCCAGGTCGCAGACGCGGCCATGCTCGCGAATGTCGCTTTCCAGGCGGAGGCGTTCCTCTTCCACGCGTTTGAGATCCGAGATGTCCCGCACGCTCAAAACCGAACGGGGCCGTTCGTCGGAGGCGATGAACTCCCGGCCGACGGTTTCGATCCAGCGCCACGTGCCGTTCTTGTGCCGGTACCGGCAGGCCAGCCGGCCCTGAGGCAGACGGAAGGCCGATTGCGCCCCCTCGATGTCGGCCGGATGCACGTGGTCGAAAATATTGCGGCGGCACAGTTCCTCCGGCGCATAGCCGAGGATCCCGCGCACGTTGGGGCTGACGTAGAGGATGACGCCTTCGCGGGTGGTTTCGAGGAGGAGGTCGAGCGAATGGTCGAGCAGAACGCGAAATCGCTCGCTGCTTTGGCGCATTTGCCGCAGCTCGGCCTGCTCTGCCAGCCAGTTGCCCAAATCCACCAGGTGATCCTTGAGCACGTAGCAGCGGGCGCCGGCCAGCCGCGCGGCCTGGCGCAGCTCCGGTCCGTCGTAGGACGACACCATCGCGATGCGCGCCGACGGATGCACAGCGCGGATCGCCGACGCGGCGTCGATGCCGCCGAGGCCGGGCAGCCGGATGTCGAGCGTAATGCAGTGCGGCTTGAATTCCCGCACGAGTTCGACCGCCTCCCGGCCGTTCCCGCATTCGCGCACCGTGGTCGCCGACGCGGCCGCCACGTGGCGTATCAGGTTTCTCACTTCAGGGTGGTCGTCGACGATCAGCAGCCGCATGTCGGATAGGGAACGGCCATCGTAGCAGACCGGCGCGCGGAGCACCATCGGCGCGTCCACGTATTTCCATCTTAGTAGACGCCGGGAGGGATCTCCGCAGGAGTACTTAAGCCGGGGTTTTCCCTCCCTCGAGGGTGGAGCGCGTGGTCCCCACGGGCTTCGGCGTCGCCCGCGTTTCGGCGCCAAACGGGGGCGGAGGCTGGCGCGGGGGGACCACGCGCTCCACCCGCAACTACAGGGCGGTCCGATTCTCCAGCGCGAACAGCAGCAGGCTGTGGCTGCCGTGCAGTCCCAGCTTGGCGCAGGCGTTGGCCCGGTGCGCCTCGACCGTGCGGGGGCTGATGAAAAGCTCGGCCGCGATCTGCGGGCTCGTCTTCTTGTCCGCGATCATCTTGAGGATGCGCCGCTCGGCCTTGGTCAGGCTCTCGAGCCCCGGCCGGCGCGCGGCCAGCTCCTCGACCCGGCCGTGCCGCCGTACCAGATAACTGGATATCGACGGGCTCAGGTAGTGCTCGCCCCGCGCGACCGCCGCGACGCAATTGGCGATATCCTCGACCGCGTTGTCCTTGAGGACGAAGCCGACGACGCCCAGGTCCATCGCCCGGTTGAAGGTCTCCTCCTCCTTGTGCATGGTCAGGATGATGAGGCGCGTGCGCAGGGCCTTGCGCTGGACCTGCTCGGCGATTTCAAGGCCGGACATTTCCGGGAGGCTCAGATCGAGGACCGCGATCTCGGGATTCTTCTCCACGATCAGCACCAGTCCCGCGGGGCCGTCGCCCGCCTCGCCGACGATGTCGAATTGATCGGCGCGCTCGATCAGCTGCTTCAGACCCTGGCGGAATAGCGGATGATCGTCGACGATCACCAGGGTCGGGCGCGCGTTCATGACACCCCGCCGCTCAGGCGGAGCGGGAACGCAATTTCCACCACGGCGCCTTCGCCCGGAGCGGAGCGAACGGCCAAGGTCCCGCCGGCCAGACGCGCGCGCTCCGCCCTGCTGCGCAGGCCGCTGCCCGCCGCCGCGTCGGCCGCCGCCGGATCGAATCCGCGGCCGTGGTCCTCGATGCGCACGATCACGTCGTTGACATCGCGGTCCATCTGGATGCGGACGCGCGAGCCCCCCGCGTGGCGCAACACGTTGTTGAGCGCTTCTTGCACGATGCGATATAAGCTGGTCGCCGTCTCAAGCGTAAAGACATCGTCAACGGGATCGAGGGTCTTGTCAAAGGTCATGCCGCTGCTGCGCCGGCGATGAGATTGCGCGTGAATTCTTCCCGGACCTGGTTCGGGGTAAAGGCCGAGCTCCAGGGTGGTCCGCCCGATGGCCTGCTGCCGTTCAAGGCCCAGGATCTTTTCGTAATTGGGACTGAACTCCAAAAGCCGATCCGATTCGTAATCCGAAATCACTATGGCGTCCGGGCTGAACCGGAAGATTCGGGAAAACATCTCTTCGGACTCCCGCCATCCTGCCTGTTCCTCCACCACCCCTTCCCGTTGGACGCGGTTGAGCACCCGCTCGCGTTCGCTGGCCACGGCCCATAATCCCAGCTCCAGGGCGGTTCGGCCAATCAGCGCTTCGCGGCGATGCCGAACAGCTGCTCGAATCCGGCATTGGCCTCGATGAAGATGCGGCTGCCCGCATCGTCCACAGCCACGGCATCCGGACAGAACCGGAAAACCGTCGCGAACAATTCCTCGCTCGGCTTCAGGGGCGCCGATTGGACCGTAGCGAGCCAAAAGGATAGCCCTCGACGGCTCGACGGATGAACGTCAGGATCACGAGTCCGGTTTCTGCTTTCCCCAACCCCCAATCAAGGAGTTTCGCATGTCCGCATTGCCCACCCTGTGGCTGCCCATTGTGGCTTCGACCGTCGTTGTCTTCGTCCTGAGCTGGATCATTCATGCCGTCCTTCCGTGGCACAAAGGGGACCTGAAGAAGATCCCCAACCAGGATCAGGTTCAGGATGCCCTTCGGCCCTTCAATATCGCGCCGGGCGACTATATGCTGCCGGGGTGCGACAACCTGGCGGAAATGAACACGGCGGCGTTCAAGGACAAGATGATCCGCGGGCCGGTGCTCATCGCCACGGTCAAGCCCAATGGCACCTACAACATGGGCAAATCGCTGCTGGGCTGGTTCATCTACTGCCTGGTGGTGACGGGCATCGCCGCCGTGGTCGGCGCCCAGTCGTTGATTGCCGTCGGCGGGGTGGAAATGCACCACGGGGCCGCGCGCCGAATCATCGGGATTGTCGCTTTCGTCGGTTACAGCGCCGCCCTCTGGCAAAATGTCATCTGGTACAGCCGATCGGCGGCGGCCACGCTGCGCAGCACGATTGATGCAATCATCTACGGCGTCGCGACCGCGTTCATATTCGGGTGGTTGTCGTAACCCGGCTTTTCCAACTTTTCCGTGACCATACCCTTCCACCTGCCTCACTTTGCCCTCGCGGCCATTGCCGCCGCCGTTGCCGCCCGCGCCGAAGACCCCGCGTGGCCCGTGGCGCCGGGCGCCAAGCTCGTGTGCGCTTCCTCCGAGTTTCAATTCGCCGAAGGGCCGGCCTGCGACCGCGACGGCAGCGTCCTCTTCACGGACCAGCCGAATGACCGCATCGTGCGGTGGCGGCCGGACGGGACCGTCGTCGATTGGCTGAAGCCGGCGGGGCGCTCCAATGGCACGCACTTCGACCGCGACGGGAATCTGGTGACATGCGCGGACGAGCTCAACGCCCTCTGGCGAATTTCGCCGGACAAAAAGCACATCGTTCTCATTTCGGACTACCAGGGGAAGCTCCTGAATGGGCCCAACGACGTGTGGATTTCGCCCAAGGGGCCCATGTACATCACGGATCCCCTCTACCCTCGCGACTACTGGAAGCGCAGCCCCGAGCGGCAGCAGCCCGGCGAATACGTCTATTACTTCAACCCCGAAACCAAGGAACTGCGGCCGGTCGAGACGACCCTCAACAAGCCGAACGGAATCGCCGGCACGCCCGACGGCCGGCGGCTCTACGTCGCGGACATTGGCGCGGGCAAAACGTATCTCTACGACATCGAGGCCGACGGTTCGCTGGCCAACCGGAAGCTCTTTTGCGAAATGGGCTCCGACGGCATGACGCTGGATGACGAGGGCAATGTCTACCTGACCGGCCACGGCGTCACGGTTTTCGACCGGACGGGCCGGAAGCTCGGCCACATCGACGTTCCCGAGCATTGGACCGGAAACATCACGTTCGCCGGAACCGATCGAAAGACGCTTTTCATCACGGCGAGCAAATCAATCTACACGCTGCAGATGCGGGTACCGGGGTCGTGCAAGCGGGATGGGTATCAGTAGCGGGTGAAGCGAGTGGCGCTGGCTTCTCAATGAGAAGCCAGCCCGCCAAAGCCCAACGCGCGAAGGAGGGCCGCCCGCGTTTGGCGTCAAAGCGCATGGGGACCATGCGCTCCACCCGCTGAACCGGCTATTTCGAGGCTGACTCCGGCAGCGCGAACGCCACGTAGCTGTCGCCCGCCGGCGGACCCAGCTTTTCGCCGCCGCAGGCGACCGCCACGTATTGGCGGCCATTGACTTCGTAGGTGGCCGGCGTGGCGAACGCGGAGGCGGGCAGCGAGTGCTGCCACAGCACCTGGCCGGTGTCCTTGTCAAAGGCGCGGATCATCTGGTCGTTCGTCGCGGCGATGATCACGAGGCCGCCGGCCGTCACCACCGGGCCGCCATAGTTCTGCGTGCCGGTGGGCGGAACGCCCTTGGCCGTCAGCTCCTTCAGTTCGCCCAGCGGCACCTGCCAGCGCAGCTGGCCCGTGTTCAGATCGACGGCCGTGAGCGTGCCCCACGGCGGCTTGACCGCGGGATAGCCCTCGTCGTCGAGGAACTTGTTGTAACCATTGAATCGATACGGTTCGCCGGGAACGGTGTCCGCGGGCGCGATGGCCTCGCCCGACGGAGCCCGGGCCACTTCCGGCGCCGCCGGAAGCGGATGCTCGAATCCGAGCAGGTAATTCGCGAGGGAAGCCCGGCCGTCGCCCGAAATCTGCGGAAAGCCGGGCATCATGCGCCGGCCCGAGCCGACGAGGGTGGCGATCTGATCGCGGTTCAGCCGGGTGCCGACCGCGCGCAAGTCGGGATAGCCGCTCGCCGGATGGCCGCTGCGGTCGGCCTGATGGCAGACGGCGCAATACTGCAGAAACAGCCTTTCGCCCGGCCCCTGTTCGGGATTGGCGGCCGCCACCTTGGAAAGGGAGGCGACCCAGGGGATGTTGTTGGCGTTGACGTAAAGAATGCCGTCAGGATCGGCGCCCGCCCCCCCCCACTCGGCGCCGCCGTCGAAGCCGGGAAACAGAATCGTCTCGTCCGTGCCGAACGGCGGAAAGACGCCCGTGCGGGCGCGGGCCAATTCGGCCACCAGTTCGTCGTGGTTGTGCGCGCGCGGGTTGATGTCCGCCGCCGTCAGCGTCTGCTGAGAAAACGGTGGCGGCAGGTCGGGCATCGGCTGAGTCGCCGATGCGTGCTCGCCCGGCAAAGGCGAAGGCGGGACCGGCACTTCGTGAACGGGAAAAAGCAGCTTCCCCGTCTCGCGATCGAACAGGTAAACCCAGCCCATTTTGGTGGCTTGGGCGACCGCATCGATTTTTCGGCCGTCGTGGACCACGGTGACCAGGTTCGGAGGAGCCGGCAGGTCCCGGTCATCGAGATCGTGGTGAACGAGCTGGTAGTGCCAGATCAGCTTCCCGGTGCGGGCGTCGAGCGCCAGCAGGCAGTTGGCAAAAAGATCGGTGCCGAGCTTGTTGGCACCCCAAAAATCGGGAGAGGCCGAGCCGGTCGGCACGAACAGCATGCCCCGCTTACGATCGATCGCCATGCCCGCCCAGCAGTTGGCGGAGCCGACATTGATGTTCTTGTACGCATCCTTCGGCCAGGTGTCGTAGCCGAACTCGCCCGGATAGGGGATCGTGTGGAACACCCAGACCAGCTTGCCGGTGCGGATATCAAAAGCCTGGATATCCGCGCGCGCGGCATCGGCGTCCTCCGAAACCCGCAGGGGCATGAAGATCAGATTTTCGAAAACCGTGCCGGGCGTCGTGGAGATGACCCACTTCAGCTGGGAATTCGCGCCCAGCCCCGCCTTCAGGCTGGTCCGGCCGTTGGTGCCGAACGTGGAGATCGGCCTGCCCGTGTCGGCGTCGAGCGCATAGAGCCACGGCCCAAAGGTGCAAAGGACGCGGCGCGACTGGCCGTCCGTCCAATAGACCAGGCCGCGGAAGTTGTTCCAGCTGGCGTCGGTCTTGACGTCGTCGAATTCCCACCTCTTGGCGCCGGTCGCCGCATCGACCGCGAACACCCGGCTTCGCGCCCCCGCCCCGTAAAGCACTCCTCCCACGACAATGGGGTTGCACTGCATCTGGCCGGGCTCGCCGGTGTGATATTCCCAAGCCGGCTGCAACTTGGCGACGTTCGACCGGTTGATCTGGTCGAGCGCCGAATAGTGATTGCGATCGGGTCCGCCGAGATATTCCGGCCAATCGGTGCCGGCAAACGCGATCGATGCGAGGACGGAAAAGACGCAGCAGTATTTGAGCATGCCAAATGCGAGTGAGCGGGCTAGAGCGCGGGCGCCTTCTTTTGATCGAGGACGGGCAGAAGGATCGTGATCTGACCCATGCGCTGAACGACCGAGACGGTCGTGTCCGGAAAGACTGATTTTCCGATCACCTTGTTCACGAACGGCACCGCCGCTTGCATATCCGGCGGAGTCGACGCCTGATCGGCGTAAAGAAAATCCGTCTGAATGCGGCGCAGCAGCGTAACACCGGAGACGGGTTTTTTCCGCACTTCCAAGAGCTGGTCGTAAGTCGTGTAACCGTGGGTCCGGAGCCACAGGTGGTAGATATAGCCCCCGAGCTGGACCAAGGGAGCCAGCTGTTCGTCGGTCACATTCATATCTCCCCGGTAAAAGACCGGGATATCGAGCAGCTCCTGGACCGGTTCCCCTTCGCGCTCGGCCGGCCGATATTTCCAATTTTTGGCCGAATCGACCGCGTAACGAATCAAATCCGGGTGGGAGACGAGGATCGGATAGCCATTGACGAATTTGCCGTCCGCATCGATCAGAGCTTCGACCACGGCAAAGCCGTTTTGATTGTGTTCGGCCAGGAATTCGGGAGTGACCGCGTCCGAGTGGGGCTGAACCAATTTGGGTCCGACGTTCTTGGCCGGCTGCGCCGGTTGGGCCGAAAGCACGGACGCCGTCCAAAGGCCCACGATGGCTACGAAGAGTGAGGGGTACTGCTTCATGGAACGATTATCACAACGATTCACTTCTCGTGTGTCCAGTGATTGTGCAGACTCGGTCCACCATGTTCGCGCTTCCCCTCATTCTTGCTTCGACTCCGCTGCCGTTTCTGAGCCCCGCCTTCGGCGACCATATGGTGCTGCAGCGCGACAAGCCCAACGTCGTCTGGGGCTGGACCAAGCCCGGCGCGGCGGTATCCGTCGCGCTCGATCACGACGCCGCCCAGCGCGTGGTCGCGGGCGCCGACGGCAAGTGGCAGGCGACGATCTCACCGGGCCCCTGTGGAAGCGTGCACACACTGAAGGTGGTGGGAACCCAGCAGGTGGAACTGCACGACCTGATCACAGGCGACGTCTGGCTCTGCGGCGGCCAGTCCAACATGGAGCTGGGGCTGGGCCGCGCCGAGCATGGCGCGCAGGAAATCGCGGCGGCGGACAATCCCCAGATTCGCATCATGACCGTGCATCAGCAGCCGAGCTACGCCGCGGCGAGCACGTTCAGCGGCACGTGGCGGGTTTGTTCGCCGAGTTCCATTGCGCAGGACGGAGTTTTTTCCGCCGTCGCCTACTTCTTCGGCCGGGAGGTTCAGCGCCAATCCGGCGTGCCGATCGGCCTCATCAAGGATTGCTGGGGCGGAACGGCCGCGGAGACCTGGGCGGCGCCGGCCGTCCTGCTTTCGCAGCATCTTTACGGTCCCGAAATCGCGGAAATGGTCCGCCTGCATGATGCGCATGCGCCCGAATACGGGAACTATCTCTACCATTGGGTCGAGCAGTACGACCTCGGGCTGGGCGGCGCGACGGCGCTCTCCGGGATCCCGGCCTGGGCCAAACCCGAATTCTCCGATCACGACTGGCAATCCGTGCCCGTGCCCGGCGCGTTTGCCGCGCTTGGGATCCACGACACGCCCGGCCTGGTCTGGCTGCGGCGCCACGTGAACTTGCCCGATCCCCTCCCGGCGGGCGAGGGCATGGTTCACCTGGGAGAGGTCGACAAATTCGAGTCCACTTATGTCAACGGCCAGTGGGTGGGCGGGAGCTCCTGGGTTGAGCATCCGCGCGATTACGCGGTCAATCGGGCGCTGCTGCACCCGGGCGACAACGTGATCGCCGTCCGCATCTACAAGCCTCAATCGCCGACGGCGTTCCGCGGAACCGGGTCGGATATCGCCTTCACGCTGGGCTCGCTGCGCGTGGCGCTCGCCGGAAACTGGCTGGGCAAGGTCAGCGTCGACGCGCGCCCGCCGCATCCATTGCCGCTCATCGAGGAGAACTATCCGGACATGCCGGGCACGCTCTATCAGGGCATGATTCAGCCGCTGGCGCCGCTGGCAATCACAGGCGCCCTTTGGTACCAGGGCGAATCGAATGCCGGACGCGCCGACCGATATTACACGCTGCTGCCGGATGTCATTCGTTCGTGGCGCGCGGCTTTCCATCAGGGCGATTTCCCTTTCCTGATCGTTCAGCTCCCGAAATTCCAGCATCCGCACGGCCCC
This sequence comes from Opitutaceae bacterium, assembly GCA_036502225.1. Lineage (GTDB taxonomy): Bacteria > Verrucomicrobiota > Verrucomicrobiia > Opitutales > Opitutaceae > Palsa-1447. The sequence goes on from DASXYY010000021.1 coordinate 77,001, forward strand.
GAGACCGATGGCTGGGCAGACCTGCGCGCTGCCCAGGCGCACACCGCGGCCACCCTGCCCAATGCGGGTTTGGCGGTGACGATCGACACGGGGGAAATGGACAATGTCCATCCCACGCGGAAACAGCCGGTCGGAGACCGGCTGGCGCGAATTGCATTGGCGATGCATTACGGCGTGGACCTTCCCCATCAAGGGCCGACCGTAGCCGTTTGCACCGCTCATGGTTCCGAGGTGCGTTTGGATTTCGCCAATCTGGATGGCGGCCTGCGCGTGACGGACGGAGCGCCGGCTGAATTCAGCGTGGCGGGCAAGGATGGCCAGTGGCACTGGGCCAGCGCCCGGCAGGATGGCAACGGAGCCATTGTGCTTTCCAGCCCGGCCGTCTCGGCCCCCGTTGAAGTCAGATACGCCTGGCAATCGTTTCCGAAGGCGAACGTGTTCAATGCGGCGGGGCTGCCCGCGGCGCCGTTTGATGTGATGGTGCACGATTGAGCGGCCTCGCTGTCGCCAGGGGGCGCCGACCCCGGCTCGTTCGACGCCGGAAGCGGAACAGCCGGGGTCACCGCCCCCGGCTACAGCGCACGCGCTACGGCAGCGCCAGCTGCGGATTGTCCAGCCAGTACGCCCGGACCAGCTTCATCAGCTCGTTGAGCTGCGAGCCGTTCGGAGGTTTCACCAGGAAGGAATTGGCGCCCAGGGTGTAGGCCTTTTGCACGTCCGACTCCTCCCGGGAACTGGTCAGGATGAGCACCAGCAGCGCGCGCAGCTCCGGGCGGCTGCGGACGTATGCGAGCACCTCCAGGCCCGACTTTTGCGGGAGCTTCAGATCGAGAAAAACCAGGAAGGGCATGGGATGCTTGTCCCGGTCGGCGTATCCATTGACGCCCGACAGATAGTCGATCGCGACCTGCCCCGTCTCGGCGACGTGAAGCGGCAGATCGACGCCGGCCGCCGCGATGGCCCGGCGCATGAAGAACAGATCGTCCTCGTTGTCTTCCACGAGGAGGAGGGTGCGGGGACGGGGACGGATGATAGTCATGGGGCCGAAAACTCCAGCCAGAACCGGCTCCCCTGCCCCAGGTCGGACTCCAGTCCGACCGTGCCGCCCATGCGCTCCATCGCCTTGCGGACGATGGCCAGGCCGATGCCGGTGCCGTCGTATTCCCCGTCGGCCGCCACGCGTTCGAACATCTTGAAAATTCGCTCCTGATCGTCCGGCGAGATGCCGATGCCGTTGTCCTCGATCCAGACTTTCCAGGACTTCTCGCGGGCCTGAGCGAAGATGCGGACCCGCGGCGCGCGGTCCTTCGGGACGAACTTGAGCGCGTTGCCGAGCAGGTTGGAAAAGCACTGGGTCGCCGACGCCTCATCGGCCAGCACGTTCGGCAGATGGCCTTCGATCGTGACGGCCGCTTCGGCCGCGCGCAGATTCGGATACTGGTCGACGATTTCGCGGACGAGCCGGTCGAGATCGACTTCCTTGGGCGCCACGGATCCCTGGGACACCCGACTGTAGGTCAGCACATCCTGGATCAGCCGATCGAGCCTCAGCCCCGCAACCTCGATCCGAGTCAGGTAACGGCGGGCGCCGTCGGTCAATTCGGCGCCGTGATCCTCCTTGAGCGCCTGGGCGTAGCTTTGCATCGCCCGCAAGGGGGCGCGCAGGTCGTGGGAGATGGTGTAGGAAAATGCCTGCAGTTCCGCGATGGTCTCGCGCAGCCGTTCGGTGCGCTCCTCCACTTTGCGCTCCAGTTGATCGAAGACATGGGCATTGTCCATGGCCACGCTGGCCTGCGCCGCGAGACCAGCCACCATCCGCTCATCGCGCTCCGTGAACATGCCCGGCTTGCCATGGCCGATGAACAGCGCGCCCAGGACGTCGCCGGACCGCGAGATCACCGGCGCCACGAGGCAGCTGCGGACCGCCAGATGATTCGCCAGCAGCCGCAGATGCGATCCGTAATCGGAGAGCAGTTCGGAGCCCAGATCGTCGAAACGTGCGGGGCTGGAGGAATGGGCGGGCCGCGTCACCGCTTCGATCTCATCGGGCAGCGCCACCGGCGGCACGGGCCCGTTCCCATCACTGGCCATGCTCACGCGGCTCAGCACCCGGCCGTCGGCCACCGGGACATTGTAAAAGAATGCGCCGAATTCCGCGCGACTCAGGCGCGTGGCCGCGCGGGCCACCGTCGCGGTCAGCCGATCCGCGCTCAGTTCGGCCGCAATGGACTGGCCCACTTGATTGAGCACCTCGACCTCGGCGCGGGCAGCCATCGCCTCCTCATAAAGGCGGCCGCGCTCCTGCAACGCATCGGCGGCGGAAAGCTCCGCTTGCTTCGCATCGCTGATGTCGCGCGCCACCGCCAGCATCCGCTCCGGGCGGCCCTGCGCCCCGACGACGGGGCGGATCGCGACATCCCACCAGCGGGCGGTGCCGCGCACCCTCCGGCCCAACGCCTGAAAGCGCGCCGGGCGGCCCTGCAGGGCGGCGCGGTAGGCCGTTTCCGCGGCGGCCCGGTGCTCGCCCTCCCAGAAGTTGGGCCAGAAGCCGCCCGCGACCGAGCGGAAATCCTCAATTTCCATCAGACGCAGGGCTTCCGGCGTCATGAACTGCAGGCGGCCTTCGAGATCGAGGACGCACACGCAATCCGGGCTGCTGTCGAGAATGCTGCGATTGAAGGATTCGCTCGCGCGAAGCGCATCCTCGGCCCGTTTGCGTCCGCTGATGTCGGCGTTGGCTTCGAGCACCGCCCGCGCCTTGCCTTGATCGTCGTAGTGCACGACCCATTGGGCGGCGATGGCGAGCGCGGTGCCGTCCTTGCGGCGCTGCTGCACTTCGCCCTCCCATTTTCCGTCCCGCCACAGCCGCGCCAGGATGGCTTCGAGCGGTTCTGAAAAGTGCGTCCCGAGCAGGATATGGCAGATCTGGCCCAGCGCCTCGTCCTTGGTGAATCCGTAAAGCTTCTCCGCGCCGCGGTTCCAATAAAGAATGCGGTCCTTGGGCGAACGCACGAGCACCGGCGCCAGCTCCAGCAACTGATGCTGTTCGCGCAAGCGGCGTTCGCTCTCGCGCAGCTCATTGTTGCGCGTGCCCAGCTCCTCGTTGAGCGTGGTCAGCTCCTCGTTCGAGGATTCGAGCTCCTCGTTCGAGGTTTCGAGCTCCTCGTTCAGACTCTGGAGTTCCTCGTTGGAGGACTGGACCTCCTCATTGGAGGACTGCAGCTCCTCCACCGAGGTGTCATGAGCTTCCTGCAGGGTGGCCAGATGCTCGCGGGCGCGGGCATATTCGGCGCGCAGTTCGGCCACCCGGTCGGCGGAATGCCGGGTCGACCGCCCCTTGCGCCCTTCCGCCGGCGGCGGCGGCAAATCCACCTTGTAAAAGAAGACCAGGAAACAACGCCGCTTTAGATTTCGGAGCGGCACGACCTCGAGGTCCACCGCGTTGCCCCTGCCTTCGACGATCAGTCCCCGCTCCCGCACCGCCCGATTGCGCCGCTTCGCCTGCTGGATGAGCCGCGTCAGCGGCAGGTCGAGGCCGGAGCGCGCCATCTTCATCAGCTGAAAGGTCGCCCGCCCCTTGGGCAGATCCAGGTACGCCCGCGTGTCGCCTCGGAACTGGAGGATGTTGCCGGTCTCGTCGACCAGCACGCTGGCCGGGACGTACTTGGCCAGCGTCAGGCGGTCGGCCTCCTTCTGCGCGTCGTGGGCATTGAACTCCGTTTCGGGCTCCTTGCCCGCCAGGTCGAGCGCCGTGCGCACGGGCAGCGCGCTCGGCCGCGCGAGCCGCAGCCAGCTCGCCGCCGGTTTCTTCAAGAAGATCTTGTTGGACTTTTCGCGTGACTCGAAAAGGTTCGTGAACTGCCCGACGGATTCGGAGCTGCCCAGGACCAAATACCCTGCCGGCCGCAGCGCATAGTGGAAGGTGGGAATGATTTTCTGCTGCAGCGCGGACTCGACGTAGATCAGCACATTGCGGCAGCTGATCAGATCCAGCCGGGTGAACGGAGGATGGCTGAGCAGATTCTGCGGAGCGAAAACCACCCGGTCCCGCAGCACCTTCTGCACCCGGTAATTTTCGCCATCGCGGGTGAAATGGCGCGCCAGGCGGGCGGGTGAGACGTTCTCCAGCTGGGCCGGGGTATAGCGGCCGGCGCGGGCCCATTCGAGCGTGTTCGAATTGACGTCCGTGGCAAAGATCTGCAGCGGAACTTCCGTTCCGCTTTGCGACGCAAATTCCGAGTAGGCGATCGCCATCGAGTAGGCCTCCTGTCCCATCGCGCAACCGGCGATCCAAATGCGAACGGCGTCGCTGCCGTCGTGCTGCTCCACTATTTTGGGGAAAACCCGCTTCTTCAGCGCCTCGAATACGCCTGGATTGCGAAAGAAGCTCGAAACGTTGATCAGCAGGTCCTGGTAAAGCGCATCGATTTCGGCCGGATGCCGCCGGAGCAGCTGGAGGTATTCGCTCAGGTCGGACACCTTGGCCAGGCCGAGCCTTCGTTCGAGCCGCCGCCGAATCGTATTGATTCGGTACAGGCTGAAATCCACCCCCGTCCGCCCGCGAAGCAGGAAAAAGATCTTTCTCAGGTTCTGGTCGGCGGGTCCGGGCGGCAGGTCGACGCCATCCGTCCCGTCGTCTCCAAAGGGTCTCGAACCTTCCTTGCCGAGCGCTCCCGTTCGCTTGCGCGCGTTGGTCGCCGCCCGTTTTTTTGCTCCGCTGGGGCGCCGCAGCGTCCGGACAATTTCCGCCGGCATCTTTTCCGCCGGCAGAACAAAGTCCACGCAGCCGGTGGCGATGGCGCTGCGCGGCATGCTGTCATAGCGAGCGTCGTTTTCGAATTGGGCGAGCGTCAGTCCGCCCGCCGCTTTCACCGCTTTGATTCCCTCCGAACCATCGGAACCCGCGCCGGACAGAATCACCGCGACGGCCTTGTCGCCCTGGTCGGCGGCGAGCGTGCGAAGGAAGTGGTCGATCGTCCGGGAGCCGCCGCTCGATTTTTCGCGCGGCGAAAGATGCAGCACCCCATCCATGATAGTCAGATCGCAGTTGGGCGGGATGACATGCACCTCGTTCGGCGTCGCCGGCATCTGGTCGGTGACCTCGCGCACGGGAAGGCTGGTGGATTTCGCGAGCAGCTCGACGAGGAGGCTCCGGTGGGTGGGATCCAGGTGCTGAACCAGAATATAGGCGACGTTGCTGTCCGTCGGCGCGGCGCGTAGGAATTCCGTAAAGGCCTCGAGTCCGCCCGCGGAAGCGCCAACCCCTACCACCCGGAGCACACGGCTTCCCTTGGGCTTCGGGGCAGACTTGGCAGGGCGGCCGTAAGCCGCCGCAGGCTGCTCGCTAACAGGAGCTTGTAACTCAGAGGGTTGGATGGGAGTTCGACGCTCGTCGCCAGTTGGAGGGCGAAAGTGCGAATTTTACAGATCAGCGAATTGCGGAAAAAGTTCGCGGGAGGCGATGGGGTGTTTCCCGACCTAAGGCCGATCGGGGGGTGGAGCGCGTGGTCCCCACGCGCTGTTTGACATCGGAAGCGGAAAAGCCGGGGTCCTCGCCCGGTAGGCTTCGGCGGGTGCCCATCGCCTCGCGATGGGCAAAAAAAGACGCCCGGCCTTGAGGGCCGGGCGTCTAAAATCTCCCGGAGCTAGGCTCAACGAGAGATTTTATGGCGGGAGGGATTTCCAGGATTCGGGAAATTCCCCGATTGACAATAACAATTCTGCATTTCGAGGGAGCGGCGTTGGCGCAATAACGTGTCAGGCAACATCGTACAAAAAAGCCGGCCCTTGGGCCGGCTTTTTCTAAGACGTTGATAACGGTTACGATGCCGTGACTTCTGCGGGCTTGGGCTCGTCCACCGGCAGCTCGGCGCCGAACGGCAGGCTGATCTTGAGCTTCTTGTATTGCGGCAGGCCCGTGCCCGCCGGGATCAAGTGACCCATGATCACGTTTTCCTTGAATCCCTTTAGCAGATCGACCTTGCCGAGCGTCGAGGCGTCGGTGAGGACGCGCGTCGTCTCTTGGAACGACGCGGCCGAGATGAAGCTCTCGGTTTCGAGCGAGGCCTTGGTGATGCCGAGCAGGATCGGTTCGGCTTCCGCGGGTTTGCCGCCGGCGGCCTCGATCCGCTGGTTCTCGATCAGGAACGAGCTGCGATCCACCTGTTCGCCCCAGAAGTATTCGCTGTCGCCCGGATCGGTGATCCGGACCTTGCGGAGCATCTGGCGGATGATGATCTCGATGTGCTTGTCGTTGATCGTCACGCCCTGGAGGCGGTAAACCTCCTGGACCTGGCCGATCAGGAACTCGTAGAGCGCCGCCGGCCCGAGGATCTCGAGGATCTCGTGCGGATCGGCTGCGCCTTCCGTGAGGTGCTGGCCCTTGTGGACCACGTCGCCGGGCTGCACGATGATGTGCTTGCCGGCGGCGATCAGATGCTCCTCTTCCTGCGCGGTCTCCTCGTTCTTCACGACCAGCTTGCGCTTGCCGCGGACCGTGCCTTCGAAGGAAACGATGCCATCGATGCGGGCCATCTCGGCGGCGTCCTTCGGCCGACGGGCTTCGAAAAGCTCGGCGACGCGGGGCAGACCGCCGGTGATGTCCTTGGTCTTGGAGGCCTGACGCGGGGTCTTGGCGAGCAGCGCGCCGGGGGTGATGATATCACCCTCGTTGACCGCGATCTGGGCGCCGACCGGGATCGAGTAGGCGGCCAGGGGCTTGCCCTTGGCATCGCGCACCTCGATCTGCGGATTCAGGTCTTCCTTGTGTTCGATGACGACGGTGGCGATGCGGCCGGACGTCTCGTCCAGTTCGCGCTTCACCGTGACGCCGGGGATCATGTCCTTGAAGGCGAGCGAGCCGCCCTTTTCCGACAGAACCGGAATGTTGTACGGGTCCCACTGGGCCAGCACGTCGCCCTTGGCCACCTTGCCGCCATCGGCAACGTGGAGGTACGAGCCGACCACGATGTTGAACGTCTCGAGTTCCTTGCCCTCGTCGTCCATCAGTTGGATCGAACCGGTCTTGTTCAGCACGATCGATCCGCCATCGGCGGTTTCGACCAGGCGGAGGGCGCGATACTTGACCGTGCCGCCCGAGCGAACGCGGATTTCCGGGTTCTTGAAGGCTCCGGTCGCGACGCCGCCGATGTGGAACGTACGCATCGTCAGCTGGGTGCCGGGTTCGCCGATCGACTGGGCCGCGATGATGCCGACCGAATCGCCGATTTTGGCCACGCGGTTGGTCGCCGGGTTGATGCCGTAGGACTTGGCGTCGATGCCGATCTTGCTGTTCGAGGTCAGCGGAGACATGACCTTGACCCGCTCGATGCCGACGTCGTCGATCTTGGCGGCGGTTTCCTCAGTGATGAGTTCGCCGGAGCCGACGATCAGCTCGGTCGGGGTCAGGGGATTGTACACGTCGTCGCTCGAGCAGCGGCCGATGAGGCGTTCGCGCAGGGGAACGATTTCGTCGTCGCCTTCGACAATGGCCTTCTTCCAGACACCGTCGCGGGCGCCGCAGTCGTCTTCACCGATGATGACGTCCATGGCCACGTCGCACAGTTTGCGCGTGAGGTAACCGGCATCGGCGGTCTTGAGCGCCGTATCGGCCAGACCCTTGCGGGCGCCGTGGGTGGAGATGAAGTATTCGAGAACGGTGAGGCCTTCGCGGAAGGACGAGAGAATCGGCCGCTCGATGATTTCGCCGGAAGGCTTGGCCATCAGGCCGCGGGCGCCGCACAGCTGGCGGACCTGCTGCTTGTTGCCGCGCGCTCCCGAGTCCATCATGATGTAGACGGGGTTGATCTCGTTCTTGCCGTCGTTGTTCTCCAGCTTGGCAAAGACCTCCTTGGCGATGCGGTCCGTCGCGTTGGTCCAGATGTCGACCACCTTGTTGTAGCGCTCGCCGTCGGTGATGATGCCCTTGTTGAACTGGCCTTCGACTTCCGCGATCTTCTTGCGCGAATCCGCGACGATGTCCTTCTTGGACTCCGGGATGATCATGTCGTCGATGCCGATGGAGATGCCGGCCTGGAAGGCGGTGGCAAAACCCAGCTCCTTGAGCTTGTCGAGCGTCTCGACCGTGACCGCGTTGCCCGACACCTTGTAGGTGTTGAGAATGAGGTCGCCGAGCTTGGACTTCGGCACGGGGAAGTTCACGAAGCCGAGACCGGCGGGCCAGATCTGGTTGAAGATCGTGCGGCCGACGGTCGTGCGAAGGACCTTCCGCTCCTTGTTGCCGAACACCGTGTCGCGACCGTAGTCAGGATTCGGCAGGTCGACCCAGTCATGCACCTTGAGGGCGCCTTCGGCGCGGGCGAACAGCACTTCCTGCAGGTTGGCCAGCAGCGGCACGCGTTGGTCCTTGGCGACCTTTTTGCGAGGCTCGATGGTCAGATAGTACGCGCCAAGGACGATGTCCTGCGACGGGGTGAGGATCGGCTTGCCCGACGACGGCGAGAAGATGTTCGAGGTTGCCATCATGAGGAGCTTGCACTCCATGATCGCTTCCAGGGAAAGCGGCACGTGCACGGCCATCTGGTCGCCGTCGAAGTCGGCGTTGTAGGCCGTGCAGACGAGCGGGTGAATGCGGATCGCCTCGCCCTCGATGAGGACGGGCTCGAACGCCTGGATCGAGAGACGGTGCAAGGTCGGCGCGCGGTTGAGCAGCACCGGATGGCCCTTGGTCACCTCTTCCAGAATATCCCACACTTCGGGGGACTTCTTCTCGATCATCTTGCGGGCGCCGCGGACCGTGTGGACGAATCCGAGCTCCTTGAGGCGGCGGATGATGAACGGCTCGAACAAGACGAGTGCCATCTTCTTCGGCAGGCCGCACTGGCTGAGCTTGAGCTCGGGGCCGATGACGATCACGGAGCGTCCGGAATAATCGACGCGCTTGCCGAGCAGATTCTGACGGAAGCGGCCTTGCTTGCCCTTGAGCATGTCCGAAAGGGACTTGAGGGGGCGGTTGCCCGCGCCGGTGACCGGACGGCCGTGGCGGCCGTTGTCAAACAGCGCGTCGACCGCCTCTTGCAGCATCCGCTTTTCGTTGTGGATGATGACATCGGGCGTCTTCAGTTGCATCAGGTTCCGCAAACGATTGTTGCGGTTGATGACGCGGCGGTAGAGATCGTTCAGGTCCGACGTGGCGAAGCGGCCGCCCTCGAGGGGCACCAGCGGACGCAAGTCGGGCGGGATGACGGGCAGCACTTCCAGCACCATCCACGAGGGCAGGGACTTGGAGTGAATGAAGCCCTGGATCACCTTGAGGCGCTTGGAGAGCTTCTTCTTGATCTGCTTGGAGCGCGTCGCGCGCATCTGCTCGTGCAGCTCGGCGACTGTCGCCTCCATGTCCATCTTGGAGAGCGCATCGCGCACCGCTTCGGCGCCCATCTTGGCGACGAACGAGCCGTCGCCGTATTCGTCGAGGGCCTGGCGATATTCGGTGTCCGTCAGGAGCTGGCGGGGCTCGAGCGGGGTCTTGCCCGGATCGACCACCATGTAGTTCTCATAGTAGATGACGCGCTCGAGCGAACGGGCGGTCATGTCGAGCAGAAGCCCGAGGCGGCTCGGCATGCTCTTGAGGAACCAGATGTGGGCGACCGGAACGGCCAGCTCGATGTGGCCCATGCGCTCGCGGCGAACGCGCGCGATCGTCACTTCGACGCCGCAGCGGTCGCACACCACGTCCTTGTACTTGATGCGCTTGTACTTTCCGCAGGCGCACTCGTAGTCGCGGACCGGACCGAAGATCTTCTGGCAGAAAAGGCCACCCGGCTCCGGCTTGAACGTCCGGTAGTTGATGGTTTCCGGATTCTTGACCTCGCCCTTGGACCATTTGCGGATGGTCTCGGGCGAAGCCACGGTGATGGACACGCAATCGAAGGGACTCTCGTCCAGCCCGAGGGCTTGACGAGTCTCTTCGCGGGCAGCGGAAGTGGCGGCGGATCCGGCGGTCTCGTTCGGTTGAATCATTTTGGTATTTTTTGAAAGTTTGATGACGCTTGCGCTGTAGCCGGGGGCGCTGACCCCGGAACTTGCGACGTCGAAAGCGGAACTGCCGGGGTCAGCGCCCCCGGCTACAACGATCAGGCGCCTAGGCTAAGGGCGTCGCGTTTCTGGAGCTTGATATCCAACCCGAGGGACTGGATTTCCTTGATGAGCACATTGAATGATTCCGGAGTGCCCGCGGTCAGGGTATTGTCGCCCTTGACCAGCGATTCGTAGATCTTGGTGCGGCCCTGCACGTCGTCGGACTTGACGGTGAGCAGTTCCTGCAGGGTGTGCGCGGCGCCGTAGGCCTCGAGCGCCCACACTTCCATTTCGCCGAACCGCTGGCCGCCGTATTGGGCCTTGCCGCCCAGCGGCTGTTGGGTGACGAGGGAGTACGGGCCGACGGCGCGGGCGTGGATCTTGTGCGAGACGAGGTGATTCAGCTTCATCATGTAGATGTAGCCGACCACGACCTCCTGGTCGATTTTCTCGCCGGTGCGCCCGTCGGTCAAGACGCTCTTGCCCGAGGTGGGCAGCTTGGCCTCCTTCAGGTATTCGCGGACCCGCTTTTCCGGGATGCCGTCGAACACCGGGGTCGCGACCTTCATTCCGAGCTTTTTGCAGGCCCAGCCGAGGTGCGTCTCGAGCACCTGCCCGACGTTCATGCGCGAAGGCACGCCGAGGGGGTTGAGGCAGATTTCCACAGGGGTGCCGTCCGGGAGGAACGGCATGTCTTCCTCGGGCACGATCTTGGCGACGACGCCCTTGTTGCCGTGGCGGCCGGCCATCTTGTCGCCGACCTCCAGCTTCTGCTTGGTGGCGACGTAGACCTTGACCTGCTTGATCGCGCCGTCGGCGGAGCCCTCGCCGGATTCCACCGAGCCGACCTTGCGCTCGCGGTCGCCCTCGAGCTCGTCGAACTTCGACTGGTAGGAGCCGATGATCTCCATGATCTTGATCCGCACGGGCGAGGGATCGATCTGCACGTGCTTCGAGACCGCGGCGAGCTTGCGCAGGAGCGTCTTGGTGATCTTGCGGTTGGCCGGAATGATGATTTCGCCGTTCTCGCCGTTGATCACGTCGAGGGGGATCTTCTCGCCGAGGAGGATGTTGGAGAGGGCCTCGGTCAGGCCCTCGCGCAGCTTGTCCATCTGCGTCTTGTAGTCCTCCTGGATCTGCTTGATCTGGCGGCGGCGGTCGGAGGGGGACAGGCGTTCCTGCTGGTTGTCGATGCGGGAGGAGACCTTCACGTCCATGATGATTCCGGCGACGCCGGACGGCACCACGAGCGAGGTGTCCTTCACGTCCGCCGCCTTCTCGCCGAAGATCGCGCGGAGAAGCTTTTCCTCGGGGGCGAGCTCGGTCTCGGACTTGGGCGTGATCTTGCCGACCAGGATGTCGCCGGGCTTGACCTCGGCGCCAACG
>DASXYY010000022.1:0-68498 GCA_036502225.1 Opitutaceae bacterium
CCCCGGCGTCGAGCCGCCGCCGGGCCAAGGGCCGGCCTGCTTCACCTGTTCCGTCCTGTGTCGTGGTCGTGTTCATCACCACGACCTTACCATCTCCAGACTCAGCCGGCTACCATGTGTCCGAGCAGACGCTTACGTTCATCAGCAGTGGCCTGAGCACCCCCGAGGCCATCGCAATCGAGGGGAACCACCTTTACGTCAGCAACGCGGTCACCGGAAATGGCGACGGCTATTTCGGCGGACCCCACGGGCATCGCGGTCTCCGGCAATCACATTTATACAACGTCGTCGGGTCCATCCACCAACGTGGTCGTCTACAACGCCACCACCGGCGCGATCATCAATTCCGATTTGATCACTGGGCTCAGCAACCCCGCGGGAATCGCAGTCGTTGGACCCGTCATCACCAGTCAACCCGCTTCCGTTGCCGCACCGTCCGGTGGGACCGCCACCTTCAATGCCGCCGCGTCCGGAACCGGCGCGATCACCTTCCAGTGGTATTTCAACGGCACCGCATTGACCGATGGGACCAACATCGCCGGCCGCCCAACCGCGACTTTGGTTCTCAGCGATCTTCAATCCAGCGAAAACGGCACCTTCACCGTGGTCGCCAGCGATTCAATCGGAGGTACGACCAGCGTCACAGCCACGTTGAGCGGCGCTGGCTCCGCCACCTTCACGCAAGAACCCGCATCGTTTACGATTGCATCCGGCGGATCCGCCTATTCGACCACTCAAGTCTCAGGTACGGGCTCGCTCAGCTATCAATGGGCGCTAAATGGAACCGCAATTCCCGGGGCTACCAGCTCTTCCCTGCTGCTGGCGAAGCTCACCGCGGCGGGCCAATACACCTGTGTGGTCACCGACTCCACCGGTCAATCGCTGAACGCGATTGCGACGGTGAATGTCGGCGGAGCGTCCACGTCCGAACTCCTCAACCTTTCCCTGCGCGGCGATACCCAATCGGGCGCGAACCAACTGATTGCCGGTTTCACCATCGGAGGATCCAGCGGGCAGGAAAAACTGCTGCTGCGCGGCGTCGGCCCGGAATTGGCGAAATTTCTAGTTCCAGACCCGCTCGCCGACCCGTTGCTTGACCTCTATAACATCACGAAAAACGGCAATATCCTGCAAAACTCGGTCGCGGGAACGTCTCTCGTCAACCTGCTCGAGCTGCTGGCGGCAGAAATTCAAACCGGAGCGTTTGATCTCTCTCTCAACAGCCTGAGCTCACCCTTGATCACGTCGCTTTCACCCGGCTCCTACTCGATCAACATCACCGGCAATGCCGGCGACGCGGGCAACGCGCTCGCGGAAATCTACGACGACTCCCCCTCCTTCAGCGGCAACAGTTCGCTGCTCGTCAACCTCTCGGGCCGCGGCTATGTTTCGTCCTCTGCTGGCCCGCTCTACGCCGGCTTCGTGATCGGCGGCACGAGCAGCGCCACGGTCCTGATCCGCGGCGTCGGCCCCGCGCTCGCCAACTTCGGAATCAGCCAGCCGCTGACCGCCTGCAGCCTGACGGTGCACACCGTGATCAACGGCGTGGACACGATCCTCGCCAGCAACTCCGGTTGGAACAGCGACCCGACCTTGAGCCAGGCCTTCAACGACGTCTACGCCTTCGGCTTGGCCCCCGCCAGTCTGGACTCCGCCGTCCTGCTAACGCTCCCCCCCGGCGCCTACACGGCCATCCTCAATTCCGCGAACGGCCAATCCGGCGTCGGCCTGGTGGAAATCTACACCCTTCCGTAAAAAGGTGAGCGCATCGTCCCGATGCGCTTTGACCTCTATCCGCGTTTGGCGCCGAAGCGCATGGGGACTTAACCATGCGCTCCACCAGTTGCCATTTAGACCGGCACGCATCATGCTGACGCCTTCCTATGGCGGCGAACGTTCGCTTCACATTCCTCACTGGAATGCCAGGAACGTATTTCACGAACGCGAATCTAGTCGGTTCGTGGGACGGGCAGGGCTCGCTCTCCGCCAACTGGACAACCGTCAGCCTCACCCCCTACGTGGCGGAAGATGGCTGCGCGGCCTTCACGGCCACGGTGGCCTTGGATGCCTCCCAGGCGGGAAATACGTTCAACTGGGGCGTGAGCGCCGATACGCCGGCCGGGCCCGGCCAGTGGGTCATCCCCATCGAAATAAACGACCCCAACTCATCGGCCCAATACCGCTCCTTCGTCTTGGCGTCCGGACCCGCCACCCAGGAGGTCTCCTTCAACTTCTCCCGCGGCCGCCGCTTGGGCGCCCAGAAGTATCAGCCGGCCGGCGGCAATACCCCAGGCATCCGTTTCTCCGCGTACGCTCCCTACGCCCAAAGCGTCGAGGTGGTGTTCGGTTCGCCCGCCACTGGCTACATTGACGATCAGGGCGGTGGAACCGCCTCCACGCCGCCGGCGCTTCCCCTTGCCTTGGGAACCGATGGCTTCTGGGACAGCGATCCCACCGCCCTCGCGTTCGCCGCCGCACAAGGCCAGCCCTATATGCTGCGTCTGCAGGACGAACAGGGAAACCAGCAATACCGCACGGACCTCTATTCTCGCCGCCAGATCGGAATGGGCACCTACAATCCGGGCGGAGCGGCTTTCTCCGGCACGATCGACCAGCTCGACGGATCCGTCTCCTGCAGCGTTGTCGTCGACCCCGATTCGGTTACCGACCCGGCTGCCGGTCCGACCGATTCAACCACGTTTTGGAACGACGAATTCAACCCCGGATCTCCCCTGCCCCAAAACCTGCAGGATCTGATCATCTACGAACTTCATATCGGTGCGCTGGGCTTTGGCCGGGTCACTCCGGGCAACCTGGACGACGCCATCGCGTTTCTCGAACACCTCACCCTGCTCGGCATCAACGCGGTGGAATTGCTCCCCCTCGCACAATGCGACGGAGCCCTGAACTGGGGCTACGGAGATACTCACCTTTTCGCCATCCAATCCGCCGCGGGCGGACGCGACGACTACAAGCGCTTCGTCCGCGAATGCCACCGCCGCGGAATCGCCGTCATCCAGGACGTGTGCTACAACCACTTTGACCTGAATGCCAGCCGGGCCGAATGGTCCTACGATTCCGCGCTCCCGAACCACAACACGTACTATTGGTACGAAGGGCTGCCCTCGGACTACGCGGACCCCACCGGCGGCTATCTGGACAACGGCTCGTCCGGCTGGTCCCCGCGCTTCTGGGACGAAAACGTCCGCGCGATGTTCATCAGCAGCGCCCTCACGCTGGTCAGCGAATTCCACGTCGACGGCTTTCGGGTCGATCTGACCACGGCGATCTACCGCGACAACGCCCTTCACGCCAACGGCGCCTCGGTCGGCAACGCCAACGCCTTCGGAGCCAAATTCCTGCGGGAATGGAGCCGAAGCCTCCAAACGATCAAGCCCAAGGTATTTCTGATCGCCGAGGACTATTCCGATCAACCTGCGATCACCGCACCCACCAACTCCGGTGGCATGGGTTTCAACGCGACCTGGTATGCCGATTTCATCCACCACCTGATCGGCGACGGCAACTACGGCGACAACTACGCCCGCCTAATCCACAACGCCGGTCTGGGCGACGACCGCCCGCTAAACTTCGACTACTTCGCCGGCGCCCTCCAAGGCTCCGCCGCGCAAAAGGTCGCCTGCAACGAAAACCACGACGAGGCCGGCAATGAAGCCAACACGCGGCGCACGATCGTCGAGGCCGTGAACGGCGCACCTCTTGAAGGAGCCACGCGCGCCTACGCCGAAGCCCGCTGCCGCTTCGCCTTCGGCGCTCTGCTCGCAAGCGCCGCCACTCCCATGTTTTTCATGGGGGAAGAAGTCGGGACGCCCAATCCCTTTCCGCTCGACTCCTCCGGGCTCCTCGCAAATCGGATTAATTTCGTGGACGACCGCTCAGGGATCGGCGCCCACCTGTTTGCCTTTTACGCCGACATGATTCGGTTCCGTCTCGCCCGCCTTTCGCTAAAGTCCGGACCACTGAGAGTAGTCTACATCGATAACGCTAACCGGGTGGTTGCTTGGGTGCGCAGCCTGGATATGGAAACCCTCTTCATTGTCGCTAACCTAAACAACGCCCCATTCGCGAATGGCTACACTCTGCATTGCGACCCAACTGGATTGGTAGACGGTAACTGGCAGGAGGTCTTGAACAGCGACCAAACCTCGTATGGTGGCGCCGGAGTCGGCAATGCCCCGAACATTTTGCCCGCGATCGGAGGAGTAATCAGTGTGCGTATTCCAGCGTGTGGCTTTGTCGCGCTATCGAAACATTAATTTTTGCCCACGCCTTGGTTGCCATATGCGCGACCACGTGATCCGTTAGCCAACCCTTGATGCCGCGTTCTCGCCGTAAAGCCCATTGCAGGGCGTCCGCGTTCATGTTTTTTCCGCCATCTCATTGGCAATCTTCGCGAGGTGGCACGGTGCGGGCGCTCGATCCGGAGTTGAAAGAGTTGATCTGTCCGTAGAGCGGCCGGCCGCGCCGCCCGGCGCAGTATCACGTGAAGGTGTACGAACGGGCTGTTCACGAGCGCAGCGAAGACGGCGCCGGTGTACTTGCCGTGGCCGGCCGAGGCGCTGCCCCGCTCGCGGATGCACGCCAGTGTGGTCGGGTATCTGGCGTGCGCGCATTACGCTGACCATCAGCCATTCTTTCGTTTGGAACAGCAGCTGGCTCGGGTGGGGGTTCTGCCGCGCAATTGCCAGGTGTCGCTGATGGATCAATTGGCGGCACGGCTCGGGCCGCTCGTGCGCCGGATCCGAGACGAGCTGTTGGCCGAGAACTATGTCCAGCTGGACGCGACGCCGATCGAGGTGGCGGATCCGGCGCACCGGGGCAGCTTGAAAGAGGCAGCGATATGGGCGTACCGCGGTCAGAGCGGCGCGGTGCGGTCTGATTACCGGCCGACGATGGCGGTGAAAGGGCCGGACCAAGTGCTGACCGCGGCGAACTATCGCGGTTTGTTGCAGCACGACGCCGCAGCGGGATTGAACAACATTGGCCCGCCCGGTCAGATCCAGCACTTGGCCTGCCATGGTCATCTGCGGCGACCGTTCTTCAAGGCCGTGCAGGGCCGGAAAAAGAAGGCGGAGCGTTAACTGGCCGTCAGGCGGGCGTGCACCGCGACCCCGAAGACGAAGTATGCGAATGGCCTGCAGTATTTGCTCGGCCATCTCGACAGCCTCGAACGCTGCCTGACGGACCCGGAGGCGGAGCTCTCAAATAACGGCGCCGAGAACTCGATTCGACCACCGAAACTGGGGGCGAAGAACTGGCTCGCCGTCGGCCGTCCTTCGGCTGGCCCCCGGCTACCGACGCCAATCACAGAATCCAAGGCCGCTTGCGCCGAACCACTGGTGGCACCCGTGGTATAGCCGGGAGCGACCTCACTTGCGGTAGTTTCCAGTTCGATGATTTCCTGCGGACCCTTTACTTCGTGGTGCGAGCGGCCTCCCCGGACCGCTTTCTCCCGTGGCCGATTCTCGACACTTTTCGATTGGCGACCGTTTTGGTCGCCCCGGCAGCGAGGGTAGTTCCTCTCTTTCCGGACGATCTCTTCTTGGGCGCAGGCGGAATGCTGGCCGTCGAGAGATAATTCCAGTCGTGCAGGAAAATTTCCTCAAAATATGCCGCAGCTTCCTGGTTCCAGATGATTAGTCCTGCATCTCGATTGTAAAGGGTGCCATCGGCCGACCAGTTCTGGCTGCTGACCATCGCGACCGCGCCGTCGACTACGATTCCCTTGTTGTGGACGCGTGGTTGGATGCGGAGCACTGAGGTGTCGATTCCCGAGTCCTTCAGCTTCTCGACCAAATCCTGGGTCTCGTATTGGCTTGTGATGAGCCTTACATCCACTCCCGCTTTGATCCGGTCTTGGACCGCGATTATGAGGTCGCGATGCCCCTGGTCCGCATTATTGTCGCTCCAGTGAATATACTGGGTCTGCATGTAGAATTTTTCCTTTGCTGACTGGATCAGTGCCAGCACGTGCGGCTGATAGTTGTCCGGGGAAAGCAGGGGTTGGATATTTATTTTACCTGTGATGGTCTTGGGTGGGAAAAACTGCCGCGCCTTGGGCGCATCGTTTTCTTCGAAGCCTAAGTATTGCAGCCGATCGACGCCGAGGGCGGCCGTCAGGTTATCGCTTCCCGACTGGAGGTTGTGCTGGCTCGCGACGGAGTAGTCATTTTCCAAGTACGCTCGAAAAACGTCGGCGAGCGCCGGGCTCGTCGCGATGACGTGCCAATCCCGGTCGCTCGACTTTGCGATCTTCAAGGCGGCTGCGGTATCGCTAAGGTCGATTAGCGGCTGATTGGCATTGTTCCAGTTGCCGCTCGAGAGCCAGAGGACGTCGTCGTCCCGCACCGCGACCTTGATGTGATAGGAGGTGGCGTAGATATACGCGGTCGCAAACGGGTCAGGATTGGTCAGCGCCCAAGCAGAGCGGGTCGGCGGAATAGCTTGGTGCAATCCCTCGATTGTGGCGACGTTGGTTGGATTGCCCGGATCAGGGTTGCCGGTTCTTCCCCGTGTATCGTCAAGGGTGATGGTTAGTTGATCATTTGCCAGTGACTGCTTCACTTGGTCAAGAATGTGCTGGGAACGAAAGTCGTACATGCCGACGACAAGCTTCTGTTTCACGCCCTCAATGAATGGCTGCAAGTTGGCCCAACCCTGCTCTGGACTGATGTGGAGGAGCAGCGTGACCTCGTCTTCGATCGGATCCAAGGTTACACCCTCCGGTGCCGAGGGCTTAATCTGTTCCTTCTTGGGGCCACGAGCGGCCTCAAAGGCGTCGGCTAGCGCATCAGGTAGCTTTGGCGTCTCGACAAATACCTCGTCGCTAAATTCAGCGGCCCGAAACTCGGGACGTGCCGTGGTCAGAGCAGCGTAGATGCGTGGATCAGAGACGCGCAGGAGTTGCGCAGAAGTGGCAGGGCGTACGTCGACCGGCAGGCCCTCGATGGTGACCGGCAATGTCTTGCGCACCTGAGCTTCCACCTCGGGATGCACGGTGACAACGATCACGCGCCGGTCCGTGATCCAGTTTTGGACCCAGAGATAACCGGGCCGAAGCGATATGACTCCATCCGCCTTCAGTTCCTTCGAGTGCTTTTTTATCGCTTTGGCAGGATCACCGGTTTGAAGCGGAACCGCCGAGGCGTACAGCTCACTTTGGTGATGATGATAGAGCGCAAATCGTTTGGCGCCGGAATCGGCCAACTCCACCGCCCGTTTCTTCCCCCACTTCACATTCGGGTCGCTGGGCTTGAGGGCAGACAGGCGATGCGGGGACTTGGTTAAAGCGTCGACATACTCGCGCATGCTACGGCCGCCGAAGTTGGCCGGGGCTGCACCGAGATCGACGATTTGGGGCGCGCCGAAGCAGCGAAGTTGCTGGACAGTGCCCGTCGTGGGATTGTACCAACTTAGATATCCGTCTGGCAAAACAAGGCGTGGGCGAGTGATCTTGCCGGTAAAGCTGTAACGCACGCCCTGTGACACGACCGGGTCGAAATAGTGAGGGGTATAAAAATCAGAGACGAGCACGTCATCGATCATATAGGCGTTGGCCGGCGCTTCCGATGGATCGCAAATTTCGACCAGATAGTCGAATTTCCCGGGAGTTTCATGCACCTCGTTATCGATTACCGCGATTGCTGAAGAGGCGACCAAGCGGTCGCCGCTCGGATCGATCAGCATTTCCATGCACTCGTGACTGGCCGAAAGCGACCAAGTCGGGCCATTCTCGACGAGCGCGTAGGGCTGGTTGTGATCTGTCTTATGCACACCGCCCTCTCCTTCGGGCAAGTTGTCTACGACGAAAATAGGGCTAAGCCCGGCCGGAATGCTCTTCGCGTCCGGGATCGCCTCCACTGTGGCCTGGATATTCCAAACTGGTCCAAGATCGCGTGAGATTTGCAGGTTGATGGCAGCTGCCACGTTCGCCAATTCATCAAAATTGATTAGCGACGACGTAAGACCAATGCGGTTCGGGAACATAAATATTGCGAAGTTAGGTTTGACTCGGGAAGTCGCGCGATGCCAAACGCGCGCTCCGTCGCGAACGGTCGTTTGACGGCAGCAGGTATGGAACCGCGATTTTCGCCGCGACCGACACGCTATTTGCTCTTAATAGTTGGAGTTGTCGGATTGACAGGGCAAAGGAGCGCCTCCTCCCGCGTTGACTGCGAACGACCCACGCCCTGACGTCAGACTAGCAAACGTAGTAGGCTGTTGAACAAGGGAGGCTTTTTTTGGACGGGCAGCGGTTCTCCTATATCGAGCGGCTGCGCGAGGATCCGACAATTCCCGAGATCTTCGGGATGGAATCGGTGGTCGGCGACGTGCCTGATCCCCTCGACAGCGGGATGATGCTGGCGATTGTCGTGGGCTTGGGCATTGCGTTAAAGCCGACTGAGCGGCCTGAGACGACAAATCAATGACATTATAGGGCTTGGCCTGAATCTTAGCTGACGCGGCCATTTACTGGCGTTTTTGCTTCACCTGCAGTGCTCCACGGCATTAATCAAGCTACTCTGTCACCGCGATGTCAGCAGATTCATCGATCGAAAGGGGCACGGTTCTGCACGTTGACGCCGAAGCAGCTTCGGCCGTTTCAGTCTTCCGTCACGCGATTGAGATCACGTCTTTGCGACATTTGGGTGTCGCCACGACCGCCGCGGCGGGCATCGAGGCGGCTCGGAGGTTGCAGCCGACGATGGTGATACTCGATCTGTTCCTCCCGGACATGGACGGCCATACGCTGATCGCCGCGTTGCTGGCGTTGGCCCCGAAGCCGCTGCTGCTCGTGCTTACAACCCGCGCCGATGACGCCACCCTATTTCGGCTCGGGAAGCTGCCGGTCAATGGGATCATCTGGAAAACGCTCGAAGCGGTGCGCGAGCTTCCGGTAGCGATTCAAGAGATTTCGCGCGGCCGGGGCTATTTCCCCCGCTCCGTCCAACAGGCCATGCAGCGGCTGCGCACTTCTCCCAACTGCTTCTTTAAGATTCTCAGCGATCAGGAGCTCGAACTTCTGCCGCTCTTGGGGGCAGGGCAATCCGACGCCGAAATCGCCAAGTTGCTGTCGCTATCTGCCTCTACGATCCACTCCCATCGGCAGCGGATCATGTCGAAGCTGGGACTTCACACCAGCGTCGATCTGATGCGATGGGCGATGGCGAAAGGATTTGTTCACATTGCCCGTTCCGGGCCGCCCTGCGTTTCGACATCCTGGATTTCCAATTCTCCTTGATATTAAATCGGCTGGCTGACCGCTACTGAGGCCCCTCTTTTCGGGGGTAATGCAGCTTCCGACAGCCGAAGTCACCTCGCCTGCGAAACCCCGGCCACCATTCTGCGGTATGCGGGCCGCCGGTTGCAGACATGCTATTTTGCGCCAGTGAAATGCAGCGTTACGCCCATGATCCCGCTATAGAGCGTGATCAGGATGGCAAAGACGCCCGTCTTGGCGACCAATTGAGCATTGAATCGCTGAGATAGGAGCCTCCAAAGCGTGAATTCCCGATCGAAGTTCCGTATGCGCTTTGGTGGGGCCGATTTGCAACGTCGCTAAGCGCGTCGGGACGACGCGCTCCACCGGGATGGCTTGCGTAATCCTACTACTAGCGACTCCTAGGCTTTTGGGTTATGGTTGCCGAGTGGTCCCGGTCCCAACCCTCTGGACCCACTTTACCTCAAGTAACCCTAAGCTCTTTCGAGAAAATTATTTGGACCATGGATTGTGACGTTATCAGCGCGGCCGAATTGAGTTCTGGCAACCAGTTTGACCGCCTTCGCCATCGACTAAGGGGCCAGGCCCGCCTTATTGAGGCGGTCAAGGAGCTTTCGCTCGCGCGCTCGGTTGCCGGAATTCAGGAAATCGTCCGCCACGCCGCCAGGGAATTGTCCGGTGCGGATGGGGCCACCTTTGTGCTGCGCGATGGCGACAAGTGCTACTACGCCGACGAGGACGCGATCAGCCCACTATGGAAGGGGCAACGGTTTCCGATGCCCACCTGCATCAGCGGATGGGTCATGCTGAATGCCTCGCCGGCGATGATTCCGGATATATTCCAGGATTCACGCATTCCGGCGGATACGTACCGGCCCACGTTCGTGAAGAGCCTCGTGATGGTGCCGATCCGCAAGCAATCGCCGATCGGGGCGATCGGAGTTTATTGGGCGTCGCACCGGGTCAGTTCGGAAGAAGAGGTCGCCCTGCTTCAGAGCCTCGCCGACACGACTTCGGTGGCGATGGAGAACGTGCAGATATATGCGGAACTCGAACAGCGGGTGGCGACGCGGACCCAGCAATTGGAAAATCTAAACAAGGAGCTGGAGGCCTTTTCGTTTTCGGTCTCGCACGACTTGAAGGCGCCGTTGCGCGCCGTCGACGGGTTTGCCGAACTGCTCCAGTCGGAGCTGGGAGCGGATGCCAGCGAACGATCGAAGGAATACCTGGGACAGATTCGCGGTGGGGCGGCCCGCATGCGGGGATTGATTGAGGACTTGCTCCGGCTGGCCAACGTCGCCCGGCAGCCGCTCCGGTGGGGGGCGGTAAATCTGGCGCAGATTGCGCGGGATGCCCTGGCGCGGCTGCGGGCCGAATCGCCGACCCGCGCGGTGGAAGTGGTGGTGCCCGAGAATTTGCCGGCCGATGTCGACCAGGGGCTGATGACGGCGGTGCTGGAGAACCTTTTGTCGAATGCGTGGAAGTACAGCGGCAAAAAGGCGCAGGCGCGGATTGAGTTTGGGGTGGCGAACGATCCGGTGAACGGACCGGTTTATTTCGTTCGGGACAATGGGGCGGGGTTTGATCCCAAGCGCGCCGAAGAGCTTTTTACGCCGTTCCAGCGGTTGCATACCGCGGCGGAGTTTCCGGGGACGGGGATTGGGCTGGCGACCGTGCAGCGGATTGTTCACCGGCACGGGGGGCGGATTTGGGCGGAGGCGAAGGTTGGGCAGGGCGCGACGTTTTCGTTTACGTTGCCGGTTGAGGGGCGCTGACGCGTTTTGACGCGGAAAGCGGGACTGCCGGGGTCGGCGCCACCGGCTACAGCGCAAGCGTGGTTCCAAAACTACCTGCTTCGTATCACGATTGCCAAAGTTCTTGGGAGCCGTACCGTGATCACCATCGTGGCAAAAAGAGCTGCTCTTGGCGTACTTACAGCGGTGATGTTGGCGGGATGCACCACGACGCGGGTGGCCTTCGAGGATCGCAGCAAGGACGCGGCAACGCTCGAGACCTCGATGGCCTCGATTCACGATTCCACCGTCGGCGTGCTCAACACCGTCAACACGGATCTGATGCCCTTCCGTGCGAAGGCCGAGAGCCGCGGTGAGACGTTCGATCCGGACAAGCTTTACGTGCTGCGTCCCGCGGATATCGCGGTTTGGGACAAGCTGCTCAAGGCGCTTGACCTCTATTGCACGGGCCTGAGCAAACTGGCGGGAAACACTCCCGCGACCGATTTCACCACGTCTGCGGAGTCGCTGGCCAGCGACATCCAGTCGCTGGGCACGATGGAAAAGATGACGGTGAGCTCGACCGAGTCGAATTGCGCCACCGCGGTGATCGCGCTGGGCGATTTGCTCATTCGGTACAAGGCCAACGCCGATTTGCACCAGATCGTCGGGGAAGCGACGCCACACTTCAACGCGGTCGTCGACGGACTTGTCGCTGCGCTGGGTTTCGCGGGCACGCCGCCCAAACCGCAGGGCAATGGAATCCTCGGCACCTACGATGACACCTTTGGCGCCTACAATATTGCCGTGGATCGGCAGTTTCAGAATGGCCACATCGCCGGTTTCGCGGACCTGACGCCGGCCCAGCGGGAGGGCGCGATTCAGGAATATCTCACTTGGAAGAAGGCGGCCGCGGACCATGCCGACCAGGATACGAAGATCGCGGCCCTCGCTTCCGCGCTGGTCAAGGCCAAGGAGGCGCACGCGGCCCTGGCCGGAGTCAGCCCGCAACATCTCAAGGATGCTTACAGCCAGCTCGTGACCGCGGTAAAAGCCGTTCAACAGATCCACCAAAAGCTCTGATTTCTGACGATGACGCTGACCAACGACCAAATCACGACGCTGCAATCGAACCTGCACGCGAGCATCGCCAACACCAAGCAGTCAGCCAGCCAGTGTCCGGATAGCACCCAGACCGCCCAACTTGCGGATAAAGCCGAGCAGATGGCGGATCAGGAATGCGATTTGGAAACCCAGCTATTCAGTCACCAGACGCTGGAGGTCAGCGCGGCCGCGGGGGACGCGTTTGATGGGGCGCATGGGTTCACCCAACAGCTGAGCGCCATGTCGAGCAGCTTGGATAAGTATTCCAAGATTATGGATTTGGCGGGGAAGGTGATTGAGGCGGCGACGAAGTTGCTGCAATTGCTGCCGTAGGCGGGCAATTTCCGGAATCGGGCGGAGCGCATCGTCCCGACGCGCTTCGGGCGCCAAACGCGGATGGAGGTTTAAGCGCGTGGGGACCACGCGCTCCACCCGCTCTTCAGGCTTTTGAGCTCAGGGCTTTTTGGAGGGCATTGCCGCCGGGGGAACCCCATCCGGTGCAGGCGTCCCATCCGGCTTTGGCGGAGAACTGGCCGTTGAGAAGTCCCTCGACATCGTTGTTGCCGGAGGTGATGTCGGTGAGCGTTTTGCCGGGGCCGATTTTGGAATAGAGCAGCGCGTTGAAGTTGCCGCAGCGGGCGCCGAGGTTGGCATTGATGCGGGCGATCAGGCTGGCCCAAAGCGGTGTGGAGGCGCTGGTGCCGCCGACGATCTGGGGTTTGGTGCCGGCTTGCGTCAGGTAGCCGGTGGCGGGATCGGCGTTGGCCGCCACGTCCGGGATGGCCCGACCCGCGAACTTTCCCGGATTGATGGACGCCGGCACGATGCCCTTCTGCCAGGCCGGAACGGGCGTCAGGTCGCTGACGCCGCCGCCGGTTCCACCGTCGCTGGTGCCGCCGTTCCAGACCGTTTCGGTCGTGTGGGTGGCGCCGGCGGCGTTCTTGACGACATGCAGGGTCGTGCCGCCGACCGCGAGCACGTAAGGGCTCGTCGCGGGGAAGTTGACGTGCGCCTTGCCATCCTTGACCTGGGCCTCGGATCCGTCGTCGCCCGTGGCGACACAAATCGTGATGCCGAGGTTGGCCGCGGCGAGAAAGCTCTGATTGCAGGCCTCGATCGCGGCCTCCGACCACAGCACGGGCGCCGTGCCGAGGGGTTCATTTTCCGCCCAGCCCCAACTCACGGAGAGGACACTGGGATCGTTGGTCGCGTCGTTCAGGACCGCGCTGATGCAGTCGACCATGCCCTTTTCGTCGAACGAAGAAAAATAGACGGCAAGCTTGGCGCCGGGCGCCATCGCTCCCGCCACGTCGACGTCGAGCATGACTTCGCCGGTGGAGTCGGGATCAGCAGCCGGATTCGTGGAGGCTCCGTCAATCGGTATGATCGCGATCGGAGGGGCGGCCGCGCTGATCGTTTTGAAATACGCCGCCACGGCGGTCATATCGACGCCCCCGCCGAATTCCAGGAGGCCGATGCACTGCTTCGAGGTATCCGCCGTGGGAAAATCGTAGAGCGGGACGAGTTCGGTCGGCATGAACCAGGCGCGGGCGGCGGGCTTGGCCTCGGCGTCCGGCGAATCGTCGGCGATTCGGGATTTGCGGACCAGTATGCGGTGGTTGTTGAAGCCAAAGACAGCCGTCACGACGCCCTTGAGTTCCGGCGGCAGATGAATCGGACCGGTGCGGGCGTGGAAACGACCGAGCGTGGGGTGGTCGTAGTCGAATAGAGTCACGCCAAAGGCGTCGCTCAAGGCCTGCACGGTGCCGCCCAGGCCAATCCGGCCCGAGGCGGTCTCGTTACGGGTGATCACCAGGCCGTGCGCTTTGGCAAAGGCCTCGACCGCCGCCGCGGCATCGGTCGCGGTGCCGTATTGCTCGGCCAGTTCGGCTCGCGTGAGATATTTTCGCTCGCCGGGCTTTTGGCCATCGAGCTTCGAAAGATCCGGCAAGGGCTGTTTCGTGCGCACCGCGAGCGTGAGCTTGAGCCATTGGTTCGGATTGGTTCGGCGCACCGCCGTCGACCCGGAGGGCAGACGATGGACGCTGTTTTGGAGTTCGGTCTGGGGCGCCGAAGCGCCGCCGTTGGATTGTGAAGCTTCCCCCATGGCCATGTGGTCCTTTCCCGATGAACGGCGATTTGGCCGTTACGTGGTGAGCGAGAATCGTCCTCGCCGGTTTAGGAGGCAAGCGGGCAATCGCCCGAATCGCACGGGAATGTCAGGGCATTCTTCCCGGTTGGGCCCCACCCCTAACCGAACCTCAAATCCCCACGATGGGTGGAGCGCATGGTCCCCATGCGCTAAAATCACCGCCCGCGGGCGACGCCGAAGCACATGGGAACCATGCGCTCCACCTATTCAAATCCAGCCGGCGACTGACGCCAGGCCGATCACGAAACCGACGCCGGCGCCGTAGGCGACGTGGCCTACCAGATGGCAGAGGCCGATGGCGAAATCCGCTCCGCGAAATTCCTCGAGGGGGTGCTGGTCCGAGACGACCCAGACGAGCATCAGGCTTACGACCATACCGTGCAGGACGCCGAAACCGATGCCGGTGAAAAATGCGCGGGGAAACCCGGTCAGGTGCAGGTGGATCATCGCCAGGGTGTAGATGATCGCCCAGAAGACCGCGGAGACGCAGTGCACGATGAAACCGACTTTCGTCGCGTCCTCGCGAACGCGGGTGAAGAGGCTGCCGACCGCAATCACCATGTTGGAGCGGGCCCATTGGGCCCGGGTCATCAGCCACATGACCGCTCCCATGGCCGCCGCGCCGACGATCGCGGCCAAAACGGCCGTAATTAGAAAATCCACAATGACGTGCGCCGAGCTCATGTGGGGGGGGTACAGACAGACAAGTAACTGAAGATTCGGTTCGGCGCAACTCTGCGGAGCAGCCGACGCTTGGCTGTCGCCGGGGGCGTTGACCCCGGCGTTTCCGCTTTCGATATCGCAGTTGCCGGGGCCAGCGCCCCCGGCTACAGCGCGATCACGTTGTTCATCGAACTTTGGCGGCATGATCCGGCTGGCATCCAGATAGCTGGATGACGCGTAGTAAGTCGCGTCTGGATCGTGATCGCATGCCTTCATCCTCTTCCTTATGCCGCCTCTTGGTTTTGTGCTGCGCGGCCGGGCTTTTGATCGCCGGCCCAGGGAGAGCCCAGGAGCGGGAGGCGACCGTCGTCCTGTTGCCGGCCTTTAACGTGGAGGGACGGCAGGACAGCCTGCTGGGCACCGCGGATTCGGCGAGCCAGGGCACCGTCGGCGCGGACGAATTGGCCGAACGGCCGATTTTGCGCACGGGCGAACTGCTCGAGACCATCCCGGGCGTCATCATCACCCAGCACGCCGGCGGCGGTAAGGCCAACCAGTATTTCACCCGGGGGTTCAATTTGGATCATGGGACGGATTTTTCCGTGAGCCTGGACGACATGCCCGTGAACCTGCCGAGCCATGCGCATGGGCAGGGCTACGCCGACCTGAACATTGTCATCCCGGAATTCATCGACCGGATCGATTTTCAAAAGGGGCCGTACTATGCGGCCAACGGCGACTTTTCGACCGTGGGTTCGGCCCAGATGGTGTTCGTCCAATCGCTGCCCTCGGATTTCCTGCAGGTGGAGGGCGGCACGGACGGCTACGCCCGGGCCGTGGTCGGAATTTCGACCCCCGCGGCGGGCGGCACCCTGCTCGCCGGGTTCGAGGCGGCCCACGAGGACGGGCCCTGGGTCCGTCCGGACGACTATTGGCGCTACAACGGGATGCTCCGTTACAGTCAGGGCACCAGCCAGCAGGGCTATAGCGTCACCGCCATGGCCTATCACGGCACCTGGAATTCGACGGACCAGGTTGCAGCGAGCGCGGTTTCCGACCGGCAAATCTCATATTTCGGCACGCAAAATCCGGCCGACGGCGGGTATTCGCAGCGCTACAGCCTGCAGGGCGAGTGGCACCAGAACTCGCAAGACGAGCAGACGAGCGTCATGGCCTACGTCTTCCACTACGACCTGAACCTTTTTTCCGACTTTACCTACTATCTGGACTCGCCGATGGGCGATCAATTCGAGCAGCAGGACAATCGAAACGTGGCCGGAATTCGGGCGAGCCACGCCATCCTGGCGTCGGTCGGGAATCTGAAAATTCAAAATCGGTTTGGCGTGCAGGCGCAGGACTCGTGGATTGACCTCGGCCTCTACCAAACGGTCGACCGGGTGCGAACGGACAAAGTTGACTACAGCGGCAATCCGATTTCCGCCGTCACGCGGCTCGATCACGTCAACGAGCTCTCCAGCGGGTTTTTCTACGACAACGAAATCGCGTGGACTCCCTGGCTCCGATCCGACCTCGGCCTGCGCGAAGACCTCTATCGCGACGGCGTGCAGGCGCAGTTGCCCGTCAATTCCGGCGTCCGCACCGGGGCGCTCGCCAGCCCCAAGGCCACGCTCACCTTCGGACCTTGGAACGGCACGGAATTCTACGTGCAGGCGGGGTATGGCTTCCACAGCAACGACGCCCGGGCCACCACCGCCAGTCTCAATCCCGATGGCACGCTGGTGGGCGGCCGGCTGCCTGTCCTGGTGCCGGCCCACGGAGGGGAAATCGGCGTGCGGTCCCTGATCGTGCCTCAGCTCCAGAGCACGCTCTCGCTGTGGGGCCTGCACAATAATTCCGAGCTGTATTTCGACGGATTGGATGCCGACTCGGGCGATGCCTCCACCTCGCAACAGGCCACGCGCCGCTACGGCGTTGAATTTTCGAACTTCTACACGCCCGCACCCTGGGTGACGTTCGACCTCGATTTTGCCGATTCGTCGGCGCATTTCACCGCTCCGACAACCGCGGCGGAAGATCTCACTCCCGGAGGCACTCTCGTGGATGAAGCCATCCACACGTCGCTTTCCAGCGGCATCACGTTCCGCCGCGGCAAGGATTGGGACGCATCCCTTCGGTTGCGCTACTTTGGTCCCCGGCCGCTGACCTCCGACGGCTCCGTCACGTCTCACTCGACGACGATCGTGAACCTGGGCAGCTCCTGGCAGCTGACCCGGCGGTGGAAGGTGCGCGCCGAAGTGCTCAATCTCTTGGACCGCCGGGACCACGACATCGACTACTACTACACGTCGCGAAATTCCCCGGCGCCCGGCTCTCCCACCCTCACCGAAGACCACTTCCATCCGGTGGAGCCGATTGAATTTCGTTTCGGCCTCGAAGCGAAATTGTAACGCATCCTTCGGCCCGGCTCGCGCGTAGCAGCGGGGCATGAAGCTCTACCCCGCCCTTCTGGGTTGCCTCGTTTTGACGGCCGGCCCGCTTGCGCGGGCGCACGACCCGGGACTCGGCACCAATCAGGCATCGCTGCGCGGCGGCCAAATCGACCTGGACATCGGCTATGCCCCGGCGGACATCGCCGCCCTGGGATCCGGAAAGAGCCTGACCGAACTGGCGGCCCAGGTGTGGGCGGTGAGCCAGGATGGCCACGCGTTGACTCCGCAGGTGCTCGCAGCGGCGGCCGAGGCCACCGGGCGGAGTGTTCGCTTCCGGGTCGAGTATGACTTTTCCGGCTCCGGCCCGCTCACCCTAACCGACGTGGCGATCGCCCGGCTGCCGCCCGGCCATCGCGATTACCTGATCGTGTCCAATCCGGCCGGAACGACGATCGCCGAACGTCTGGTCGACCGGCACTCCGCCCGCCTGGAAGTCGCGGCGCCGGCGCTCGCCCAGGCCCCGGCGCCCGCCGCGTCCTTCGCGTTTCTCGCGTTCCTGCGTCTGGGAATCATGCACATCTGGACGGGCTACGATCATCTGCTGTTCCTCTTTGGGCTGCTCGTCGTCACCCGCAATTTCCGCTCGGTCGTCGGCATCATCTCGTGCTTCACCCTCGCCCACTCGATCACGCTGGCCCTCTCGACGCTGAACATCGTCACGGTGCCCAGCCGCATCGTCGAACCATTGATCGCCGCGTCGATCGTCTTCGTCGGCATCGAGAATCTCCTCGCGCTGCGCCGCGGCCGCGAACCCGCGCACCGCTGGCGTCTCACCTTCGCCTTCGGCCTGATCCATGGCTTCGGCTTCGCTTCCGCCCTGCGGGAACTCGGGGTCGGAGTCCACGGCGGGAACGTCGCGCTGCCGCTCTTCACGTTCAATCTCGGCGTTGAAGTCGGCCAGATCGCCATTGCGGCGATCGCCCTGCCCGTGATCTGGCGCCTGCGCTCGATGCCCAGGCTCACCGTGCGCTGGCCGTCCTTCTCGTCCGCCGTCGTCGCCGGCGCCGGAATGGTGTGGCTGCTGCAGCGCACGGTCTTCGCCTGAATATTTCTGACATAATTATTGCGGCGCCATGCATCCGCGCGGCGCCGCCGAACGAAAGGTAGCATATGCCCCTCCGCTTTCCGTTGCTGGTCGTGGCCGCGGCCCTGACCGCCCTCGCTCCTTCAATTTCCGCGGCGCCCCTCGGCGCCTCGCTGGACGAAAAGATCATCCTGGTGGCGCCGACCGGCCATGAAAAAGCCGATCGCGACATCGCGCTGGCGCAGGACCGCCTGCGCGCCTCCCCCGACCTGGCGCATTTTGAGCGGCTCGGTTGGACCTACATCGGCAAGGCGCGGCGCACCCTCGACGCGGGCTACTACAAGCTCGCCGAGAAAACCGCCGACGCGATGGACGCGCGATTCGGCCCCACCTCGAATTCGCTGCTCCTGCGCGGCCACGTGCTCGACAATCTGCACCACTTCAAGGGAGCGGAAGCGGTCGCCCGTGAGCTCGTGCAGAAACAGCCGGACGCCTACGCCTATGCGCTCCTGAGCGATGCCCTGATGGAGCAGGGAAAACTCCCCGCGGCCGTCTCCGCCTGCCAGGAAGAGATGAATCGCCGGCCCGGCTTGGAATCGTACGCCCGCGCCGCGCACCTCCGGTGGCTGACCGGCGACCTGAAAGGCGCCACGGAAATGATGGAGATGGCGGTCCATGCCAGCAGTCCGGTCGATCCGGCCAATTGCGCCTGGGTCGTCACCCGCCTCTCCGGCTATGTGCTCCAGGGGGGGCAGGCGGAGCAGGCGCTCAAGCTGGCCCAGAGCGCGGATCGCGTGGCCGGTGACTATCCTCCCGCGCTCCTGGCTGAAGGCCGGGCGCTGCTGGCGCTCGGCCGCACCGGCGAAGCCGCTTCAATCCTCTCGCGGGCGGCCGAACTCAATCCGCTGCCCGAATACGAGTGGTGGCAGGCCGATGCCCTGCGCGCGGCCGGCCAGCCGGACGCCGCCGACAAGGCGGAAGCCGCGCTCGTATCCACCGGCCCGGCTGATGATCCGCGCACGTTCGCCCTCTTCGCCGCCACGCGGGTCGAGGAGCGCCGCGGTCCGGCCGCCTGGGCGCGCACCGCCCTGGGCTGCGCTCAGGCCGAATTGCAGAACCGCGCCGATCCGCTGACCCAGGACGCCTTGGCGTGGGCCAAGTTTGCCAGCGGCGACACCCCGGGTGCCGCGGCCGCCATGCGGGCCGCACTCGCGGACGGAACCCGCGACGCCCGTTTGCTGCTCCATGCCGGCCTGATTGCCCAGGCGGACGGCGACCCGGCCGCGGCCCGCGCCGATTTCACGGGGGCGGCGCCCTTCGCGGCCACCCTCACCCCGGGCGAATCCGCCCTGCTGCACCGGCAACCCTCCCGCTCTTCGTTGGCGTCGGCCGACCGCCGCTAACTACCCCCTCGGACCAAACATATCATCATGACAACTCGCTTGCTCCCAACCCGCGCCGCCTGGACTTTTCTCCTGGCCGGCCTTTCCGCGGTCGGCCTGACGCCGATGCGCGCCTCCAGCCACATGGACGCCCCGCTGATCACCCTCGATCCGGCGGCGAACACCACCGACGTCTACGCCTTCGTGGCCGAACACGACAACCAGAAGTACCTCGAAGTGGCGCTCGGCGTCTATCCGTTCGAGGAACCCGGCGTCGGACCGAACAAGTACAACTTCGACGACAATGTGCTGTACACGCTCATCGTCTCGAGCGGCGCGGATGTGGCCGCCGGCAATGATACGATCACCTACCAGTTCAAGTTCACGACCGGGTACAAGACCCAGGGCACGATCCTGCAGTCCTACGTCGGCGTCGTGCAGACCGACGGCGACGCCGCCCAAAATCTGACCCAGACCTACACGGTCACCAAGACGCAGGGCAGCAACGTCACCAACCTCGGCTCCGGCATCGTCCCGCCGAACAACGAGGGCAACGCCACCCCGCTCTACAACCAGGGCAACAGCGGCCTGAATCCCGCCAAGGCGGGGGTCAGCGACCCGTCGCAGCTCGATCCGTACACGGCGGGCGCCGTCATGTCGTTGTCCAATGGATACCGCTCGTTCTGCGGCCAGCGCGAGGACGGATTCTACGGCGACATCAACTCGATCTTCGACCTGCTCAACCTGCGCACGGGCGCCCAGAACTCGTTTGACAGCCAGGCGGGCTACAACGTGCACATGATCGTCCTGGAGATTCCCGTGTCGGAGCTGGGCGGCGATCAGCAGATCGTCGGCGTCTACGCCACGACGAGCCGGCGCGCCACCACCGTGCTCTCCAGCGGCGCGGGTTCCACGGCCCCGGTGCTGAGCGGCGGCTGGGTCCAGGTCGCCCGCCAGGGCAATCCGCTGTTCAACGAGGCGATGGTGGCCTTGCAGGACAAGGATCTGTACAGCCGCACCAAGCCGTCCGTCGACGCGACGACCTTCCAGAAATACGCCGCCTCGCCGGAACTCGCCTCCCTGATCAACACGATCACCTTCGGCGGCCAGGCGGTCGCACCCACGACCGGCCGCACGGACCTGGTCGGCATCTTCATTCCCGATCTGATCAAGGTTGACCTTTCGACCGGTGCGGCGCGGCTCGCCGCGGGCGGAGCCAACTTCCCGGATCACCCGGACCAAGCCGGCTTCTCCAACCAAAGCATCTTCGGCGGCGACACGCTCACAAGCACGGTCCAGGCCGGATTTGGCAACGGCACCGTTCCCGGCGGCTGGCCCAACGGCCGGCGGTTCGGCGATGACGTGATCTCGATCGCCGTGACGGCCATCATCAGCGACCTGCGCACGAGCCCGCCGACGATTCGGTCAGCGGCAAATATCGACAACGTCCCGGGCAACGATGCGATCTACAATACCGTGTTCCCGTACGGGGGCACGCCGTTCAACGGGCGCAACTATGCGCACAACGCCGGCCTGGTGCCCGCGCCGATCTATAACTTCTCGACTCGCGGCTGGGCGGGCGTGGGCAACGCCGCGCTGATGGGTGGATTCATTGTCCGCGGCCCCTTGCCGGCTCAAGTGCTGGTGCGCGCCCTCGGGCCGTCCCTCGCCAACTATGGCGTGCAAAGCCCCCTGTCGGCCACGACCCTCACCGTCTATCACGGATCGACGGTCATGGCGACGAACAGCGGGTGGCAGGCCACGCAGCAAGCGGCCATTCAAGCCACGGGCTTTGCGCCCGGCAGCACGAACGAGGCGGCGGTGCTTCTCACCGTCCCGCCGGGAGCCTATACGGTCGCGGTCAGCGGCCCGAACGGGGCCACCGGCGTGTCGGTGGTGGACGCGTTCGTTTTAAACCCGAACTGAGCCGAAAGCGGGACTGCCGGGGTCAGCCCCCGGCTACAACGCTGGAAATCGATCCGCGTCGGTTTGGCGAACGATCTCGCCAAGCCGGCGCTGGACTTAGATAACGCGGGCGTTGAGACGACGCCCGCTTCTTTATTTCACGTATTGGCTGGTGGTTTGGTTCGGAGGCAGCGGGGCTGCGGCCGCCCCTTGGCGCGATGGTCCGACGGATATTCCCAACGACCCCGCCGTTCGCTTCGGCCGCCTGGACAATGGCGTTCGCTATGCCGTCATGCACAACGAAACGCCCAAAGGGAGAATTTCCCTGCGGCTGCTGGTGGCCGCGGGCTCGATTCTGGAAAATGACGACCAGCTCGGCATCGCCCACTTCGTCGAGCACATGGCCTTTCGCGGAACGCGGCATTTTCCGCACGACAAGCTCCTGCCGGCGCTCGAGCGAATGGGGCTGGGATTCGGGGCGGATTCGCTCGCGTTCACGACGCGCGACTACACGGAGTACCGTCTGGAGCTCCCCGATCCCGGCGATTCCACGATCGAAACGGGCTTGTCGGTCCTGCGGGATTTCGCGGGCGAGGTTTCCTTCGATCCGCGCGCCGTCGACATCGAACGCGGCGTGGTGCTGAGCGAAGCCGCCCTGCGTTGGACGCCCGAGTTCAGCGTGGGCCAAAAGAACCTGGCCTATCTGTTTCCCGGTTCCCGGATTGCGCGGCGCAGTCCGATCGGCTCGCCCGCGCTCCTCCGGACCTTTCGGGCGGATCAGCTTCGGAAGTTCTACCACTCCTGGTATCAGCCCGACCGGCTCTATGTCATTGCGGTCGGAGACGCGGATCCGGCGGCATTGACCCGGCTGATTGCGGCGCACTTTTCTTCCTTTCGCTCCCGCGCTCCCGAGCCGGCGGAACCTCCGGATCTGACTCCGATTTTTCAAGCACCGCCGGACGTCGCCGTGATCGCCGAACCGGGCTGGAGCGGTGGCATGCTGTTCCTGGAGCACCCGGTCGAACATCCCGATCGGCCCAGCACGCACGCCCAGCGAACCGCCGATGTTCAGACGGAACTTGCGATGGAGATGTTCAAGCGGCGCCTGGAGATTTGCGCGCAACGCCCCGGCGCGTCGTTTGCCGGCCCGAATGCCGAAGTGGCCGCCAGCTGCCCGGGCTGGCTCCAAGCCCAATGCACCGTGAGCATCGTCTTGCCCGATCTATCGTTTGCCGTTCGCGACCTTGAACAGGAGCACCGCCGCGCGGTGCTGTTTGGCTTCAGTCCGGCCGAATTGCTGATCGCCCAGCAGCACCTGATGATGGCGCTGCGGTTCGGAGTCCGGACGAAACGCACGCGCGACTCGCGCGGGCTGGCGGAGCAAATCGAAGGGCACGCCTTCTACGGCCTCCCGATGTCGAGCCCCGAAGCCACGCTCAGCGATCTCGGCGGCGCCATCGAGGCCTGCACCGTCCAGGATTGCCTCCGGGCGTTTCGCGCCGCGTGGACGAAGCAGGCGCCCAACGTGCTTTTGGTCACGCGCCCTCCGGCGCCGGTGAGCCCAAAGGAATTGGCGGCCGCTTTCAATCGGAGCCGGGCCGCCAAGGTGGCCGCGCCGCCGCCGGAAACCCTGGGGAATTTCGACTACACCTATTTCGGGCCGGTTTCGCCCGTGACCGCCGACCGCTATTTGCCGGACCTCCATCTTCATTTGGCGCAGTACGGCAACGGGGTGGCCCTCAACTTCAAGGCCACGCCGTTTGACGAGAATGAAGTCGAATTCTGCGTCCGCGTGGGCACCGGGCGCGCGTCCGTGCCCCGTTTCCACCCGTCGCTGCCGACCGTCACCACCACCGGCTTCATCCGGGGCGGCCTGGGCGAATTCAATTCCCAGCAAATATCGGATATCCTCGGCGGACACGATCTGCAGGTTCAGTTCATGGTCGATAATGACGCCCTCTGCTTTTACGGGCGCTGCGCGCAGCAGGAACTGCCCCGGGCGCTGCAGGTCGTCGCCGCCTATATCACCGATCCGGCGTTTCGGCCCGAGGCCCTTCACGATGTGCAGATCGAAGCCAACGGGCCCGTCATCGACGAGCAGGCGCGGGCGGATGGCGTCATCGCCAACCGGCTGCTTTGGCTTCTTTCGGGCCGGGGCGACTGGCGGTACGCCCCGGCGCAATGGTCGGGCATCCTGAACACCTCGTATGCCACGATGGCGGATTGGGTTTTGCCGCAACTTGCCTTCGGCAGCGTCGAAGCGTCCGTGGTGGGCGATGTCAGCTGGGAGCAGACCAAGCAGGCCATGGCGCAAAGTCTGGCGCAATTGCGGCCGCGGCGGCCGCGAACCGCCGCCAGCCTCGGCGAGCCACTTCAGGCCTTCACCGCGGGCCCCCAGCGGATCATTTACCACACCTCGCCCCAGGTCCACCAAGCCTGCCTCTGCTATCTTTGGGCACTCAGCCATTTCACAAATATCACCGCCTCGCGGGTGGGATACTTGTCCGCCGCCGTTCTGCGCGACCGCATCATCGACCGGCTGCGGATCCAGTTGGGCCACACTTACAGCCCCGAGGTCGAATTTGACCACTACGATGCGCCGCCGGGCTTGGCGTTTCTCAAGGTGCAGGTGATGCTGTCCTCTCCGCTCATTCCGGCCGCGAGCGCGATCATCGATGGCGAGGTCTCTCAGTTGCGCCTCAGTCCGCCGGAACTCGACGCTTTTCGCCGGGCACGGGAGCCGCTGCTGCGCGGCATCGCGGACGAAATGCGCGACAACACCTATTGGTTGTGGGGCGTCCTCCAGCGCGCCTCCGAAGTGCCCATCAATGTCGAGTCGCCGCGCAACCGAATCGCCGGCTACCAGGCGCTGGTCCCGGAGGATGTGCATCAATTTTTCCACTATTACATCCGACGCGAATGCCAAACGACCGTAGTAACGTACCCAACGGCGGCGCCCCCGCCGGTTCGGTGACATCGCGCAGGGTGACCGTGCGCTCCAAACCGCCATCGCCCCTCTTTCCCCATGAAAACTCGCATCCTCGTTCTTGGCGCCGGATTCGGCGGACTTGAACTCACGACCCTCCTCACCGAATCCCTCGGTGACAGCGTCGACATCACCCTCATCGACAAGAGCGATTCGTTCACTTTCGGGTACTCCAAACTCGACGTGATGTTTCGCGGGACGCCCGTCGAGTCGGTGGGCCTGCCCTACCGAAATTTCGTGAAGCCGGGCGTGCGCTTCTGCCAGGAAACCATCTTGTCGGTCGATCCGGCGGCGAAACGTGTCGCGACCAGCGCGGGAATCTACGAAGCGGAGCATCTCGTCATCGCGCTGGGCGCGGACTACGACATCGCGGCCACGCCGGGACTCGCGGACGCTTCGGAATTCTACACAGTGCCGGGCGCGGCTCGCATCGGCCAATTGTTGCAGTCGTTTCCGGGCGGGCACGTGGTCATCGGCCTTTGCGGTGCGCCCTACAAATGCCCGCCCGCTCCGTGTGAAGCTGCGTTCATGCTGCACGATTTCCTCACTGAGCGCGGCCTTCGGCAAAAGTCCAAGATCACCTTGATCTCCCCATTCGACATTCCGATTCCCCCGTCGCCAGAAACCTCCCAGGCGATCCTGGCGGCTTTTGCCGAACGCGATATCGGGTTCCTGGCCGAACGCGAAGTGCAGTCGATTGACGCCGTCCGCAAAATCGCCACCACCGACGATGGTCAGCAGCACGGGTACGATCTTTTCCTTGGGGTGCCCAAACATCGCGCGCCCAAGATACTGGCCGAAGCCGGGCTGACCGAAGGCGGGTGGGTGGCGGTGAACAAATATACGCTGCAAACTCGTTTCCCTGACGTCTACGCCATCGGCGATTGCGCGAAGCAGGGCACGCCCAAAGCCGGCCTCTTCGCCGAGGGCGCGGCGCGGGCGGTCGCGTCGGCGCTGGTCGCCAAATTGCGCGTTGGCGCAACCGGCGCCCCCCACGAAGGGAAAGGTTCGTGCTATCTCGAATTCGGCGGCGGCCTGATCGGGCGCGTCGACGTGGATTTCTTTTCCAATCCGGACGGCCCCACGGGCTCCTATTTCCCGCCGTCGCTGGAAATGCGCGCGAACAAGGAGCACTTCGGAGCCACCCGCCGGGCGCGCTGGTTCGGGCTTTGAGCCCGCAGTAACGACCTATTCGGTCCGCTCGAGCGTGCACAGCTGGATCGCCTCCAGCAAGTGCGCGGTCGAGACCTTTTCGG
Source organism: Opitutaceae bacterium (assembly GCA_036502225.1). GTDB lineage: Bacteria > Verrucomicrobiota > Verrucomicrobiia > Opitutales > Opitutaceae > Palsa-1447. The sequence continues at coordinate 25,897 of DASXYY010000022.1, forward strand.
CCTTGGCCCAGTCGGCGATCCGGCGGGCCAGGATGAGGATTCGGGCGTAGGTCGCCGCCGACAATTTCAGCTCCTTCACGAAGCGGCGCAGAATCACCGTCAGGCGGCGGTCCAGAACAGGGGTTGAATCAACGTTCACAATGGTAATGTAGCGCCTGACGGTGCGGGGTGTAAGGAAGTTGCGTTACGAAAGGGTAAAACGTTTGAATCGGGCCGGAAATCAGACGGTTTTCCTCAAAATCGAACCAACTGCCGCGAGACCCAATTCAATGAGCGAACCGACCATCATTTGCCCCAAGTGCACGAACGAGATCAAGTTGAACGAGTCGTTGGCAGCGCCCCTCATTGAGACCACGAAACGGGACTACGAGGCGCGTCTGGTTCAGAAGGACACGGACATCGCCCTTCGGCAAAAAGCGCTGCAAGAGCGTGAGGACACGCTCTCCAAGGCGAAAGAATCGCTGGATAGCCAAGTCGCCGAGAAAATGAAACTGGAGCGGACCAAGATTGCCGCCGAGGAATCAAGGAAAGCCAAACTCGCGCTCTCCACCGATCTCGAGCAGAAGGCCAAGGACATCATCGATCTTCAGGAGGTACTGAAGGCTCGCGATGAGAAGCTAGCGGAAGCGCAGAAAGCCCAAGCGGATTTGATCAGAAAGCAGCGCGACTTGGATGATGCCAGACGCGAACTCGATCTTACCGTGGAAAAGCGAATTCAGGAAGGCCTGACTCTCACTCGCCAGCAGGCGCGCAAAGAAGCTGAAGACGAATTGAAGCTCAAGGTCTCGGAGAAGGAGCAAACGATCACCTCGATGCAAAAGCAGATCGAGGAATTGAAACGACGGGCGGAACAAGGATCGCAGCAAATCCAAGGCGAGGTTCAGGAGCTCGCGCTCGAGGCGCTCTTACGCGCCAAGTTCCCGCGCGATAACATTGAACCGGTGCCAAAGGGCGAATTTGGCGGCGATGCCTTGCAACGCGTGGTCAGTCCGCTGGGCCAAGCCTGCGGCACGATCCTGTGGGAGTCCAAGCGCACCAAGAACTGGAGCGATGGCTGGCTGAACAAACTTCGCGATGACCAGCGAAGCGCGAAAGCGGAAATCGCCGTGTTGGTCACCCAAGTGCTGCCAAGGGGAGTCGAGAATTTTGACTGGGTGGACGGCGTCTGGGTGACGCAGCCGCAGGTTGCGATACCCGTCGGGATCATGTTGCGCCAATCGTTGGTGGAACTGGCGACGGCCCGGCAGGCATCCGAGGGCCAGCAATCCAAGATGGAAATGCTCTATTCCTATCTCACCGGGCCGCGCTTCCGCCAGCGAGTGCAGGCCATTGTCGAGGCGTTTTCCAATATGAAAGAAGACCTCGATAAGGAACGGAAGGCTATCACCAAACAATGGGCCAAGCGGGACGAGCAAATCGAACGCGTCATGCAGGCCACGGTCGGGATGTATGGCGATATGCAGGGAATCGCCGGCAAGACCTTGCAGGAGATTGAAGGACTGGAGATGAAGACGCTCGAAGGGGGAGACCAAAATCCCGTTTGAGGGTGGAGCGCATGGTCCCCATGCGCTTAAATCTCCGTCCGCATTGGGCGCCCTCGCGCAGGGGGACCATGCGCTCCACCTCGGGAGAGTTCAGCCGGTTCAGGCTGGCCTCATAAAAAAGCGGGCGGACGCTCGCGCGTCCGCCCGCTGTTCTCGGCCTGAGCTAATTCCTGATTAGAAGTTCAGCACGAAGCCGCTCGCGAGGAAGTCCTCTCCGCCAGCGCAGTTGCTGTAGGAGAAGTTGTTGAACGTCACCGAGCCGTTGCCGGTATAGGATTCGATGCCGGCACCCAGGTGCGCCTGGGTGTACTTGCTGGCGGTGATGCCGTCCAAGCCGGTTCCGTCCGCCACGCAGCTGTTGAACACGATCCCCGGCCCGATGCCGCCCGAGAATCCGAAGGAGTAGCCATCGTGCAAGGCATCCACCACCTGGATGTTGGTGAACGTGAAGTTTTGCACCGCCGAGTTGCTTGCCTCCAGGTCAATGGCCCCCAGTTCGCCACCCCAGGCATCGAAGTAGGTGCCGCAATCGATGAACGTATCGTTGCTGAGGGTGATGCCGGTGTTGTTCTGGAACTGGTAGCCGGAGAAGCCGGTGGTGACCCGGAAGCCGGCGCTCATGTACAGATCCTCGACCAGATTGTTGTTCAACTGGTGGCCGGAACCGCCATAGATCGCCATGGCCGACGAGCGCCACTCGAACTCGATGGTATTGTAGCTGAACGTGTCGCCATACGCCATCGGGGCGCCGTTGAAGTTGTTCGGCCAGACCGCCAGACCATCGTCACCGCCGTTGCGGATATTGCAATTGGTCACCGTTGAATTGTAGGTGCCATTGCAGAAGTTGACGCCGTCCGCCAGGTTGTTGCGGATACGGTTGTTCTTGATGGTCAGGCCCGAGGCGATCTGGCAGGGGTTATGGGCGTAGTCAGCCACCCAATACCCGCACTCGAAGTGTTCCTCCCACAGGTCGTGGAAGTTCGAGTTCTGCCCGAAGTCGTCCTCGAAGCACTTGTAGATGGCGTTCTCGTCATAGCGCGACCGGAGCATCGAGTTCAGGTACATGTTGCTGAAGTTCATCGAGCCCGTCGGCGAGCACATGATCGAGAAGCCGCCGCCGCTGACGTTCGGGTTGGTGAACTGGATGTTGGTGTACCAGATGCCGGCGCCCGTGACCGTCAGGTTGGAGGCCCCATTGGTGGCCGTGCCGATCGCCAGCTTGGCGGAGATGTAGTACGTACCCGCCGGGATGTACAAGGTCGAGCCGGGCGTGGCCAGGGCCGCCGCGATGGCCGCGTTGAACGCGGCCGTGGAGTCGGTCACCCCCGGCGCGGTCGTCGTGCTGCCATAGCCGCCGGCTGATTCGAAACCGGCGATTTCGGAGTACGCCGCATTGTTGTTGCCGTACGCCACCGCCCCGTAAGAGGCCACGGAAATGGAGCCGGCGGGCTGCGTGAGGGCAGCGGGGACCGTCTCCAATTCCAGGAAGTCGACGCCCACCGTGGGGCCGCCCGTGCTTTGGATCTTGATCACGGCGCCCGCGCTCACGGACGACGGCAGCATCCAATGGACTTCGTCGAAGGCGAAGGCCGGCGATACCGTGCTGCCCGATTCCGGTGTGTCGCTCGGATCGCCGCCGGCGGCGAAGTACTGCCAGGCGTAGTACGAAGTCAGGTTGATTGTCTGCACCAGGGTGCCGTTGACATAGCAGGACACCGAGCTGTTCTGTCCAAAGCCGGTGGACGAGTCAGGCAGCGTGAAGCGCATCGTGACGCCGTTGACGTTGCTCTGGTTGACGGTGAACGAGACATACGAGCCGCTGCTGGGCAGCTGAACGTAGGCTTGCTCCGAGGCCTGCGCGGCCAGGTTCTGCTCGTTGAAGTTCGGATCGGTCACGAGCGTCGCCCCACCGCCGTAGGTGGCCGTGGCCGCCCGATAGCGGATATAGGGGAACACCGCGCCCTGACCGGTGGCGGACTGCGGAGTCGCGCTGACCTGGGCGGAAATGACGGAGTTGCCGGCGGAATCCACCGCGACGATCTCGTAGTAGTACGTCGTGCCCGCGGTGACGCTGCTGTCGGTGAACGACGTGCCGGTGACTCCGGTCGCATACGCCGTGGAGCCTTCGCCGCCGGAGGTCGTGCTGCGGTAGATGTTGTAACTGGTCGCTCCCTGGCTCGCGGCCCAGGTCAAGCTCACGTTGCCGAAGCCCGCGCTCGCCACAAAGTTGGCCGGCGTGGACGGGGGAACCACGTGCGGCAGGGCCGAGGCCTCATTCGAGTACCCGGAGCTGCCGGCGGAGTTCACGGACGTAACCTTGTAGTAGTAAGTCGTCCCATTGGTCACGCCTGAATCAACCAGGTTGGTTCCCGAGACGCCGGTCGCGATCGGCGTCGTGCTTTCCCCGCCCGCACTGGTGCCGCGATAAACATTGTAGCTGGTGGCGTTGGAGCCGGCGGTCCAGGTCAGTGAAACCTGCGAGGTTCCGGCCGTCGCCGTGAGGCCCGACGGGGCGCCCGGCAGCGGCGGCTGGGTCCAGATCTCCAAGCCGGCAAGCTCGGGATTGTCCTTCGCACCCGCTGTGAATGCGACCACGATCTGACCGGAGCTGTTGGCGGTGGCATTGAACTGCTCGACCAGCGCGGCGTTCTCGCCGACATGCGCAAAGATGTCGAAGTTGGTCAGGACGCTCGTGCCATTGATGGCGACGTTGAACTCGCGGTCGCCCGCGCCGGTGAAGGACAATTCGGCGAAGTGCAGGCGCACGACATAGGAGGTGCCGGAGGTCAGTCCGGGAATCGTGTAGGTGAACGACGAAGCCCAGCGCACCGTCTGGTACACGGCCATCGGGGCGGCATTCGTCACCCCCGTCGTGCTGATCGTGGCGCTGCTCGCAAACTCGTTGCCGCCCGAGCTGAAGTCCTCGTCGGCCGCGAACGGTGAAACCGCGCTGGAACTGCCGCTGTCGATCTGCACCAACGGAGTGTTGGGCGTGCCGCCGCCGCCGCCGGACGGGGTGGCGGACACCTGCGACGACTGAGCCGAGGTGCCGGAGGCATTCACCGCGGCCACGGTGTAATAATAGGGGGTCCCGTTGGTGACCGCGGTGTCGGTGTACGACGTGCCGCTGGTGACCGTCGCGTAGGCGGTGCTGCCCTCCCCGCCGCTGGTCGTGCTGCGATAGATTTTATAGCTCGTCGCTCCCGAAACCGCGCTCCAACTGACGGTCACGGAGCCGCTCGCGCCGGCGGCCGTAACCCCGGTGGGAACGGCCGGCAAACTGGGCTCCGGCGTGGCCGTCACTTGAGAGGATTGGGCGGACGTGCCGGCGGAGTTCACCGCGGCGACCGTGTAATAATACGCGGTGCCGTTGGTGACCGCCGAATCGGTATACGACAGGCCGCTGCTGACGTTCGCCCAGACGGTGGTGCCTTCCCCGCCTGAGGTCGTGCTGCGATAGATGTTGTAGCTGGTCGCTCCGGCGGAGCTTGACCAGTTGATCGTCACGGTGCCGTTCCCGGCCGCGGCCGTGACGCCGGTCGGCGTCGGCGGCGCACCCTCGGTGAGAACCTCGAGGCCGGCGATCTCAGGGTTGTCGGCCGCACCCTGCGTGAACGCGACCACGATCTGGCCGGAGGAATTCGCCGTGGCATTGAACTGCTCAATGAGCGCGGCGTTCTCGCCCGCATGGGCAAAGATGTCGAAGTTGCTCAGTACGCTCGTGCCGTTGATGGCGACATTGAACTCCCGCTGGCCGGCGGCGGTGAACGACAACTCGGCGAAGTGCAGCCGCACCTCGTAGGTCGTTCCGGAGGTCAGCCCGGGAATGGTATAGGTGAATGACGAAGCCCACCGGACGGTCTGGTACACGGCCATCGGGGCCGGACTCGCGACCCCGCTGGTGCTGATGGTGGCGGTGCTCGAAAACTCGTTGCCGCCGGAGCTGAAATCCTCGTCGGCGACAAAAGGCGAAACGCCGCTCGAACTGCCGGTGTCGATCTGGACTTTCACGCTGCCGCCGCCCCCCGCGGTCGGAGTGGCGGTCACCTGCGCCGACTGGGCCGAAGTGCCGGCGGAGTTCACCGCGGCCACGGTGTAATAGTAAGCGGTGCCGTTGGTCACACCCGTATCGGTGTACGAAGTGCCGCTGGTGACAGTCGCGTAGGCGGTGGTGCCTTCCCCGCCCGAGGTCGTGCTGCGATAGACCTTGTAGCTCGTCGCGCCGGACGAGGCGGTCCAGCTCAGCGACACGGATTCGTTGTTCGGCGTGGCGCTCAGGCCGGTCGGCGCCGACGGCGCGCCGACGGTGAGGACCTGGATGCCGGCGATCTCCGGGTTGTCCGCCGTGCCCTGCGTGAACGCGATCACGATCTGACCGGAGGAGTTGGCCGTGGCCGTGAACTGCTCGATCAGGGCGGCGTTCTCGCCCACGTGGGCAAAGATGTCGAAGTTGCTGAGGACATTCGTGCCGTTGATGGCGACATTGAACACCCGTTGGCCGGAGGCGGTGAACGACAACTCGGCGAAGTGCAGCCGCACCGTGTAGCTCGTTCCGGAGGTCAGTCCGGGAATCGTGTAGGTGAACGACGAAGCCCAGCGCACCGTCTGGTACACCGCCATCGGGGCCGGATTGGCGGCCCCGCTGGTGTTGATGGTGGCGCCGCTCGAGAATTCGTTGCCGCCGGAGCTGAAATCCTCGTCGGCGACAAAGGGCGAAACGGCGCTTGAGCTGCCGGTGTCGATTTGGACGACAGCGGTTTGAGCTCGGGCGCTGACCGCGCCAAAGCCGAGCATGATCGAGGCAATAAAAAAGGCCCCGCGCGCAAGCCGGGACCAATGGGGAGACTGGGAGAACAGAGATGAAGACATAACGATGCGTGGGCCGACAACGGCCATGAGGTTTTACTAAGGGCTGACCAACCGCCAGGAGGGGAAAGCGCCGTGACTAACGGCCGAATTCCCGCGCATCGCAACGACGTCCGCGTGCAAACGTTGCGCGGAACGGAATTTGATATATCCGATCGCTGTATCCGGTTTCCACTTACCTGCCCGGGGACCAGGTATAGAGTTCGAACCCCACCTGAACCCCGGTGGGAGCGAATCGCTGCGCGATCGCGCGCTGCCGATACAGGATCCGGGTGCCGCGCCCCAGCCGGTCAACCAGGGAACCGGGACCCAGGTTCCGGTTGAGCAGTTCGTTGTAAATATTGTTGATATAGAAGCGATCGCGCCAGAGGTGAGGAAGCGCCTCGAGGGCGATACCCGTTCCGTCGCTCCGTTCGCGGGGCGACGCCAGAATCAGCCGCCATTCGCCGCCGGCGGCCGCTCCCCCGTCCGCAAACATCCTCCAGCCCGGCGTGATCATCAGCTTGTTCTCCCACGGCAGGGCGGCGAAATGCGTGAGGCGGGCGGACTCCAAAGTCAGCGCCACGGCCGCGAGTCCGATCGCCGCCTTTGCGACCCACCCGGTGGATGGGCGATCGGCCGGCGCCGGCGGCGTGTCGGTCCGCCGAGGCGGCCAGATCATGATCAGCGCGGCGATGCCGATCAGCGGAAACAGGTTCACGTTCATCAACAGGGCATAGCCCAAATGCATCGTGCCCAGAATCAGCACCGACCAGAATCGCCCGCGCCGAAAGAAGAAGCCGAACGGGACCACCAGCCTTTGCAGCAAGGTGACGTAACACAGGACCAACGATATCCAAAACGGCACGTGCACCCCGCGAACGAAGTCCCGCATGGAGCTGTCGATCGCCAGATTCTGCAACGCCGCCCCGCTCGTCCACGGGGCCCAGCCCAGCACCAGCTTGTTTACGCCGGCAAAAATATAGACGAGGAATTGAAGCCAGACGACCAGCCACGCAAACGAGCTGTTCAACGTCGCATCGGCGCGCCACCGGGCGGGACTCAAGCCCGGCTCGAAATCATCCCAGGCTTCCGCCGAGGTCGCCAGCGCCACCAAGGCGTAGAGGACAAAGTTGAGATTGACCCAAACATCAACGGTGGAGGAAAACACGCCGAGGAGACTGTTCAGCGCTATCATGCTGAAGCTCATCCACCCGCCCACCGCGACCTGAAGCCATCGGTGCCGTCCCCAGAGGAACAGCCCCGCCACAACCGGCGAAAGCAGGACGAAAACCGCCACCATCGGCCGGGTATTGAGGAAAACCGCGATCGGGCGCAGAACGGAATCGAGCCCCGGACTGCCGCACAAGACCACATACCGGGGATCGGGCAGCAGCAGCGACAAATGATCCCAATAGGCCGAATGGATGCGGAAAAAGTCCGCGACATACCAAAGGTACGCCAAAGCAAATCCGGCCTTGGCCAGCGTGTAACAGCGATAGGACGTCCGATACCGGAAAATCGCCTCCATTTTGAGCCCTGCGGCAGGGCGAGCGACATTGGAATGCGAAACTTAAACGGGATAATTCCAATCCTCGTCCCTTGGGAACGTTGCACGCCTCGGGTTTGGGCGAAACGTGACCCTTTTCAAAGGTGGAACGCGCGGTCCCCACGCGCTTGAACGTCCGCCAGCGTTTGGCGCCAAAACTGTAGCCGGGGGCGCTGACCCCGGCACGTGCGATATCGAAAGCGGAAAAGCGCATGGGGACCATGCGCTCCACCCGCGGACGTTCACCCGGTCAATAGCGCCGCTTGCTCCGTCCGCCCGAGCGCGGCTTCCAGTCCCGGCGGGGGTGCAGCGGCTTGCTGGTCGGCGCGGGGCGCGCTGCGAACGCTCGATAATTGAAGCCTTCCAGCCGCAATTCCGGGATCTTCTGTCCGATAAAACGCTGGATGTCCCGAATATTTCCGCCGTCTTCCGGCGTCACGAGTGTAAACGCATCACCCACCGCCTGAGCCCGGCCGGTGCGTCCGATGCGGTGCACATAATCCTCGGGATTTTCCGGGACGTCGTAGTTGATGACGTGCGTCACTCCCGCCACGTCGATGCCGCGGGCGGCAATGTCGGTGGCGACCATAACTTCGTAGCGGCCGTGGCGAAAACCTTCCAACGCCTCCAGGCGTTGGTTCTGCGATCGATTGGCGTGCAGCACCGCGACGGAGTGATTGGCCGTCTTAAGCTTTCGCGCAATCTTGTCGGCGCCGTGTTTGGTCCGAGTAAAGACCAGGACGCAGTCGAAACCGGTCTGACCCAGCAGGGCCAGCAGCAGGTCAAACTTCTGGTCGAAGGAAACCGGGTACATGCCATGGTTGACCGATTTATTGACTGAGCGGCTCGCGCCAATCTCCACCCGCTCCGGGTTTTGCAGGGCGAAGGACGCCACGGACTGGATCTCCGGGGGCACCGTCGCGGAGAAGAACAGGGTCTGCCGCTGGCGCGGACACCGGGCAATGATGTCCTTCACGACCGGCAGAAAGCCCATGTCGAGCATGCGGTCGACTTCGTCCAGAATGAGAATCGAGACGTCGTTCAGTCCCAGCGTCCGGTCGTGCAGGTAGTCCATCAAGCGCCCCGGCGTGGCGGCAATGATGTCGACGCCGCGGGAAATTTCCGACCGCTGGCGGCCATAGCCCACGCCGCCAAACACGGCGAGCGTGCGCAGTTGGGTAAACCGCGCAAAGTCACGGAAAGCCGTTTCGACTTGGGCCGCCAGTTCGCGGGTCGGCTCCAGCACGAGCACTTTGGGCCCGGATGTCCCCTGGCGATGATGACCCTGACGTGGGGCGGAGGCCGGGGCGGGCGCGGCCGCGGTGAGCAGCCGAGTGAGCACGGGCAGCGCAAACGCCGCCGTCTTGCCCGTTCCGGTTTGAGCGGAGGCGATCAAATCGCGGCCGCTCAAGACGACGGGAATGGCCCGCAATTGGATGGGAGTGGGTTCGGTATATCCCGCCGCCTGGATTCCACGAAGGACCGGTTCGGCGAGCCCAAGGGCTTTAAATGGCACACTTCACGGTAGCCCGGTCCCCGGCAACAGCAACCCTAGACACTGCGTGCCGGCGGCAGTGGGTGGAGCGCATGGTCCCCATGCGCTGTTTGACGTGGAATGCGGGACTGGCGGGGTCAGCGCCCCCGGCTGCAGCGAACTAAGCGTATGACTTGCGGGTGAGGCGCGCTGCGCAAAGCGCCAGCATACCCGCGGCGAAGAGGAGCGCCGTCGGGCCGCCGTCCGGCACCGAATTGGAGATTCCGAATTGCAAGGCGACGTCACCGGATCCCAGATCCACCCCGGTAATCGTGGCGCCGGGAAAGTCGGTGACGAAGGCGTCGCCCACAAACACATCGCCCATCGGATAGTCGGAGCCGAAAGGATCCCGGGTTTGCGAGGTGAAGAAGTTTTGCAGGTTGAACAGGCCGTCGCCGTAAAAAGCGGCCGCGTCCGCCCCGCCCAGGAAGTGAAACACGATGGTCGAGTCGTCGATACTCACCGGGTCCGTGCCGTCGAGCGATAGCGTGGATTCGGAAAATATTCCGTTGCTTTCGGCGATATCAAAAACGATGCGGCCCCCGGTCTGATCGTAACTGCCCTGGACCGCAAGTTGACCCGCAACCCCCGCCCCGACGTCGATCTCGCCGCCGCTGATGTCGAGATCTCCAACGACCGATCCCACGCCGCCAAAGTGTCCGTTCATGACCGTGATCGAAATCGGGTCCAGGGTGCCGTGGTTAATCAGCGTGGAGCCGTTGGCCTGATTGAAGGTGCCGGCGTGGAAGAACGCACCCGAATCGATTTCGAGCGATCCTCCGGTCAGATCAAACGTGCCGTTGGTGCTGAACTGGCCCGCGGCGATTTGGATCGTCCCCGAATTGTTCGTATTCGTCGCAATGGTGGTCGTGCCGCCTTGTTGGACGAACGAGCCGCCAAGCACGCTCAGGGCATTCTGGCTGAACTGCCCGTTGGTCGTGGTCGTTCCGGCTTGCTGGACGTAATTGCCCGAGCCGTTCACGGTTCCACTGTTCGTCACCGTTCCGTCGTTGGTCACCGTGCCGTCGTTTTCGAACGTGGCGCCGGACGCGATGGTGAACAGAGGCGCCGCCCCGTGAATGGCGTTCGAAAATGTGAGCGATCCGGCCGAAGAGATGACCAGCGTCCCGCCGTTCACCTGGCCGCCGGTGAATGTGGAATCGGCGCCCGTCAGAACGTTGTAGCCGGCGGTGTTCACGATGCTCACGTAGTCGCTCACCGTGATCGCATTGCTGCCCGCCGGACGGCTGTTCACGAAATCGTAGGGGGAGGCCTGGGTGCCGGTCGTATTGAACTGCAAGGTGGACGGACCAATCCCGTCCACCTGGCCGCCGTTGAAGATCCCGCCCGCCGCGGCCGCATCGGTCGATGCTGCGCCGATGTTCAAGGTGGCGGTGCCCCCATTTCCCAGGGTGTTCCCAAGATAGAGGATGCCTGTTCCGCTCTGAATATTCAACGAGCCCAGATTGGATAGGGTGATCGTGGCGTTCATCGAACCATCCTGGCCGGCGAACACGCTGCTGGTGGTGTCCACCGCGGCGTTGTCCACGTTGAGCGTGGCGGCGGCCGAACCATTGCTGAGATTCAAGGAGCCGACTTTCAGGTCCGCACCCGAGCTGACGTTGACCGTGCCGGCCGCGACGCTTCCGATGATCAGCCCGCCAAAGTTCGCGAGCGTTTGATTGCCGGAAAGATTCAGGACGCCGGTGCCATGAGAGCCGACCACGGTATCTTGCGCCCCAACAAAGCCGCCGTTGGTCACGTTCATCGTGCCGTTTCCGTCAAATCCGACCCACAGGTCGAGCACGACATTCCATTGGCTCCCCGCGCCATCGATGTTGGCCGTGCCGGTGCTGCCGATGTTGTAGCCGACGTAGCCGCCCTCCCCGGAATTGACGACACCCCCGCTTTGAATATTGAGCACGCCGGTGCCGGAATTGCCGACGAAGAGATTATCCTGGTTGGTCCATTTGCTGCCGTTGCCCGAAACGGTCGCCGTGCCCGAGCCGCCGACATTGCCGCCGATGTAATCGAGGATGCCGCTGACGACCTGCCCGCCCGCGGTGATGTTCAACGCTCCAACGCCGTCCCGGCCGACGTTCAGGCTGTCAGTGCTCGTGAACAGGCTGCCGGCCCCTTCGACGTTCAAGGTGCCGTTTCCAAATCCGACTCCGGGCTGCGCGAGCCCGAGGATGGCGCCCGCCGCCGAAGCTTGGCCACCGTCGATGATCGTCACGACTCCGGCCCCGGAACCCTGCCCGATTTCCATCAGTCCGCTGTTCGTCCAGGTCCCCCCGGTCCCGATCGTCGCCGTGCCGGACGCGGTATTGGCGCCGACTTGAGCGAACACCGTCGAGGCCGAGCCGCCCGCCGTCACGTTCAGATACCCGTGCGTGTCCTGATAGCCGACTGCGATTGAATTGGCACCCGTCAGGACGCTACCCGTGCCGCTCACGTTGATCGTGCCCGGGGCCGCACCATCGCCGATGATCAGGATCGGCTGGCCGGTGCTATGAACGGCGCCGCCGTTCGTGATGTTCATGGTCCCCTGGGACATGCTGATCTCGACCGCCGAGAGGGAGCTTCCCGCGCCATCGACGTTGACATTGCCCGCTTCAGTGGACGGCAGGCCAAACCCAATGGTCATGTTCGCGTCCAGCACGCTGACCGTGCCGCCATTTAGCACGTTGAGGGTGCCGTTGGCGCCTGCGCCGATGGCCAGCGACGGAAAATCCCCACTGGGCCCGACCGTCAGCGTGGTGCCCGGATCCGTGACCGTCAGCGTGCCGTCCTTGTTGTAGCCCACGATGGAGAGGTTGGGGACGGAATCGACAAAGCCGCCGCTCATCGTGAGCGTGCCAGCGCTGCCCACGCCGATGTAGAATTCGCCGGGTCCCGGAAAATTGAGATCCGTGCCGCCGGTGGCCACTTCGCCTCCCGGCAGCCGGCCCGCGAACAGGGCAAACGATGCAAGGAGCGCCAACCGGCATGAAACGGAGACAACGGAGTTCATCACTCACGTCCTAAGGAGATTTTCCCGGACATTTCACAATCGGGCTAAAATCAGGCTTCGCCTGATGTCGGGCATCAGGCCAGCCACATATCTCACCAGGTGGAGCGCGTGGTCTCCACGCGCTAAAACCTCTGTCCGCGTTTGGTTTCAAAAGCGCAGGGGGACCATGCGCTCCACCCGCTTCATTGCCCGCGACTGTCGATCTCCAGATGCCGCAGATTCGGTTCCCAACGAATCGGGCAGTCCACGGTCAACGCCAGCCGGCCCTCGGCCCAATGCAGCCGAAAGGTGAAGCTGTAGGGAGTTTCGTCGAAGCACACGTCCGCCACAAACGTCGTGTCGCCCGCCCAGGCGCCCCAGGCGGCAATCTTCGACTGCTTTTGAGACCACAGGTCGCTGATGCGCGGCAAGAAATCGGTGTGCCCCCGTTCCCACCGCCCTGCTCCGCACCGCAGAACGTGTTCGCCGCCCGCATCCCGGATCCGGATTTGCGGACCGGACGGGGTCGCGTCCAGGGCCACCGTTTGCAGGCCGAGCGGGTTCGGCTGAAGCGCGTATTCTTTTCCCGCATACGCGGCTGCCTGGCCGGAGTGGGCCTCGCCGGCCGGCCCCGGGATGACCAGGGAGCGCAGGCGTGTCTGCAAGCGGGAGTCCCCGGCGACATTTTCCGGCAGCGCGGCATCGTGGAGCGCGAGCGGCAGGTATTGCCAGACCAGGTCCATCAAACCCGCCAAATCCGAAGTGCCGCTGGTCACAGCGAGCACCGCGTCCGCTTTGGGCATTACGAAGCAGAATTGTCCGAGCGAACCGTCGGCGCGGTAGCCGGGCCCCTTGTTCATCCAAAAGAGATAGCCATAGCCCTGGTCCCAATTGCCCGCCGGGTCGCTGCCATTCGAGGTTTGCAGCGACGTGGCCGCATCGACCCACGCCGCCGAGAGCAGTTGCTTTCCGTCCCAGCGCCCCCGCTGCAGGTAAAGTTGGCCAAACTTCGCCAGATCCTCCGTCCGCAATGAAAGTCCGCCGTCGCACAGGTCGACGCCTTCCGCGCTGAGACCCCACGGATGCTGCCGGATCGCGAGCGGCTCAAAAAGTCGCGGCTCCAGGTACGCCTCCACGGTCTGGCCCGTGACCCGCTGGATGATCGCGCCGAGCATATAAGCCCCGCCGGAATCGTAGAGGAAATGCGTGCCTGGCTTGAATGGCACGTCAAGCCCCAGGAACGTCCGGGTCCATTCGATGCCGCCTGCTCGCAATTGCCCGATGGAATCCACTTGGTGGCCGGTCGACATGCGCAGCAGATCGCGCACCCGCATATTTCCCAGCTGAAGCGCCGGGTGAGCGGGGCCCAAGTCGGGAAAAAAACTTTCCACCCGGTCGTCCACGCTCAGCCGGCCTTCCTGGACCGCGAAGCCGACCGCGGTGCTCACGAAGCTCTTCGTGATCGAATAAAGGATATGGACGTCCTGCGATTGATACGGAGACCACCAGCCCTCGGCGACCACGCGGCCATGGCGCACCAGCATCAGGCTGTTCACCGACTTGATGCGGTGATCGAAGGCGTCGACCAGCTTCAGCACCTGAGCGGAATCCACCCCTTGGCTCTCGGGCAGACTGCGCGGCAGATCCTGTCCGCCGGCCGCGGTCACCATGAGAAAGAGACAGGCGAACCGGAAATGCATGGCTCAACTGTAGCGGGGGGCGTTGACCCCGGCAAATCCGCTTTCGGAACATGAAAAGGGGTCAGGTCTCGAGCTGGAGCGCGTGGTCCCCACGCGCTGTTTGACGTCGAAAGCGGAAAAGCGCATGGGGACCATGCGCTCCACCCTCTACCGTGCCAGCGCCACCAACTTCCCTGCCGGCACATACCACTCGGCCTCCACCCCCGTTTCGGGCCCGGACCCGGCGGCCACCATCGCTTGCAGGCGCGCCCCGCCAGTGCTCACCAGAATCAATCGATCCGACGCTCCCTCAAACACCCGCGTCTCGACTCGCGCGGCCAAGGTCAGTGCGGCGCCCGCATCGCCCGATCCCGGACGGACATTTTCCGGGCGCGCCGACGCTGTGATCTCGTTCGCGCCCGCCGGCACCTCGCCGGCGGGCAGCTTCGCGCTCCACCCTTCCGCCGATCGCAGACGCACCAGATCCGCCGCCCGTGCCTCCACCCGCAGCACAATCAGATTCGCCTGCCCGATGAAGTCCGCCGCAAAGGCCGTTCTGGGGCGGCGATAGATCTCCTCGGGTGTGCCCATCTGCTCAATGCGTCCCGCATTCATGATCGCGATGCGATCGGACAGCGTCAGCGCCTCCTGCTGATCATGGGTCACGAACACAAAACTGAGGCCCGTGCGCCGCTGGAGCTGCTTGAGCTCAATCTGCATGGCCTTCCGTAATTTGGCATCAAGCGCCGATAATGGCTCGTCGAGCAGCAGCACTTTCGGCTCGCAGACGAGCGCGCGGGCCAGCGCCACCCGCTGGCGTTGGCCGCCCGACAATTGATCCGGTTTGCGGTGTTCGAAGCCTTTCAACGCCACGCCGTCGAGAGCGGAATGGACCCGCCGCTCGCGATCCGCCGCGGGCGTCCCGCGCATCTTCAATCCAAAGGCTACGTTGTCCTCCACCGACAAATGAGGAAACAAGGCATAGCTCTGAAACACCTGGTTCAGATTGCGGCGGTAGGGGGGCAGGTCCGTGATTTCCTTGCCCTCGAGCAGAACCGCCCCTTCGTCCGGCCGCTCGAAACCCGCGAGCACGCGCAGGAGCGTCGTCTTGCCGCAACCCGAGGGCCCGAGCAGCGTCAGGAATTCTCCCGGGGCGACGGCGAGGGACACGTCGCGCACCGCGACAAAATCTCCGAAACGCTTGGTGATATTGCGCGCCTCAATCATGATGAGGGCCGGCGGCTCCAGGGGCGCGCTGAAGGATCCAATAGACGATCGCGAAAAGGAGCAGGAAAACCACTCCCAGCGCCGCCCCGAACGGCCAGTCCCGGGCCTGCATGAACTGATTCTGAATGACGTTGCCAATCAGCGGCACGCGCGCGCCACCCATCAGATCGGTGACGGCGAACATGCCGATCGCAGGGACAAATACCATCAGGACCCCCGCCGCAATGCCGGGCAGGGTGAGCGGCACGATCACCGACGAAAATACCCGCAGAGGTCCCGCCCCCAGGTCATGGGCCGCCTCAATCAGGCTGCCATCCAATTTCTCGGCGCTGGCGTATATCGGCAGGATCATGAACGGCAGATAAGCGTAAACCAGGCCCAGCACGATGGCTCCGGGCGTGTAGAGCATCGGCAGCGGCGAGCGGATAATTTTTAGGTACTCGAGGAGGCCGTTGATCAGTCCTTCCTGCTTGAGCAGCGTCATCCAGGCATAGGTGCGGATGAGGAAGCTCGTCCAAAAGGGGACCATGACGAGCAGCAGCAGCGTGCTTCGCACCGAGGGCTTGGCGCGGCCGATGAACCACGCCGCGGGAAATCCCGCGGCCAGACAGATGACCGTCGTCAAACCCGCACAGGCGATCGAGCGGATGAAAATGGTCACATAGACGGGGTCGACCGTCCGGCGAAAATTCTCCCAGGTGAAGTGGTACACGATCCGCCCCAGGTCATCCCGGTCGCAAAACGCGCACCCGATCAGGATGGCCGTCGGCACCACGACAAAGGCCACGAACCAGAGGATCAACGGCAGCAGCAAAAGCCATCCGGCCAGGCCCGCGCGCGAACCGATCTTCATTGAGCGCTTTTCAAATCGGTCATCAGCCGGTCGACCGCCGCCGACTGCTTTCCAATGTCGCGAAAGATTTCCAGCTTCCCGACCGCGGGATAGCTGGCGGGATTGGCGCGCTGTTCCGGCGTCAGCAGGGCCCGGGCCGCCAAGTTGGGATTGGTGTAGGGAAACTCGTTCGAGATCAGAACCGAGACCTCCGGCCGAAGAATGTAATCGATGAATTGCAGCGCCTCGCGCGGATGGGGCGCGCCAACCGGCATGGCCAGCAGATCGATGAACCGGTGGGTCCCTTCCGCCGGCAAGACGTACCGGAATTTCCGGTCCTGATTCCAGAGGATCGCCGCTTCTCCGCTCCACACCACGCCCAAGTCAACGTCGCCATTGAGCAGCGCGGTCTTGGGACTGTCGGAGTCATACACCTTGATCAGTTTGATCCATTGGGCGATCACGGGCCGCACCTGCTTCAAGGTCTCCGCATTGATATCATTGGCCGAATGGCCCAGCGTCGCCAGCGCCCACGAAACCATTTCCCGATTGTCATTCACCACGATGATTCGACCGGAGAAACTCGGCTGAAAGACATCCTGGAAGCCATGGATCGGATCGTGAACCACCGCGGTGTTCACGACGATGCCGACCGTGCCCGACATGTAGGGCACCTCGTAATCGCCGCCGGGATCGAACGGCAGATGACGCAAATCCGGATCGATGTTACGCAGATGCGGCAGCCGAGCCAGGTCCAGCTTCGCCAGCAGGTTCGCCTTGATCAGGGCCTCCGCCGTATATTCGGAGGGCTGGATCACATCGTAGTCGCCGCCTCCGGCCACCAGCTTGGACACCATTTCCTCATTGGAGGAAAAGGTCTCGTAGTTCACGGCGATGCCGGTCTCACGGGTAAAGCCGTCGATCACCTTTTGCGGAACGTATTCGGACCAGGCGAAGAGATTGATCTCGGGCCGGCCCTGCAGCGACGCGGCCGCGGCCAGAAGGAACAGCCATCCGCCGCGCAAGAGTGTCCGTATCATCGAATGGCTCGCACCTCCAGGCGGCGCAGTCCGGTTTGGACGACGAGAGCGACGATGACGAATACGGCGGACAAGGCATTCAGCATTGGATTGAGACCGATCTTGGCCATTCCAAAGACGCGGAGCGGCAAGGTGGCGGAGGCGGCGCTGGTGGTAAAAAAGGTCACGATCAATTCGTCGAGCGAAAGCGTGAAGGCCATGAGGGCTCCGGCGGCGATCGCCGGCCGCAAATAGGGAACGATCACGAGCCAGAAGGCCCGCAGCGGAGTCGCGCCCAAATCCAGGGCGGCCTCCTCCAAGGACGGGTCCAGCCCGTGCAGGCGCGCCCGCACGGCGGCGCATACGAACGGGATGCAAAACGTGACGTGGCCGATGATCACGGTGGCAAAGCCCAAACGCAGCCCGATGCGCGAAAAGAACAGCAGCAGGCTGATCCCCATCAGGATCTCCGGCATCACCATGGGGATCGCGATGAGGGTCTGGATCGCGCCCTCGCCCCGGAACCGATAGCGGTAGAGCAGCCATGCGCCGCCGGTTCCGATGACGACCGAAACCACCGTCGCGACCGCGGCCACAATCAGACTGTTGCGCGCCGCCGCCAGAATCGGGCCGTTGTGCGCCAGATCGACGTACCACTGCCAGGTGAACCCGCGCCACAGAATGTTCAGCCGCGACGCATTGAAGGAATAGGCCACGAGCACGACAATCGGCGCGTAAAGAAATGCGAGCACGACGCCCGTCCAGGTCGCGAGACCTCGGTGCATGAGCCGATTGCCCAGGCCGATTTGGCGCATCGTTTCGGGCGATTACGAATGCTCCCCTCGCTTTGTCGAGAGGAATGCCCGCAGGTGGAGCGCATGGTCCCCATGCGCTTTGGCGTCGCTCAGCGCATCGGGACGATGCGCTCCACCCGCTGTAGCCGGGGGCGCCGACCCCGGCACCTGCGACGTCGAAAGCGGAAAAGCGCGTGGGGACCACGCACTCCACCCTCAATCCTTGAGCTCAAGGCAATTTCCGGACAGCATGCTCCTCCCCATGGTAACAGTCCTCGCGTTCATTCTGGCGGCGGTTCCGGCCGGACCCATCCGTTTGCCGGACGCGCCCGGCACTCCGCCGCTCACTCGCATCGAAGGGCCCGGACAGAATCCGCCGAGCGACCGGGACGGCGACTACCTCGTCGGGCCGAACTACCTCGCCTCGCCGGACTACGAACGGAAGCCCGGCGTTCCCTCCGGCGCGATTCACCGGCTCGTCTTCAAATCCGAGGACAGCCATTTTTATCCCGGCATCACCCGCGTGCCCCCCGGCAGCCCCGCCAGCTACTTTCCGCATGACTGGACGCAGATCCGCCGCTACCCCAAGCCGTGGACGCGCACGATCGTCGTGTATGTGCCGGCCCAGTACAAAAGCGGAACGCCCGCGCCGATCCTCATCACCCAGGACGGACCCGACAACCGCCTGCCCGGGCTGCTCGACAATCTGATTGCGCAGGGGCGCCTGCCGGCCATGGCCGCCATCATGATTCCCAACGGCGGCGGCGACGCCCAGGGCAGCGAGCGGGGGCTCGAGTACGACACGGTTTCAGCGAAATACGCCGAATGGATCGAGGCGGAGGTGCTGCCTCGCGTGGAATCCGAATGCGGCATTCGCGTCACCCGCGACCCCGACGGGCGCGCGACGCTCGGCAGCAGTTCGGGCGCCGCGGCCGCGCTCACGATGGCCTGGTTTCACCCGGAGTGGTACCACCGCGTCGTCAGCTACTCCGGCACGTTCGTGAATCAGGCCTGGCCGCCGGACGCCGCCACGCCGCACGGCGCCTGGGAATACCACGCCCATCTGATTCCGGACAACCCTCCCAAGCCGATCCGAATTTGGATGGAAGTCGGCGACCGCGACCTGCTGACGCGGCCCGACGGCTACCATGACTGGGTGGTGGCCAACAATCGGATGGCCGCCGTGCTGAAGGCGAAGGGCTACCACCACCAGTATCTCTTCGCCCTGAATGCCACGCATTCCGACCGCGCCGTGCGCGAGCAGACGATGCCGGAGGCGTTGGAGTGGGTCTGGCGCGGCTATCAGCCTTCCCGGCGATAGCCGACGGCCGTCGCCATCAAGGGAATCCCGCGCCAAACGGGCCCGCGGCTTCAGGTATCGCCGGTCGGCGACTTCTATTCGGCGTCGGCCCGCACGATCGCGTACGACTCGCCTTCCAGGGCGGCGGTAGTCGCCCCGGCCGGGGAATGACCGAACGTGCAGCTTCCCGCCAGCAGGGCGAACTGCTTGGGCATTCGGGCGAACGCGAGCGGGAGTTCCACGCGTGAATTCCGCGGATTGAGGATCACAACGATCTGCTTGGCTCCCGAGCTGCGGAGGTAGGCAAAGGGATATTGGTCCTTTTCGGCGTAGAGGACTTTGAAAGCGGCGGACGCGGACAGCGCCGGTTCCGTGCGGCGCAGAGCGACCAGCTTGCGCACCAGGTGGATGAGCGCCAAGGGATCCCGCTCCGCCGCTTCGACCGTCGGGGCGTCGGGCGCCGAATCGACGGCTCGATAAAGTTTCTCCGGACTGGCCGCTGAGAATCCCAGGTTCGGGCTCGAATCCCATTGCATCGGCGTGCGCGCTCCCGCCCGCGTTCCATAGCTGCCCTCCGTGTGCGGCAGGCCTTGAAGCTGGCGCAGGCCAATTTCATCGCCGTAGTAGAGGAAAGGCGTGCCCGGCATGGTGAGCTCGAAGGCATAGATGCATTCGATATCCCGCCGCGAACGGCCATTGCTCGAGATGCGCGGCAAGTCGTGATTCGCAAACGGAAGCGAAATGAAGCCCTTGTCCTTGGTCGCCTCGTATTGCTTCAGGTAGGCGCCGAGAAACCGCGTGATGTCTCCGCCGCCCTGATCGGCAAACCACGGGCCCTTGCGATCATCGCCCTGGAAGAGGCGGTTGTATTCGGGGATCCAATGCAGGAAGTCCGCGTTGAACCCCCCGTTGAGCGAATCGATCGGGCTGGACCATTCCGAGACGAGGAACAGGTCCGGATAGTCCTTTTGCAGACGGGCCCGGACACCGCGCCAATACCTCGCGCAGGCACCGTCGTTGTCGCCTTTGATCAGCGAGCCCGCCATGTCCACGCGGAAACCGTCGCACCCCAGATTCAGCCAGAAGCGCATCACATTTTCCATTTCCGCTTCCATCGCCCGCACATCGGGATGGTTCACCGGCAGCTGCCAGGGCTGTTGGGGATCCGGATGGTCGAAACCATAGTTCAGCGCGGGCTGGTGCCAGAAGAAATTCGCGAGGTAGCAGCCATCGCGGTCGCTGTAGCCCTGGATGAGCGTAAACTGATTGCGGTCGATGCCCGACACCCAGGTGCGATCGGTCCAGACGTACCAATTGCTGTACCTGTTCTTGGTCCCCTTCGCGGACTCCTTGAACCAGGGATGATCGATGGACGTATGGCCCGGGACAAAGTCGATGATCACGTGCAGGCCGCGCCGATGGGCCTGGGCAAAAAGGCGCTTCGCGTCGGCGTTGGTGCCATAGCGCTTCGCGACACTGTAAAAGTCGGTGACGTCATAGCCGGCGTCGCGGAACGAACTCTCGTAAAACGGATTCAGCCAGATGGCGGACACCCCCAGGCTCTTCACATAATCGAGTTTCTCCACGATGCCCGGCAGATCGCCAATTCCATCGCCGTTCGAATCGCGGAAGGTCTGCGGATAGATTTCGTAGAAGACCGCGCCGCGGGCCCACGCGGGACCGGGCTCCGCCGCGCCACCGCGCGCCGGGCACAGGAATAAAACCGAGACCAACGCCAAAAGCGGAGTGAAAAAAGGGCGCATGGACGCGGACGCTATTTTAGCGATCGACCAGGTCAACCGCCGGACTTCATTGCTCCGAAAAAAATCGGATCGCGGTTTTCCGGCCGGCCCCGCGTGAAATTGTGGTCGGCAACGGGAGCCAGCAGCCGCAGGACTTCCGCCATTGCCGCAAAGTCGATTGGCTCATTCACCGCCGCGACATTCCGCCGCAGGTTCTCCGGGTTCGCGGTGCCGACCAGGGTCGTCGCAATGCCCGGATGCGCCGTGCAGAACTGCAACGCCAGTTTGACCAGATCGATCCCCTTGGCTCGGCAATGGGCCGCCACGCTCCGCGCGGTCGTCAGCATGGCAGGCGTCGCGGGATGCCAGGCGGGCGCTCCGCGGTCGGTAAGCAGCCCCATGCCCGTCGGCGAGGCGTTGATCACCCCAACGCCCCGCGCATCAAAGTAAGGCACCCACCTTCCCAAGGTCGCATCGTTGAGTTCGTAATGGCAGAATGAGAGGATGGTATCGATCGTTCCCGGAGGGACCGCTTCAAGCACGGCCGGAAATATCCTAAGCGGCAGACCCGTGACGCCGACCAACCGGATCCGCCCGGCATTCCTCAACTCCACCATGGCTGGAAGCGTCTCCTCCGCGATCTGCCGCAAATCGGCGAATTCGATATCGTGGCATTGCAGCAGATCGACATGGTCCACGCCGAGGCGCGCGCAACTCTCGTCCAAGGATCGTCGGATCCGATCCGCCGAGAAGTCGAAAGTCCCTTCGCCATATTGGCCGACCTTGGTCGCCAGCACATACCGGTCGCGGACGACGCCTCGGAGGGCCTGGCCCAGCACCGTCTCCGCCCGGGTCGATCCATAGTAGGGCGACGTGTCGACGAAGTTGATGCCCAAGTCGAACGCGGCATGCACGGTCCGGATCGATTCGCGGTCGTCCGTGGCGCGAAAAACGCCGCCCAACGAAGAACCCCCCAGGCTGAGGATCGATACTTTCAGGCCGGTCCGGCCGAGACTGCGATAGTGCATCGTACCCAGCATACCAAGCCCGGCCGCCGCCCCGAATGGTCCTTTGCGCGCAAGGCTTGGCAAAATTCGCCCAACTCGAAGATATCCGTGGGTTGAGCGCAGGGGGACCATGCGCTCCATCCGCTATGAAGGCTGGTTTCGAACCGGAGAAAATCGCCATGCTTCGGTCGAGCCCGCGCATGGGCGCCGGACGGCGGGTGCGGTATGATCGGCGCCGGTGCCCCTCCGTCTGCTCGACCTGATCGGGTTAAATCTCGATTTGAATCTTGGTGACCAAACCCGGCTGCTCCGACCACGACGCCAGGAGATCGCCCGCCTGTTCCCAGCGTCCAAAATGGGTGACCGTGTCCACGACCGGAAACATCCCGCTTTGCAGCAGGCGGATCACTTCGTGAAAATCTCCCCCGGTGGCGTTGCGCGAACCACGCAGGTCGAGCTCCTTTTTCACAACGAGGGGCGCCTCGAATTCCACGGCTCCGGAGGTGTAGCCGATGAACACGACGCGGCCCGCATACGCGACGTGCTGCACCGCCGACCGATAGGTCGACGCCAGTCCCACCGCCTCGATCACCACATCGGGGCCCTCGGGGGCGTACGACCGCAGTCGCGCCGCGAACTCGCCGCGATCGGAGCGGAGCGTATGGTGAGCACCGGCCAGCCGCGCCACGCGGAGTTTTCGCTCTTCAAGGTCGGTCGCGATCACGGTCGCGCCCCGCTGGCGGGCGCCGGCAATGGCGCCCAGGCCGATCATCCCGCAGCCGAGCACCATGACCGTTTCGCCCGGCGAAACTTCGCCGCGGGCCGCGGCGTGAAATCCCACCGAGAGCGGCTCGATCAAGGCTCGCTCGGCCGGACCGAGTTTGACCGGCAGCACCTTGGCGTAGGGCACCGAGATGAATTTCGTGAACGCTCCGTCGCGCTGGACTCCCAGGGTCTGGTTGCGTTCGCAGGCGTGGTGGCGCTGACGGCGGCAAGCCGCGCAGAGGCCGCAGGCGGTGTAGGGCAGCACCGTGGCGGTCTGGCCGACCGGATAGTCATCCGGCACGTCGGATCCGATCTCCGCGATCGTTCCGGCGATTTCGTGGCCCGGGATTCTCGGGTATTGAACGAGCGGGTTGCCGCCGCGAAAGGTCTTCAGGTCGCTTCCGCAGAAGCCGACTTGGTTGACCTGGATCAGGATGTCTTGGGGGCCAAATTGCGGCCGGGCGACGTCGCGAAACGCGAAACGGCCGGGCGCTTCGATAAAAAAGGCTTTCACGCAGGGGGGAGAGTTCGCCTAAAATAGGCAACTCGCCCCGCCGCTGCCATAGGAGCATCTGCTCGATCCATGTCGATTTCCGCCAACCAGCCCGCCTTCATTTCCCGGCAAGTCACCGCGGCCCGGTGTTTTTACCTCAATTTGCGGCCACGCGATCGCAAGGGCTGGACGGTCGTATGCGGAGGCCGGGAAGAGTGCTCGGCCGACTACGGCATTCAGCGCTCCCGTTTTCCGTTTCTCGCGATTGAGTTCGTTTCCTCGGGCGGGGGTGAACTTTTCCTTGGCCCGCGACGCTCCCGCCTCGGAGCGGGATCCGTATTCACCTACGGCGGAGATATCGCCCAGCGCATCCGGAACGATCCAAACCGGCCGCTGGTGAAATACTTCGTCAATTTTGCCGGCCAGACGGCACACGAACTGATGCGCGATTGCGGTCTGGCGCCCGGCAGCATCCTGACGGTGGATGGCATTGCCGATGTCCGGGCCGCCTTCGATGCGCTCATCTGGCAGGGGCTCCGCCACGACCGTCGCACCGACGCCATCTGCGCGCTGCAATTGCAGCTGCTGCTGCACACGCTGGACCGATCCCGCCGACGGCCTGGGGCGACCGCCACGCAACGGCGGGCCCGGGCTACGTTCGAGCGGGTGGCCGAACTGATCGACCATGACTTCCTCAAGCTCAATTCCGTGGATGCACTCGCGCGGGCGTGCCACCTCGACGCTTCGCACCTGAGCCGGCTCACCCGCCGCTTCGGCCAGGATTCGCCGCTGCGCCTGCTGCAGCGCCGAAAGATGCAGTGGGCCGCCGAGCGCCTCGAAAACTCCGCCCAACTGGTCCGGCAGGTCGCCGACGAGCTGGGGATGGACGCCTTTCAGTTTTCCCGCACGTTCAAGCGCATCCATGGTCTTTCTCCGAGCGCTTTCCTAGCGGCGCGGGCCTAGCTTCAGGAAGTCGGGGCTAAGCCAGGCGCACCCTGAAAACGACGGCGTAATCGCTCGGCCGAACCGCCGGCCTTCCGACCGTCAACGCGTGGTCGCCCGCTTCCCAAGTCAGCGTTTCGGCCGATCCCAGCACGTCGACGTGCCCCACCCGTTCGCCCGCCAGGCCCGTCAGTCGGATCTGATCCCCCTCCGGCCAGCCAAGCACGATCGCATAGACCGTGCCGCCGTATTTGCTGCGCGTATATCGCACGTCCCGCCCATCGAGGGCGGAAGTGCTTTCGCCGGCGAACGCTCCGCCTTTGGCCGCATGCGGCCCTTCGCCATAAATTTTCCACGGACGGGTGCTGTAGATCGCCTCCCCGTTGATATCCATCCAGCGGCCGATCGCTTCCAAAATTGCGATTTCGTCCGGATCGTTGGTTCCATCCGGTCGCCCCGGAATATTGAGGATGAAGGTGCCGTTCTTGCTGACCGCGTCCGCCAGCCAATGGATCACCTCGCCCGGCTTCATGTAGCTGTGATTCGCGTAGCGCGACCGCGCGTAATGCCATTCGCCGATGCAGGTTTCCGACTGCCAGGGAAAGGGCTTGATCTGGTCGGTAACGCCGCGCTCGTAATCGGCCACCACACCCTTGGCGATCCGATCGGGCACGCCCTTGATGTTGAGCACCGCCTCCATCTTGCCCCCGCGCGTCGCCAGATTCCGGTTGTAGAAATAGGCGCCGATATTCATCCCGCCCCAGCCGAGCGGCAGGCCGGTGTTGTCAAAATAGAGCAGATCGGGATCGAGCTGATCGATCAGGTCGCGCGTGCGCCGATAGAAATTTTCGACGTACGCCTGGTCCGGCGCGTCGTGAACGCCATGCTTGCGCCCGTAGAGCGACTGCGGATCGAGGCCTTCCCACCATTGGTTAGCGCCGTCGGCGGCCGTGAGGCGGCCGTCGTAGGGCTTGCCGGCCCTCGGCCCCTTTTGGTCGCTCAGGTGGGCCACCTGAAACCACCACCAATTGCGGGCGGCATGAACGGTCGCACCAAAGCGCAAGCCCCGGTTGCGCGCCGCCGCGGCCCAGCCGGCGAGGACGTCGCGCCGCGGCCCGACGTTCACGGCGTTCCACGCGTGGTGGCGGGAATTCCAGGTGTCGAAACCATCGTGGTGATTTGCCAAGGCCAGAAAAAGCCGGGCTCCCGTCCGCTGATAGCGCTCCATCATCGCCTCGGGATCCCAATTGAGCAGTGTCCACTGGGCGCAGAGGTCCTTGTAGCCCACCTTCGACGGGTGCCCGTATTGCTGGAGGTGGTTCAGGTAATTCTTGCTCCCCTCCACATACATGCTGCGGGCATACCAATCTCCCTCTTCCGGAACGCACTGCGGGCTCCAATGGGCCCAGATGCCGAACTTGGCATCGCGGTACCATTCCGGGGTATCGTACTGCAGCAGCGAATCCCACGCCGGTTGAAAGGGGCCCGTGCCGGCCAGGTTCCCGGCAAGCGGGGACGCGAGCGGAACTCCGTCCCACGTACCCGGACCGCCCTTGTCCTCAGTGGTGCCCCATTGCACATCGACGACCTGCTGCCACTCCGAAGCGGAGAGTGCGTGTGCCGGCAAGGCGGCCCAGGCGCCGGTGGCAGCCAGACACTTGAGGAATTCGCGGCGATCCATGGTCACGCCAAACTCGAGGGAAGATCGCTGTAGCCGGGGGCGCTGACCCCGGCAGTTCCGCTTTCAACGTCAAACGTGCCGGGGTCGGCGCCCCCGGCTACAAGGTGCCGACCTCGGTCGAGTTCGGCTGGTTCTCCACCATCGCGTCGTCGAGCTTGGGGCGTTTCCATGGGCGATTTCAGACCGGCAATCCTATCGATTGACCTTCCCTCGGTCCATGGCGTAGCCCGGCAGGGGCATGACGAATTCCGCCTCAGCCCGAACGCAGCGAATTCCCCGAAACCCACGTACCCTCGACCATCGTGACGCGGGGATGCGGATTCAGTCCAATCTCGGCGCGCTGCAGCTGGCCGGCCAGCAGATCCAGCGCGGCGGCGCCGACGAGTGCGGCGTGCTGATCGATGCCGGCCATCTCGCTGGTCCCATTGTGATCCAGCATGCAAAGGCCGGTTCCCTGGGGGTAACGGGAACCGAGCAGGCGAATCAACCGGGCAACCACCGATTCCACCGTCAGGAGCACATCGGGACGATGCTGCCGCATCCAGCGGCGGAACTCTCGCTCGAAGTTCGGTCCCACCACCGCCTCCGGGCTGAACGGGGGAATCGGGGCGAATTCCCCGAGCTGCTGCCGCAGCGCCAGCGACGCGTGATAGGCATAGTTCGCGCGGTGCAGGAGGTCTCCGGTCACAATCAGGCCGGCCCGCCGGCAGCCGAGCTTCCGCAATTCCGTCAGCGCCCGCAGGACGTTGAGCTGGTGGTGCGGCACCGTTCGGTTCACCAGGAGGTTTCGCGCCGAATAGGTCGCGGCGATGACCGAAAACTGCGACCAATCGAGCATCGGGGCGCAGTCCAGGAAATCGGGCAGCGGCGGGATCAGAATTCCCCGAATGCCCCGGCTGCGCAGGACCGTGGTCAGCCGCGCCGCGGGAATCTCCAGGCGCGCCAGGTTGAAGACATCCGCGCTGAAGCCCAGCTCCGCCGCCCGGGCCTTGGCCCCGGCGATCACGTCCCGGGTGTACCGGTGGGAAATGGGCTTCGGGCTGTCGTGAAATGACAGGAAAGCCAGAGTCGATTGATACGAGGCCAGCCGCCGCGAGCGCAGCAACTGCATCAGCCGGCTCACTTCCGGATTCGCCACGTAGCCAATCTCGCGCGCCGCGGCCAGCACCCGGCGCCGGGTCGGCGCGGAAATTTTGGGGTGCTGCCGCAGGGCATACGACACCGTCATTCGCGAGAAACCCGTCACGCGGGCGATGTCGGCGAGCGAAGGACGCCGCAGGGCATGGGATGCCGGGGCCAGGCTCATGGCAATAAAGCGTCAGCCCATCGGAGGGAAATCATTTCCGCAATCGTTTCGGTGTACGGTACACCCTTCCTGCGCTGGTGCGGATCGGACGGGCGTGGTTCAACGCCGCTCAATTCCAGCGGCCGATCCGCCCCCTCCCCACCTTTTATGTACGTCCCGCTCCTGACCCACCCCCGTCTCACCCTGCTCCTGGCGGCGGCCACCGTGCCGTCCCTCTCCGCCCAACCGACGGCCCCGGCCGCTCCGACCCCACCCGAGGCCACGACCCAGCCGGCCATCGTCCTCTCGCCCTTCACCATCAATGCCTCGTCCGACGTGGGCTTCGTCGCCACCACGTCACTCGCCGGGGGGCGCCTGAATTCGAACCTGAGCGATACCGCCGCCGCCTATTCGGTGCTGACGCGGGAATTCATCGACGCCCTCAATTTGCCCGATCTCGAGAGCGCGGTGAAATGGACCGTCAACTCCAACCTCACCACGGACGGCGGCGCCAACTCGATCTTCGCCAACCAGATCAGCGGCCAGAATGGCGCCGGCTATCTGATCACATTCCGTGGAATCCAGGGCGGGCAGCAGCAGATCGACTTCTTTCCGGCATTCTACGACTACGACAGCTACGACATTGACCGCTTTGATTTCGCCCGGGGTCCCAACGCCATTCTTTTTGGCAACGGCTCCATGGGCGGCACGC
Organism: Opitutaceae bacterium; assembly: GCA_036502225.1. GTDB lineage: Bacteria > Verrucomicrobiota > Verrucomicrobiia > Opitutales > Opitutaceae > Palsa-1447. Next base: position 53,839 of record DASXYY010000022.1, read on the forward strand.
CCGAGGCGAGCATGAAAACGGCGCTCCTGAACCAACGGCTGGAGGAAGCCCGCGTCACCTACGGATCCTGGGACAATCGCCGCGCCACGGCGGACATTAACGTTCCCATCGGCTCGAAACTGGCCGCCCGGGTAAACCTGCTCTACCAGGACGGCGATACTTGGCGCGATCGCGAGAACAGCAAGAAGCGCGCCGCCGCGCTCGCGCTGGAATATTCCCCCGCCTCCTCAACGCATGTGCGGCTCAACGGCGACGTCGGCCGATTTTCGAGCGACCTGGCCTATACGTACATTGGCGACGAAGTCGCCGGCTGGAACGGCACGACCACTTTTGCCGGACCGCTGACCACCCTGCCCTCGAACGCGGCGGCCCTGGGCATCGCGCGCAACGGCTCCTCCACTTCGGCCTATCCCGTCTACATTCCCGGCGAGGCCAATCTCGGGCTGGTCAATTGGGCCAACACGGCGGCGACCGTGGGCGCGGACAACACGCCGGGCGTGACTCCCGCCGGCGGCGTGGTGATCCCGGGCGCGGGCGCCAGCTACGCGGGCGGACCGATCATCGACGGATTCAACAAGTCCTCGAGCGTCTTCAGCTCGGCCCTGTCCAATTCCAAGTTCTTTCTGCCCTCTCGCGGATTCGACACGGCGCTCGACGCTCCGACGGTCGTTGAGAATTACGGCTTCGCCACCGTCCAGATCGATCAGGCGATCGGCCAGCACCTCCTCTTCAATTTCGCCAGCAATTCCAGCGTCGACCGCCAAAAAACGGACTACACCGCGGCCCGCGGGATGGATAACGTGTACATCGACATCAACCAGAATCTGCCGACGGGGGCTCCGAATCCGGAATATCTTTATCCCTATTCCGAATCGACGAGGTACCTCAACGTGACGAATTTCGTCGCCCACAACGATCGCGCGAATGTGGCGGTCGTCTTCGATCATACGCCCTGGGGCAGTTTTCAGGCGAACACCGAAGCCGGCCTGCAGGAATTCAGCACGCCCCGCGCGCAATACACCTATGCGATCGAAGATCCGAAGGTGGATCCTCGTCTTTGGGCCTCCACCGAGCTGATCCGGTACCGCTACTATTGGAACGTGTCCAGCCGCCCAGAAAACGATCTGGGGTCGATCACCTACGACAATCCAATCGCCAATTCCAATGCCGCGGTGCCGACCGGCTTCGTGCTCGACGACACCCGGCCCGGCAACTCTTCGCTCACGGAAGCGCGCTTCAAGTATGCTTCCGCGGTGCTGCGCGCCCAGATCCTCCACGACCATCTCGACCTGATGATTTCCGGCCGCCGCGACGGTTACGACGAGGTGACCCAAAGCAGCCTGGCGTACAACGGCTATGGTTACGGGCCCAATTGGAACGCCGAGACGATCGTCTATAAACCGGTCGGCGGCGCCAATTACTTCGCGCTGCCCACCAGCCGGCCGACGCTTTCCAGCGGCTTCCCGAACTTGGCGGCACCGTTCCCAGCGTACCAAAGCGATTTCTCCACCCCGCGCGTGACGGGAGACGTCAATAGCTTCGATGCCGGCGCCGTGCTGCATTTCACCGATTGGGCGTCGGCCTACGTGGACGATTCTTCCACCTACAATCCGCCCACTCCGGCCGCGCGCATCAACGGCGGCGTGTTCAGCCCGCTTCTCTCCAAGGGTTGGGACAGCGGCCTGCGCTTCACTTTCCTCGAAAACAAGCTCGTGTTCAGCGTCACCCAGTACGAGTCGAAGCAGACCAACGTCGCGCTGCCGACCGGCACTCAGAGCCTGCCGGTCGCAGTTCCCGGGGTCCTGAACAGCATCATCCAATTGACGCCGCTCGGCGACACCAACCCGAACGACATCAACAAGGAGGGTTTGGCTCCCGTGCCGGCGGTCTACTCCGACACGGCGACCGCGGAGGCGCGCGGCACGGAGCTGGAGCTGACGGCCAATCCAATGCGCGGCTGGCGGATGTTGGCGAACATCGCCTTTCCCAAGGCGGCCCAAAGCAATGCGTTTGCCGACAGCCGCGCGTACATCGCCGCGAATACTTCGGCCTTCATCAAGATCCTGAACGACGGCGGCATCGTCCTGAACAACAACGTCGCTGCGGTGAATCCCGCGGTGCCCGCGAATCAGTTCGCCTCGCAACCCAACGCCGCCGCCGCCGCGAACGCGTGGAATAGCCTGCAAACGCTGAACGCCAATTTCGTCACGGGGGCCCAGATGCTGACCCGGCTCTCAAAATACACGGCCAATCTCTTCTCGGACTACACGATTCAAAGCGGCGGATTCAAGGGTGTGCTGTTCGGCGCCGGCGTGCATTACTACGGACCTCAGGTCATCGGCTTCCACGGGGCGGACACGATCGTGAATCCGAACAATCCGGCGGCGGCCATCCCCGATCCGAACGCCAATCCGTACAATCCAGTCTATCAGTCGGCCTATGCGCTCTACACGGGCGTCCTCGGTTACACGTGGAAGCTCGACCATCACACCGTGCGGCTCACGTTGAACATCGACAACGCGCTCGGATACAATCAGCCGATCTACTACGACGTCGGCCAGCAGCCCCCCGGCGGAAATTTGTCCTCACCGGCCCGCGTGGCGACGCCCTTGCATTATTTCTATGTGACGCCGACCAGCTATTCGCTGAGCGCCACGGTGAAGTTTTGACCAGAAGCCCGGTCGAAACTTCTCGAGGGGGAGCGCATGGTCCCCCTGCTCAGGGCATTTTCCAGGCTAGCTCTTTTCAGGTTCCGAACGCGGATCCTCGCGTCGGTCCTCTATGCCGGCTGCGTCCTGTCCGCCCGGGCGCAGCGGCAGACGGTCGACCGGGACCAGGGGTGGGACGGGCCCACCCCTGGACAGGCTCCACGTCCCGAAGAAAACGGCGCGGACTACTGGCGCGGCGCGTTCACGGCTTTCGCTTTCGAACTCACCTCCCGCCTCCGGTACGGGGCGCGAAACGACTTGCGGGTCCGCGCCGACAACGGCTTCAACCGCCAAGTGGCTCCGCTTTCGGGTGATTTCAATGTGGATGGCGGCATCTACCGCCCGGTCCGCTTGATCGTCACGAATGATGTCTGCATCAGTCCGCTCGATCACGGCACGGACGGCGTCTACCTCAGCGTCCTCCAGGCCTCCCCTGAAGCCGTGGAACTCCGCGCGATCATCAAGCTGGCCAATTCGGAATTCAGCGATCAATCGATTCAAATCACGACCGTGGTCCGGCGTGCGGATGGGTCCCCGGCGGTTGCGGCGGTCGGCGACGCGGTCGTGGCCGGAGACGCACCGGCGCAATCGGCCACGTTATTGCTGGCTTGGCGAAATCCTCATTGGTGGAACGGTCGTTCCGACCCCGATTTATATCGGATCACGGTCCAGGCTCTGCGGCGGGGCCGCGTGATCGACCAAGTCGACACGCATTTCGGAGTCCGCACCGTGACGCTCGGCCGCGGCGGTTTTCGGCTCAACGGCCATCCTTACCCGATTCACGGTGTCTGCCGACACCAGGATCTCAAGTACCACGGATGGGCGCTCGAACCCGCGGCAGCTCTACAATCACCCTTCGATCGCATTCTGGGGATTATTCAATGAACTGCGCCCGGGCGAAATCTGCCAGGAGGCGCTGCCCCTGGTGCGGCGCCTCAACCTGGTCGCCCAAGAGTTGGACTCCGCGCGAATCACCGTCGGCGCCGTCGACTGCGACAAATTCGGCAATCCGACGAACGCCGTCCCCGACGCCTTGGCCTACAATGAATACCCCGGCTCACCGGCCAACGCCAGCACGCCGCCGATTCCGCCACCTGGATACTCGGCACCCAATAGCGGGTGAAGCGCATGGCCCCCCTGCGCCTTAACCTCCACCCGCGTTGGGCGCCCAGCGCATGGGGACCATGCGCTCCACCCACTTACTCCGCCGGCCCATGCAGCACCCGCAAGCGGTGCCCATCCGGATCGGTCGCCACGAAAGTGTAACCGAATTCCTTGCGGACGGGCGCCTGGGCGATGTCCGTCTGTCCGCTCCAGGACGCGTGGACGTTGTCCACCTCGGTGTCGGATTCGGCCGGGAAGCACAGCTCCGTCGAGAATCCGGTGCCGAATTTCGGCTTGGGATCGACGTCTTCGGCATCCCACAGGCCGAGGGTGGTGCCGGGGTTCAGGTTGACGACCGCAAAGTTCGGGCTGGCTTCCAGCACCGGCCGGTTGAGGAGGCGGGAGTAAAACGCGGCGCTGGCCGCGGGATCCTTGACGTAGAGAATAATGAAGTTCGGTTCCATAACGCCGCCAGAATACCGCACCCCGCTGACAGATTCTGTCAGGAGCGAATTTCTTTCTCCTGCCACTCCTGCAGGAGCACCTGGCGGCGCTGGGGATAGCGGTCGTCCATCACCTGGTAGCTCTGCACCCGGTCCGCTCGAAAATGCCGGTAGCCCGAGCGCAGCTCGCACCAGGCCACGATGATCCGCGTTCGGTCAAAATAGCCGAGGCCGAACGGCCAGATCGTGCGGTGGGTGACGTCGCCCTGCTCGCTGCGATAATCCAGCGCCAGTTTCCGCTCGGATCGGATCGCGCGCCGCACCGCGGCCAGATCGATCGTGTCGCCCACGGGATCGCGCTGGGGCGGCACCATCAGCCCGGAGGTGTCGAGTTCGCGCCGCAATTCGTCGGGCAATTGGGCTCCGACTTTCGCCAGGACGTCCTGGGCCGCCGCGGAAAGCTTGGCGTCGCCGCGCGCCGCCACCCAGCGGGAACCCAGCACCAGCGCCTCGATCTCCTCCTTGGTGAACATGAGAGGCGGCAGCACATAGCCGGGCCGCAGCAGGTAGCCCAGCCCGCTCTCGCCCTCGATCGTCGCCCCCTGCGACTGCAGGGCCGCGATGTCCCGGTAGACGGTGCGGACGCTGACGCCCAGCTCGGCCGCGATCGCGCCTCCAGTTATTGGATACCGATGGCGGCGGAGGACCTGCAGGAGGGCGAGCAGCCGCTGGGCCTTGGCGATGCCTTTCACGAGCCGCGACACTGGCGGAAAACGCGAACCTTGGCGACCGCGAACCCGCCTCCCGATCGATCTTCACAAACGCCGGCCCCGCCTCCCCGCCCGCCTTGGCCGAGACTCGCTTCACTCCCCGCAAGAAATCCGCACGCGCTCCATTGCGCAAGTCCCGGGTGGAAGTCCGGTCCGCCAGTTCCGGTTCTGCGGTCGATCCCTCGGTCAAGAGATGTCAGCACCCTTTCGAAACTTATTTGTCAATTCCCGTCCGTCATCGCCGAGACCGCCAAGCGGTCATCAGACGAGAGATCAGCTCTCCGCCTCCGGGTAGCGCCTGCCCATCCAATTCCGACACCGGTTTGATTCCAATCAGTGAATTCGTGAAAAACATTCCTTCGGCCGCACCCAATTCCGCCAGGCTGATCCTTCCCTCTTGGACCGGCATAGCCAGCTCGGCGGCGAATGCGATCACGTTGGCTCGTACAACGCCGGGCAGCAGTCCCAGATCGGGAGCAGGGGTCCAGAGCCGGCCATCCAATTCGACGAATACATTGGCACGGGAGCCCTCTACCAGCAGGCCCGACCGATCCGCCAGGAGCACCTCCTCCAGGCCGGCCGCTTTACCGAGTGCCAGTGCTTCACGCCACATCCTTCTGCCCAAGTGCTTAAAGCGTGCTTCCGGACCTGGCTCAGGAATGCGAAGCGGCGAAACGGCAACCCGCCAGACGGGTTTGGCGGTGTCCGGCCGGGAAGGTTCGAATCGGATCTGCCAGCCCGAACCTTGGAGGGCGCTGCTCCACGCCGACCATCGGAGGACTCCTTCCGGGCCGACAATTTCCGCCCTCGCGTCGATCAAGTCCCCGGCTGCGACCGCGATCTCCGCAGCCGTCGGTGCGCTCGACAGGCCGTAATAGCGGCATCCAGCCGCAAACCGGTCGGCATGTTCGTCAAATCGCTGCGGTCGTCCGCCTGCGACTTCCAGCGTTTCAAACACTCCGATGGCATCCTCCGGTTCGTTCCGGCTGCCTGCGGCGAGGCCGAGTCGACCATTCAGGATTACCAGCTCGGGTTTCACTCCGATCCTCCGAACGCAGAAGACCTTTTCGCGGCAATTTCCACTTCGCTCTCCGGTCCGATCAGCATGGGCGAATCTCCGTCATGGACTCGGTCGAGAATACCCGGTCGACAACCTCGGGGCCCACCGGCCGCCCGTTGCGCGCCAAACAATCAGCGATGATCGACAAGCCATCCTTGCCCCACGCCAAGCTCTCGTTGCGCCCGTCCCAGTCGATGTCGTCGAAATGAAACCGGCTGCCGGTCCGGCCGCATGATTCGCGAAGAGCCTCTTTCAATTGCCCAACCGAGCGCCGCCGGCCCGTTGACTCCAATATATATGTCCGGGGCTGAAAGCGGTCCCGATGATCCAGCGCGGTTCGTATCGCCAAGGCGAGCGCGTCGGGGTCGGGCTCATAGAGGAGTCCAGTGCTCGGGTTGATATGCTTGGTCGTGGGCGTTCCCGCATCGGCGGCGACGAGCATCGGCCGATCGGCCGCCATACATTCCATTTTGAACCGATTGATTCCCTCGGGCGCGGCCGTCAGCACGCCGATCCGGGCCCGATTGATCCATACGTTCATTTGGTCCTTGAGCCGAGGCAATGCGTCGTTGGAGTCGGCCTGCGCAAAAGGAAACGTCATATTTGCCCCGGAGCGCGCCGCGAGGTCGATACATTCCTTGCGGTACTGCAGCTCGTCGGCCGAGCCATTGTTTTCGAAATGCCCGAGGTGAAGAAACGACACTTGGGGCAATCGGGCGGCGGCCTCGATAAATAACTCGATCCGTTTGCGCCTGCTCCAGCATGAGACCTGGATGACGTCGTAAATCGGCTCGGTCGCGAGCGGTGCAAAGACCAAGTCATCGACAAAATCCGCGCCGCCAAGCGGCAAGTGAATAATATCGGGGTTATGCTTCATCAGCGCGCTCTTGACGCTCAGATCCTCGACCAGCGCAATGTCCGCGTAACCGGAGGCGTTGGGCCCGAACCATCCATGACGTTCGATGAGAATGTAGAGCGCACGCAAATCCGGAAAAAATCCGACCAGCGGATCGACGTTATTTAGGATCAACGCCCCGCGTTCGAGTCTTTCGTCAATCCAAACCGGCTCTTTGAGGACGCGGACGCTGATCCAGCTAGGTTTCCACCAATCGGAGACGTGGCTGGGTTCGAAGAGCCGGGGCTTCCAAACTTTTTCCAGAACCGGCGACGGGGGTCCGGAGGAGCCGCCACGGTGATTTGTCATTGAGATATGTTGTTTCCCGAACCGAGAGTCCAGAGGGCAATCCCTGCTTCCACTGCCAAATTGCGAAACTCACAGCCCAATTGATCGGACCAGGTTCGCGCGACGCACTGTTCTCCGCTGCGATTGATGTCGTCGAGCAGAATGGCCGCAGACGCTGCCAAATATGGGCGGAGCACGTCCAAAGCGGGGCCACGATTCAGGCAATGTGGCTGCTGATAGGCTGGCGGTCCATCGATCAGCAGAAGGTCGATTGCCGGCGCATCAGCGATCAGCTTACCGACAAAACTGGAATCGTACCACACGGCCGTTTCGTTTTGAAACGGCCGTGCCACCAGCGGCGCATGGACGAACGTGGTCACCGCGCGCTGTTTGGGGGTAAGCCAGCTGCGCACCTGCTCAATCCAGTCCCGCTCATGCTCGACGCTGATAAGTTGCCCGCCCTGCTCTGCAATCATCCCGGCGATGAATACCGTCGAGATCCCCGATCCAAGCTCCACAACCATTCTGCGTCGGTTGACGAGAATGTCATTGAGCGCAATTTGAACGGCCGCCGGCCTCAGCGCCGAGCTGGTCCAAGGCAGGAATCGGTCGCAAATCCGCGAAATCGCCTGAAATGCGAGGATGTCGTGCTGCAGGGCCAATCCTGCATCGGAATTGAGTGAGGCGTAGTTCATGTTGGACCGTGGTCACCAGGCGCGGCGCCAGCCGGCGGCCGCTCAAATTCGTTCACGAAAAGGTATGGCTTTCGCTCCACCAACGCTCGGCCTTGGTGTTCCGCCAACAGCTCGGTTTCCAGCTGATTGCGGCTGTCCCACCTTGACAGATAGGCTTTCAGCTCGCCGCTGATCGCCTGGCTAGCCTCGCCTTCGGTCACCACGAGCTTCCATCGGAATGCCCCGGTTTTTCTGATCTGCATAAAGCGTGTGTACCCAAAACCGACGGTGCGATCGATATTATGCAGGACCTCCTTGAAGAGCGTATTCCCCGATTGCCACCGGCCCCCGTGAAACAGCATGTTAATATCGCGTTCGGCCGCCAGCACCAGCCGCCGCGCCAAGCCGCCCGAATCTGCCGGCTCGGATCGCCAGGCTCCACGGTCGCCCGTTCGATACCTGATCAGGGGCAACAATCGCAATATCTTGCTCGTGATCGCCACACTCCCCTCCCGGCCGCATTCCGTGATCGGCCGGCCCCCGCCATCAAGCAATTCAACGTGCACCGCTTCGTCATTGAGCGTGAACGGAAACTGGCCTTCAGCCAAACCTATCGTCCACGACTCGCGTGTGCCGTAATGGTTAATGGTGCGCACTCCGAAAGTGGATGCAATCAGCTGCCGGGCGGCCTCGTCCGGATGCGAGCCTGCGAGTTCGACAAATCGGAGCGATGGTGCCGGCGTCTGCATGCGCCGGGCGCGCAGGACGCCCGCATGGTACGCCATCAGGCTGACCGGAGCGTGGAGCCACCGGATTCCCTTGGAAGCCACCCAGGCGTAAAAGCGTCCGATCGCCGTTGCGGAAGACTCGAATGGACTTACTTCGAGCTGGGTGTCGAGCTGGCGGTGAAAAACCGGGAGGAACGTTTCCGCCCGAATCGATGGATCAAAGCGCATTCGGCATTTCCATGCCGCGAGGCCCAAACCGGTGCGCTCCGCCTTGGTCTTCGGCATGCGAAGGGGCACGCCGGAGGAGCCTGAAGTCTGCTCGATTACAATGCCATTGAGGACCTGGAACTCGGTCTTGGTGGCCACGGCGTCCGGCACGGCTCGTCCTTCCAGGATATCCAGCAGCCGAGACTTGACCGCGGCGTCAGTGATGAGGTCGACCAAATTTCTCCGAAGCAGATCGCGGTCGATGACGGGAAAAGTTTCCAAATCCTCCTCATCAAGGCTTAGCCGACGGTAGTATTCGGCGTGGTTCCTGGCGTGACGCAAAACCGTAACAAGCGAAGTGTCGGTCCTATGCTCGATAGTCATGCGGACAAATTGCGAATACCGCTCGCCAGCTCGGGCACCCCAGCGACTCTGGTCGGCTCACAACGCCGCCGTTCGCGCGAAAAAGCCGGCACAGGGATCGCGTGAGCGCCACGGCCGAGCTCGATTCGCCACACGCGTCATTGCAGCGGCGCCATCGAACGGGCCGCCGATAGCGCCAATCCGACAATCGTCGGAGTCGAGAAGAAGTCTTCGAAGGAAAGTTCCGCCCCGCATTTCTCCCGCACCCGACCGATGATCTGAGTCATATGGAGCGAATCGCCTCCCAGGGCAAAAAAATCGTCGTCGATGCCAACCTTATCCACTCCCAAGACTTCGGCCCAGGACTCCACGAGAATGCGCTCCAAGGCGCTGCGCGGTGCCACAAACGCAGTATCACACCGCCGCTTTTCCGGCAGCTTCGCTTGGAGCTGGGCCACCACTTCGTCCGGATTAAGGCCAATCGGTTCCATAGGCAGAAATTCAGAGTGCGATTCGCTTCGTCAAATTCTCTGGTTTCGCGGCGGGGAGCAAAACTTTTCTGCGCGTTTTCGGGTTCTCTGGCGTTTGTCTGGCGGATTCCTGCGGTTTTCCGATGGCCCTTGCCCTTTCGGCATCAGTCGAACCACTCCAGGTACTTCAGGCCGGAGCCGGTGTTCAATAGGACCACGGTATCGTCAGGAGCCAGGCGCTCCTCGGCCGCCAATTGACCCAATGCGGCGAAGGTCGCCGCGCCTTCAGGAGAAGCAAACACCCCTTCACATCCGCCGATCTCCTCCATCGCCCGCGTGATTTCCTCTTCGGTGACCGCAATCGCGCTTCCGCCGGATTTCCGCAGGACCTCGAGCATCAGGTCCATCCCAATGGGATTCGGCACCTTGAGTCCGGAAGACCTCATCGGCGCTGAAAGTCCCGGCGACAAGCTTTCGGCGCCCGCGAAGCGTCGCACAACCGGCGCGCAACACTGGCACTGCACCGCGTACATCTTCGGCGGGCAGGGAGGTATCCATTTCAACTCGATCAGTTCCATGATTGCCTTCCAAATCCCGATCAGGCCGCTCCCGCCGCCGGCCGGGTATACGATTGCGCTTGGTGGCCGCCAGCCCAATTGCTCCATAATTTCAAAGCCCATGGTTTTCTTCCCCTCGACTCGATAGGGCTCCTTGAGCGTCGCAATGTTGAACCATCCCTCGGCGGTGCTGCGTCGTTCCAATTCCGTCGCGCAATCGCTGATCGAACCATCGACCAGGTCGACTTTGGCTCCCATCATTCGGCATCCGACGATGTTCGACCTCGGACTGTCCTTGGGCATGATGACGTACGCCTCCAGCCCGGCGCTCGCCGCATAGGCCGCCAAGGCGTGCCCGGCATTGCCCGCCGTCGGAACGGCAAGCTTGCGAACTCCGAACTGCTTCATCATCGAGACGGCCGTCGACATGCCCCGGGCCTTGAACGTGTGCGTCGGGTTCACGGATTCGTCCTTAACGAACAGCTGGCGCAGCCCTTTTTTCTCCCCCGCCCGCCGCATGGGTATTAGAGGCGTCATACCTTCGCCCAAGGTGACGATCGCACTGGTATCCGAGACCGGCAGCAGCTCGCGGTACCTCCACATGGAGTTCGGCCTGTCCGCGAGCGCATCGCGACGGAGCCGGCCGGACACCGCCTCCAGGTCGTATTGGGCTAGCAAGGGTTTCGTGCATTTCGGACACAAACCGCGCGGTTCGTCGGCCGAATACTGGCTGCCGCAGCCAGAGCATTTCAAATGCGACAGAAACATCGTGGTGCCAAGATCGCGGAACCTGCTTGCGCTAACTGAGCCCCCGCAACCCCCGGATGGTGCGATCCGCAGCCCGGGCGTCGGCATCGCAGATTTCGGAAAATTCCGTCGCCAACAACGCGGGAGAGAACGGGTAGGTTTCGTTGAGCATTCCGAATGCCGTGAGGTGGATCCGGCGGAGGGCCGCGAAAACCTCCGACCATGCCCTCGCAGCCTCGGGGGCCAACGACGTCAGACGGGCGGCCATGAGTTGCGCCCGTTCCATCAGCAGCCGCGTAACACGAAAATCGAGCTGCCGCCGACTCGGAACGGTCTTCAAATGGCGAGCGACTCCCAGCAGCGCATTTCGTCCGTATCGCCGCGTTCCGTCATCGCCATATCCATCGCTAGCACGCGAATCCTGAAAATCCTGAATTTGCCGGAGAATTTGCTCAGGGTCCGTTTGGATGGCCGGGTCGAACGTGATCGCCTGCTCCCTGACGCGCATGATTTTGGCATAATCGACATTTGGCGTCCATTCGTTCAGGTGAACCGCGCGCGACACCAACGCCGTCTTCACGACCGATCGCCGAAGCCGCGCCTCCCCGTATTCCGATTTCATCAAATAACTCGCACAGAGAAAACAGTCGTCCGCCGGGTCATATCCGTAGATCAAAGTATGGTGGCGCCAGTGAGCCTTATTTTCGCTGAGTGTCCCCCGCAGGAAATATTCGTCCAAGTTGCATTCGACGAAGCGGCCCGACCCCAATGCCTCGTGGATTCGTGCGGTAATTTCTTCGGAAGACGCGTTCGCCACAAAATCGACCGCCCATGGTTCCGAACTCACTATCCCGCATGCCTGTGGCGTACCAAAATACACCGGCGGATCGAATTCAAGCAACAGGCCCTGGGGGCGGTGTCCGTCATTCGGTTGTTCCGGGCTCGAGCACCAGATATTGATATAGAAGTTGCCGAGAATTCCCGCCAACGGCCGATGGGCCGCGCAGATGCCGGTCATATGGGCATGGTGAAGATAGCACCGGATCGGAGAGCCAAGCTCAAAGGGCAGTCGCACCGAGCCGAGACGGTCCGGCCCTCGAAGCACGGAAATCGGTTCGGCGCGTATCGCCTCAACGTGCGCACCGATTGCCTCGCCTTCGCCCGGAAATCGGCTCATTTGCCTCTGGCGTTGGGCTAAAACCCTCTGGCGGCGACATGCCGATGCGTGACCGCCCCCCCCCGATTGTGCTCTTCCAGAACGTACTCGTTCGCGGGTGCGTTGAGAGTCATTTCTCGGGTGGCCAACGCAAACACAATCATACAGTCGGAGCGCCGCCGCTCAATCCACCTTCTGCATGCTCTCGCGCAAGCTCTTCGGCCGCATGTCGACCCAATTCTCCTCTATGTAATTGAGGCAGGGCTGGCGCTTGTCGGGGCCAAAGACGTTCCTCCAGCCCGCGGGAACGTCGATGGTCTCCGGCCACAGCGAATGCTGGTCTTCATCGTTCTTCAAGACGAGATAAGAGGCGTCCGGGTCGTCAAACGGATTCATTGGAAAATTTTAAAACTTGCGTCAGGGCCGCCCAGCCGAAGCGGCGGGACCTAGCCCGGCCGAGGCGTCGGGGCGAAATCGGTAGGGGCTGATTTTCGCCACCGTGGACGCTGCGGCGGTTCGGTTCAAGGGTTTTCTTTCAATCGCCTCATAATTCTTGGCAAAGGATCGGTCGGCCTGCGCAGGGGCGCCGGTGATGGTCTTGGCCGGCCCGATCAGTCATTGTCAGAAGCGCGTTCTCGACGGGAGCGGTTTTCCGGGCGACTGGCTCGTGTCGATGAGACCGAGCGTAGGTCGGCGCGAGGCGCACCCCGCCGCAAGATTTTTGCAAGCTTCGCGGCGGCCGGAGTCCGCTTGGTCTAGCCTGGGCATGGCCGGTCCGGCTCCTCACTCCGAATCCCGCGGAGTTGCCGCAATGGCCGACTCGGGTCCGCCACTAATTCTTCCAGAACGCGCTCGTGCTGCTCCAGCAGCTGCTCGATGGTCGGGGCGTCGAACCGGTTTCCGTCATATTCCACCAGCGTCTCCAGCTCGTTTCCGTCACCGAAAAACTGAAAGTCCAATTCGCTCCACATCATACGCGGCAGGAGCGTGGATGAAGCAGGGTGAACCGGATCCGCGTCGGCCGGGGAAGGCCCGCCGGAGACATGCGGGCGGCGCAACCGGTCGATGGCGTCCGCTCCCCTCGTCCAGCCTTTGAGGTGCTCGGACGCAAAGTTTTGGTGGCGGACTACAATTGGCACCAGCGCATTGCGGCGATCGTTGTGGTCCAGATTCATGCATTTGAGCAGATGCTCGAAGGGCAGCAAATAATGCTCGAAGCCCTTCAGCGTCACCGCCTTCACCCGTCGCACGATTTCTGCCCCGCTCGGATCCTGGCCCAAGTCGACCCGTAACGGCAGAAGGGTGGCGAAGAATCCGACCACGTCCTCCAGTTGCAGATCTTCTCGCCCCGCCACCGTGGTCCAAACGCACAGGTCGGTCCGTCCCGTGCGCCGGTGCAGCAACACAAGCAGCGCGGCGGTCAGCGTCATGAACAACGTGCTTTCCTGCTGGTTACTGAGCACCGCAAGGTTCTTCGCGAGGCGTTTGGAATACCGGCGGCGCGTCATCTGTCCACCCCAGCTGGTCGGCAGCGGAGAAGGACGGCCGTACGGCAATGCAGCCCAATCCTGGAATCCCGCCAGTACCGATTTCCAATAAGCCAGGTCCGGTGCCAAATCCTGGCGCCTTTGCCAGCAAGCATAGTCGGCGTATTGCACCTTCAACGGCTCCAATCGCGGATTCTGTCCCATCCTTTCCGCCAGATAGAGCCTCAGCAACTCGCGGAGCATGATTTCGACGGACCATGCGTCGGAGATGATGTGGTGCAGGTTGATCAGCAGCACGTGATCCATCGCTCCCCGCTTCAGGATCACCACTTTCAGCAGCGGCCCTGCGGCCAAATCGAATTGATGCTGGAAATGCTTTTCCAAGTGATCTTTTCCATCCGGCCCCACCATTTCGACCAGCGGAACCTCCAGCGCCAGCGTCGGGGCGATCACCTGCGAGGGCTCCTCCGGTCGCTCCGGATCCAGCACCCGGAACGTGGTCCGCAGGCTCTCATGCCGCGCCACGAGCTGGGCAAAGGCCCGGCGCATCGCCTCCGGGTCGAACGGCCCCGCAAACGGAAGTGCCAGCGGAGGCACATTGTAGGCCAGCTCATGCCCGGCCAGGTGCTCCGAGATGAACCAGAGGCGCTCCTGCGCGTACGAAAGGGGAATGCGCTCGGGCCGCGGCCCCGCCTCCAGCGCCGGGCGGGCAGTCCGGGCCTGCTCCAGCCGTTCGGCCAGATCTGCCACCGTGGGCGCCTCGAAGATCGTGCGCATGGCCAGCTCCACCTTCAACTCCGCGCGCACCCGGCTGATCAGCCGGGTGGCCAATAGCGAATGGCCTCCCAGGTGGAAGAAGCTGTCGTTCACTCCCACCGGCTCCACTTTGAGCACCTCCGCGAAAATCGCCGCGAGCTTCTGCTCCCTGGGGTTGCGCGGGGCCACGTATTCGCCCGTCCGCAGCGCCGACAGGTCCGGCGCCGGCAATCCCATCCGGTCCAGC